>NZ_RJKL01000001.1:5519166-6238333 GCF_003751945.1 Couchioplanes caeruleus | reverse complement strand
CGGCAGCGTCGCCCCGGACAGCCCGGCGAGCTCGACGGCCTGCGCGGGCGTCAGATCCGGCGAGCACTCCACCCGGACGATGCCCGACCACGGCGCCCCCGAGGCGCCGGGCAGGCGCAGATACCACGACCAGCCGCCCCAGACCGTGCCGAGCGCGAAGACCGGCGTCCGCTGGCCGGGGCGCAGCCCGGTCACGACCGGGGTGAGCTGGGCCGGCAGATACTGCTTCTGCTGGGTCTTCACGTACCCGATGGTGCGCGGCAACTGGCGGCGGTTGCGCAGCGGACCGTCGACCACGAGCAGGTCGGCGCCGTCCGAGCCGTGACTGCGGGCCTCCCCCGAAATGTCGATCTCCAGGGCGGTCAGCGGCGCCTGAACGGCCGCCGGCAGCTTGCTCGCCTCGCCGGTGCCGCTGACCCGGTGCACCTCGTAGCGCACCGAGCCGGCCTGCACGTCTTCCGCCGACGGGCTCGCGGTGAACAGACCCCGGGCCACCCGTGCCCCCGCCAACTCGGCCACTCCCCGGCGCAGGTCGCAGCGGACGACGCCGGCCGCGTACGAGGCGGCGAGGCCGGCATAGGACAGCCCGTCCTCCTCGGCCGTCCAGAGCCCGGCGTCGTTACGGCGCACGCCGTCGACGAGGAACACCACGTCGGGGCAGCGCACACCCGCCGGCACGTCGATCGGGGCCCACTGCGCGGCGGGCACCTCGACGTCCGTGTCGACCTGCGCGCTGCTCGGCGAGGCCGGCCCGTCGGCGGCGCCCCCGCCCTCGAACGACGCCCCGTACGCAGGATCCCAGGCGTCGACGAACATCCTCACAAGCCGACCCTCTCCACGTGCGCGGTGCGCGCGTCCTTGTGCACCTCGAACCGGACCGGCACCCGCTCGGCCAGGGCGTGCACATGCGTGACGACGCCGACCATCCGGTCGCCGCGGGCGGCCAGGTTCTCCAGGGTCGCCGCCACCACGTCGAGCGTCGCCGCGTCGAGCGTGCCGAAGCCCTCGTCCAGCACGATCGACTCGAGGCTCGCCGCCGTCGTCGACATCCCGGCCAGTTGCTCGGACAGGGCAAGGGCCAGCGCCAGCGACGCCTGGAACGTCTCGCCGCCCGACAGGGTCCGCACCGCCCGGCGCAGCCCGGCGTCGTGGTGGTCGACGACGAAGAATTCGCCCTTGTCGTGCATCAGGTCGTACTGGCCGCCGGTGAGCTCGCGAAGGATCCGCGAGGCGCCGTCCACGAGCAGGTCGAGTGCCTCCTCCAGGAGCCAGCGCTCGAAGTTGTTGGCCCGCAGGTGCCCGGCGAGGGACTTGGCTACCCGGCCGTCGCGCACCAGGCCCGCCCGCTGTTCGGCATACTCGCGGGCCTGTTCGCGGCGGTCGGCGAGGCGCTGCCAGGCCGCCTCGGCCCGCTCGGCGGCGACCGCCGCCGCGCGGATCAGGTCGGCGTCCGTACCACCCGCGGGGGCCGGCAGGCCCCGGTCGGTGAAGAGGCCGGCGACGGCCGCGCGGGTCTGCCGGGTCTCGTCCTGCGCGGCCTCGAGGGCGGCGGCCGCCTCGTCGCGGGCCACCTCGCGGCGGCGCGCCGACTCCCGCGCCCACTCGACCAGGGCCGTCCAGGCGCCCGCGAGATCGTCCCGGTCGGCCGGAGGCGGCCCGAACCGGGCCACGAGATCACGGACGTGGTCGAACGAACGCCACGCCGTACGCTGCCGCTCCTCGGCGGCGGCGACCGCCGCCTGGGCCCCGCGGTGTGTCTCCCGGGCGGAGCGCACCTCCGCGCCGGCCTCGTCGAGCCGGCGCTGGAGCTTGGTCAGCTCCGCCAGCCGGGCCCGCAGCGCCTCGACGCCGGGCGAGTCGGCGAGTCCCGCCGTCACCTCGGCGAGGCGGGCCTTGTGCTGCTCGAACTGGGCCCGCTTGCGGTCCAGGCCGCGCTCCAGCTCCCGGGCGACGGCGTCGCGCTGCTTCCAGGCCGTCGACGCCACGTCCGCCGCCGCGCGCGCCGCCTTGCCCTGACGCTCGGCCGCCTCCACCGCCGAGCCCTCCGGCATCGGCGGCACGGTCGTCACCGGCTGGGCGCACACCGGGCAGTCGTGCCCGGCGCTGAGATGCGACCGCAGGGCGGCGGCGCGGTCCATGGCCTGTGCCGTGGTGTAGTCCAGCCGGGCCTGTTCGAGAAGCTGCTCGGCGCCGAGATGCGCCGAGCGGGCCAGCTCCGCCGCGGCGACCGCGTCCCTGTGCTCGACCTCGGCGACCGACACCTCGCCGGCGAACCACTCCGCCTGGCCGGTCAGCCGGTCGCACTCGACGTGGCGGTCCAGGAGCAGCCCCAGCGAGCCCGCGTCGCCCGCCGCCGCCAGCTCTCCGCGTACCTTCTCCTCGCGCTCCTCGGCGGCCCGCACGGCCGTCGCCGCGTCCTCGGCCGCGACCCGGGCGGTGGCCGCGGCCTCGGCGATCCGTGCGCTGCCCTCCGGCGCCGCGACCCGTGCCAGCACGGCGAGCTCCGCCGCGACGGCGTCGCGGGCGGCGGCCAGCTCGGCCTCGCGCTCTCGCGCGGCCCGCAGCCGCGGCATGGCGGCCTCGACCTCGCCGGTCAGTTCGCGCATCGCGTCCCGCCGGGCCGCCGCGGCGTCGACCGCCTCGTCGTCGGCGTCGGCGAGGGCGGCCAGGGCCTGGTCGACCACGGCGAGCTGGGCCTCCGCCCGGGTCGCCCGGGTGGACGCGCGGGTCTGCACCTCCTCGTAGACGTGCAGACCGAGCAGGTTGACCAGGATCTGCTGCCGGGTGGCGGGCTTGGCGTGCAGGAAGTCGGCGAACTGGCCCTGCGGCAGCACGACGCAGCTAGTGAACTGCTCGTACGGCAGGCCGACCGCCTCCACGATCGCCCGGTCCATCTCCGCCGGGGTGCCGGCCAGCACGTCACCGAGGTCGTCGAGGCTCATGCCGGTGTCGAGCCGGGTGACGTCGAAGCCCGGCGGCATGAGCTGCAGTCCCGCGCCCGCGGTCTTGACGTTGCCGCGGCCGTCGCGGCGCACCACCCGGGTCGCGACATACCGCGAGCCGGCGGACTCGAACACCAGCCGCACCCGGGCCTCGGTCGCCGACGGGGCGAGCGCGTTGCCGATGCCGCGGCTGCCGCCCCACCTCGGCACCGTGCCGTAGAGGGCGAAGCAGATGCCGTCGAGCACGGTGGATTTGCCGGAGCCGGTCGGGCCGACCAGGGCGAAGTAGTCGGCGTCGGTGAAGTCGACGGTGGTCTCGTCGCGGAACACCGTGAACCCGGCCATGTCGAGCCGCAAAGGCCTCATTGCTGCGTGCTCACCTCGTCATACAGCTCGTCGAAGAGTTCGCGGACGCCTTCCTCGGCGTTGCCGCGGCTGTCCAGGTAGTCGCCGAAGAGCTCGCGCGGCGAGCGGCCGGCGCGCTGGGCCATCCGTTCACCGGCCTTGTCGGGCACCATGTCGGGGTCGATGCGCACCTCGAGCGCCTGGGGAAGCAACTCCTGCACGTCCTCGCGCAGCCCGACCCGCGGCGTCTCCCGGACGTAGACGCGCAGCCACGCATCCGGAAGGTTCACCGTGGCGAGCTGCTCCAGACTGCCCCGGACCGTCCGCAGGGTGCGCGCCGAGGTCACCGGCACGTCGCGGACCCGTGCGGCCTTGTCGGTGGAGACGTCGACGATCGCGACCGAGCAGACGTTCTCCTCCTCGCCGAAGTCGACGGCGAGCGGGCTGCCGCTGTAACGCACCGGGCAGGGGCCGATGACCCGCTGCGCGCGGTGCAGGTGACCCAGGGCGACGTAGTGGGCGTTCGGCGGGAAGACCGTGGCCGGGACCGCGTAGCCCATCACCGTGTGCGCCTCCCGCTCGCCGCCGCCGGCGCTGGCGCCGACGACGGTGAGGTGGGCGGTGAGCAGGTTGATCACGCCGGGCTCGGCGAAGCCCTCGGCCAGGCGGGCGATCAGGCGGGCGACGTGGTCGGCGTACGTCTGGGTGGCCTCGGCCGCGGTCAGCTCGTACATCTCCACGGCGCGGACCGCGTAGCGCTGGGACAGGAACGGCAGGGCGGCGAGCTGCCACCGCTCGCCGGTCGCCGTCTCGCCCCGGATGATCAGGTCGTCCGGTTTGTCGCGGACGGAGCCGCGCAGCTCGATGCCCGCCGCGTCGGCCCACGGCCGCAGCGCGTCCAGCGCGGGCCCGTTGTCGTGGTTGCCGCCGATCGCCACCACTCGCGCACCCGTCTGCCGCAGCGCCGACAGCGCCCGGGTCACCACCCGGGTCGAATCCGGCGAGGGCGCGGCCGTGTCGTAGAGGTCGCCGGCGATGACGACCAGGTCCGGCCGCTCCGCCCGGGCGATCTCCACGACCTGGGCGAGCACCCGGATGTGCTCGTCGAGCCGGGCCCGTCCCTTGAGGACCTTTCCGACATGCCAGTCGGACGTGTGCAGGATGCGCATCGCCGAACCTTAGAACGGAATGTCGTCGTCGTGTGGACTGGGCACCGGTTTTCCGCCGCGGTCGAGTGCGGCGCCGCCACGGCCGCCGACGACGGTGAACGGATCGACACTCTGCACGATCGAGCGCTGGGTGCCCACCGGCGGTGGCCCGGACTCCGACTTGCGGGTGGCCCAGGCCGGGAACGGGAACTCCACGCAGAGCGGCACCGGGATGTCGGGCTGGTTGACGAACATCGTGCCCGGCCGGGCCAGCAGGGCGCGCTGGCGCATGGCCGGGGGCAGGAAGCCGTACTCCGGGCGGGAGGCCTCGGCCGGGTCAAGGCGGCCGACGACCCTGATCGCCGAGTTCGTCACGATCCGGCGCTCGACCTCGCTGGCGGTCTGCTGCGCGCCGATGAGGATGACGCCGAGCGAGCGGCCCCGCTCGGCGATGTCGAGCAGCACCTCCTTGATCGGCGACGATCCCTCGCGCGGGGCGTACTTGTTGAGCTCGTCGAGGACGACGAACAGCAGCGGCCGTCCGGTGCCCGACTTCTCCTTGTCGTCGAACTCCGTCTTGAGCGTCACGCCGACCACGAAGCGCTGCGCGCGGTCGGGAAGGTTGTGCAGGTCGACGACGGTGACCTGGGCGCTCTCCGCGGTCTTGATCCGGTGCGGGCGGCGGGCCGCGAGGTCGCCGCGGATGAGCCGGGACAGGTCGCGCTTGCTGCCGATCAGCCGCCGGGCGAACGCGTTGACCGTGCCCATGTTGACCGCGCTGCCCGCCCACATCGACCGGGTCTCGTCGTCGGTGAGCTGGTCGACGATGTGGTCGACCAGGTCGCCGTAGCCGCCCAGGCGGCGGCCGTCGATGCTGATCCCGCCCTCGGCCGGCACGGCATGGCGGGCCAGATGGGCGGTCACCGAGTGGACCACCATCGTGTACTGCTGACGCTCGTCGTCGGCGTCGGCGAACACGTACGGCAGGAGCCGGTCGGCGCAGAACTCCTCGAGCGTCCAGTAGAAGCTGTCGACCCCGGTCAGCCGGCTGCTGACGTCGGGGGCGCCGGACGAGTCGTTGGCCCGGGGCGGCGCATAGACCCGGACGTCCGGGAACGCCGTCGCGGGCAGCTCGAGCAGCTTGTACGCCGCGGTGGTCGGCTCGTCGAGCTTGGTGTTGGCGTGGTCGAGGAAGAGCAGGTCCTCACCCTTGACGTTGAAGATCAGCGCCCGGGCGTTGGCACCGTCGGCGCCGAGCGCGCCGGACCGGAACACCGAGTAGAGCAGGAACGTCGCGAAGCTCGTCTTGGTCGCCACGCCGGAAATGCCGGAGATGGACACATGCGCGCCCCGGGTGCCGTCGAGGAAGTCGGCATTGAGGAACACGGGCACGCCGTCGCGGCCGGTGCCCATCGGGACCCGGCGTTCCATCCGGTCGAAGTGCAGCGCCGCGTCACGGGCCGCCCCGGAGGCCCGGTGCACGATCGCGCCCGGGGCCGGCGGCACGTAGAGCTCGGGGTCGACCCGGGTGGTGGTGACCTCGGCCGCCTCCTGGACCAGGGCGGGCAGCGTGCCCTCGGCGATCGCGAACACGTCCGAGTCGAACTGCGCGCCCTCGTGCCGGGCCCGGACCTGGGTGACCACGCCGGCGATCGTCACCGGCTCGCGGTCGGGCAGGTCGCGACGGGTCACGACCACGTCGTCGAGCTGCAGGTAGCTGCCCGGCGTCACCGCCGTCCAGAACTGCAACGGGGTGGCGTCGGCGGTGCCCAGGACCCGCCCGACCGGTTCGCTTGCTTCGCTCGCTTCGACAGACACGCCGATCATGTTGCACCAGAGGTACGACACTTGTCGGACCGCGTGTCCCCCGTCAGTGGCTGCGGACGTACCGGAGGAAGAGCATGTCGTCGTCGGACAGGACGCTGCGCAGGGCCATCCGCCGCGGCGGATGACCGTCCGGGCCGGCCGCGATCCGGCCCGCGCCACCGCCGGTGAGCAGCGGAGACACGGTGAGGCAGACCTCGTCGACCAGGTCGGCCGCGATCAGCGCCCCGAAGAGCCGGGGCCCGCCCTCGCACAGGATCTGGGTCGCGCCGCGCCGGTGCAACTCCGCGACCATCGCCGCCAGGTCCACCGCATCGTCACCGAGGGTGAGGATCTCGGCGACCTTTGCCAGCCCCGGCGGCGGCGCCTGGCCCGCGCCCGTCACGACCAGCGGCCGGATCGGCGCGTCGGCGAAGACGAGCTGGGCGGGGTCGAGGTCCAGCGAGCCCGAGACGACCACCATGAGCGGAAACTCGGGCAGTCCCCGTGCCCGGCGCCAGGCGCGACCCGCCTCGTCGAGGCGCAACGCGTCGTAGTTCTCCGTGCGGACCGTGCCCGCCGCGACGACCAGGGCGTCGCAGGTCATCCGCAGCAGGTCGAAGATCTGCTTGTCGCCCGGCCCGCCCAGCGCGCTCGACCTGCCGTCGATCGTCACGGCGCCGTCGACGGCGGCGACGAAGTTGACCCGCAGCGTCGGCTCCGCGCGGCGCGGGTAGCGCTCCAGCAGGTCTTCGAGGATCATGGCGAGGCCGGCCCGGTGACCGGCGGCGTCGGTACGACGGGCCGGTGCTGGCAGTCACACCAGGACCCACCCCTGCAGTCCTTGTGCCGTTGCTCGCGACACGCGCGGCAGATCATGCCGCCACCCTATGCGCTCCGGCCGCCCTAGGGCGGGCGGCTATCGTCCGGCTGGAGAATAATGCGCTCATGACGAGGCAGCCCGCCCGCTCCCCGGGCCGCCCGACGCTCGACGCCGTGGCGGCGCGCGCCGGGGTGGGCCGGGGCACCGCGTCCCGCGTCCTGAACGGATCCTCCCAGGTCAGCCCGCAGGCCAGGGCGGCCGTCGAGGCGGCGATCATCGAGCTGGGCTACGTGCCCAACCGCGCCGCGCGCTCCCTGGTGACCCAACGGACGGACTCGGTCGCCCTGGTCGTGTCGGAGTCGCAGGAGCGCGTCTTCGGCGAACCGTTCTTCGCCGGGGTGCTGCGCGGCATCAACGCGGCCCTGCTGGAGACGCCGCTGCAACTGTGGCTGGCCATGGTGGCCTCGCCCGCGCAGCGCGAACGCGTCGAAGCCCACCTGACCAGCCAGCACGTCGACGGCGTGCTGCTGCTCTCGCTGCACGACGAGGATCCGCTGCCGAAGCTGCTGCGCGAGCGGGGGATGCCGTTCGTGCTCGGCGGCAGGCCGTCCGAGCCGCACGACGACGACTACTTCGTCGACGTCGACAACGCGGCCGGCGCCCGCAAGGCCGTCGAGTATCTGATCGCCGGCGGCGCCGGCCGGGTCGCGACCGTCGCCGGCCCCCAGGACATGGAGGTCGGCCGCGCCCGGCTCGCCGGTTACCGCACCGCCGTGCCCGGCGCCGGGCTCATCGCGTACGGCGACTTCACCGAGGACGGCGGCGCGGCCGCGATGCGCGCCCTGCTGGCCCGCGAGCCCGGCCTCGACGCCGTCTTCGCCGCCTCCGACCTGATGGCGAGCGGCGCCCTGCGCGCCCTGCGCGAGGCGGGCCGACGGGTGCCGCAGGACGTGCGGGTCGTCGGCTTCGAGGACGCGCCGTCCGCCCGGCAGTGCGAGCCGCCGCTCTCGACCGTGCACCAGCCCGTCGAGGAGATGGGCCGGCGCATGGCGGAGTTGCTGGTCAGCCGGATCCGTCAGGAACCCGTCGAGAATTCCCACGTTCTGCTCGACACCCATCTGGTCCGTCGCGCCTCCGCCTGAGCCGTCCTACCCTCCAGGGGTGCGTCGACGGGCGGGACGCGCGACGGCGGGACACGTGCTTTGACGGCCGGGACACAGCGGTGCAACAGTCGCGAAACGCCGTTAGGGCAGGCTGAAGGCCACATGACGACGGCACCGCCGTGCCAGGTCGCAGACGGGAGGAGTCGCATGTTGTTGCGGGTACGGGTCACTCTGCCGGACCGCCCGGGTGCCCTCGGCCAGGTGGCGCGCACACTCGGTGTCGCCGGTGCCGACATCGTCCAGGTGGTGGTGCTGGAGCGCCTCGGGGGCCGGGCCGTCGACGACTTCACGGTCGTCTGGCCGGGCGCGTCCCGTGTCGAGCGGCTCCTCGCCGGCCTCGCCGCCATCCCCGGGGTGCAGGTCGACGGCGTCTGGAAGGCGATCGGCGCGCCGGTCTCCGGCGGCCACGACGCCGAGCTGCTGGCTCAGATCGCCGCGAATCCGGTGGAGGGGCTCGCGACCCTGGTGGACGCCGTGCCGGCCCTGCTCGCCGCCGACTGGGCCGCCGCCGCGATGGTGCCGGCCGACTGGGCCGCCCGCACGGCCGCGCCCCGTGTGCCCGCCGACGAGCCGTCGCTGCGCCTGCCGCACGGCAGCGAGCCGACGCCTGCGTGCGCGAGCTGGCGCGCCCCCTCCCCGCTGCACCTGCCGGAGATCACCCCGCTGCGGGCCCGCCCGATGACCGGCACCGACGGCACCCGGTATGCGGTGGCGCCGTTCGGCCGCGCCGGCCTGGTGCTCGTGGTCGCCCGCTCGGATTCCGACGACCTGCCCGCCGCCGCTTTCCACGTCACCGAGGTCGATCGGATCTCGCAGCTCGTCCGCGCCGCCGCGGTGATCCTCGGCGACCGCCTCGACCTGGCCGGTGTCCCGCCGGTCGCGCTCGACCGCACCTAGCCTTCGTCAGCGCACCAGCTCGGCGGCCAGCAGATCCATGAGCAGGCCGTCGTGCCAGGTGCCGTCGGCGCCGCACTCGTACTGGCGCATGATCCCGACGGGCTTGAACCCCACCTTCGCGTAGCAGCGGATCGCCGCCTCGTTGTCGGCCGCCGGGTCGATCACCAGCCGGTGGAACCTCTCGTGGTCGACCAGGTGGACGGCGAGGGTCCGCACCGCGTCCGTGCCGACGCCGCGGCCGTGCACCGACGGGTCGAGGAAGATGTCCATGCTCGCGTGCCGGTACTCCGGGTCCTCCTCGGCGGCCCACTGGATCGCGCCCACTACCCGGCCGTCCAGGCAGACGGCCAGGTAGTGCAGGCCCTTCTCGGCGATCGCTTCGCGGATCTCGCCGGCGAGGTCGCCGCCACCCCAGCGGGCCATGACCTGCGGCGTGGCCCGCACGGCGGCCAGCGCGGGCACATCATCCTCGGTCGCCGGCCGCAGCGTCACCAACCTGCCGCGCAGCACCTCAGGAATGGCGGACGCCGTGCTCGACGCAGGTGGCCGTCCAGCCGGTCGGGACGACCTGCACCTTCATCCGGCGCCGACAGTCGGGGCAGTAGCGCGGGGGCTCCAGCCGCCGGGCGGCGGCGCAGGCACGGTGGTCGCCCCGATCGGCCTCCTCACCGCACCGGTCGCACCACACCAGGACCGTCACAGGGTCGCCGACAGCGCCTTGACGGGCATCTTGAGCTCCTGAAGGAGCTCGATGTCCGCCGTGGCCGGACGGCCCAGCGTGGTCAGGTAGTTGCCCACGATCACCGCGTTGATGCCACCGAGCAGGCCCTCCTTGGTGCCGAGGTCGCCCAGGGTGATCTCGCGGCCACCCGCGTACCGGAGGATGGTCTTCGGCATCGCCAGGCGGAACGCCGCGATCGCGCGCAGCGCGTCCTTGCCCTCCACCACCGGGCGGTCACCCAGCGGGGTGCCCGGGCGCGGGTTGAGGAAGTTCAGCGGGACCTCGTGCGGATCCAGCGCGGCGAGCTGCGCCGCGAACTCGGCGCGCTGCTCGATCGTCTCGCCGAGGCCCAGGATGCCGCCGCAGCAGACCTCCATGCCCGAGTCGCGGACCATCGACAGCGTGCTCCAGCGCTCTTCCCACGAGTGGGTGGTGACCACATTGGGGAAGTAGGACTTGCAGGTCTCCAGATTGTGGTTGTAGCGGTGCACGCCCATCTCGACGAGCTCGTCGACCTGCTCCTGGCTGAGCATGCCGAGACTCGCCGCGACCTGGATGTCGACCGCCTCCTTGATCGCGGCGACGCCCTCGCGCATCTGGGTCATCAGCCGCTTGTCCGGCCCGCGCACCGCGGCCACGATGCAGAACTCCGTGGCGCCGGTCGCGGCGGTCTGCTTGGCCGCCTCGACCAGCGACGGAATGTCCAGCCACACCGAGCGCACGGGCGAGGTGAACAGGCCCGACTGCGAGCAGAAGTGGCAGTCCTCGGGGCAGCCGCCGGTCTTCAGGGACACGATGCCCTCGACCTCGACCTCGGGACCACACCACTTCATGCGTACGTCGTGAGCAAGTTGGAGCAACTCGGGCAGGTCCTCGTCGGGAAGGCGCAACACCGCGAGGATGCCCGCCTCGTCGAGCCCGACACCGTCAGCTAGCACCTGGGCCCGGGCCCGGTCGAGGATCTCTGGCATGCCCGTACCCTACAAGGCATTCCGGCCCACGGGGATGCCGGTGGTAAGTGATAGTTTCCCCGACGAAACGGTCGGATCAGTGATTGCGGGGGCGCACGTGACGGGCTGGCAGGAGGCGCTGGAGCGCCAGGCCCGCGTGCGGGCGAAGGCCGGGCTCACCCGCACGCTGCGGCCGCGCGCCGCCGGCGACACCGTCGTCGACCTGGCCGGCAACGACTATCTCGGCCTGGCGGTCCACCCCGAGGTGGTGGGTGCGGCGGTCGAGGCACTGCGGGCGTACGGGCTGGGCGCCACCGGTTCGCGTCTCGTCCGCGGCTCCACCATGCCCCATGCCGACCTCGAGTCGGATCTCGCACAGTGGCTGGGTTTTCCGCGGGCGCTGGTCTACTCGTCGGGCTTCCTGGCCAACCTCGGCGCGGTCCGCGCGCTCGCCGAACCGGGCACGCTGTTGGTCTCCGACCGTTACAACCACGCGTCCCTGATCGACGGCTGCCGCGGCTCGGGCGCCGAGGTGGTCGTCGCCCCGCACGCCGACCCGTCCGCGCTGGCGACCATCCTCGCGGCCCGTCCCGGACGCCCCGCCGTGTTCGTCACCGAGTCGGTCTTCTCCGTCGACGGCGACCTCGCCCCGCTCGCCGCCCTGCACGAGGTGACCTCCGCGTACGGCGCGCTGATGCTGGTCGACGACGCCCACGCGCTCGGCCTGCTCGGCGACCGGGGCGCGGGCGGCGTGGCGGCGGCGGGCCTGGCGGGCGCCCCCGACGTGGTCGTCACGGCCACGCTCTCCAAGTCCCTGGGCGGTGCGGGCGGCGTCGTCGCAGGCCCCGAGCCGCTGATCCGGCACCTCGTCGACACGGGCCGCACGTTCATCTACGACACGGCGCCGCCTCCCGCGGTCGTCGCCGGGGTCCACGCGGCCCTGCGCATCGCCCGCGACGCCGACGACCGGCGGGCGATCCTGCGGGAGCGCGCCGCCCTCACCGTACGCCGGCTGCGCGCGGCCGGCTTCGAGGTCTCCGCACCGGCGGCGGGTGTGCTGTCGGTGCTGGCTCCGGGGCCGGAGGCGGCCCTGGCCTGGGCGGCGGACTGCCGCGACCGGGACATCGCGGTGGGCTGCTTCCGGCCGCCCTCCACACCGGACGGCTCCTCCCGCCTGCGACTGACGCTGAACGCGGGTATCTCGGCGGCGGACTTCGACCGCGCCCTGGACGTGATCGTGGAGTGCGCACCATGACGACCGGCGACCAGACCGCTCCCCCGCAGTCCCCCGAGGAGGAGCCCCGCCCGGTCCCGCCCGCGACCATCCCGCCCGCGCCCGGCATACCGAATTCTCCCGCGGACCCCGGTTCTCTTCCGGAGGCGCCCGTCTCGCCCGGCGTGGGGCCCGCCGATCCCGCCGACGCCGATGTGGCCGCGCTCACCGCTCCCGCGCCCGCGTCCGAGGTTCGCGCCCGGCCCGCGCAGTCCGGGGAGTGGCGGGGCATCGTGCTCATCACCGGCACGGACACCGACGTCGGCAAGACCGTCGTCACGGCCGCCGTCGCCGCGGCCGCGCAGGCCGCCGGATTGCGGGTGGCGGTGGTCAAACCGGGGCAGACGGGCACCGCCCTCGGCGACCCCACCGACATCGACCGGGTCACCCACCTCGCCGCCCCGCACACCTGCCGCACGCTGCGGTCGTACCCGGAGCCGCTGGCCCCGCTGGCCGCGGCGCGGATCGCCGGCATGGCGCCGCTGGAGCTCTACGAGGTGGTCGACGCCGTCCGGTCCGAGTCGGCCCAGCACGACCTCGTGCTCGTCGAGGGGGCCGGCGGCCTGCTGGTCCCGATGGGCGTACGGCCCTCCGGCGAGGCGTGGACCCTGGCCGACCTGGCGACCACGCTGGGCGTGCAGACGATCGTGGTGGCGCGCGCCGGGCTCGGCACGCTCAACCACACGGCGCTCACCCTGGAGGCGCTCGACCGCCGTGGCGTACCGGCCAAGGTCGTCCTCGGCGCCTGGCCGGCGGAGCCCGAGCTGGTCCACTGGGCCAACCTGACGGAGCTGGTCCCCCACCTCGTCGGCGCCCTGCCGGACGGCGCGGGCCAGATGGAACCGGGCGTCTTCCAGCGTTCGGCGCCGGGCTGGCTCACCCCGGCGCTCTACGGCGTCCTGGACGACTGGCGGGTCTGGGCCGACGAGATCAGCTGAGCCGTCGCGGGGGGTTTTCCGCCCGGCGCCACCCGGCGGTCACCGTCTGTCGCTAGCGTGTGGGTCTCATGATCCATACGCCGAGGAGCGGTATCTGTCGTGGATGGCATAGGCGGGCAGCTCGTGCTCGTGCTGGTGCTCGTACTCGTGAACGCGGCCTTCTCCGGCAGTGAGATGGCCCTGGTGTCACTGCGTGACAGCCAGGTGCACAAGTTGGAGCGCACCTCGCGGTCCGGGCGGGTGCTCGCCCGGCTGACCCGCGACCCCAACCGGTTCCTGGCGACGATCCAGATCGGCATCACGCTGGCCGGCTTCCTCGCCTCGGCGGCCGCCGCGGTGTCCCTGTCCGAGCCTTTGATCGAGCCGCTGGGATTCCTCGGTGCCGCCGCCCGGCCGACCGCCATCGTGCTGGTCACGATCGTGCTGACCTTCGTCACCCTGGTGATCGGGGAGCTCGCGCCGAAGCGGATCGCGATGCAGCGTACGGAAGGATGGGCCCTGCTGGTCGCCCGCCCGCTGGACCTGCTCTCGACGGTCTCCCGTCCGGCGGTGTGGCTGCTGAGCAAGTCCACCGACCTGGCCGTGCGGCTGGCCGGCGGCGACCCCCGGGCGCAGCGCGAGGAGGTCAGCACCGAGGAGATCCGCGACATGGTCGCCGCGCAGCAGGACTTCTCCGCCGAACAGCGCACGATCATCTCGGGAGCCTTCGAGATCGCCGACCGCATCCTGCGGGAGATCCTCGTCCCGCGCCGCGACGTGGTCTCCCTCGCCACCGGCCTGCGCTGCCGCGACGCCCTCGACCGGCTCATCGCCGGCGGCCACACCCGGGCGCCGGTGGTCGGCCCGGCCGGGCTCGACGACGTCATCGGCGTGGTACATCTGCGCGACCTCGTCGGCACCGAGGGCCCGGTCGACGCGGTCGCCCGGCCGGGCCTCTTCCTTCCCGAGACGCTGCGCGTCTCCGACGCCCTGCGCCAGATGCGCGCGGAACGCCAGCAACTGGCCATGGTCGTCGACGAGCGCGGAGCCATCGACGGCATCGTGACCATGGAGGACCTGGTCGAGGAGATCGTCGGCGAGATCTACGACGAAACCGACCGCGACGTCCAGGCCGTCGTCAAGGAGCCGGACGGCGCCCTGCTGATGGCGGGCTCCTTCCCGATTCACGACCTGCCGGACATCGGCTTCGACGGCAACGGCCAGGACGAGGGCGACTACACGACGGTCGCGGGAATGCTGCTGGCCGCCCTCGGCCACATCCCCACCGCGCCGGGCGAAATCGTCACCCTCCCGGAATTCACGGCCGAGGTCGTCGAGGTGACCGGCCGCGCCATCACCCGCATCCGCCTCCGCCCCCTGTCCCGCACCGACGACTGAGCCGGTCTCCGCGATCTGCGAGGGTGTCAGGCGTCCTTCTTCACCAGCTTGCCGCGTTGGCCGGTGGGGACGCCCCATTCCCTCATCACGTCGTAGACGTCACCCTCGTGGCATTCGATAGCGACGAACTGGCCCTTGCCCCAGGCCGAGACATCGGGGATGTCGAGGCTGGCGTTGCCGAGCCGCACCCCGATCTCCGCATCGGCAGGGAAGGACGAAAGCTGTTTCAGCAGGTCATCACGCTTCACCGGACGAGCTTCCCTTCTCCCGAACGTCTTTGCCGACGCCAACTTTAGTATCATCAATACTAAGGTCACAAGCGTCGTCCGACCCGAGTGTGCCGGGTGCCCCAAGCACAGAGAATCAGGGAGCATTGTCGGAGCCACACAGGAAGGGGGTCCGCCGTGAGTGAACTACGCTCCAGCAGCTCCGACCGCTACACCGCGCCGCAGCAGCGGGACGCCTGGGCCGTCGACGCCGCGGCGCAGGGAAAACTCGGCACGCAACGCCTGCTCGCCGTCGAGACCGGGCCGCCCGCGGATGAAGTGCGTGACGCGCTCCAGTTGCCGCCGGGCGCGCAGGTCGTGGTTCGGCGCCGGCTGATCCTTGCCGACGGCGAGCCGGTCGAGATCGCTGCCTCGTACTATCCGGCCAGCATTGCCGCCGACACCCCGCTGGCCGAGAACAAGAAGGTTCGCGGGGGCGCGGTACGCATCCTTGTCGAAGCGGGCTATCGGCTGGATGAATCCGTCGAGCGGGTGACCGCCGAACGGCCGACCCGCGAGGATGTGGCCCTCCTCGACATCGCCGAAGACGAACCACTGATCGTCATCCGCCGTGTCAGCGCACCGACAGGTCGCGAGCCGGTGGAGTATGCCGTCAACCGCATGGTCGGCAACCGGGTGGAACCGCTCGAATACCGGATGCGGAACACGCGACAGTGAGCCCACGGTCCAGCCTCCCGGACGACGGCGTCCGGCAAAGACAGCAGCAGATCGCCGCGAATCTTCGAGCCCTCATCCTGTCCGGCGACCTCCGTGCCGGCGACCGCGTGCCGTCCACGGCCGATCTCATGGCCCAGTACGGCGTCACCGACAAGACGGTGCAGCGGGCGCTCGCGATTCTCAAAGCGGAGCGTTTCGTGGAGGGCCAGAAGGGCCGCGGTGTGTTCGTTACCGCCCAGGTCCCGGTTGTCGTCCGAGCCAGCCACTACCCCCACACGGCACCTGATCAGCCTCACCCGTGGATCACCGACAACGCCTCACGCGGACGACGAGGCAGTGTCGAGCTCCTTCACGTGGGCGAGGTGCCCGCTCCCCTGCAAGTGGCAGCGGCATTCGGCCTCGAGGTGGGCGCGCCTGTCGTGGTGCGGCACCAACTGCTCAGTTTGGACGGTGAGCCAGCCGAGTTGGTGTGGTCGTACTACTCCCTGGACGTCGCGCGGGGAACCCGGCTGGCGGAAGCTCGTAAGATCCGCGGTGGAACGCCGGGCGTACTCGCCGAACTTGGTCACCCGCTGCGCCACGCGGTTGATCAAGTGTCGGCGCGCCTGGCAACGGTCGAGGAGTTCACGGCGCTCAGACTGCCGGGAGACAACCCGGTGCTCCGGCAGTTTCGGGTGGTCTTCAGCGACAACGACCGGCCGATCGAGGTGACGGTTATGGTGAAGGCCGGCCAACACTTCGAAATCCAGTACTCGTTGCCTGAGCCGGAGTAGCCGGTCCGGCGCCTACCCACGGCGTTCGGGCGGCCTCGGTGACGGCGGTGCGCGAAGTTCTTCCACCGGGTCCAGTGGGATCGTCACGGTGTCGCCCCCGGCCACCGTCACCGGCGATCCATAGTGCTCGAAAGTCAGGTCCGCGCCGGTGACCGCGTAGGTGACCTCGCCACCTGTCACCGTGACCCGAAGCCTGCTGTCCCGCCAGCGCAGACAGAAGCTCAGCCGGGGCAGGCAGCTCGGCAGCCGGGGCGCGAACGACAGGCGGCCGCCGTGGTCGCGCAGACCGCCGAAGCCCTGCACCAGCGCGATCCACACGCCCGCGCACGCGGCGATGTGCAGGCCGTCCCCGCTGGCCTCGCCGCCGGAGCGCAGGTCCAGCAGGGCCGCTTCCGCGAGGTAGTCGTAGGCCAGCCGGAGGTGCCCGGTCTCCGCCGCCAGGACCGCCTGGGCCGGGGCCGACAGCGACGAGTCGCGGACCGTGCGGGCCTCGTAGTACACGAAGTTGCGGCGCTTCTCCTCGGGCGTGAAGGCGTCCCCGCGCAGCATCATGGCCAGCACCAGGTCGGCCTGCTTCACCACCTGGCGGCGGTAGAGGTCGAGGTACGGAAAGTTCAGCATGAGCGGGTAGTCGTCGTCCTTGGTGGCGTCGAAGTCCCACTCCTGCAGGCGCGTGAAGCCGCTGTGCTGCTCGTGGACTCCGCGGCGGGGGGCGTACGGAACGAACAGCCGCCGCGCCGCCGCCCGCCAGGCGCCGATCTCCTCGGCGGTGACCCCGGCGATGCCGAGCCGCTCGGCGACGGAGGCGGCGCCGAGCAGGTTGTGCTGCGCCATCAGGTTGGTGAAGACGTTGTCGTCCACCAGCGCGGTGTACTCGTCCGGGCCGGTCACCCCGTCGATGTGGTGGACCCCCTCGTCGTCGGCGTGGGTCACCCGGCACCACAGGCGGGCGGTCTCCACCAGGATCTCCGCGCCCGCCTCGCGCAGGAACTCTTCGTCGCCGCTGGCCGCGACGTAGCGCAGCACCGCGGCGGCGATGTCCGCGTTGACGTGCAGGGCCGCCGTTCCGGCCGGCCAGTAGCCCGAGCATTCCGCGCCGCTGATCGTCCGCCACGGGTACGCCGCCCCGGCCAGCCGCAGCTCCCGGGCGCGCTCGCGGGCCGCGCCCAGCGTCGCGTGCCGCCAGCGCAGGGCAAGGCCCACACATGCCGGATGGGTGTACGTCAGGACGGGCAGCACGAAGGTCTCCGTGTCCCACAACACGTGGCCGTCGTAGCCGTTGCCGGTGAGCCCCTTGGCGGCGATCGGGTGCGGGCCCGCCTGGGCGCCGGCCTGGAGCACGTGGAAGAGCCCGAACCGCACGCCCTGCTGCACCTCGGGATCGCCGTCCAGCTCGACATCCGCCGTCTCCCAGAACTCGTCCAGGTATTCCCGCTGCCGCGCCAGCAGCTCGTCGAAGCCCCACCGTACGGCCTCGTCGCGGGCGGCGAGCGCGATGTCCACAGGGGTCTGCACGCCCCACGCATACGCGAGAAACTTCTCCAGCCGCAGCGGCTCGCCGGGGGCCAGCGTGGTGCTGACCACGGCCCGGATGCGGTCCGGTTCGGACGAGGTGAAGACGGGAGGGCCGGCATGGGCGACGGCCGAGGCGACCTCGATGCCGCTGCGACGGGTGCGGTGCAGCAGCACGTCGGGCGAATGCGACAACAACCTCAGCGGCGAGTGCAGGGTCGCCGAGGCGCGCGGGTCGTCGCGCTGGTCCGGCTGCTCCTCGTTGGCGATCAGGTCCGACTCGATCCGGATTCGCACCGGGCGGTCCAGCGCCTCCACCTCGTAGCGGATGGCCGCCACCGCCGGGAAGGGAAAGGAGACGACGCGGGTGCTGCGCACCCGGATCGCGGCCCCCGACTCGGAGACCCACTCGACGTCGCGGTGCAGCGTGCCTGCGCGCAGGTCGAGGCAGCGCTCATGCCGGCGTACCGTCCCGGTGCGCAGGTCGAAACGCTCGTCGTCGACGGTCAGCACGATGGGCTTGCCGTTGGGCGCGTCGACGACGGTCTCGGTGCGCTCCGGGAAGCCGTATCCCGCCTCGGGATATTCGAGGTCCCGCCGCTCGTGCAACGAGTTGAGGAAGGTGCCGGGCATGCCGCACGGCCCCTCGTCCAGGTTGCCGCGCAGCCCGATGTGCCCGTTGGCGAGGGCGAAGATCGACTCCGTGTGGCGCAGCGCCGACGTGCTCAGCGCGTCACCGGAGAGCGCGGTCTCGCGGACGGCCCACGGCTCGGCGGGTCCCAGCTCACTCACCGGCGAGCTCCCGGGCACGCTTCTCCAGGTCCGCCATCCGCAGGTCGGGGCGTCCGCCGGGGTGTCCGACGGTCACCCCCGACGCGGCCACCGCCCAGCGGGCCGCGGTGGAAGGGTCGTCGCCCCGCAGCAGCGACGCCGTCAGCGCCGCGGTGAAGGCGTCCCCGCCCCCGGTCGTGTCGGCGACCCGTTCGTCGGTGAGCGGCAGCCGTAGGTGCCCGTCCCGCCACACGAAGAGGTTGCCGTCCCCGGTTCCGAGTGCCACCATCCGTGGTCCCTTCTCGAGCATGCTTCGCGCCTTCTCCACCGTCGGTGCGCCGCCGAGCAGCAACTCCGCCTCCTGATCATCGGCCCGCAGCACGTCGGCCGCGGCGAGCAGCTCGTCCCGGCACTGCCGCGGCGCGCCGTCCAGCACGACCAGCCGGCCCGCGTCGTGCCCGATCCGGGCGGCAGCCAGCGTGGCCGCGGGTGGTTGCTGCAACTGCACGAGTACGGCGTCGGCACCGCCCCACACGTGCCGGGCCGCCGCCACATCGTGCTCGGTGAGCAGCACCGCCTCACTGAGATGCTGGATGTACCGCCACCGCCCGCCGGCGTCGAGCAGCTCCACGATCAACCCGGTGAGCGCGCCCCGGCGGCGGACGACCGCGCTCACGTCGATGCCGTCGCGCCGCGCCTGGTCGAGCAGCACGTCGCCGATGACGTCGTCGCCGGCCACGGCCACGAGCCGGGGCCGTACGCCGAGCTGAGCGAGCCCCACCGCCTGGTTGGCGCCCTTGCCGCCGAGCTGCTCCCGCCGCTCGGTCGCATCGCAAGCGCTCTCGGCCCCGGGGACCGCATCGACGGACAGGACGAGATCCCGCGCGAGTTGCCCCACGACGACCACTACCGGTGTGTTCACAACGATCTAGTACCCGACAGTTTGTGCGACATTCCCCCGTCCGGCGTACCGACCGGGGGATTCGGCCGTTCACAGCATTGCGGCCGCCCCGGGGCGTCTCATTAGGCTCATAGTGACCGCGAGCGATCAATGCGTGAGGGGTACACCCGTGACGAACAGCAGCCCGGTTTCTGGCGGCGCCTACGAGTATCTGGACAACGTCAGCCCCGAGGAGCAGCGACGGCTGGAGGCCGTCCGCCGCTACCGCCTGGTGGACCAGCCGGCCGAGGATACCTACGACCGCATCGCCTACGTGGCGGGCGCCATCTTCGACACCCCGATCGCCACGGTGTCCCTGGTGGAACAGGACCGCGTGTGGCTTGCCGCCTGCCAGGGCATCAGCGGCGTCCGCGAGGTGGGCAAGGAGCCCGGCCTCTGCGCCTCGGTCATCGCCCAGGACGACGTCTACGTCATCAACAACGCGGCGGTCGACCCCCGCACTCTGGAACATCCTCTGGTCCGCGGCGAACTCGGCCTCCGCTTCTACGCGGCGGCCCCGATCCGCACCCACGACGGCTACCGCCTCGGCACGGTCAACGTGATCGACAACAGGCCCCGCGAGGCGACGCAGCGCCAGCTCAAGGCCCTGGAACACCTCGCCGCCATGGTCTCCGACGAGCTGGAACTGCGCCTGATGGTGATTCGCAGCGCCGCCGCCGAACAACGCATGCGGGACACCGTGAGCTGAGCTCCGCGAGGGGTTCAGGCGTCCGTCTGCCGGACGCTGTCGCGGACGGTGGCCCAGACGACCTTGCCGCCGCGGTGGTTCCGGGCTCCCCAGGCACTCGCCGCGACGTTCACCACGCGCAGGCCGTGCCCCCGGGCGAGCAGGGGCTCCCCGGGCTCGTGCGATGAAGGGGCCAGGAGAACCGGCAACCGGGGGTCGTCATCCTGAACGGCGAGGTACAACCCCGTCCCGCGACGGGACACCGTGAGCCGCAGGGGCGTCCCGGCGTGTTCGACGCCGTTGGCGACCAGTTCGGACACCACCGCGACGGCCCGATGCCGCAACGGCGCCAGGCGCCAGTCGAGGCAGGCCCGGGTGACCAGATCGCGCGCACGGGTGGGCGAATGCGGCTCGGGCGCCAGGGTGAGCTGCAACCGATCGGGCGGCGCCAGCCCGCCGACCCGCGCCGCACGGGCCTCCGGCATGCTGGCGAACATCGACAGGAAGCGGAGTGCTCCGACCCTGCGCAGCCGGGTGGCGAGCATGGCGGCCGGTGGGATGCACAAGGCCAGCCGCACGTGGGGGTGCCGGAGGTTGGCGGCCCGATGAGCGGCCAGCCACAACGGCGCGCTGCGCCCGTCCGGGTCACCGAGGTCACGCAGGTCGGCGAGCAGCACGGTCGGGTGCTCGGCCAGACATTTATGAATCGCGGAGCGCAGGTCGATGGCGAGAGCGGCGTTCCATCGGCCGTGAACCACCATCTCCAGCGACTCGCTTTCGGCATGCCCGGTGATCTCCACCGTCGACCCCTCGAACGTGTCGCTCAGGTGTGGCAAAGCTCTGTCCATGTTTCACCTTCCGGACATCTTGTTCCTTGCCCCGCCTTCATGACTCCGCAACGACCCTGGTGCGGACGCGCTGGACATGGCCTCACGCCATCATGCAGGGCGGCCCGGCCTTACCACTGTTGCATCATTTGCTCTGTAGCAACAGATTCGTGATTGAGCGAAATTGTTTTTCGGGAAAATCCGTGATCGGTGTCACGCACCCGTTTCACCGGATTCTCCCGGTCGCAACCTTTCGTTACGCAACGATTCTGGAGTCGTGAAGATCGTGGCGCGCTTGGGAATTCGCAGGTTGGGGTATCGGCGGGAGATGCGGACTCCTCGGAGAGTGGCTGTGGTCGCTCATCAGCGCAAGACCCTCGGCGGCGGGCTCGACGAGCTGCGACGGCGGATCACCGACGAGGGTGTCGACGAGTTGTTCTGGTACGAGGTGCCGAAGAGCAAGAAGGCACCCAAGCAGGTGCGGCGAGCCCTCGGCGAGAAGCCCGACCTGCTGATCGTCTGGGGTGGCGACGGCATGGTGCAGCGGACCCTCGACACGATCGCCGGCATCCGCAAGAACGGGAAGAAGGGCGGCGCGCAGGTTCCGGTCGGGATCATTCCCGCGGGTACGGCGAACATGCTCGCCGGGAATCTCGGTGTGCCCGACGACCTTGCCGGGGCCGTGCACACCGCCTTTCACGGACGGCGGCACCGGCTCGATCTCGGAGTGCTGAACGGGGAGCATTTCGCGGTCATGGCCGGCATCGGGTTCGACGGCGCGATGATCCATGATGCGGACGGCACGCTGAAGGACCGGCTGGGCAAGCTGTCCTACGTGTGGACCGGGCTGCGCCATCTCGACGATGCCGCGCCGCGGGCCCGCGTCACAGTGGACGGCACCGAGTGGTTCACCGACGAAGCGACCTGTGTGCTCATCGGCAATGTCAGCATGATCACCGGGGGCATCACGGCGTTCGACGATGCCAAGCCCGACGACGGGTGGCTGGATGTCGGAGTCGCCACCGCGCGCGGTGCGGTGCAGTGGGCGCGCACGATGGGGCAGATGGCGGTCGGGCGGTCCGCGGACTCGCCATTCGTGCACATGACCCGGGCCCGCCGGATCGACGTCAAACTGCGCGAGCCGTTGATGTACGAGCTGGACGGCGGTTCCCGCAAGGCGGTGAAGAAGATCCGGGTCGAGGTGGCGCCGGCCGCTGTCAAGGTCTGTGTGCCGAGGCAGGGATCGGATAGCTGACACTTCCGTCCGTACCCGCAAACGCTTTTTATGGTGTTTTAACGCCTTCTATCCCCTGGTAACGGGCAGGCAGCGCCCCCAGACTAGGTCCGTCCGGCACTGCTACGCCTCTCCAGGGGGTTCGTGTGACGTACCACCAGAGTTCCGCAGCGAGCGTCGCCACGGTGATGGCCGCCGCCACCGTGATCATGATCGGCTACCGGGTCGGGCGGGCCCACGCGGCTTGGCGGGATCTGCGCGCGACGAAGCGCGACGTCCCCGCCAAGCGGAAGATCGCTTGGAGCCACACCCGGCCACTGCTCCTGGGCACCCTGTTCGCCCTGGCCACCTTCTTCGCCACCCTTTTCGCCGCCGCCTACGACGCCGGCCGCTGAAGCGACGACGCGGCCGACGCCGGCCGCCGAAGCAACCCCGCGGCCGACGCCGGCCGCCGAAGCGACGAGACGGATGCGGGCAGAGGCCTAAAGCTGCTGCCACCAGCCGTCGACGGAGGGCGGGTTGTCGACGTCGACCCGCTCTCCGGGCCGCGGAACGGCCAGGCGCACGTCGCGGGCCTTGGCCTCGCGCCAGGCCCGGTCGGCCGGCTCCGCCCAGTCGTGCAGCGCCAGGTTGAACGTCGCCCAGTGCACCGGGATCATCAGCCCACCCCGGACGTCCACGTGCGTGGCAACGCCGTCCTCGGGCGTCATGTGGATGTCGGGCCACGCGTCGCCGTACGCGCCGATCTGTACCAGCGTCGCGTCGAACGGACCGTGCTCCTCGCCGATCCGCGCGAAGCCGGGGAAGTATCCGGTGTCGCCGGAGTAGAAGACCTTCCGGTTCGGCCCCGCGATCACCCACGAGGCCCACAGCGTCTCGTCGCGCGAGAAGCCGCGCCCGGAGAAGTGCCGGGCCGGGGTGGCGACGAACTCGACGCCCGCCACGGACGCGCGCTCGTCCCAGTCGAGCTCGACGATCCGGGTCGCCGGCACGCCCCAGCGCTCCAGATGCGCGCCGATGCCCAGCGGCACCAGGAACGGTGCGGCCTGCAGGTCCACCAGGTTGCGGATGGTCTCCATGTCGAGGTGGTCGTAGTGGTCGTGGGAGATGAGCACCGCGTCCAGCGGCGGCAGCTCCCGCAGCGGCACCGGCGGCTCGTGCAGGCGCTTGGGGCCCTGCAGCCGCGACGGGGAACAGCGGTCGCTCCAGAGCGGGTCGATCAGGACCCGCCGGCCCTCGATCTCGATCAGCGCGGACGAGTGCCCGTACCAGGTGACGTAGAGGCCGTCGCCGCCGGTCTCCGGGGTGAGCACCGGGATCGGCCTGGTCGGGTACCGGCGCTCGCGGTCGGTCAGGGCCGCGGCCAGCAGGCGCGGCATCGACGCGATCGCCACCTCGCTCGCGGGGATGGTGTTGCGGAACTTGCCCTCGGCGAACTGCGGGGACCGGCGGTAGCGCTCGGCCCGCTCTCCCGCGGCGCGGTCGCCGATCCTGCGGGACCCCATCTGCAGAGGGATGTCGCGTGCGGCCCATACCGCGGCCGCGCCCAGTGCGAGGGAGATCCACACTCCCTTGCGCCCTCGACGGCCGTCTGCCTGCTTCGCCATGCGCGGTTCCTCCGTGTCCGTTCCATCCCCGGCGACCCAGTCTGACCGGCCGCCGGGCCCCGCCGCCACCGGGCGCGGGTGCTCCGTCCAGCATCACGCGTGTGCCACACTGCCGCCGTGACGATCAACACTCTGCAGGCCCAGCAGCAGCTCATCGTGCGTCAGCGCGTCCGCATGATGGTCAACCAGTACGAGGTGCACGCGGCGAACCCGGACGGGTCCGAGGGTGGGCTGCTCGCCTTCGCCCAGCAGAAGCGGATGGCGTTCAAGGAGCAGGTGACGATCTACGCCGACGACAGCAGGTCCACCCCGGTCCTGGGCTTCAAGGCGCGCCAGGTGATCGACCTGGGTGCCACCTACGACGTCACGGACGCCGCGGGTAACCCCATCGGCCTGTTCCGCAAGAACTTCAAGGAATCGCTGCTGCGTTCGACGTGGCGCCTCGAACAGCCGGGCCACGGCGAGATGGTGGGCCGGGAGTCGAACCTGGCCGTGGCCATCCTGCGCCGGTTCGTGGACGCGCTGTCCTGGCTGCCGTACCACTTCGAGTTCGTGCTGGGCGACCGGCCGGCCTTCTCCGTGGTGAAGAAGTGGGGCCTGCGCGACCGGTACGTGGTCACGATCCACGACCCGCAGCTCGACCGCCGCCTCGTCGTCGCGATGGCGGTGGCGCTCGACGCACTGCAGGCGCGCTGACCGGCCGCCGCCGGGCATGTAATAGCGTCGCTCCCATGGAGGATCTCCGCGCCCGGCGCCTGTTCGGCGACAGCCTCGTCGCGCCCGGCGACCTGGCGGCCAGCCCGTTCCGCGTCGACCGGGACCGGATCGTCAGCTCGCCGTTCTTCGCCCGGCTGGGCGGCGTCACCCAGGTGATCAGCCCGGGCGGGGCCGGCCTGCTGGTCCACAACCGGCTGACCCACAGCCTCAAGGTGGCCTCGGTCGGCCGGGCGATCGCCGAACGGCTGCTCCGCGAGTACGCCGACACGCTCGACAAGCTCGGCGGCTGCGACCCGGACGTGGTGGAGGCCGCCGCGCTGGCGCACGACCTCGGGCACCCACCGTTCGGGCACCTCGGCGAGCGGGTGCTCGACAACCTGGCCCGGCAGCGGCTGCGGCTGCGGGACGGCTTCGAGGGCAACGCGCAGTCGTACCGGATCGTGACGAGCACCGAGATCCGGGGCCAGACGACGCTCGGCCTGAACCTGACGGCCGCCACCCGCGCGGCGATCCTCAAGTACCCGTGGACCCGGCGTACGCATCCGTCGCCGCACCCCCGCCTGCTGGACCCGCCGCCGCGGGGTGCCGCCGCTCCCCCGGACGATCCGGACGGCGGTTCGCTGAAGTTCGGGGCGTACACGACCGAGGTCGAGGACATGACGCAGGCCCGGCTGCCCTTCGCGGGCCGGGTCGCGGACTGGCAGCAGACGCCCGAGGCCTCGGTGATGGACACCGCCGACGACATCGCGTACGCGATCCACGACCTGGAGGACGTGCACCGCGTCGGCGTGCTGCAGCAGGGTGCGGTGGCGGCGGAGCTGATGGCCTGGCAACGCACGTCGCTGCGCCAGGTGCCGGACGCCGATCTGGTCGCGCGGCGCCCGGGAAGCTCCATCGAGGCGCTGCGGCGGCAACTGCACCGCAAGGACGGCTGGGTGGCCGACGACGACGCCTTCGCGGCGGCGGTCGAGCAGGTACGCGCCGAGCTGGTCGACGGCCTGCTCAGCGCGCCCTTCGACGGCTCCCTGGAGGCGGAGGCGCAGGTGGCGGCGTTCTCGGCGACGTGGACCCGGCGGCTGGTGGAGTCGATCACGGTGACCGAGTCGCCGGCGGTGCGCTCGGGACACGTGCTGCTGGCTCCCGCGCAGTGGCACGAGGTGCAGGTCCTCAAGTTCGTGCAGAACAGGTTCGTGCTCGCCCGTCCCGACCTGGCCCTGCACCAGCGCGGCCAGGCCCGGCTGTTGAGCTCGCTGGTCGAGGCGCTGCTGGCCTGGCTGGCGGACCCGGACGAGGCCGAGCGGCTGCCGCGCCGGCTGCGCGACCTGGTCGAGCTGGCCGAGCTGGAGCTGCCCGACGGCACCCCGGACGCGCTGACCCGGGCCCGCGGCCGGGCAGTGATCGACTTCGTGGCGGCGCTGACGGACAGCCAGGCGGTGGCGCTGATGGAGGCGTTGTCCGGGCGTACGCGTCAGCTCTGGACCGACGCCTTCGTCCTCTAGGGTGGGGCCGTGCTTCCCGAGATCGCCGCCGTCCGCTACGTCACGCCGCTGCGCGAGGGCGGTTCGCTCCCCGGGATCGTCGAGGGCGGCAATCTCGGCACGTACGTCGTGAAGTTCCGTGGAGCGGGTCAGGGCCCCAAGGCGCTGGTGGCGGAGGTCGTCGCCGGCGAGCTGGCCCGGCGGCTGGGCCTGCCCGTGCCGGAGCTCGTCGTCGTCGGCCTCGATCCGGTCGTGGCTCGCGCCGAGCCGGACCAGGAGGTCCAGGAGCTGATCAAGGCCAGCGCCGGCGCGAACCTCGGCATGGACTACCTGCCCGGCGCCCTCGGCTACGACCCGGTCGCCCACCCCGTGGACGCCGGCCTGGCCTCCCGCGTCCTGGTGTTCGACGCCTTCGTGGAGAACGTCGACCGTAGTTGGCGCAACCCCAACCTGCTCGTCTGGCACGGCGACCTGTGGCTCATCGACCACGGCGCGACGCTGTACTTCCACCACAATTGGCCACGGGCCGCCGACGTGGTGCACCGGCAGTACACATGGGACGATCACGTGCTGAAGCCGTACGCGACCGCCGTCGCCGCCGCGGCCGCCGACATCCTTCCGCGGCTGACCGCGGACCTGCTCGACGAGGTGCTGACGCTGGTGCCGGACGAGTGGCTGGCCGAGTTCGACTTCGACTCCGCGGCCGCCGCCCGGCTCGCGTACCGGGATCATCTCCTCGCCCGCGCGGCACGGCCGGAAGCGTGGCTGCCGTCATGAGCGTCCCCTACGAGTACGCCGTGATCCAGGCCGTCCCCCGGGTGGAACGAGGCGAACTCATCAACGTCGGGGTGATCCTCTACTGCCACCGGCACGACTTCCTCAACGCCCGGACCCTCCTGCACGAGCAGCGCCTGCTCGCCCTCGACCCGAACGCCGACCTGGACGGCATTCGCGCGGCCCTCAAGTCCTGGGAGATCACCTGCGCGGGCGGCGCCGACGGTGGCGCGGCCCGCGAGATGAAGCAGGGCGAGCGCTTCCGCTGGCTGGTCGCCCCCCGCAGCACGATTCTGCGCGCCGGCCCGGTGCACATGGGACTGGCCGACGACCCCTCCGCCGAGCTTGACCGGCTCGTCGCGCTGCTGGTCCACTAGCTTCCCGGGGGGTACGAGCGTCTGGGTGGTGCTCGCCGCCGACCTGCTGCTCGCCTACCGGGTCGCGGATTTCGGTCCCGCCGTTCTCGTGCTGCACGGGCCGGACTGGGCGACGGCGGCCGGCGTCACCGTCGTCGGCGCGTGGGTCCTCCTGCGCCGGGCCGGACGCCGTGGGCTTTCATGGCAGCAGTCTTCACCCGGCACCAGGGGGACGGGTGAAGACCTGTCAGCGCACGCGCAGTCCCCGGCGCAGCGCCAGCGCGGCCGCGGCGCCGAGTGCGAGCGCGCCGGCGGCCGCGGCGCCGACCGCCGTGCGGCCGTTGCGGGCCGGGCCGCCGTCGGACCGGGGTGTGCTGGCGAAGACGTTGCCGGTGTCGGCGGGCGCCGGGCGGCGGGACAGGCCGAGCCGGTACATCAGCGGGCCGACGAGCGCGTCGTACACCGGCGGCAGGCCGTAGAAGCCGAACTCGACGATCCGGTTCGCGGCGCCCACCGACAGCTTCCGGCGGGGCCGGTCGGCGAGGCGTACGACCGCCGCGCCCAGGCGCTCGGCGCTGTCGACGGGCGGTGGCGGGCGCCCGACGACACCGGCGTAGTTCGCGGCGCTGGTGTAGATCGGCGTGTCGACGCTGCCGGGCACGAGCTGGCAGACGTGGATGTCCGGGGCGTCCCGGGTCTCCTGCCGCAGGGTCCGCGCCAGCGCGCGCAGGCCCCACTTCGCTGTCGCGTACGCGGACATGGACGGCGCGGTGACGTGCCCGACCAGCGAGCTGCACAGGATGAGGGTGCCGTGGCCCTGCGCCCGGAAGACCCGCAGGGCGGCGCGCGCCACGTTGGCCGGGCCGAGCAGGTCGGTGGCGATCACCTTGTCGAAGACGTACGGCGGCAGGTCCTCGAAGCGCCCGTACGCCATCACGGCCGCGGTGTCGGCCCACACGTCGATGCGCCCGAAGCCGTCCAGGGCTACCCGGGCGAGGTCGTCGACCTGCGTCCGTACGCTCACGTCGGTCGGGACGACCACGACGTCGCCGCCGCAGTCCGCCGCGACCTTCTGGAGGTCGGTGAGGCCGCGCGCGGCGAGCACGAGCTTGTCGCCGCGGGCCGCGAAGGCCCGCGCGGCCGCACGGCCGATCCCGCTGGACCCGCCCGTCAGGACCACCACCCGAGAGCCCACGACGAAGGCATTACCCGCCGCAGAGGCCGCCGAACGGCACTTCGCGCTTTCTTTTCCGCCGTCAGCGGGGAGACTGTCGGCATGGACCTGCCCGTCAATCCGCCTGTGAAGCCGATGCTCGCCAAGCCGGTCGCCGAGATCCCGCCGGGGCAGCTCTACGAGCCGAAGTGGGACGGCTTCCGCTCGATCATCTTCCGCGACGGCGACGAGGTGGAGATCGGCAGCCGCAACGAGAAGCCGATGACGCGGTACTTCCCCGAGGTCGTCGAGGCGGTCCTCGCCAGCTTCCCGGCGCGGTCGGTGATCGACGGCGAGATCGTCGTCGCCGACACCGAGCGCAACACGCTCGACTTCGAGGCGCTGCAGCAGCGGATCCATCCCGCGGCGAGCCGGGTCAAGCTGCTCTCCGAGCAGACGCCGGCCGGCTTCGTCGCCTTCGACCTGCTGGCGCTCGGCGACGAGGACCTGACCACCCGGCCGTTCGCGGAGCGGCGGGCCCGGCTCGAGGAGTGCCTGGCCGGCGCGAAGCCGCCGGTCTATGTCACCCCGGTCACCGACGACCTGGAGACCGCGCGGCGCTGGTTCGCCGAGTTCGAGGGCGCCGGGCTCGACGGGCTCATCGCCAAGGGCAAGGACCTGGGCTACGAGCCGGACAAGCGGGTCATGACCAAGATCAAGCACAAGCGTACGGCGGACTGCGTCGTCGCGGGATACCGCCTGCACAAGTCCGGCGACAACCGCATCGGCTCGCTCCTGCTCGGCCTCTACGACGAGCGGGACGTGCTGGTGTCGGTCGGCGTGATCGGCTCCTTCCCGATGAAGGTGCGCGAGGAGCTCTTCGTCGAGCTGCAGCACCTTGTCACCACCTTCGAGGGACATCCGTGGAACTGGGCGGCGCACGAGTCCGGCGAACGCACCCCGCGCAAGAACGAGGTGAGCCGCTGGAACAACGGCAAGGACCTGTCGTTCGTGCCGCTGCGGCCCGAGCGGGTGGTCGAGGTGCGCTACGACTACATGGAGGGCGTACGGTTCCGGCACACCGCCCAGTTCGAGCGGTGGCGTCCGGACCGGCAGCCGCACACGTGCACGTACGAGCAGCTCGAGCACCCGGTTCGGTTCAACCTGGCGGACGTGCTGACGAGCCGCTGAGCGACTCTGTCAGGGTCACCGCGTAGCCTCGTGCGCGGAACCCGCCGCTGGAAGAAAGGCGCGCACCGTGCCGCGTACCCCCCGTCTGGTCCTGGCTGCCCTGGTCGCCGCGGTCGTGACCACCGCCGGCTGCACGCTGCCGGTCTTCGCCCCGGAGGACTCCGACGGGTCCGGCCCGACGGTCGCCGGCAGCAAAGCGCCGGCCGCAGTACCCGGCACCTTGGCCCAGTGGGCCCCGTGCCCCGAGGTGCCGCAGAAGCTCGTCGGCCGCGCCGCACAGGGCATGACATACGACTGCGCGTCGGTCGCCGTTCCACGCGACTGGAACGCGCCGCGCAGCGGGCAGACCTACGACGTGGCGATGGTCCGCATCCGCTCCGCCAACCAACGCGACCGGATCGGCTCGCTATTGATCAACCCGGGCGGCCCCGGCGCCTCCGGCATCGACACCGCGGTCTATCTCTCCTTCGGCCAGGCGCTCGGCGGCCTGCCGACCGAGGTCACCGACCGGTTCGACATCGTCGGCTTCGACCCGCGCGGCATCGGCCGCTCCAGCCCGGTGACCTGCATCGGCGCCCGCGACCAGGACGCGACGTTCGCCGCGTCCCCGGATCCGCGCTCCGACGCCGACTTCCAGGAGGTCGTGGCGCTCAACAAGAAGGTCGCGGAGGGTTGCGGCCGCAAGTACGGTGACCAGCTCGGCACATTCAGCACCGAGCAGGCGGCCCGGGACATGGACGCGCTGCGGGCGGCGGTCGGCGACGCGAAGATGACCTATCTCGGCTTCTCGTACGGCACGCTGCTCGGCGCGACGTACGCCCAGCTCTTCCCCGACAAGGTGCGGGCCCTGGTCCTGGACGGCGCGGTCAACCCCAGGCAGGACTTCGTGGCCGGCTCCGAGGCGCAGGCCAAGGGCTTCGAGCGCGCCTTCACCAACTTCACGACCTGGTGCAAGGCCACGCCGGGCAAGTGCCCGATCGCACCGGACGCCCGTGAGGCGGTCACCGACGCGCTCGCGAAGGCGGAGGCCTCTCCGGTCCGGGGTTCCGACGGCCGGGATGCCACCTCGGGGTGGATCTTCGTGGCGGTGATCTCGTCTCTCTACACCGAGTCCGGCTGGCAGCAGCTCGCCGAGGCCGTCGACGACCTGCAGGCCGGCGACGCGGACGGCATCTTCGACCTCGCGGACCAGTACGCCGACCGCCGGCCCGACGGCAGCTACTCCAACCTGTTCGACGCCAACCTCACCGTCAACTGCGCGGACACCGCCGACGCCCCCTCGGTCGAGCGCATCCGGCAGTTGCAGGGCGAGTGGCGCGCCAAGTACCCGCTGTTCGGGGCGGCGCTGGCCATGGGCATGCTGCCGTGCGTCTACTGGCCCGGCAATCGGGATCCGTACCCGGTCGGTGCGGCCACCGGTGCCCCGCCGATCGTCGTGGTCGGCACCACCGGCGACCCGGCGACGCCGTACGAGAACACCGCGGAGCTGGCCCGCATGCTCGGCACCGGTCGCGTCCTGACCTGGGAGGGCGAGGGCCACACGGCCTATCCGAGCACCAAGTGCATCGTCGAGGCGGTGGACCGCTACCTCATCGATCTGACGGTGCCGAAGGAGGGGCTGCGCTGCCCGGCGAAGTAATCCCCTGGCGTTCCGCCAGCTCCTCGAGGAGCTGGCGGACCCGGCGCAGGTTGTCCTTCAGCTCCTCCTGCTCCTCGTGCTTGAAGGCGTCATGGTCCACGATGAGCTTGCTGGCGAAGTGCGCGGTGATGAGCGGCACGACGAGGAGCACCATGATCGAGATGAGCACCGCCGCCATCACGCGCCCCTCCAGCGACGTGGGCGCCTCGTCGCCGTAACCCACGGTCGACGCGGTGACGACGGCCCACCACAGCGCGTCGCCGAAGGATTCCGACTCCTCGAAGATCGGGTAGAGCACGGCGCAGACGAGGATGAGCATCAGGTAGGACAGCATCAGCGTCCGCGGCGAGTTCGCCAGCCAGACCAGGCCCCGGTGGATCTGCCGCAACGGCAGGAGCAGCAACCGCATGGCGCCATGGTGCACCGCGGTGGGCGCCGTCCGGCTCAGCCCGACGGGCGTGTCAGGATGGCCGCGTGGCCGACCTGATCTTCCGTACCGCGACGCGCGCGGACGTTCCCGAAATTTTGCGTCTCCTCGCCGACGATGAGATCGCGCACGCCCGCGAGTCGGCGCCGCCCATCGACGAGACCGTGGACGCGGCGTACTGGTCGGCCTTCGAGGCGATCGACGCCGACCCGCGCAACGACCTGATCGTCGCGGAGGCCGGCGGCGAGATCGTCGGCACCTTCCAGCTCACGTTCACGCCGTCGCTGAGCCGCCGCGGCACCGAACGCATGACGATCGAGGCGGTCCGGATCCGCGGCGACCAGCGTGGCCGTGGCCTCGGGCGGCAGATGATGGAGTGGGCGCTGGAGCGGGCCCGGGAACGCGGCTGCCGCCTGGCGCAGCTCACGACGGACAAGCGCCGCACGGACGCGCACCGCTTCTACGCCTCGCTCGGCTTCGCGGCCACCCACGAGGGATTCAAGATCGCTCTTTGAGGTCCCGGTCCTTGGAGGGCTGCACCCGCTTCGGCTCGCCCGGCATCTTCGGATGGTCGGGCGGATACGGCAGGTCTCCGGCGCCGGCCCTCTCGTCCCGCTCGGACCACTCGAGCAGCGGCGTGATGTCGTGGGCGACGTCGTCGATCCCCGCGTGCGGATCCCCGATCTCGGCGATCCGCTTCGGCATGGTCCGCAGGTCGAAGTCGTCCGGCTCCACGTCGGGCAGCTCCGCCCAGGTGACCGGGGCCGAGGCGGTCGCCCGCGCGTTGGCGCGCAACGAGTACGCGCAGGCGATGGTCCGGTCCCGCGCCATCTGGTTGTAGTCGATGAAGACCCGGTCGCCGCGCTCCTCCTTCCACCAGGAGGTGGTGATCCGGCCGGGGCTGCGCCGCTCGACCTCGCGGGCGAGGGCGATCGCCGCCCGGCGCACCTGCACGAACGACCACTTCGGCTGGATACGGACGTACACGTGCACACCGCGCCCGCCCGAGGTCTTCGGGTAGCCGGTCCAACCCAGCTCGTCCAGCACCTCGTGCACGACCCCGGCCGCGGCCACCACGTCGCCGAAGCCGAGGCCGGGCTGCGGGTCGAGATCCATGCGCAGCTCGTCGGGGTTGTCGGGGGCGTCGCCGCGCACCGGCCAGGGGTGGAAGACGATGGTGCCCATCTGCGCGGCCCAGGCCACGTGGGCCAGGTCGGCGGGGCAGAGCTCGGCGGCCGTCCGCCCGCTGGGGAAAGCGATGGTCGCGGTCTGCACCCAGGGCGGGACGCCCCGGGTCGGAACGCGTTTCTGGAAGAACGCCTCACCCTCGATGCCGTCGGGGAAGCGTTGCAGGGTCGTGGGCCGGTGCCGCAGGGCGCGCATGATGCCGTCGCCGACCGCCAGGTAGTACTCGAACACGTCCCGCTTGGTGTATCCCCTGCCAGGGAAGCAGACCTTGTCGGGGCTGCTCAGCCGTACGGGATGACCCGCGACCTCGACCTCGACGGCGGGTGACCGGGAAGCTGCCATGCGACGACCTTATGCGCAGACGGCGACGGCCGCCCTCTCCGCGGGGAGGACGGCCGTCGCGAAAGAGATGTCAGGCGCTGCGACGACGCCGGCCGTAGATGACCGCACCGACGCCGGCGGCGACCAGGATGGCGCCGAACGCGACGGTCAGGCCCATCGGCGCGCCGGTCAGCGGCAGGGTGCCGCCCGCGCTGACGCCGCCCGGGCTGCTCTGGGTCGGCGCGGGCGTGGCCGGCGTCGAGGTCGCCGGGCTCTCGCCGCCCGGCGGGACGGTGTCGACGCTGGCGGTCGGCGTGCTCGGCGTGGCGGGAGTCGTGGTGGTGGGCGACGGGGTGGGGGCGGCGCTCGGGCTCTCGCCGCCGTATCCGCCGTTGCCCCGGGTCGGGCCGGCGGTGGCAGCGGCGCCGGGCTTGCTGCCGTAGCCGCAGTCCTCGTCGCGCTCTCCCTCGGCGCAGGGGGTTGTCATCACGGCGGGGTGCGGGGCGCGGGCCGCGGCCTCGTCAGCCGTCGCCGCGGCGGGTGCACCGGTGAGGGCCAGGGCGGCGAGGACGGTGACGCCGGTCGCGGGTAGTACCGCAGCCAGTCGGCGCGTCAAACTCATGAGGAGCATCCGTTCTGTTGCTGTAAGTCCGGTCTCGGTCCGCAGGGAGTTTAGCGTCTTACGTCCGTTTTGCACGTAACGCCCCCGTTGATCAGCAGGGAACTCCTCCGAAGACCGCCCCACCCAATGGCGGCGCAACCAGCAGCGCCGGCCACCACACCTCCATCCAGACCGGGGCGACCAACGCGGCGGCGAGTGCCGCCGGGGACGGCAACAGACCCAGGAAAAGGCCACGGCCGAAAGCCTGCCGCCAGGTGGGACGGAATCGCGCAGCTCCCATAGGAGGCTCAACGGCCGAGGGTACGACCGCAGGCCGCACTCCCGGTGCGCCGCGACGTACCGTGGAAGACATGGCACCCGACGACACCACCCTGCCCACCACCGAGGACGAGTGGCGGATCCGCCTCAGCCCGGACGAGTTCCGCGTGCTGCGCCAGGCCGGCACCGAGGCACCCTGGTCCGGCGAGTACGTGAACACCAAGGAAGAGGGCACGTACCGGTGCCGCGCCTGCGGGGCCGAGCTCTACCCGAGCGACACCAAGTTCGAATCCGGCTGCGGATGGCCCTCCTTCGACGACGCCATCCCGGGCGCCATCAAGGAGATCGACGACCACAGCCACGGCATGGTCCGCACGGAGATCCGCTGCGCCCGCTGCGACAGCCACCTGGGCCACGTCTTCCGCGGCGAGATGATGACCGCCAAGAACACCCGCCACTGCGTCAACAGCCTGTCCCTCCGCCTGAACCCGAAGCAGTAGGGCCCAGACTTTCGTCAGTTTGCATGGGTCGACTGCGAAGGCTTGACCGTCAGTAACGGACTACTCGCGATGACTGGGCGCGCAGCACCTCGCAACCCAGAGGACCGCCGGGATGAGCGTGCGTGCTCAGACCGCGTGGAGCTGCTCCACCACGAATCTCACGCCGTTCTCGGCGGTGTGCCACTCGCCCTCCTCGGCGACCCGCCATCGGGGATCCAGCTCCGGTGCGAACGTGTCACCGGCGACATCGAGGTCGATGCGGGTGCGGACGATGTGGCCCGCATGAGGTAACAACGCCGTGTAGACCGACTGTCCGCCGATCACCCAGAACTCGTCGTGGTGGGCGAGCAGATCCTGCACGGAGGCGACCACCGTCGCGCCCGGGGCGGTCCAGCCGGGCCTGCGGGTCAGGACCACGTTGTGGCGTCCGGGTAACGGGCGGACGCGCTCCGGCAGCGACTCCCACGTCGTGCGCCCCATCACGACGGTGGCACCCATCGTGAAGTCCTTGAAGATCTTCTGCTCGCCCGGCACGTGCCAGGGGATGTCGCCGTTCGCGCCGATCACTCCGCCGCGGGCCTCGGCCCAGATCATGTGGATCGTCATGCAGTGCCCCCGGTCGGCATGCCCCTCTGGCCCTCGCCGTCACGGCCGTTTCCCACCGCCGGCGAGGGCGGCTCGGTGCAGTCCGTCATACCGCTACCGGGGCGCGCAGGGCCGGGTGGTGCTGATAGCCGACCACCGTGAAGTCCTCGTACGTGTAGTCGAAGAGGGACGGCTTCGCGGCCAGTTCCAGCGTGGGGAACTCGTACGCCTCGCGGGAGAGTTGCTCGCTCACCTGCTCCACGTGGTTGTTGTAGACGTGGCAGTCGCCGCCCACCCAGATGAAGTCACCCGGCGCGAGGCCGGCCTGCGCCGCGATCATGTGGGTCAGCAGGGCGTAGCTGGCGATGTTGAACGGTACGCCGAGGAACATGTCGGCGCTGCGCTGGTAGAGCTGGCAGGAGAGCCGGCCGTCGGCGACGTAGAACTGGAACATCGCGTGGCACGGCGCCAGCGCCATCTCCGGCAACTGGGACACGTTCCAGGCGGAGACGATCATCCGGCGCGAGTCGGGGTCGCGACGCAGCGTGGCCAGCAGGTCGGCGATCTGGTCCGCGTGCCCGCCGTCCGGGGTCGGCCAGGACCGCCACTGCTTGCCGTAGACCGGGCCGAGCTCGCCGTCGGCGTCGGCCCATTCGTCCCAGATGGTGACGCCCTGGTCGCGCAGCCACTGGACGTTGCTGTCACCGCGCAGGAACCACAAGAGCTCGACGGCGACCGACTTGAAGTGCACGCGCTTGGTCGTGATCAGCGGGAAGCCGCGGGAGAGGTCGTAGCGCAGCCGTTCACCGAAGAGGCTGACCGTGCCGGTGCCCGTCCGGTCCGCCTTGGGAGTGCCGCTCTCGAGGACCCGGCGCAGCAACTGTTCGTACTGGGTGTCGGCCATGGCCGACACGGTAACGCGTCCCGCCGCCCGGGACGGCGACCGCCCCGGGCGAGGTGGGACACATGCGCCCGGTCAGTGTGACCAGGACTCGCTCATCGCGGAGATCTGCTGATTGAGCTGGGCGAGGTCGCGATTGGGTTCCTCGGAGTCCACGGGCTTCTCGGCCTTGAAGCCGAGCGGGGTGCCGAGCTCCTTCCACCGGTCGAACAGGATGTGCTGGGTCAGAACGTCCTTGACGTCATCGTGGGCGGCCTTGAGCTCATGCACGGCGTTCTCGTACCGCTCCACCTTTTTCAGCAGGTCAGACTCGCAATTGGTCATGTCCGCACAGTAGCCAGAAATGAACCATCTTCGGGTTGATATGGGGAAAGCCGGGCGAAGCCCGGCTCATCCCGCTAAAGGTCGAACTCGCCGTCCTTGGCGCCGCCGACGAAGGCGTCCCACTCGGCGGGGGTGAAGAAGAGGACGTCGCCGTCGGGGCGGCGGGAGTCGCGGACCGCCACGCCACCCTCCAGCAGGGCGACTTCGACCGCCGCCTCCTCGGACGTGCCACTGCGGCGCCACACGGCGTCACTCAGGTCCAACTCGAACTTCTTCGCCACAAACGCCAGTCTGCCACCACCGGCCACCGAGCGCCGAGGGTGCTCAGCCCCGGAGCTTGCCCGCGATCGTGACCACCCGCTGCGCAAGATGGTCGAGGGCCGCGTACTCCACCTCGCTCAGGGGCGCGCTGTTGGAGCCGCCGGTGACGTGCGAGGCGCCGTACGGGTTGCCGTCGTTGAACTTCAGCGCGTCCGTGTAGCCGGGCGCCACCACCACGCCGCCGAAGTGGTAGATGGTGTTGTAGAGCGCCAGCAGCGTCGACTCCTGGCCGCCGTGCGCGGTCATCGACGCGGTGAAGCCGGCGTACGCCTTGTCGGCGAGCAGGCCCTGCTGCCACTGCGGGCCGAGCGTGTCGATGAACTGCTTGAGCTGGCTGGCGACGTTGCCGTACCGCGTCGGGGTGCCGAACAGCACCGCGTCGGCCCAGACCAGGTCGTCCGCGACCGCCTTGGGCTCGTCCTTCGTACGGTCGAAGTGCTGGCTCCACGCCGCGTTCGACGCGATCGCCTCCTGCGGCGCGAGCTCCGGAACCTGGCGCAGCCGCACCTCGGCGCCGGCCTTCTCGCCCGCCTGCGCCAGACGCTCCGCCATCTCGTGAATGTTGCCGGTCGCCGAGTAGTAGATGACGGCCAGTTTGACGTTCTCCACAGAAACCCTCCTAGTTATTTGCAATGTCAACTAAAAGGTAGGTGGTTCCCGCGGAGTCCGGGGCAAAACGTCAGAGAAGCAACTCGCTGCCGTGCGGACCCACCGCGTCGGCGTGCTCGTCGTCCAGCCACACGCCGTCGCTGGCGAGGTACCGGAAGCGATAGTGGCCGGGCTCGAGGCTCAGCGTCACCGTACGGGTGCCGTCCCGCCGGATCTTCAGCTCGTGCAGCCCGGGCCTCCAGTCGTTGAACGTGCCGACCACGCTGACGGCGCCTTCCGGGGCGTCCTTGGGCAGGCAGAACGTCACCCGGGTCTTGTTACCGAACAGCTTGCTCCGCTTGATCATGTGTCCCCCTGGAATGCCGCGCTCCAGTGGAGACAACGGCCGAGGACGCGAGAAGTGACGCATAAGATGCCACGATGCATTCCCCGGAGGAGATCCGGGTGGCGTCGTTCCGCGAGCTCGGCGTCGCCACCCTGTACGCGATCCTCAAGCTGCGTGTCGACGTGTTCGTCGTCGAACAGGCCTGCCCGTACCCGGAGCTCGACGGGCGCGACGACGAGCCCGGCACCCGGCACGTCTGGCTGACCCGCGGCGACGAGATCCTCGCCTACCTGCGGATCCTCGACAACGGCGGCGCCGACCAGATCGGCCGGGTGGTGACCGCGGCGAGCGCGCGCCAGGGCGGCTACGCGAGCCGGCTCGTCGCGCACGCCCTCACGATCATCGGCGACCGGCCCGCCACTCTCGAGTCACAGGCACCACTGACCGGCTTCTACGGCCGCTTCGGCTTCGAGGTGGCGGGCGACGCATACGAGGAGGACGGCATCACCCACGTACCGATGGTCAGGGCAGCGCGGCGATGATCTCGGTGACCGAGCGGCGGCGGCCGGTGTAGAACGGCACCTCCTCGCGGACGTGCCGGCGGGCGCCGGAAGCCCGCAGGTCCCGCATCAGGTCGACGATGCGGTGCAGCTCGTCGGCTTCGAAGGCGAGCATCCACTCGTAGTCGCCGAGCGCGAACGACGCGACCGTGTTCGCCCGCACGTCCGGGTAGCCGCGCGCCATCTTGCCGTGCTCGGCGAGCATCGCGCGGCGCTCCTCGTCGGGCAGCAGGTACCACTCGTACGACCGCACGAACGGATACACGCAGATGTACGGCCGCGGCTGCTCGTCGGCGAGGAACGCGGGCAGGTGGCTCTTGTTGAACTCGGCCGGGCGGTGCAGCGCCATCTGCGACCACACCGGCGTCAGGTGCCGGCCCAGGGCGGTACGCCGGAACAGCCCGTACGCCTCCTGCAGCGCGTCGGACGAACCGGAGTGCCACCACACCATCACGTCGGCGTCGGCGCGCAGCCCCGCGACGTCGTAGGTGCCCCGCACCGTGACGTCCTTGCCCGCGAGCTGTTCGAACAGCGCGTCCACCTCGCCGGCCAGGTCGTCGCGCAGGGCCGGCAGCGGCGTCGTGGCGCGGAAGACCGACCACATGGTGTAGCGGATCGTGGCGTTCAGCTCGTTGATCCGGGCGGCGTTCGTCTGCGCCTCGCTCATCGCTCCTCCAGGTGTATCAGGACGTCGTCGGCGGCTTTCTCGCCGCTGGCCACACAGGCCGGGATGCCCACGCCGTCGTACGCGGCGCCGGCCAGCGCGAGGCCGGGGCGCCCGCTCAGCGCGGCCCGGGCCCGCGCGACACGATCGAGGTGGCCGGGGGCGTACTGGGGCAGCCCGCCGCCCCAGCGCTGCACCCACGATGCCACCGGCGGCGGCAGCTCCCCGCCGGCGAGGCGGCCCAGCTCGGCGTGCGCGGCGGCGGCGAGCACGGCGTCGTCGTGCCGCAGCCGCTCCTCCTCGCCGGCCCGCCCGAGCGAGGCGCGCACGATCACCGGGCCGTCGGCGCGGGCGAGGTGCGGCCACTTGCGCGTGAAGAACGTGGCCGCCTTGACGAGGGTGCCCTCGGCCGGCGGCACGAGGAAGCCGGAGAGCTCGGGCAGCGGGGTGCCGGGCGGCAGGGCGAACGCGGCGAGGGCCACGCTGGCGTACCGGAGCTGGTCCACCTCGGCGGACGCGCACGGATCGACCCCGGCGAGCATGCGGGCCGCCGGACTGGCGGGCACGGCCAGCACCACCGCGTCGACGTCGTCGGTCTGCGGTGCGGGCACCGGCCCGAGCAGCAGCCGCCATCCGTGCGTCGTGCGGGTCAGCTCGCGTACCGGCAGGCCCAGGCTGATCCGGGCGCCGGCGGCGGTGGCCGCCCCGGCGATCAGGTGGCTCATCCCGCCGTCGACGGCGGCGAAGACCGGCCGGCCGGGCACGCGGACGGACGCGGCCTGGGCCGAGCGGACGGCGGCGGCCAGGGTGTGCTCGGTGCGGGCGGCGCGGGCCAGGGCCGGCAGGGTGGTGGCCAGGGAGAGCTGGTCGGCGCGGCCCGCGTACACGCCGCCGAGCATCGGATCGACGAGCCGGTCGGCGATCTCGTCGCCGTAGCGGGAACGGACCAGCGCGCCGACCGTGACGTCCTCGCCCGCGGCGAGCAGCGGGCGGCCCTCGTCCCGGTCGGCGTCCGCGGCCGGCCGCGCAAGCTCGCCTAGCAGGCTCAGATCCCCGGGCACGCCCACGAGCGTCCCGCCGGGCACCCGCTCCAGCCGGCCCTCGATCGCCAGCGCGGCCGGGATCGGCGCGGGATGCACGAGCGCGTCGCCCATCCCCAGGCGCCGCACGAACCGCACCGCCGCCGACTCGCCGCCCTCGGGCGCACTCGCCAGGAACGACTCGGCGCCGCGCTCGACCGTGGCGCCCGCGAGCTCGCCGGTGCGCAGCTTGCCGCCGAGACGGCCGGACTGCTCGTACACGATGATGTCGGTGCCGGCGGGTGCCCGGTCCCGGATGCGCACCGCGGCGGCCAGCCCGGCTATCCCGCCGCCGACGATCGCCACCCGCTTCCGCACGCCCACCACACTGTCAGGTCCCGCGCTCACCCGGCCACCGGGGTCGGGCGATGTGATCCCGTTCGGGTAAACGCCGCCGGACGCCCACCGGACGGGCCTAGCCTGGCGCCGTGGACTATCAGGTGGCAGTGACCGTCGAGCAACTGGCCGAGTGGTACGTGCGACTGAAGGGACTCGCCGACGCGCACCACGGGCATCCGACCGCCGACCGGCTCAAGGACCTCGCGCAGGAGGTCTACGAGTCGGTGCCGTCGGAGTGGTGGGCGACGCAGCCGGAGCCGCTCAAGAACTAGCACTCTCCTTGTGGACCAGGTCCACGAGGCGGGTCAGCACGTCCGGGTCGGTCTCGGGCATCACCCCGTGACCGAGGTTGAACACGTGACCGCGAGCCGCGCGTCCCTCGGCGAGGATCCGGCGGGCCTCCCGCTCGACGACCTCCCAGGGGGCGAAGAGCACCGCCGGGTCGAGGTTGCCCTGCAGCGAGCGGTCCGGGCCGACGATGCCCGCGGCCGTGCCGAGCGGCGTACGCCAGTCGACGCCGACCACGTCCGCGCCGGCCTCGCCCATCGCGCGCAGCAGCACCGCGGTGCCGACGCCGAAGTGGATGCGGGGCACGCCCGCACCCTCCAGGCTGGAGAGCACCCGGGCCGAGTGCGGCAGGACGTACTCGCGGTAGTCGGCCTCGGACAGCGCACCGGCCCAGGAGTCGAAGAGCTGGACCGCGCTGACCCCGGCCTCGACCTGGACCCGCAGGAAGGCCAGGGTGATGTCGGCGAGGCGGGAGCACAGCTCGTGCCAGAGCGCCGGGTCGCCGTACATCATGGCCTTGGTCTTGAGATAGGTCCGGGAGGGCCCGCCCTCGACCAGGTAGCTGGCCAGGGTGAAGGGCGCTCCGGCGAAGCCGATCAGCGGGGTGGCGCCGAGCTCGGGAAGCAGCAGGCGGACCGCCTCCGACACGTACGAAACGGCGCCGGGCTCCAGCGGCCGCAGGCGCTCCACGTCCGCGCGGGTGCGGATCGGCGCGGCCACCACCGGGCCGGTGCCGGCGACGATGTCCAGGTCGACCCCGGCCGCCGCGAGCGGCACCACGATGTCGCTGAAGAAGATGGCCGCGTCGACGCCGTGCCGGCGCACCGGCTGGAGGGTGATCTCGGTGACCAGATCCGGCCGGCGGCACGACTCGAGCATGCCGACACCCTCACGGATCTTGCGGTACTCGGGCAGGGACCGGCCCGCCTGACGCATGAACCAGACGGGAGTGTGCGGCACGTCCTGGCCGCGACAGGCGCGCACGAAGGCGGAATCGGCAGATGAGTTGGTCACCCGCGCCATCGTGCCACGTGAGTGAACCGAGGCGTGCGGCGCGCCGCACGCGGGCGGAAGGCAGTGATCGGCATAGGCTTCGTCCATGGCGCCCTCCCCCGCTGCACCCGAGGCGTTCACCCGCGCGGTGGCCGGGCTGCGAGCGTCCGCGCCGCGCGAGGAGATCCTGCTCGAGGAGATCAGCGCGCCACAGCGGCTCGCACCGTACGGCTTCGCGCTCAGCGCCACCGTGCTGCGCGACGGCGACGAGGTGGCCAGCGGCCGGCTGATCCTGCTGCACGACCCGGCCGGGCACGACGCGTGGCGCGGCGACCTGCGGCTGGTCACGCTGATCACCGCGGAGCTGGAGTCGGATCTGGCCGGCGACCCGCTGCTGCCCGCCGTGGCCTGGACGTGGCTGACCGACGGCCTCGAGCAGCACGGGGCGGCCTACACCGCGATCGGCGGCACGATCACCCAGACCACCTCGACCCGCTTCGGCGAACTGGCCGGCCCGGCGCCGACCGCCGACCTGGAGATCCGGGCCTCCTGGACGCCGACCTCCGACGACCTCGGCGCCCACCTCCAAGGCTGGTGCACCATGCTCGCCTCCACCGCAGGCCTACCCCCACCGGGCGTCACGGCCTTCAACCGCCAAAGAGCGGCCACGTAGAGGTTCGACCGCAACCCAAGCCGACCACAACCGAAGCCGACCGCAACCCAGGTCGCATTGCGCCCGCCGAGCGAAGCGAGGCCATGCAACAACCGCCTAACAGACCTTGAAGGTCTCGCAGGCGGTCTTGATGGGTACGGCCAGGCCGATGCCCTCGGCGTCGCGGGCCTTGGCGGTGGCGACGCCGATGACCTCGTCGGCGGCGTTGACGACCGGTCCGCCGGAGTTGCCGGGGTTGATCGGCGCGTCGAACTGCAACGTCGGACCGTCTCCGGCCCGGAAAGCGCTCACCACCCCGGTCGTCACGGTGTCCTCCAGGCCGAGCGGCGCGCCCACCACGACCACCTGCTGGCCCGGCTTGACCGCCGCCGGCGCCGGGGCGAGCCCGGCGATCTGGCGATTCGCCCGCAGCAGGGCCAGGTCCTCGCCCTCGTCGACCTTGACGATCGTCGCGGAGACCTCCTCCTTGCCGCGCTCGAGGAACACCTTGCGGCCGCCCGTCTTCCACACGGACTCGACCACGTGGAAGTTCGTCAGCAGGTTCGCCTTGCCTTCCCCGGCCGCGTCGCCGACCGAGAAGGCCGTACCCGTGAAGTCGCCGGCCCGGACCCGGAACACGCTCGGCAGCACCGACGACGAGATCGCCTCGGGGTCGAAGACCCCGGCGAGCTGCTTCTCCAGCCGGTCGGCGCGCTGGGTGAGCTCGGACTCGCGCTGCTGCGCCGCCGCGAGCCGGTCGTTGAGCCGGCTGTCGGCCCGGTCGAGCCGCCAGGCCATGAACCCGGCGCCGCCGAGCAGCAGCAGCGCCAGCAGGGCCGGTGCCACCCGGCTCCGGCGGCCCACCTCGATCGGCTCGGCCACGACCGGATACGGCGCCCCACCGGACGGCGAGGCCAGGAAGGGCCCGGTGTCGCGCCGCGCCGGACGGGGATGACCCACCCGCGGCGGCGGCGCCGACGGCCGCGCCGCGGTCGCCCACTCGCCGGACGGATGGTCGGGCAGGCTCAGCAGCGGGTCCTGCGGCGGCCGGCGCTGGCCCGGCACCCCGAACTGGCCCGGCACCCCGAAGGGGTCGTAGGCGGTCGTCATGGAAGTCCGGATCTCCGATCGTGAGGCTCCACGGGTTAGTACGGACGGAACCGGCCCCGCGGACGGGTCTGCGGCCATCCGTTTTCCGCGATGAAGTGGATCGAGCTCCGACGCGCCGGTACCCGGCTGCACACGCGGGGGGAGGTACCCCCGTACGGTTACGGAGTGACCGACGAAGCACCCCAGCGCCGTCGGGACGCGCCGGACCACGCGATCGACGGACCGCACGACGTGCCGCCCGACCCTTCCGGCGGTCCCGAGCCTGCCCGCCCCTCCGTACCGCTGACCGCGCCGCGCGATGGCACGCCCCGGCCGGTGGAGACCGCCGAGGAGCTGGCCGAGGTCGTCGCCCGGCTGGCCGCCGGCTCCGGGCCGGTCGCCGTCGACGCCGAGCGGGCGTCCGGCTACCGCTACACCCAGCGGGCCTACCTGGTGCAGTTGCGCCGCGAGGGCGCCGGCACGGTGCTGCTCGATCCGATGCCGTTGGAGGACCTGCGCACGCTGGACGCCGCGCTCGCCGATACCGAGTGGGTGCTGCACGCCGCGAGCCAGGACCTGGCCTGCCTCGCCGAGCTGGGCTTGAAGCCGCGGCGGTTGTTCGACACCGAGCTCGCCGCGCGGCTGGCCGGCTTCGAGCGCGTCGGGCTGGCCGCGCTCACCGAGCAGTTGCTCGGCTACTCGCTGGAGAAGCATCACTCGGCCGCCGACTGGTCCACCCGGCCGCTGCCGGAGTCCTGGCTGACGTACGCGGCGCTCGACGTCGAGCTGCTCACCGACCTGCGCGACCACCTCGCCGACGAGCTCGAGCGGCAGGGCAAGGCCGCCTGGGCCGCCGAGGAGTTCGCCGCGCTCGTGGCCGGCGCCGACCGGCCGCCGCGCACCCGCCCTGACCCGTGGCGGCGCACCTCCGGCATCCACCGCGTCCGCGGCGCCCGCGCCCAGTCCCGGGTCCGCGCCCTCTGGTACGCCCGCGACGGCGTCGCCGCCCGCCGCGACTCAGCTCCCGGTCGGGTGCTGCCCGACTCGGCGATCATCGCGGCCGCCGAGCTGGACCCGAAGGACGAGCGGACGCTGCTGGGCCTGCCGGGCTTCGGCGGCCGCTCGGTGCGCCGGCTGGCCCGGGTCTGGCTGGACGCGCTGGACGGCGCCCGCGCCCTGGCCGACGACGAGCTGCCGGTCAACCAGCCGGTCGAGGGTCCGCCGCCGCCGCACCGCTGGGCCGAGCGTGACCCGGTCGCCGCGGCCCGCCTCCAGCGGTGCCGCCAGGTCGTGATCGCCACGGCCGAGGCACACACCCTGCCGCCGGAGAACCTGATCAGCCCGGACTTCATCCGTCGCCTGGCCTGGTCCCCACCGGAGGAGATCGCTCCACAGACCGTCGGCGAGACCCTGCGCGGCTTCGGCGCCCGCGACTGGCAGGTAGGCCTGATCGCCGACGCCCTCGCCAAGGCTCTCCCGGACCCCACCGCCTGACCCACACTTCGACGAGCCCATTTACAGCTTTGCCACACTTGCTGGCCCGGGTGGTTACCGGCGAGTAGCATCTGCCGTGTCAAAGCCCTGGGTTCACGCCTGCAAGGAGGCTTGTTGTGCCCCGAGTAAGTCGCGAGGTCGTCTTCGTCGACGGCGTCCGCACCCCGTTCGGCAAGGCCGGCGGCATGTACGCCGAGACCCGTGCCGACGATCTGGTGATCCGGTGCATCCGTGAGTTGTTGCGCCGCAACCCGCAGCTCCCGCCCGAGCGGGTCGACGAGGTGGCCATCGCCGCCACCACCCAGATCGGCGACCAGGGCCTGACCATCGGCCGCACCGCCGCGCTGCTGTCCGGCCTGCCCAAGACCGTTCCCGGCTACGCCATCGACCGGATGTGCGCCGGCGCCATGACCGCGGTGACCAGCGTCGCCGGCGGCATCGCCATGGGCGCGTACGACGTCGCGATCGCCGGCGGTGTCGAGCACATGGGCCGGCACCCGATGGGTGAGGGCGTCGACCCCAACCCGCGGATCCTGGCCGAGAAGCTGGTCGACCCGTCCGCGCTGGTCATGGGCGCCACGGCGGAGAACCTGCACGACCGCCTGCCCGCCATCACCAAGGAGCGCGCCGACGCGTTCGGCCTGGCGTCGCAGGAGAAGACCGCCAAGGCGTACGCGAACGGCAAGCTGCAGCCCGACATGGTGCCGGTCGCCGTCCGCAGCGTCGAGGAGGGCTGGGGCCTGGCCACGGCCGACGAGGCTCCCCGCCAGACCTCGATGGAGAAGCTGGCGACGCTCAAGACCCCGTTCCGCCCGCACGGCCGGGTCACCGCCGGTAACGCGGCCGGCCTCAACGACGGCGCCACCGCCGCGCTGCTGGCCGACGAGGAGACCGCCCGCGAACTGGGCCTGCCGGTCGCCATGCGGATGGTCTCGTACGGCTTCGTCGGCGTCGAGCCCGAGGTCATGGGCTACGGCCCGATCCCGTCGACGGAGAAGGCGCTGCGCCTGGCCGGCCTGACGATCGAGGACATCGGCCTCTTCGAGCTGAACGAGGCGTTCGCGATCCAGGTGCTCGCGTTCCTCGACCACTTTGGCATCGCCGACGACGACCCGCGGGTCAACCCGTGGGGCGGCGCGATCGCCATCGGCCACCCGCTCGCCTCGTCGGGCGTGCGCCTGATGACGCAGCTCGCGCGCCACTTCGCCGAGCGCCCCGAGGTCCGCTACGGCCTCACCGCGATGTGCATCGGCATCGGCATGGGTGGCACGGTCATCTGGGAGAACCCGAACTGGGAAGGTGCGGACAAGTGACGGCTCTGCCTGAGTACCCGAACGAGGTCGTGACCAAGGCGCTCGTACGCCTGGTCAAGGTGCCGGGCCTGGACAAGCCCGCCGCGCTCATCACCCTCGACAACGGGCTGGACTACAAGAAGCCCAACAGCTTCGGCCCGGGCGGCCTGCGCTCGCTCGACGAGGCGATCACCAAGGCCACCGAGGCGGAGCCGGCGTTCATCGCGGTGACCGGCAAGCCGTACATCTTCTGCGTCGGCGCCGACATCACCGGCATGCCGCTGATCAAGCAGCGGGAGCAGGCCGTCGCCCTGGGCGAGCTGGGCCACCGGGTCCTCGCCCGGCTGAAGAACTCCACCATCCCGACCTTCGCGTTCATCAACGGCGCGACGCTCGGCGGTGGCCTCGAGACCGCCCTGCACTGTCACTACCGCACGGTCTCCACCGGTGCGGCCGCGCTGGGCCTGCCCGAGGTCGCGATCGGCCTGATCCCCGGTTGGGGCGGCAGCCAGCTCCTGCCCAACCTGATCGGTGCGCCGGGCGCCGCGCAGATCATCCTGCAGAACCCGCTCACCCAGAAGGTGCTCAAGCCGAAGCAGGCGGCCGAGATGGGCGTCGCGGACGCCCTCTTCGAGGCGGCCGACTTCCTGGAGCACTCGCTGGCCTGGGCCGCGGGGGTCGTCAAGGGCGAGATCACCGTGACGCGTCCCGAGATCGACCGGGACATGTGGGACGGCGTGCTCTTCTTCGCCAAGCAGCAGCTCGACGAGAAGCTGCACGGCGCGGTCCCGTCCGCCAACAAGGCGCTGGAGCTGCTCGCCCTCGCCAAGGACGCGTCGTTCGAGGACGGCACCGCCGCCGAGACCGAGGCCCTCGCCGACCTCATCATGGGCGACGAGTGCCGGGCCAGCATGTACGCGTTCGACCTGGTCCAGCGTCGCGCCAAGAAGCCGGTGGGCGTGCCGGACAAGGACCTGGCCCGCAAGGTCACCAAGGTCGGCATCGTCGGCGCCGGCTTGATGGCCTCGCAGCTCGCGCTGCTGTTCGCCCGGCGGCTGCAGGTGCCGGTCGTGCTCACCGACCTCGACCAGGGCCGGGTGGACAAGGGCGTCGAGTACGTCCGCGGCCAGATCGACAAGATGGTCGGCAAGCGCCGGATGGACGAGGGCACCGCGGCCAAACTGCGCGGCCTGGTCAGCGGCTCGGTGGACAAGTCCGTCTTCGCCGACGCCGACTTCGTCATCGAGGCCGTCTTCGAGAACCTCGACCTGAAGAAGCAGATCTGGGCCGAGCTCGAGAAGATCGTCGGGCCGGAGACCGTGCTGGCCACCAACACGTCCTCGCTGTCGGTGACCGAGATGGCGGCCGACCTCGAGCACCCCGAGCGGGTCGTCGGCTTCCACTTCTTCAACCCGGTCGCGGTGCTTCCGCTGCTCGAGATCATCAAGGGCGAGCGTACGGACGACGCCACGCTGGCCACGGCGTTCGAGGTCGGCAAGGAGCTCCGCAAGTCCTGCGTGCTGGTCAAGGACGCCCCGGCGTTCGTGGTCAACCGCCTGCTGACCCGCTTCACGAGCGAGGTCTTCCGGGCGATCGACGCCGGCACCCCGCTGGCGACCGTCGACACCGCGCTGGACCCGCTGGGCCTGCCGATGCGCCCGATCGCGCTGCTGCAGCTCGTCGGCCCGGCCGTGGCCTACCACGTGGGCGGCACGCTGCACCAGGCGTTCCCGGACCGCTTCGGCGACAGCCCCAACCTGAAGAAGATCGTCGACGCCGGCCTGCCGCTGATGGTCGACGACGAGATCAACCCCGAGGTGGTCAAGCTGGTCGAGGGCGGAGACGCCCCGCTGACCGCCGACGAGGTACGCCAGAAGGCGCTCGACGCGCTCGCGCAGGAGATCCGGCTCATGCTGGACGAGGGCGTGGTCGCCGAGGCACAGGACATCGACCTGTGCATGATCCTCGGCGCCGGCTGGCCGTTCCACCTGGGCGGCGTGACGCCGTACCTGGACCGCAGCGGCACGTCCGAGCGGGTGACGGGCAAGCGCTTCCTGCCCGAGGGCCTGGCCAGCGTGCCGGCCTGACGCCACGAAGGCACCGACGCCCCCGCGCCCGCACCGGCGCGGGGGCGTTCTTCGTCCCGGCACTCCTGTGCCGCAACTGTGACGGGTCTCGGCAGTCTTGGACCGCAACAGTGACGGTTTGACGACCCCACCCGCAACCGGTGGTGGGTAGGCTCCGTCGGCTGACCCCATTAGTTCTGGAGTTTTCATGTCACAGCCGCCCTACCCGCCCCCTCCCGGCCAGCCCGGTCCCGAGTCGGGCGGTGGCTACCAGCCGCCGGCGGCTCCCGGCTCGTATCCGCCGCCCGGCGGATACCCGCCGCCGCCCGGAGCGGAGGCCTACCCGCCGCCGCCCACGTCGGGAGCCGGCGCTTTCCCGCCGCCCCCCGGAACGGGCGCCTACCCGCCCCCCGGCGGCGCGGCACCGCAGTTCGGGGCGCCCCCGGCGAAGAAGAAGGGATCGGCACTCAAGATCGTGCTGATCGTCTTCGGCGTGCTGGCCCTCCTCTGCGTCGGCGGCATCGGTGCCGCCGTCTACTTCGGCAAAGAGAAGATCGACCAGGTCGTCGACGCCTCGAAGATCACCGTGGTGGAGCCGGAGACCCTCGGCGGGCGGGCCAAGGCCAGCGACCCGGCCCTGCGGAACAGCCTCAACGGCGCGATGGGCGACGTGCCCGGCGCGACCGCGTCGGTCGGCGCCGTCTACGGCGACGTCCAGAAGCAGGACCTCGTCATGGTGGCGGCGGTCTCGTCGATCAACGGCTCCGCGCAGAGCCGCTACGACGAGTTCTCCAAGGGCATCGGTAAGGGCGGCTTCAACATCAACAACCTCACCGAGACCGACCCGGGTCCGCTGGGCGGCATCGCCAAGTGCGGCGACAGCGAGATGCAGAACATCAAGATGGCGGTCTGCGTGTGGTCCGACAACGGCAGCGTCGGCATGATCGCGATGCTCTTCAAGGGCAAGGCCGAGCTCGAGAAGGAGTTCATCGCGATGCGCGGCCAGGTCGAGAAGAAGGCCTGAGGCGTCACGCCGCGGCACCGCCCTCGCGGCGAGCCCCGCCCACCCGGTCCGTCCGGTGTGGCGGGGCTCGCTCTTTACGGGAGACCACACCGGCCTCGATACGGCTAAGCTCGCCCCAGCCCGAACCCTGGAGCGTTGATGTCACAGCCGCCGAACCAACCGCCCTATCCCGAGCAGTTCCCGGGACAGCCCTATACCCCGCCCGCTCCGGCATTCGGCGGCCAGCCGAGCCCGACGCAGCCGATGCCGCCCCAGCAGGGCTACCCGGCGTCGCCGTACCAGGGTCAGCCGAACCCGGACGTGCCGCCGTCGGTGCCCCCCGGCTACCCGCCGCAGCCCGGGTACGGCGTGCAGCCTCCGTACCCGCAGCCGGAGTACGGCCAGGCCGGATATCCGCAGTCCGGGCCGCCGATGGGTGCCGGCTATCCGCCGCCCCCGAAGCCCAAGTCGCGGACCCTGGCCATCACCCTCGTGTCGATCGCGGTGGTCCTCGTGCTCTGCGTCGGCGGCGGCACGGCGCTCTATCTGGTGGGCCGCAACGCCACCGACGACGTCACCACGTCGCGAACGGTCGCCCCTACCGCGACCGCCAGCCCCACGCCGGAGCAGACCGAGGCGACCGAGGAGCCGGCCGCCGAGATCACCGTCGTGGAGCCCAGGACGCTGGGCGGACGCCCGAAGGTGACCGACCCGCAGTTCACCGGGGCGGTCGACCAGCTCAAGGAAGAGCTCCGCAAGATGCCCCGGGCCACCGAGACGGTCGGCGCCCTGTACGGCACCCCCGCGGAGCGGGATCTCGTCGTCGTCGCCGCGGTGGCCTCCGAGGTGGAGGACCCGCAGCGCGAGCTGAACGCGACCTTCCTGGGCGCGGGCATCAGCGGCCTCATGCTCACCGGCCTCACCACGCCCTCGTCGGGCAGCCTCGGCGGCGTGGCCAAGTGCGGCAAGGGCGAGGCGGGCGGCGCTCCGGTGGTGGTGTGCGGCTGGGCGGACGACGGCAGCGTGGGCCTGCTGATCTCGTACTACAAGTCGATGAGCGCCGCCAAGGCGGAGTTCCCGAAGCTTCGGGCGCAGGTCGAGAAGGTCTCGAACTGACCTCAGCCCGGGGCGATGCCGAGGCCCTTGGTGCGCCGTACGGCGGCTGACGCGGCGACCACCGGGGTCGTGTCGGCCGCCGGCAGGCTCACCGTCACCTCCAGCCCTCCGCCGGGCTGCGCGACGGCCGACACCGTCCCGCCGTGGGCGTCGCAGACCGCGCGGACGATGGACAGGCCCAGGCCCGACCCACGGGACCCGGTGCGTTCCCACCCGCCCCGGCGGAACGGCTCGAACAGCCCCGGCACGTCCGCCGGGTCCACCTCGAAACCGGTGTTGCCGACGACGAGCTGCGCCTGCCCGTCCACGTTGCCGGTGCGCAGCCAGAGCTTGCCCAGCAGGTGGTTGTAGCGGATCGCGTTCTCGATGAGGTTGCCCGCGAGCCGGTCCAGCAGGCTGGGGTCGCCCACCACGTTGGCCGCCTCGAGGTCGGTCGTCACGTCGAGCTTCATCCGCTCCGCCTCCGCCTTCACCGCGGACAGCGCGTTGTAGACGCTCGTCGCCAGGTCGGCCGGGACCTTGCGGACCAGGCGGCGGCCCGACTGGGCCTCGCTGCGGGCCAGCACCAGCAGCGCGTCGACCAGCCCGTTGGCGCGCTCGGAGGCGTTGCGAACCACCTTGGCCATGCGGCGGTACTCGGCCACGTCCGCCTCGTCGTCGCTGAGGGTCACGTCGATCTCCGTACGCATGACCGCCAGCGGCGTCCGCAGCTCGTGCGAGGCGTTCGCCACGAAGCGTTTCTGGGACTCGAAGGCGCAGGCGAGCCGGTCGAGCATCGCGTCGAAGGTGCGGGCCAGCTCGGCTACCTCGTCGTCCGCGCCGGAGTAGCGGATCCGCTGGTCGAGCGTCTCCTCGCCGAGCCGGCGGGCGGTCGCCGTCACGTGGTGCAGCGGGCGCAGCGCACGCCCGGCCACGGCGTACGCCCCCGCGATGCCGATGATGCCGATGGCGAAGAGCGCCAGCAGGCCCTTGACGAGAAGCTCCCGCGAGGCGGTGTCGACGAAGGAGGTCTGCCACGTGAGCGCGTCGAGGCGACTGCCGTCGGCGAGGGTGACATTGCTGCCGGGCTGGAGCTTGTCCTTCGGGTTCACCGCGCCGACGAGCAGCCAGGCGAGCAGGACCAGGATCCCGCCGGCGCCGACGAGCAGGATGCCGTTGAGCAGGGTGAGTCGGAGTCGGAGCGTCGGGCGCAGGCGCATCCGCTCGCGCCGGGTGGCGTAGACGGTCACGCCGGGCCGCCCGCGGGGGCCACCACGACGGGATCGGGAACGCGGTATCCGGCTCCGACCACCGTCTCGATCAGCGGCGGGTCGCCGACCTTCTTGCGCAGGGTCATGACCGTGACCCGTACGGTCGTCGTGAACGGGTCGGTGTTGGCATCCCAGACCCGTTCCAGCAGCTCCTCGCTGGATACCACCCCGCCGCGGGCCTTGAGCAGCTCCTCGAGGACGCCGAACTCCTTGTTGGTGAGCTCGATCGGGGCGCCGCCGCGGGTGACCACCCGGCGGGTCTGGTCGAGGACGAGGTCGCCGACCGTCAGCACCGGCGGCGCCGCCGGCGTGGCGCGCCGGCCGAGCGCCTGGACCCGGGCGACCAGCTCGTCGAAGGCGAACGGCTTGGGCAGGTAGTCGTCGGCGCCGAGTTGGAGGCCCTCCACCCGGTCGGCGACGGTGCCGCTGGCGGTGAGCATCAGCACCCGGGTCAGCGCGCCGGACTCGACCAGCGCCGCGCAGATCTCGTCGCCGTGCATGCCGGGCAGGTCCCGGTCGAGCACCACGACGTCGTAGCGCGTCACGTACGCCATCTCGTGGCCGCTCGTGCCGTCATAGGCGACGTCGACCGCCATGCCCTTGCGCCGCAGCCCTCGCGCGATCGCATCGCAGAGGTTCCGCTCGTCTTCCACCACCAGCACGCGCACCCGCGGGTCCTCCGGATCCTTCTCAGCCCGCCGCCCAGCTTTACCGCAGCGGTGTGAAGAGGCTGTGAGTGCCAGGCTACCCGCGGGTCACGATCCGGTAAGGGGCCAGATCCCGACAGACGCGTCGATGCCGCGGCAGACCAGGACGTCACCGGCGGCCCGGCAGTCGCCCGAGACGCCGGTGGCCTCGCCGAGCACCCGGACGGAGCGGGTCCGCGGGTCGAGGGCCGCGTACCAGACGACGTCGTCGCCGATGCGTTGCCGCAGCCCCACCACGCTGCCGTCGGCGCGGACCGCGCCGACCGCGCGCCACCCGCCGAAGTCGCCCTGCGGCGCGCCGGTCCGGGCGTCGACGACCGCCAGCGGGTACCGCGCCTCGAGGCCCTCCCCGCCGGTGACCAGCAGGTACGGACCGACCTCCAGGGCCGAGGTCCAGCGCGGGCTGGACCACCGAAGCGCCCCGGTGTCCCGGTCGACGACCTCGACGCCGCCGCGATAACCGAACAGGCAGATCCCGCCGGCGCAGCCGGGCTCGACCCAGCGGCCGGCCAGGTCGAGCGGGCTGGTCCAGCGCCGGCGAAGATCGCTCAGGTCGTACGCGGTCACCCCGCCGAGCCCGCCGACCAGCACGCGGTCCCCGGCCGGCCAGACCGTGACGCCGCGGCGCGACCAGCTCGGCGGCACGGCGACGTCCACGGCGGCGACCACCCGGCCGGTGACCGTGTCCCGGGCCTCCACGCGCCCGGCGGCGGTGGCGGTGACCAGGCGGTGCGGGAAGCCGTCGGCGTCGTACCCGGCCTCGGTGGTCTGTCCCGCGACGGGCGGGCGCACAGTCCAGCGGCGCCGGCCGCTGGCGAGGTCGAGGCCGTACCAGGTCGCACCGCCGAGCCGCGGGCCGGTCCCGCGCAGCAGCACGGCACCGTCGGCGACGGAGACACTGAGCAGGCGCGCGGGCGCCTGCCAGAGCATGTGGGAGGTTCCGGCGGCCACCGCGACCGTGGCCTCGGTGCCGACGGTGTCGGCCTGGTACGACACCAGCACCGCGCCCCCGGCGAGGGTCACCGCGAGAACGGCGCCGGGCACCGCCGCCGTGGTGCGGAACAGCAGCTCCCCGGCGGGCAGCGCATACGTGCTGACAACCCGGTTGCGCACCTCCGACAGCCGCGGCGCGGACGCGTCGACCACGTGCAGAAGATCCCGCTCGACGACCATGGTGTCCCCGATCGCGGCGGGCACGACGATCGGCGACCGCTGCGGCGACCGCGGCACCGCACCGCCGGCCAGCGCGATCAGCACGACGGCGACGGCGGCCAGCCCGGCCCTGGGACGCGGTCTCCGGCGCTCGGGCGGGGGCGGCGGCTGCTCCCGGTGGCGCAGCTCGCCGAGGTCGATGACGACGTCACCCACGCCGCCATTGTGCGCCCCACGGCAGCGCGCTGCCCGGCCCTACGGTCCGAAGCGGTAGATCGCCACGCCTCCGGGCACCTCGCAGCCGACGTGAGTGGCGTCGGCGCGGCATCGATCGACGCCGCCGGTGAGGCGGCCGAGCTGCCGGACCGTCGCGGCCCCGGCCCGCAACAGACCCACGACGGTGGCCCCGTCCGGTTCCTGCCTGGTCAGCAGGTACGCGTCGCCGTCCGGCAGGGGCACGGAGCCGCCCCACGGCGTCAGGTCGATCTCCGGCCGCCCGGTGCGCCGGTCGAGCGTCCGCAGCAGACGAGCCCGGGACTCGAGATGCAGCACCGTCCCGGCGCCGAAGGCGAGGAGGTCGGCCTCGGAGCCGGCCTCCCAGAGGGTGGCACCCGTGCCGGGGTCCAGGACCACCAGGCCTGTGCCGGTGTGCCGGCAGGGCAGTCCGGAGCAGGACGCCGCGTTGCCCTGGGCCTCCGGCTGGTCGTGCTGCCAGAGCGGGGCAAGGGTGTCCCACGCATACGCGGTGACGTGGCCCCGCTCGCCGAAGGCACCGTGGTGGACCAGCACGACCTCGCCGCCGAGCTCGAACCAGCTCGGCTTGTCGTCGTTCGCCCGTGGCATCTCGCGTTCGCGCAGCACGGCGCCGGTCGCGGACGCGCGCACCGCGAGGCGACCGGCGGAGAGCACCACGATCTCCCCGTGCGGGCCGCCGGTCGCCGTCGCCGAGATCGAGCCCGGCTCCGAGACGGTCCAGTGGCGGCGGCCGGTGGCGAGGTCGACGCGGGACAGAGAGGTGCTGAGCGCGGGCTCGGTGTGCAGGACCTCGCCGGTCGTGCCGTACAACGGGCCGGGCGCGCCGGAGTCCGGATCGTATTCGGTGCCGGGCCGGAACCGTTCCTCCTGGACCAGGCCGGTGCGGTCGCCGAGCGGCTGCACCAGGGTGGGCGAACGCCAGCGCGGCGCACCGGTCTCGGCGTCGAGGAAGGCGGTGGTCCGGCCGCTGCGGAGCAGGACCACACCGTCCGACACGGCGCTGAGGAAGTACGGCTCGGCCTCGTCGCCGGGCGGTCCGGGCACGTTCCACAACTGCCGTACCGGATCGGTGGCCCAGGCGGCGATCCGGGGCGCCTGGTCGTCGGCGGCGTCGAGCACGTAGACGCGGCCGCCGGAGACCAGGTAGTCCGTGGCGCGGGCCAGCGGCACGTCGCCGAGATGCCGCCACATCCCGGCCGTGGCCGGGGCGGCGCCGCCGAGGGCCAGGGCGAGGACCGCGGCGAGGAGCAGACCCAGGCGGCGGTAGACGTACGCGGGGGGCGGGGTGGTCCCCTCGGGCTGAGCCGGTGTCTCGGCGCCCAGCTCGATCAGCGCCACGGTCAGCCCCTTCGTTCGTACGCCCAGATCTTCAGCTCGCCGGAGGTGGACCGGCAGACCAGCCGGCCGGGTCCGGCCTGGCAGTCCCCGGTGCCGTCCGGCAGGTCGGACAGCAGCCGCGGCCGGGCCTCACCGGGGGTGACGACCGCGACCATGGTACGGGCACCCGCCCCGGTGCTCCGTGTGACGAGCAGATGGTCGCCGCCCGTACCGGAGACCAGCCGCCAACCGCGCAGATCGGTGAGCACCCGACCGGTGGCGGGGTCGACGATGCCGACGAGGTCGGTCTCGCCGGCCGCCGAGCCGGAGGCGATGACCAGGCCGCCGCGCTGCTCGACGCCGCGCCAGCCGGGGCGGAACCACGCCTCGGCGCCGTCGGCCGGGTCGACCGCGCGCACGCCGTCGGCCTCGGCGAGGCACGCCAGCTCCCCGCAGGGAACGACGCCGTAGGCGGAGCCGGCCGGCCGGGTCCAGCGCCGCCGCAGGTCGGGGTCGAACGCGGTGACCGCGCGACCGTCCGTCGCCGGATGCCGCAGCAGCAGGAGACCACCGGCGACGACCGGGTTGTCGGGGCCGTAGTCGGCTGCCGGCAGCTCGGCGTGGGTCAGCATCGCGCCGGTGGCGAGGTCGTGGACCGCGGCGGTGCGGTTGTCGTGCACGAGCAGCATCCGCGCCGGCCGACCGGCCGCGCCGGGCAGTCCGAGCAGTACGGCCGTCGACGGGACGGTGACCCCCCAGCGGGTACGGCCGGTGGCCGGCTCGACCGCCTCGACGGCGCCCTGGACACGCCGGCCGGGCCCGGAGTAGCTACGCACGGTGGTGACGGCGAGCAGGGTGTCGGAGCCGGCGACGGTGACCACGCTGCCGGAGCGCCGCCAGCGCGCCGAACCGTCGGCCAGCGACACCGCGGTGGTGCCGCGATCGACCCGGCCGGAGCCGGCGTACGGGCGGAGCAGCACCAGCCCGCCGCCGATCCGCAGCCGGTAGCTGGGCGCCTCTGAGCCGGCCTCCCAGCGCATCCGCCCGTCCCCGAGGTCGTACGCGGCCAGCGTGCCCAGGCTCTGGGCGAGCAGGTCGCCCCCGGCGGTCAGCGTGTACGGGTCCGCCGGCCCGATCCGCACCGAAAGCACGGGTGACAGGGCCGGTGGTGGGGGCGCGGCGGACGCGGCGGATCCGAGCAGCACGATCACCGCGATGAGCACGGCCGGAAACCATCGGGGCACGGTCGCTCGCCGCGGGGAGGCGTACTCGTCGGGCTCGCCGCGGGACAGGCCCAGGTCGATGACTACCGTCGCACCGCCGAACGTCTCCGCCGCCATACCCTCAAAGGTAACGGCTTAATAACGAAAACGCCCATCCGCGTCAGGAAGTGGGCTGGCGCTCCGCGGCCGGGTCGTCGAGCCGCGACACCCACTCCGTCACGTCGCGGGCGATGTCCTGGGCGGTGAGCCCGAGCGAGGCGAGGATCTCGGCGCGGCTGCCGTGCGGGTGGAATCCGGCCGGCACGCCGAAGTCGCGCAGCGGCACGGTCATGCCGGCGTCCCGCAGCGTGGCCGCCACGGCGTCGCCCACCCCACCGGCGCGGACGCCGTCCTCCAACGTCACCACCAGCCGGTGCGCCCCGGCCAGGCCCACGAGCTCGATCGGCACCGGGCGCACCCAGCGCGGGTCGACGACGGTGACGCCGTACCCCTGCTCCGCGAGCCGCTCGGCGACCTCCAGGCCGAGCTTGGCGAACGAGCCCACCGCGACCAGCAGGACGTCCTTGCGGTCCTCCTCGCGCAGCACGTCGACCGGGCCCACCCGGCGCAGCGCCGGAAGGTCGACGGCGACCGAGCCGGTCGGGAAGCGCACGATGGTCGGGCCGTCCTCCACGGCGACCGCCTCGCGCAGCTCCTCGCGCAGGGTGGCGGCGTCACGCGGCGCGGCGATGCGCAGGCCCGGAACCACGCCGAAGACGCTCATGTCCCAGATGCCGTAGTGGCTGGGGCCGTCGGGGCCGGTGATGCCGGCGCGGTCCAGCACGAAGGTGACCGGCAGCTCGTGCATGGCCACGTCGAGCAGGACCTGATCGAAGGCGCGGTTGAGGAAGGTCGCGTACACGGCGACGACGGGGTGGAGCCCGCCCATCGCGAGGCCCGCCGCGGAGGTCGCCGCGTGCTGCTCGGCGATGCCGACGTCGTACACCCGCTCCGGATACTTCTTCGCGAGCGTGGCGATGCCGGTGGGCTCGGCCATCGCGGCGGTGATGCCGACGATGTCGGGCCGCTCGTCGGCGATCGCCACCAGCTCCTCGGCGAAGACGTGCGTCCACTTCACCGACGGCTTGGCGGTCAGCGCCCCGGTCTGCGGGTCGAAGGCGCCCGGGCCGTGCAGGCAGTCGGCCTCGTCGTCCTCGGCGGGCCGGTATCCGTAGCCCTTGCGGGTCACCGCGTGCACGATCACCGGCGCGTGGAAGCCCTTGGCGCGGCGCAGCGCCGACTCCATCGCCGGGATGTCGTGCCCGTCGACCGGGCCGATGTACTTGATGCCGAGGTCCTCGAACATCGCCTGCGGGTTGACCGCGTCCTTGATGCCCTTCTTCACCGCGTGCAGCACCTCGTACGCCGGCTTGCCCACCACCGGCGTCGAGCCCAGGGCGTTCCTGACCAGGTCGAGCACCCGCTCGTAGCCGGGGTTGAGGCGCAGCGTGGAGAGGTGGTCGGCGAGGCCGCCGATCGTCGGCGCATAGGAGCGGCCGTTGTCGTTGACGACGATGACCAGCGGCTTCTTCGCGGCGGCGATGTTGTTGAGCGCCTCCCAGCACATGCCGCCGGTCAGGGCGCCGTCGCCGACCACCGCCACGACGTGCCGCTCCTCGCCGCGCAGGGCGAACGCCTTGGCCATGCCGTCCGCGTACGACAGGGCGGTGGAGGCGTGGGAGTTCTCGATGAAGTCGTGCTCGCTCTCGGCCCGGCTCGGGTATCCGGTGAGGCCACCGCGCTGGCGAAGCAGGTCGAAGCCGTCCTGGCGGCCGGTGACGATCTTGTGCACGTACGCCTGGTGGCCGGTGTCGAAGAGGATCCGGTCCCGCGGGGAGTCGAAGACCCGGTGCAGGGCCAGGGTCGTCTCCACCACGCCCAGGTTCGGGCCGAGGTGCCCGCCCGTGCGGGAGACCTTGGCGACCAGAAAGTCGCGGATCTCGGCGGCGAGCAGGGTGAGCTGCTCAGGGCTCAAGCGCCGGAGATCACCGGGCGCCTCGATGGTGCCGAGGATGCCGGTCGCCGACTGATCGCTGCGCTCGCTCATGGAGCGAAAGTCTATCCGCGCCGCGCCCCCGCGCATCTCGCCCGATGCATTACTGCGACGTCCTCCACAAAACCTGCACAAGCGGCCGGTGGAGACTCAGGTCACCTTGGTCGTCTCGGGGACCAACAGCGCCACGCACTCCACGTGCTGGGTCATCGGGAAGCAGTCGTACGCCCGCAGCGACTCCAGCCGCCAGCCCTCGTCCGCGAAGGTCCGCACGTCCCGGGCCAGGGCCGCCGGGTCGCAGGCGACGTAGGTCACCGCCCGGGGCCGGGCCGCCGCGACCGCCCGGACGACCTTGGCGCCGGCACCGCTGCGCGGCGGATCCAGCACGACGAGATCGACCGGACCGGCGATCCGGCGCCGGGCGAGCGCGGCGTCGACCCGGGCCGCGACCACCTCGGCACCGGCCACACCGGCGAGGTTGCGGCGGGCCGCCGCCACCCCGACCGGCGACGACTCGACCACCGTGGTCCGCGCTCCCGTCCGGGCGGCCACGGCCGCCGCGAACAGCCCGGCACCGCCGTAGAGGTCCCAGCAGACCTCGCCCGGCTCCGGGCGCAGCAGCTCCAGCACGGCCTCCACCAGCGTGTCCGCCGCGGCCGGGTGGATCTGCCAGAAGCCCTCGGCGGGCACCTGCCACTCCCGGCCGGCGGCCACCTCCCGCACCTGCGGCGCACCCGTCAGCAACGCGCGTTCACCGCCGTGCGCCTCGTCCAGCATCGACTCGCCCGGCGCGGCCTCCCCGGAGCTCCGGGCGGACGCGCCGGCGCCGCGGGCGGCGGCGCGGGCCAGGACGGTCACGTCCCCGCCGGTGGAGGCGACCGCCTCGACGGCGCTGACGCCGGGCCACAGCCGCGCCGTGACGTCCAGCTCCCGCAGCCGCGGGTGGGCGATCCGGCAGAAGTCGATCGGCACGACCTCGTGCGAACGGTGCTTGAGCAGGCCGGGCCGGTCCGCGGCGTCGACGGCGTAGCGGATCCGCGACCGCCAGCCCAGCGGCCCGCCGGGCAGCGGCCGGACGGCCGGGTCCAGCGCGTCGATCCGTTCGCGGTCGAGCCCGCCCAGCCGTTCGAGCAACTCGCGCACGACCGCGGTCTTCCACTCGAGCTGCGCCGCCGGGGCGGCATGCTGCAGGTCGCAGCCCCCGCAACCGCCGGGGTGGGCGTACGGGCAGGGCGGCTCCACCCGGTCCGGCGAGGCGTCGTGCACGGCCACCGCATCGGCGCGCAGATAGCCCCGGTGCAGCTCGGTGATCTCGGCCGTGACCCGCTCCCCCGGCAGGGCGTGCCGCACGAACACCACGCGGCCGTGCTCCCCGCCGAGACGGGCCACGCAATGCCCGCCGTGCGCGGGCGCGCCGGTCACGAGCTCGACCCGGTCCCCCTCCACCAGGTCCTGGCTCCGGTTTTCCGCTGCGGGCAGGCCCAGCTCGACGCCGGCGTCCTCGTCTGGCGGGGTCACTTCGCGTCGTCCGGCGCCGCGGAGGTCGCCGAGGCGGCCGGGGGCGCCGGCGTCACGGCCTCGTCCACCGCCGTGACGGCGACCGGGGCCGCCATGTCCGTACGGCGGGTACGGGGACCGCGGGCGGGCGCCCGGCTGAGGTGCTCGTCCAGCCGTTCCAGGTTGCGGTCCTGGCTGGAGCGCAACTGCCACGGCACGCTGGTCACCATCACACCGGGCTCGAAGAGCAGCCGGCCCTTGATCCGCAGCGCGCTCTGGTTGTGCAGCAGGTTCTCCCACCAGCGGCCCACGACGTACTCGGGGACGAAGACCGTGACCACGTCGCGCGGCGAGCCGCGGCGCACGCTCTTCACGAAGTCGATGATCGGCCGGGTGATCTCCCGGTACGGCGAGTCGACCACGGTCAGCGACACCGGCACCTGCCGTCGCTCCCACTCCTCCTGGATCTTGCGGGTGTCCTTGTCGTCCACGTTCACGGTCACCGCGGTGAGCGTGTCCGGGCGGGTGGCCCGGGCGTACGCCACCGCACGCAGGGTCGGCATGTGGACCTTGCTGACCAGAACGATCGCGTGGTTGCGCGAGGGCAGTACCGGGCGCTCGTCGGTGGGCTGCAGTTCCTCGGCCACCCGCGTGTAGTGCTTGCGGATGCTCAGCATGAGCACGTAGATCACCAGCATCGCCACGATCGCGATCCACGCGCCGAGCAGGAACTTGGTGATCAGTACGACGATCAGCACCGCCCCGGTGAGCGCCATGCCCACGGTGTTGATGGCCCGCGACCGGTACATCTGCCGGCGCTTGCCCGGGTCCCGCTGGGTCCGCAGCAGCCGGTTCCAGTGCTTGATCATGCCGGCCTGGGAGAGCGTGAACGACACGAAGACGCCGACGATGTAGAGCTGGATCAGCCGGGTCACCTCGGCGTCGAACGCCACGATGAGCACGATCGCGGCCACGGCGAGGAAGATGATGCCGTTGCTGAACGCCAGCCGGTCGCCGCGGGTGTGCAACTGGCGCGGCAGGTAGCGGTCCTGCGCGAGGATCGAGCCGAGCACCGGGAAGCCGTTGAAGGCGGTGTTCGCGGCGAGGAAGAGGATCAGGGCGGTGACCGCGCCGACCAGGTAGAGCAGGATCGAGCCGCTGCCGAAGACGGTCTCGCCGAGCTGCGTCGTGACGGTCTTCTGCACGTAGTTCGGCGGGCCCTTGATGATCTGCGCGGCGTCCTCGACGAACTGCAGATGGGTGGCGCGGGCCAGCATCACGATCCCCACCAGCATCACGATCGCGACGCCGCCGAGCAGCAGCAGCGTGGTCGCGGCGTTCCTGCTCTTCGGCGCCTTGAAGGCCGGCACGCCGTTGGAGATGGCCTCCACGCCGGTCAGCGCGGCGCATCCGGACGAGAACGTGCGCAGCAGCAGGAAGACGAAGCCGATGCTGGTCAGGTGATGCTCCTCGGCGTCGATGACGAGGTCCGCGCTGGGCGCGCGCAGGTCCTGGCCGAGGACGTAGACCCGGACCAGGCCGGTGATGATCATGCCGAGGAGGACGACGATGAACGCGTACGTCGGGATGGCGAACGCCTTGCCGGACTCCCGCATGCCGCGCAGGTTGAGCGCGGCCAGCACGGTGACCGCCACCAGAGCGATGCCGATCTTGTGCTCCTCGACGAACGGGATGACCGAGCCCAGGCTCGTCACGCCGGCGCTGACGGATACGGCGACGGTGAGGATGTAGTCGACGAGCAGGGCGCTGGCCACCGCCACGCCGAAGCGCGGGCCGAGGTTGACCGTCGCCACCTCGTAGTCGCCGCCGCCGGAGGGATAGGCGTGCACGTTCTGCCGGTAGCTCGCCACCACGACGACCATGACGACCGCGACGGCCAGCGTGATCCACGGCGAGAAGACGTAGGCGCCGGCCCCGGCGATGGAGAGCGTCAGCAGGATCTCGTCGGGCGCATAGGCGACGCTCGACAGCGCGTCCGACGCGAACACCGGCAGTGCGATCCGCTTGGGCAACAGCGTGTGCTGCAGCCGGTCGGACCGGAAGGGCCGGCCGAGCAGCAGGCGCTTGGCTAACGACGTCGAACTCGCCACAAGCGCCAAGACTACGGCCGTGCCCGTCGGACTTTCGGCCGCCCCGGCCCGCATCCCTCGCCGCGGCATGGCACGCTCTCCTGAGAACGCATCCGGCGGGAGGCACGAGAACCTTGCACGTGGTGATCATGGGTTGCGGCCGGCTCGGCTCGACGCTGGCCCACAAGCTCGACGCCCGCGGCCACTCGGTCGCGATCATCGACCAGAATTCCGACGCCTTCCGCCGGCTCGGCGCCGAGTTCGGCGGCGAGACCGTCACCGGGATCGGCTTCGACCGCGACGTCCTGCGCCAGGCCGGCATCGAGCGGGCGGACGCCTTCGCGGCGGTCTCCAGCGGCGACAACTCCAACATCATCTCGGCCCGGCTGGCCCGCGAGACGTACGGCGTGTCGCGCGTCGTCGCCCGCATCTACGACGCCCGCCGCGCGCTCGTCTACGAACGCCTCGGCATCCCGACCGTGGCGACGATCCGCTGGGCCGCCGACCGCATGGTCCGGCATCTGGTGCCCGAGGGCACCGTCGAGGTGTTCCGCGACCCGACCAGCGCCGTCTCGATCGTCGAGGCGCCGCTGCACCGCGACTGGGTGGGCCGGTCGCTCACCTCGCTCGAGGACGTCCTCGGCACCCGGGTGGCCTACCTGATGCGCTTCGGCATCGGCTCGCTGGCCTCGCCCTCCACCGTGCTCCAGGACGGCGACCAGGTCTTCGTGCTGGTCACCGACGACATCGTCGATCAGGTCCTCGCGGCGGCCGCGAGCTCCGGGCTGGGAGGTCACTGATCATGCGGATCGCCATCGCGGGCGCCGGCAACGTCGGCCGGTCCATCGCCAGTGAGCTCATCGGCAACGGCCATCAGGTGATGCTGATCGAACGCCAGCCGCGCCAACTGCGTCCCGAGCGGGTCCCGCAGGCCGAGTGGGTGCTGGCGGACGCGTGCGAGGTGAGCAGCCTCGAGGAGGCCGACGTGGCGGGCTGCGACGTGGTCGTCGCCGCCACCGGCGACGACAAGGCCAACCTGGTGGTGTCCCTGCTGGCCAAGACCGAGTTCGCGGTCAACCGGGTGGTGGCCCGGGTGAACCGGGCCGAGAACGAGTGGCTCTTCACCGAGCAGTGGGGCGTCGACGTCGCGGTGAGCAAGCCGCGCCTGATGGCGGCCCTGGTCGAGGAGGCGGTGACGGTCGGCGACCTGGTCCGCCTGATGACCTTCCGGCAGGGCGAGGCGAACCTCGTCGAGATCACCCTGCCGGCGAACGCCCCGTACGTCGGGCAGCCGGTCCGCTCGATCCCCATGCCCCGCGACGCGGCGCTGGTGGCCGTGCTCCGCGGCAAGCGGGTGCTGGTGCCGACGCCGGACGACCCGCTCGAGGCCGGCGACGAGCTCATCTTCGTCTGCACCACCGAGGTGGAGGACGCGGTCCGGGCGGTCGTCCTCGGCAAGCTCGGCGAGCTGGGCTGACCGACCCGACGCCGGCGGACCGGCGGAGGGCCCGCGCCGAGGGCCGACGGTAGGCCCGCGGAGGGCCGACGGTGGCGCGCCGGCTAGGCGCCGGCCGGCTCCTTGTCGGCGGCCGCCTTCTCGGCCGCCTGGGCCGCCGTCACGCGGTGCACGGCCCAGGCGGTGAAGGCGAACGTCGCCGCGTAGATGGGCCAGCTGATCAGGATGCGGACGATGCCGATCGCGTTGGCCTCGTCGGCGAGCCAGAGCCAGCCCTGCACGCCCGCGCGCACGAAGAGCGAGGCCGCCCAGAGCAGAGTCAGCCACTGGAACGTACGGAACAGCCGCGGGTTGTCGAACCAGTCGTGCTTCCCGCCGTTGGCCAGCACGCCCCACACGTACCCGATGATCGGGCGGCGGACCGCGACCGATCCGATCAGCAGGACCACCTGCCCCAGCGTGAGCAGGATGCCCGGCAGGTAGAAGTTCTTGGCGTCGCCGGTGCGCCACGCCAGGAAGGCGCCGACCGCGATGCCGAAGATGCCGTTGACCGCGTGCCGGATCGGCTGCCTGCGGCTCAGCCGGTATGCCCCGATGGCCAGCGCCGAGCCCACACTGCCGCCGATCGCCCAGTAGAGCGCGGTCTTCTTCGGCAGGTCCAGGACGGCGTCCCCGAGCAGCACGTTGAGCACCACGAACACGAGCACCGGCAGGCTCGACTCGATGAGTCCGCGGACCCCGCCCAACTGCTCGGCGATCTGCTCGCTCATCGAGGGCAGAGGTTCCTCGACCGGATGCAGGTCGAGTTCCTCGACAACCTCCTCGGCGACCCGCTCCTCCACCGTCTCGTGGGCGGCGTGACGGGGCTCGCTGCCGGGTGTCACCGGGGCGCCTCCAGCTCGTAGTACGGGTTGTAGATGACCTTGCGGTCGTCCCGGATGGCGATCCTGCCGCGCGCGGTGAGCTGACGCCCGGGTTCGATGCCGACGATCGAGCGACGGCCCAGGAAGACCAGCGTGACCACGTCGCTGCCGTCGTAGAGGTCGGCCTCGAGCGTCGGCAGGTTGGTGCGGGGAGTGTACGCCACCGTGCGCAGTCGCCCGGACACGGAGACGACCTGGCCGCGCTGGCACTGCCCGGCCGGCACCGCGCCGCACTTGGCGCTGTCGCGCTGCAGCTCCTGGGCGTCCAGCTCCGCCTCGGAGGCGGTCAGCCGCTCCAGGAACCGGCGCAGTCCGGTGGTGCGCTCATCGGTCGTCATGACCCGTGCCGCCTCTGTCCGCGATTCCGCCGGCGGGGGTACCGGAGGACGGCCCCCAGTGTGATCAGGGACCGTCCGTCCACGGTACGCCGGAAGCGCACCAGGTGACCCACGTCACGGGCCGGGAATTTGATCTCAGTGTGCGTGGCGCCCGTTCGCTCCGGGCATCTCCTGGTGCGGCGGGGCGTCCGGCGGCGTCGGGTCCTCATGGTCGTGCGCGTGCTGCTCGGCGGCCTCGGACATCTCCCGGGGCAGGCGCAGCGGGAGCGCCTCGCGCACCGGCCTGGCCTCGTTGTCGCGGACCACGACCAGGCCCCGCAGGCACTCGCCCAGCACGCCCTCCTGCGCCGGGTCGGCGGCGGCCAGCCCCTGGAACAGGGCGCGGACCATCCAGCGCGGCCCGTCCACGCCGACGAACCGGACGTCCGCCGGGCCGTCGGGGGTCTGCACCCGCGCCGCGAGCTCGGTGCCGTACGGCCCCTCCACCTCGCGGGGCGCGGCGCCGTCCGCCTTCATCGCGCCGGCGATCTCGTCGCGAACCTCGTCCCAGATGCCCTCGGAACGCGGCGCGGCGAAGACGCCGAGCTGCAACGCGCTGTTGCCGTGCACCAGGACGATCTGCTCGACACCGCCCTCCGGGTTGGCCTGCACCCGCACCTCGACGCCCTCGACCGCAGGGATCAGCAGGCTGCCGAGGTCGAGGCGCTGGACCCCACCGGGCGCCTGCGTGCTGTCCCAGGGGCCGAAGTCGGGCGCCGGCGGCAGATCACCCATGCTCTGGGCGAGCGCCGACGACTGGGGCGTGTCGTCCGGGCGTACGTGCCGCGGGCCTCCGCGCTTGCGGGAGAACATCTGCTTGCCACCTTCCCGATCTAGAAATTCTGCTGCGCCGGCAGCGGCCCGGCCCCGACGCCCTGCTCCGGCAGCGCCACGCGGCCGTTCCCGGCCTCGCGCAACGCCACGTGGCCGTTCCCGGCCTCGGGCAGCGCCACGTGGCCGCCGGTGGAGCCGTGGCCGCCCGTGCCGCGCGCGCTGCCGTCGAGCTCCTCGACGACCTCGAACACGGCCCGCTCGACCCGCTGGACCACCAACTGGGCGATGCGGTCCCCCCGCGAGATCGCGACCGTGCGCTCCCGGTCGTGGTTGATGAGATTCACGAGGATCTCGCCGCGGTAACCGGCGTCGACCGTACCGGGCGCGTTGAGCACCGTCACACCCAGGCGAGCGGCGAGGCCGGAGCGCGGGTGTACGAGGCCCACGTACCCCTCCGGAAGCGCGATGGCGATCCCGGTCGGCACGCACTTCCACGTCCCGGGCGCCAGCTCCACGCTCTCCGCCGCGTACAGGTCGGCGCCGGCGTCGCCGGGGTGCGCGTACGCCGGCAGCGGCAGGCCGGGGTCGAGGAGACGGACCTGGATGTTCACGGGCGGAAATTCCTCACGTCGATCGGATCGGGCGGCACCCACCCTGCCATCCTGCCGTCATCGGGGACGGAGGCGCGCCGTACCCTCACCAGCGTGACATCCGAGCCCTCCGCACGCACGGCCGAGCCCGCCGCGTACGCCGAGCGGCTGCACGCCCCCTGGTGGATGTGGCCCGCGGCCGCCGGTCTCGGCGGCCTGCTCGCCACCGAGATCTGGATGGGCAGCGACGGGCTGCGGGCCTGGGTGCCGTTCGTGGTGCTGCTGCCGCTCTCGGCGCTGCTCCCGTGGTGGCTGGGACGCATCCGGATCGCCGTCACGGCGACCGAGCTCCGGGTCGACGACGCCCGGCTGCCGGTCTCGGCCGTCGCGGACGCGGTGGCGCTGGACGCGGACGGCCGGCGCGAGGTGCTCGGCGTCGGCTCGCACCCGCTGGCGTTCGTGATCCAGCGCCCGTGGATCCGGGGCGCGGTGCAGGTCGTCCTCGACGACCCCGCGGATCCCACCCCGTTCTGGGTGATCAGCACCCGGCGTCCGGTCGAGCTGGCGACCGCGCTCCTGGCGGCGCGCCGCAACGGCTGAGCGCTAGGCGGGAAGGGCCGGGCGCTTCTTGCGCAGATCCTTGATCAGGCTGTCACCCAGGTTCCGGGTGGCCCGGCGGTTCAGATAGCTCGCCACGGCGGCACCGGTCAGCAGCGGGCCCAGCGTGGTCAGATTGCGCCCGAAGCGGCGCAGCAGGCTGGCCTGCAGCTCCTTGCGGGCCGCGGTGCCGAGCACGGTGGCGATCCCGACGCCCGGGACCAGCGGGTTGACGCCGCGCTGGCCGGACCAGGACTGGATCAGCGCGGTGGCCCGCTGGCCGGCGGAACCGGTGATCGGCCGGCCGTACACCTCGTGCAGCTCGCCGATCAGCTTCAGCTCGACGGCGACCACGGCGACCGTCTCGGCGGCCAGCAGCACCGGCGCGGAGAGCAACGCAGGGGTGGCGACCCATTCGAGCGAGGCCACGCCGCCGCCTGCCGCCCCGACCCCGGCGGTGGCCCGGGAGGCGTTGCGGACGAGGCGCTCGGCGAGTTCGTCGCCGTCGAGCCCGTCGTGATGGCGGCGCAGAGTATCCACATCTCGGATCGGCACGTGCGGGGCGACGTCGGCGACCACGTCGGCCATCCAGCGCAGCGCCGCCCGCGGGCGGAACAGCCGGCCCAGCCCACGCCGGCGTACGTCGCCGACCAGCCGGCCGAGTAGATGCCGCCGCTTGTCCGGCGCCAGGTCGTCAGCCGTGAGCGCGGCCACGGTGGCGCCGATGCCGTCGTCGACGGCGGGATCCGGCTCCGGGCGTACGGCATCGGTGCGTGCCGGCGCCGGTGCCGGGTCGACCTCGATGAGCTCACGCCCCGGCTCTGCGGTCGATGCCGAGTTCTCGTCTGGGCGGCTCATGGTGGTCGACCTCCCGTTCGTCTGCCGTCAGTGACCCTCTACCCAGTGACACAGGCGGACACACGGGTCACACGCCGCGCGCCCGCCCCGCGGAGGGGTCGCACGACGCCCGGTCGTCGCCGACGACCGGGTGGCTTGCACGGCGGGCGCGCCGATCAGGCGCACTCGCGGCAGATCAGTTCCCCGTTGCGCTCGACCGCGAGCTGGCTGCGGTGATGCACGAGGAAACAGCGGGCGCAGCGGAACTCGTCGGTCTGCATCGGCAGCACCTTGACGGTGAGTTCCTCGTCGGCCAGGTCGGCACCGGGGAGCTCGAAGCTCTCCGCCACCTCGACCTCGTCGACGTCCACTGCGCCCGATTGCGAGTCGGCGCGGCGGGCCTTGAGCTCCTCGAGGCTGTCCTCGCCGAGGTCGACCTCGTCGCGACGCGGGGCGTCGTAGTCGGTGGCCATCGGTTTTCACTCTCCTGTATCGATGTGTCACTTGGCGTAAGTAACGCCGGCGACGACGTTTCGGTTCCCGTTGTGACGGACTTTTCTCCCTGGCCCAGACAGCAGGGAACGACCGTCCGCCGAGGCGCCTCCACCCCCTCGTGAAACTGCCCCGGCAAACGCGGCACCTTACCGCCCCAGTGGGACGCTTGTACGTCCATGGGCGGCCAATTGTTCCCGATGTGACTGAGGCGACATCAAGGTAGGGGGCACAGCGCGTGGATCATCGTCGCCGCGCCGGAAACATTCCCTGTTTCCGCGCGCGTCGGGGGTAGACGCTAACCTCACCCGCAGACCCTTCCGTCGCCGAGCCCGACCTCACCCTGGAGTACTGCACCATGAGCTTTGCGCGCGTCCGAGCGCTCGTCGTGGTCGGCGTACTCGCCGTGGCCGCGGTGGTCTTCGTCGTCGTGGCGCTGGTCCGCGACACCCAGGGTGGCACGGTGGCCGACGGCGGGTGCCCCGACGGCTCCGTCATGGCCAACGTGACCCTGCCGGATCTTCCTCAGCAGGTCACGGTCAAGGTCTACAACGGCACCGACCAGCCCGGCCTCGCCGACAACGTCACCAACGAGTTCAAGAACCGGCGCTTCCAGACCCAGAAGCCCGCCGAGAACAACAAGAAGGTCGACGGCGTCGCCGTCATGCGGTACGGCCCGGAGGCGGTCGGCTCGGCGTGGCTGCTGCGGGCGTACTTCCTGAACCAGGCCGATGTGCAATACAACCCCAAGCGCAAGGGCGGGGTGGTCGACATCGTGATCGGCAGCGAGTTCCAGCAGCTCGCCACGACCACCGAGGTCAACCAGTCGCTGGTCGAGCTCGGCGAGCCGCAGGTGCCACCGGGCGCCTGCCCGGCACCGGACAAGAAGGACTCCTGAGCGTCGCCCGGCCGGGCCGTCAGGGACCGCCGGCGGCGTCCAGCTCCACGAGCGCGTCATGCAGGGCGGGGAAGAGCGCCGGCGGGGCGGCCACGAGCATGTCCTCACCGGCCGGACGTCCGTCGAGTCCGGACACCCGCAGGCCCGCCTCGGCGGCGACCAGGCCCCCGGCCGCATGGTCCCAGGCGTGCAGCCCCTTCTCGAAGTAGGCGTCCACCCCGCCCTCGGCGGCCTGGCACAGGTCCAGTGACGCCGCGCCGAAGCGGCGGATGTCCCGGACCCGGGTGATCAGGGTCGCCAGCACGGCTCCCTGATGCGCGCGCCGCGCCGGGTCGTATCCGAAGCCGGTCGCGATCAGCGCCTGGTCCAGAGACGCCCGTACGGAGCCCTGAAGCCGCCGCTCGCCGCGCCAGGCGCCGCCGCCCCGCGTGGCGGTCCACTCGTCGCCCGTCGCGGCGTTGCGGACCACTCCGGCCACCACGACGCCGTCCACCTCGGCCGCGAGGGACACCGCGTACTGCGGGAGGCCGTAGAGGTAGTTCACCGTGCCGTCGATCGGGTCGAGGATCCAGCGCACCCGGCCGGCGGGCGCGGCGCTGCCGCCGTACTCCTCGCCCAACACGCCGTCGTCCGGCCGCAGGCGTCGCAGCGCCTCGACCACCTCGCGCTCGACGGCCTTGTCGGCCGCCGTCACCACGTCGGTGTCGGTGCTCTTGGTCTGCACATCGACGATCGCCTCGGCGCGCATGCGCCGGGCCGTCCCGGCTGCTTCCCGCGCGATCCGTACGGCGATCGCCAGCAACTCCTCCGGCGCCGGCACCTCGGCGTTCTCGGCCACTTCCCACCGCCCTTCCAGCGGCTACCATTCTCCCGCCCGGTGCACGAAGAGAGGTAGGCGACCCCCCGCGGCGTGCTGCGGCGGGAGGATCTCGCTCGACGGCGCTACAATTCACCCCTGCCCGCGCTACACGGACACCGCCTGCAAGTCCCGTTCGCGTTCCGCTGGCTCCCACACCACACCGGCCAGCCTCGTTTCGCCCCGTGCTGCGCTGGGCCCCTGGCCGTGTTACATCGCCCTCCGGAAGGTCATTCGTGACAGAAGCCCACCAGACCGGTGCCGACGTTCGCTCTCTCACCGAGGCCCTGATCGCCCACGCTCAGGGTGCGGGCGGGCAGATCACGTCGGCCGAGGTCGTGCAGACCGTCGAGTCCGCCGAGGTGACCCCGGCCCAGGCCAAGAAGATCCTCCGCGCCCTCGTGGACGCGGGCGTCACGGTCGTCGTGGACGGCTCGGCCAGCACCCGCCGCCGGGTGGCCGCCGCGCGCGCCGCGACCCCCGCCTCGAAGGCGACCACCGCCAAGGCCACCCGCGCCCCGGCGGCCAAGAAGGCCGCCCCGGCACCGAAGCAGGCGGCCACCGACGCCGACGCCTCCGACGCCGGAGCCGCTCCCGCCAAGAAGGCCGCGGCGAAGAAGGCCGGTCCGGCCAAGAAGGCCGCCGGTCCCGCGAAGGCGACCAAGGCCACGAAGGGCGCGGCTCCGGGCGAGGGCGAGCCCGGCGACGGCGAGGAGATCGATCCCGAGGAACTCGCCGCCGACCTCGAGGACGTCGTGGTCGAGGAGCCCGCCGCGATGGTGCAGGCCGCCGCCAGCGACGCCGCCAGCTCTGCCACCGACGGCGACTTCGAGTGGGACGACGAGGAGTCGGAGGCGCTCAAGCAGGCGCGCCGCGACGCCGAGCTGACCGCCTCGGCCGACTCGGTCCGCGCCTACCTGAAGCAGATCGGCAAGGTCCCGCTGCTCAACGCGGAGCAGGAGGTGGAGCTCGCCAAGCGCATCGAGGCCGGGCTGTACGCCGCCGAGCGCCTGCGCGCCTGCGACGAGGGCGAGGAGAAGCTCGACCGCAACTTCGAGCGCGACCTGCGCTGGATCGGCCGTGACGGCGAGCGGGCCAAGAACCACCTGCTCGAGGCCAACCTGCGCCTCGTCGTCAGCATCGCGAAGCGCTACACCGGCCGCGGCATGGCGTTCCTGGACCTCATCCAGGAAGGCAACCTGGGCCTGATCCGCGCGGTCGAGAAGTTCGACTACACCAAGGGCTACAAGTTCTCCACGTACGCCACCTGGTGGATCCGCCAGGCCATCACCCGCGCCATGGCCGACCAGGCCCGCACCATCCGCATCCCGGTGCACATGGTCGAGGTCATCAACAAGCTCGGCCGCATCCAGCGCGAGCTGCTCCAGGACCTGGGCCGCGAGCCCACTCCGGAGGAGCTGGCCAAGGAGATGGACATCACCCCGGAGAAGGTGCTGGAGATCCAGCAGTACGCCCGGGAGCCCATCTCGCTCGACCAGACCATCGGCGACGAGGGCGACAGCCAGCTCGGCGACTTCATCGAGGACTCCGAGGCGGTCGTCGCGGTCGACGCGGTCTCCTTCTCGCTGCTGCAGGACCAGCTCCAGCAGGTGCTGCAGACGCTCTCGGAGCGCGAGGCGGGCGTGGTCCGCCTGCGCTTCGGCCTGACCGACGGCCAGCCGCGCACCCTCGACGAGATCGGCCAGGTCTACGGGGTGACCCGCGAGCGGATCCGCCAGATCGAGTCGAAGACGATGTCGAAGCTGCGGCACCCGTCGCGCTCGCAGGTGCTGCGCGACTACCTGGACTGAGCCGGGCCACGCCCGAGCACGCGATGAACGTCCGGAGCGGCGCGCCATATGGCGCGCCGCTCCGCCGTTGCCGGCGCGCACTCACCGCCGCGCGCCCAGCCCACGCACCCGCCGCCGCACATTCGCCGCAGCGCACCCAGCGCCGCGCACTCGCCGGCGCCGCGGTGGTACGCCGACCGCGCCGGCGGGCGAAGACACGGACAGCCACGGGAAAGCCGGCCGGCGGGACTCGGCCGGACGGGCGATCTCGGCCGGAGGATCTCCGGTTCGCCGGCCGGCTCGACGGGCCCGGGCGGACGGGGTCCGGCCGGGCTCGAGATCTGTTGTCCGGAACCGGACACGGACACCTTGATCAATACCGGAAAACGGGTCAAGTAGTCAACAGTATGTGCTCTTTTGGTCACTACCCGTACATCATCGGGTGGTGACCAGACCGTTGTGCAGAAGTGATCGTTGACGTGGCACCCTTGGGGCACGGCACACTAGCCCGACCACGTGTGACTTGGGTCCCCCCGGGGCACTGTGGGAAGGCTGCAATGGCCAACGGTGTTGCACGATGGGTGAGCATTAGCCGAGGAACATGTTCATCGGTGACGACCAGAGGAGGAAGGCGATGACCCCGACTCTCACGCCGCCGGCGGGAAGCGTGGCCGGAACAGCAGCCGATGAACGGTGCGACCGCTGCAATGCAGCCGGGAAGCTCCGTTTGACCCTGGCTGGTGGCGGCGAGCTGGTGTTCTGCGGACACCACGCCAACAGGTACGCCGAGGACCTGGTGAAGATCGCGGTGCAGTATGCCGCCGACCCCGAGTTCACGTGGCGCGGTGCGGAAATGATGTCTAACTCCAACTAACCCCATAGGCAGCGAAAGGGCGTCCCGGACCGGGACGCCCTTTTTCATGCCCGGGCCAGCTCCCCCGGGCGGGTGAGAAGCCCCGGCAAAAGGCCTCAGAGGTGCCGCTCGCGCCCGCGGAGCGTCCGCCTGCCCTCGCCCACCATCCCGAGCGGGACAAAGCCGCTCAGAGGGTCTGGATAGTGGCGATGCGCTCCTCGAGCTGCTCGATGGTCGCCTGGGCGCTCGGCGGCCCCCCGCACAACCGCCGAAGCTCCGCGTGGATCTTGCCGTGGGGCAGGTTGGTGCGGTGGTGGTGGGCGGCGACCAGGGCGTTCAGCCGACGGCGCAGTGCCACCCGGCGCTCCGCGGCGCTCATCGTCGCCACCGGCTCCCGGGGAGCCGGCACCGCGTCCGCGGACGCGGTCGCCGCCGCGCGCTTCCGGGCCGCGATCTGCTCCGACTGGCGCTTGCTCAGCAGCACCGCCACCTGGTCCGGGGTCAGCAGGCCCGGCAGCCCCAGGTATTCCTCCTCCTCGGGCGTGCCCGTCCGGGCTCCCGTGCCGAACGATGCGCCGTCGTAGATCACCTGGTCGAGCTCCGCCGTCGCCGACAGGGCCTCGAAGCGCTTCTCGAGCTCGCCCGCGGCGTCCTCGGCCCGCTGTGCCCGCTCCAGGAGGGCGTCGTCCAGGCCGTCCGGGTCCTTGGGGGCGCCGAGGATGTGGTCGCGCTGCACCTCCATCTCGCTGGCCAGGCCGAGAAGATGCGGGACGCTGGGCACGAACACCGTGGCAGTCTCGCCCTGGCGGCGGGCGCGCACGAAGCGGCCGATCGCCTGGGCGAAGTAGAGCGGGGTCGAGGCGCTGGTGGCGTACACGCCGACGGCCAGGCGGGGGATGTCGACGCCCTCGGAGACCATCCGGACCGCGACCAGCCAGCGCTGCTCGGAGACCGCGAACTCGGCGATCCGCGCCGACGCGCCCTGGTCGTCCGAGAGGACCACCACGGTCTTCTCGCCGGTGATGGTCTCCAGCAGCTTCGCGTACGCCCGGGCGGTCTGCTGGTCGCTCGCGATGACCAGGCCGCCCGCGTCCGTCATGCCGTGCTCGCGCAGCTTGGACAGCCGGGCGTCGGCGGCCCGCATGACCTGTGGCATCCAGTCGCCGCGGTGGTCCAGGGCGGTGCGCCAGGCCTGGGCGATCAGGTCCTTGGTCATCGGCTCGCCCAGGCGGGCCGCGAGCTCGTCGCCCGCGCTGGTGCGCCAGCGGGTCTCGCCCGAGTACGCCAGGAAGATCACCGGCCGGACGACGCCGTCGCGCAGGGCGTCGCTGTAGCCGTACACCGAGTCGGAGCGGGAGCGTTGCAGACCGTCGTCGCCGCGCTCGTACTCGACGAACGGGATGGGGTTGTCGTCGGAGCGGAACGGCGTGCCCGTCAGCATCAGCCGCCGCTCGGCCTCGTCGAAGGCCTGCTTGACGCCGTCGCCCCAGGTGCGGGAGTCGCCGGCGTGGTGGATCTCATCGAGGATCACAAAAGTCGGACGGGTCATGGTGCGCCGCCGGTGCACCGCCGGCGCCATGCCGACCTGCGCGTACGTCAGCACCGCCCCGTGGAAGTCGCGCGCGCTGTGCACGTCGGAGTTGCGGAACGCCGAGTCCAACTGGATGCCCACCCGGGCCGCCGCGTTCGCCCACTGGGTCTTCAGGTGCTCGGTGGGACAGACCACCGTGACCGCCTCGACCGTGCCGTCGCAGAGCAGCTCGGCCGCGATGCGCAGCGCGAAGGTCGTCTTGCCGGCGCCCGGCGTCGCCACCGCCATGAAGTCGGGGGAACGTTTGCGCAGGTAACGCACCAGCGCCTTGCGCTGCCAGTCGCGCAGCGGCGGGAACGTCTCGAGATTCGGCAACGGCGGGCTCAAGCGGCGGCGATCCCTTCCATTCACACAAACGCCTCCGCGGCATTCCGCGGAGGCGGACCAAGCATAGCGGCGGAAGGCGTTCACGCCCCCGCGGCATGACCGCCCGGGGCGAGCGACGGACCGACTACGGCACGGCCACCGGCGCCGACCACCGGCGGTACAGGGCGAGCAGCCGTACCCCCGTCACGCCGGCCGCCGCGGCGGCCAGGGTGATCGGGTCGGCGACGTCGAGCCAGCTCAGGACGGTGACCGCGACGGCACCGCCGAGGGCGGCCACCGCATAGATGTCCCGCTGCAGAACCGCCGGGATCTCCGCGGTGACCAGGTCGCGGGCCAGGCCGCCGCCGATACCCGTGAGCATTCCCACCAGGCACGCGCCCACCGGCGGCACGCCGGCGTCGAGCGCCTTGAGCGTGCCGGTCACCGTGAAGAGGCCGAGGCCGGCCGCGTCGAGCAGCAGCACCGTACGCCGCAGCCGGTTGAGCTGGGGGTGCAGCCAGAAGACGGCCAGGGAGGCGACGACGGCCGTGATGGCGTAGCGCCAGTCGGAGAAGGCCAGGGGCGGCACCGCGCCGATCACGAGATCGCGCAGGATGCCGCCGCCGAGCGCCGCCAGGAACCCGACGAACGCCACGCCGAACAGGTCGAGCCGCTTGGCGACCGCGGCGCTGGCGCCGGAGGCCGCGAAGACCGCCACACCGATCAGGTCCGCGACGAGCAGACTGTAGCTTCCCGTCACGCGACGTTTTCCCCGATCAGGCCTGCATCGACTCGTAGATCTCCTTGCACTGCGGGCACACGGGCGAGCCCGGCTTCGGCGACTTCGTCACCGGAAACTTCTCCCCGCACAGCGCCTCCACGAACGTACCCATGACGGCACTCTCGGCGATCTTCTCCTTGCGCACGTAGTGGAACATCTCCGGCCCGGTGTCCGCGTCCTTCGTCTCCGGGCGCTCGAGGATCTGCGTGCTCACGGCGTCTGCCTCTCGTCGATACAAAAGTCCTGCCCACCGCGAGCCCCCCGGCCTCCGCGGCGGAAGCTCCAACCTGCAAGTCTGACACCTCACGCTTGCTCGGTCCAACGACAACGGCCTGCGGCGGGGCCGTACCGTTGCCATGGTGACCGATTCCACGCGGCCGGTGGGCCGCTTCACCATCCGATACGGCGACCATGTGACCCGGGCCCGCCGTGACGGCCACCCGGTGGTGGCGCTGGAGAGCACGATCGTCTCGCACGGGCTGCCCCGGCCCGACAACCTGCGCGTCGCCCGCGAGATCGAACAGACCGTGCGCGACAACGGCGCCGTGCCCGCCACCATCGGCATGATCGGCGGCGAGCTCGTCGTCGGCCTGGAGGATGCCCAGATCGAGCATCTCGCGGGTGCCGACGGGGTCGCCAAGCTGTCCGTACGCGACCTGGCGGTCGCCGCCGCCACCGGCGCGGACGGCGCCACGACCGTGGCCGCGACCAGCGCGGTCGCCGCGGCGGCCGGCATCGGCGTGTTCGCCACCGGCGGCCTCGGCGGGGTGCACCGGGAGGCGAACACGACGTTCGACGAGTCGGCGGACCTGACCACCCTCGCGCGGACCCCGATCGTCGTGGTCTGCGCCGGCGTCAAGTCGATCCTCGACGTGGGCGCCACCCTCGAGCGCCTGGAGACGCTGGGCGTGTCCGTCGCCGGGTACGGCACCCGCCGCTTCCCCGGCTTCTTCGTGACCGACGGCGGCTTCGACGTCGACTGGCAGCTCGACTCCCCCCGGGCGGTCGCCGCGGCGATGGCGGCGCGGGAGGAACAGGGCGTCGCCGAGGGCGCGCTGGTGCTGGGCAACCCGCTGCCGACCGACGAGCAGCTCGACCCGGCCCTGCACGACCGGACTCTGGCCGAGGGCCTCGAGCTGCTGGCGCGCGACGGCGTCACCGGCAAAGCGGTCACCCCGTTCCTGCTGGCGCACTTCCACAGCAGCACGCAGGGCAAGAGCCTGGAAGTCAACGTCCGCATCATCCTGCGCAACGCCGCCCTGGCCGCCCAGATCGCGGCCGCGGCCACCCCGGCGCACGCGGCACTCGGATTCGCACTGCCGCAATGAGCGAGGGCGTGATTGTCGTCGGTGACCTGGTCACCGACGTGCTGGTGGTGCGGGCCGGGCCACTGGCCACCGGGTCGGACACCGACGCTCGGATCCGGGTCGGCGGGGGCGGGCAGGCGGCGAACACGGCCGCCTGGCTCGCCCACGCCGGCGCGTCCGTGACCCTGGTCGCGGCGGTCGGCGACGACGCCGGTGGCCGGGAGCGGGTGGCCGAGCTGGTCGAGGCCGGGGTGCGGTGCGACGTGCGGCACCACCCGGGCGCGGCGACCGGCAGCGTGGTCGTGCTCAGCACCCCCGACGAGCGGACGATGATCACCGACCGCGGCGCGGCGCTGCTGCTGGCACCGGCCGACGTCACGGCCGCGGTCGAGGCCGCACCCGGCGCCGGGCACCTGCATCTGTCGGGGTATCCGCTGCTGCACGCCGGATCCCGGCCGGGCGGGCTCGCGGCGCTCGCGGCGGCCCGCTCGCGCGGCCTGACGACCAGCGTCGACGCGGCCTCCGCGGCGCCGCTGCGGCACTCGGGCGACTTCCTGGAGCTGGTACGGGGAATCGACCTGCTGCTCTGCAACGCGGACGAGGCGGAGGTCCTCGCCGGTCCCGGCGCGCCGGAGCGGCAGGCGGCGATCCTCACCTCCTCCGCCCGCAACGTGGTCGTCAAGCGCGGGGGCGACGGTGCGGTATGGGCAACTCGCGACGGGGTGTCGCGGTTGGTGGCGGGTGTCCGCGTACCGTCGCTGGATCCGACCGGTGCGGGTGACGCCTTCGCGGCGGGCCTGCTCCGGGCCTGGTGTTCCGGCGCGGAGCCGGAGGCGGCGCTGACGGCCGGCGCCGCACTCGGCGCCGCGGCCGTGCAACGGGTCGGCGCGCGCCCCTAGCGTGCTCGCTGCTCGCTCAGGGCTCGGCGTCGATGGTGCGATGGGTGGCGGGGTCGTCCGGGTGCTCCGTGACGGCGCGCGGGGCCGGCTGCGGCCGCGGGACGTCCGGGTGGGCCTTGCTCTTGGGCGGGCGGTCGTTGGCGATCAGGACCGCGGCCCAGGGCAGGAAGACCATGCCGGCCGCGCAGAGGATCAGCCAGAGCGGGAGCAGCGGGGGTTCGGTACTGATCAGCACGGCCCCGAGGATCAGACAACCGGCACGGACGCCCATCATCGTCACATAACGGATCTGTCGGCTACGGAGTTGATCTTCTTGGCTGCGGGCGGCGTCGGTGATCAGCACCGGCCGCTCCGGCTGCTTCTTCACCGACCCATCCTCGCACCGCGGGCGGTTCGCAGACCACCCGGCGCCTGTCGTTCAAGTCCGGGCGGCGACGGCCGATCAAGTACAGCGTGCTGACGAGTACGCCCGTCCTGAAGCGGCGCCGGTGGTCCGGCGTCGCGATCGTGGTCGTGGTCGCGCTCACCGGCATCGCCGCGTCGTGGGGTGCCGCGCGGGGCGCCCACGGCACCGAGCAGCGCTACGCCGCGCAGCTCATGGACCGGTACACGAGCGACCTCAACCGGGCCATCGCCAACGAGCTGCAGCGGTACGGCGACACGCTCGCCGACGTGGCGATCGCGCTCGGCGCCCAGGACGACCTCAACGCCGAGCACTTCACCTGGATCACCTCCAAGGTCAGCAACCGCCGCCTGCCCGGCGCGACGTCGCTCGCCTTCGTGGTCTCCTCGCAGGACACCGGCGTCGCGATGCTCGAGGAGTACTGGCGGGGCAAGGGCGCACCGGACCTGAAGCTGAAGCCGGTGGGCACCGGCATCGAGCACACCTTCGTCGTGTTCACCAAGTCGTTCGACGGCCAGCCGGTCACGACGGGCTGGGATCTCAACAGCACGCCCGAGGCCGACGAGACCCTGGACGAGGCCCGGATCGTCGGCGGGCTAGCGGTGAGCCGGGCGTACGTCTTCCCGGCCGACCGGAATCTGCCCGTCGCCGAGCAGCAGCAGTCGTTCACGCTGGCCGTGCCGGTGTACTTCAAGAACGGCCCGATCCGCGGGTGGCTGAGCCTGGGCGTGCACGGCGGCGACCTGCTCAACGAGACGCTGCGGGCACAGGCGCACGGTGCGGTGACCGCCGAGCTGGCCGACCCGGCCGCCGCGAGCGACCGGGTGGTCGCCCAGGCGACCGCGGACCAGGCACGGCCCTCGGCGACACTGAGCCGCACCGCCTACATCCCCGCCGGGCTGCGGATGTGGCGGCTGGAGGTCCACCCGACCGACCGGCTGCTCGCCGAGACCGACCGGGGCATCGTGGGCTCGGCGTGGGCTCTCGGGCTGACCATCACCCTGCTGCTGACGGCGCTGGTCGGCATCCTCACCGGCGCCCGGAACCGGGCGATGAGCAAGGTGGACGCGGCCACCGCCGCGCTGCGCCTCGACATCGAGCGCCGCCAGCAGATCGAGACCAAACTGCGGCAGCGCGAGTACGAGTTGCAGCGGCTGGCACTGCACGACGCACTGACCGGCCTGGCCAACCGGGCCGGCCTCGAGGACCGGCTCGCCCGCACGGTGGGCAACCGCGCGGACGTGGCGCTGCTGCTCATCGACCTCGACGACTTCAAGCTGGTCAACGACGCGTACGGGCACGCCGCCGGCGACGCGATGCTGACCAGCTTCGCCGAGATCCTGGCCTCCTCGGTCCGCGCCGAGGACGTGGCGGCCCGCATCGGCGGCGACGAGTTCGTCGTCCTGCTCACCGACGTCCCCGACGCCGACTCGGCCCTGGCGGCCGCCCAGCGGATCCTCGCCACCGCCGCGGCCTCGCCGGTGTGCCTCGGCGACGACACCGTGCCGGTGCGCGCGAGCGTCGGCGTGGCCACGACCCGCCCCGGCGACACGCCCAAGGAACTGCTGCGCCGCGCCGACATCGCGATGTACCAGGCCAAGGACCTGGGCACGCACGGCGCCCAGCTGTACGACCCGTCGATGATCGACGGCCGCGCGGCCGACGCCCAGCTCGGCGACGACCTCACCGGCGCCCTGGAGCGCGACGAGCTGACCGTGCTCTACCAGCCGCTGGTGGACCTCTCCGACAGCCGCCCGGTCGGCGTCGAGGCGCTGGTCCGCTGGCAGCACCCGGAGCTCGGCGTGGTCTCCCCGGCCCGGTTCATCCCGATCGCCGAGCGCAACGGCACGATCAACACCCTCGGCCTGTGGGTCCTGCGGGAGGCGTGCGCGCAGGTTGCCTCGTGGGGCGGCGACACGTACGTCAGCGTCAACCTGTCGCCCCGCCAGTTGCAGGAACCGACGCTGGTGCACGACGTGCTCGCCGTGCTTCAGCTCACCGGCCTGGAACCGGGCCGCCTGGTCCTCGAGATCACCGAGTCGGCGCTGGTCGACGACGTAGCGGGCACCACCATGCTCGCCGAGTTCCGCGCGCACGGCATCCGCGTGGCGATCGACGACTTCGGCACGGGCTACTCCTCGCTGCACTACCTCACCCGACTGCCGGTCGACATCCTGAAGATCGACCGCAGCTTCGTGGCGGAGCTGAACGGCACGCCGGAGGGCGCCGGCATCACCGAGGCGATCCTGCGGCTGAGCCACGCGCTGCACCTGACCACGGTCGCCGAGGGCATCGAGACCACCGAGCAGGCCGCCGAGCTGCAACTGCTCGGCTGCGGCATCGGCCAGGGCTACCTCTTCGCCGAGCCCCTGCCCCCGTCGCAGATGCTCAGCCTGCTGACGCGCTCTTCGCAGCCGCCTTCATCTCTATCTTGAAGGAACGCACCCGCGCCAGCGAGTCGCCGTCGACGATGTCGGCCACCGAGCGGTGCGAACCCTCCTCGCCGTACGCGCCCGCGGCCTCCCGCCAGCCGGGCGGCTGGACGCCGCACTGCTTGCCGAGCAGCGCGACGAAGATCTGCGACTTCTGCTTGCCGAAGCCGGGCAGCGCCGCGACCCGCTTGAGCAGCTCGTGGGCGTCGGCGGCGTCCCGCCAGAGATTGGCCGCGTCGCCGTCGTAGCCGCCGACCAGCGCCCGGCAGACCTCCGGCGGCGTCCCAGTCGGGCCGTCGGGGTACCGGACATACACGTGCAGAATTTTGCCTGGTGGCAGCATCTGCGGAACGGAGACGTCGCAGTCGTAAGGCCCCTGGCAGGGCTCGTTGTTGAGGACCAGGCTCGCCTCTTGGAAGAACGATCTTCGCAGTATGGCGGCCGCTTCGCCTTCGGCATGGTCAACCGAAACCGGCCGGAATCTGCGTTTAAGCCTTTGCGTCGGATGCAACGCCGTGACAGCGTGCGGTCGTGACCGATCTGACGGACGTGTTCTGGCGAGCCCACCGGGACCTGCCTCGGGAAGCGCCCGGCTCCGTGGCCACCACGCGGCTGCTCCTGCAGCTCGTCGGCGCACTGCCGGAGGAGCCGTCGATCCTCGACGTGGGGTGCGGCACGGGGCCGGCCACGGTTCTGCTCGCCCAGCTCACCAGCGGGCAGGTGACCGGGGTGGATCTGCACGTGCCCTTTCTGCAGGCCCTGGCCGAGCGCGCCCGCTCGGCCGGCGTGAGTGACCGCGTCACGACGCTGGCCGCCTCCATGGACCACCTGCCGGTACGCGCCGGTTCCGTCGACCTGCTGTGGGCAGAGGGTTCCGCCTACGTCATCGGCTTCGACGCGGCCCTGGCGGCGTGGCGGCCGCTGCTCGCGCCGGCCGGCGCGCTGGTGTTGACGGAGGCGGAGTGGTCGACGCCGGACCCGGCACCGGGTGCGCGGGCGTTCTGGAATGCCGGCTACCCCGCCATGCGTACCACCGCGAGCAACGTCGAGGCGGCCCAGCGCGCCGGTTGGCAGGTCTGCGCGATGTACGTGCTGCCCGAGTCCGACTGGGACGACTACTACCGGCCGCTGGCCGCCCGCATTGACGAACTGCGACGCGAGGGCGTGGCGGAGGACCTTCTCGCGCAGGTCGCGGAGGAGATCACCGTGCGGGCCGCCCACGGCCGGGACTACTCCTACACCGCTTACGTCCTGCGCCCCCGCGCCTGAACACCGGTTCTTCCACCCGCCGGCTGCCTGCCTCGGGCCCAAGCGCGAGGCCACGATCACCACCGAGGTCCACAGCGGCCACCCGTCACTGGACCTGACCCCACTCACGCTCTGACCCCATCGCCGTGAGGCGGCAGGAGTGAAGGACCTCTGGAGGGCTGTTCGCATCGATCAGCGGCTCGAATTTCGGCCTGCTCAGGGGTGTGACCGCTGCCGTTCAGCCATGGGACGAGCATGGCCGGCTCAACCCACGGTGCCGCCTTGGTAGCGAAGGCCCAGTCGACGATCCGGAGACCATCCGGTGTCACGATCAGGTTGGCGGGATTGAGGTCGGTATGGATGAGCAGGTCTCCCACCTACAGAGACAAGAAGTCATCAGATACCTATGGAGAAGCTCTATGCCTTCGCGGCCTTCGCCTCGGCCTTCATCTGCTTCTTGTACGCGCGCACCTTCGCCAGGGACTGGTCGTCGACGATGTCCGCGACCGACTTGAAGGAGCCCTCTTCGCCGTACCCGCCCGCCGCCTCGCGCCATCCGGTCGGCTGGACACCGTACTGCTTGCCGAGCAACGCCACGAAGATCTGCGCCTTCTGCTTACCGAAGCCCGGCAATGCCAGGATCCGCTTGTACAGCTCGTCCCCGCTTGTGACATCCGCCCAGAGGCCGACCGCCTCACCGCCGTACTGGTCGACCAGAACCCGGCAGACCTCCTGCACACGGGTCGCCATCGCTTTCGGGAAACGGTGCAGCGCCGGCGGTGTAGCAAAGATCGCGATCAGTTCCTCGGGCTCAAAGTCGGCAAGTTCGGTCGCACTCGGGTCATGTCCGAGCCGCTGGCTAAGGACGTAAGGCGAGTTGAAGGCCTTCTCCATGGTCACTTGCTGATCAAGAGTGATCGCGGTCACGACAGCCAGAGGGTCACGGTCCAGCAGCGCGTTGGCCTCGGCGTCAATGGGCAGCGAGAACGTCATGCCGCCATCTTGCTATACCTGCATCGGGACCTTCGCTGATGAGGGACCTCGGCTCCCGGCCAGGTCCCGCCCGGAACACGGCGAGCCACGCGGCGAACGCGAGCAGGGCCGTACGGAAGCGTCGTAGCCCACATCCTCTAGACAAGTTCTCGCCGATCCGGCAACCTCTAGGTTGTCTAGATGACCTGGAGGACCAATGGCGAAGACGCCGCTCTACGTGCGGATCGAGCGGGCGCTGCGCACCCGCCTCGCCGGGGCCAGCCCAGGCGACCTGGTGCCGGCGGAGTCGGCACTCGCCGAGGAGTTCGGCGTCGCGCGGATGACCGTGCGTGCCGCGCTCAACGCGCTGGAGGCCGACGGGCTCATCGAGCGGGTGCAGGGCCGGGGCACCTTCGTGCGCCAGCGTCCCGCCCCCCGCGCCGCCGCCACCCTGATGAGCTTCCACGACCAGGTGCTGAGCTGGGGCCGGCGGCCGTCGTCGCGGGTCGTCGAGGCCGAGGTACGGCCGGCCGGCGCCGACGAGGCCGCCGCGCTGCAGCTCACCGCGTCCGCACCGCGGGTGATCTCGATCGTCCGGGTCCGGCTCGCCGACGACGTCCCGATGGCGATCGAGTACGCGAGCTTCCCGCCGCATCTCACCGCGCTGCTCGACGCCGACCTCGAGACCGGCTCGCTGCACCGGGCCCTGCACGAGCTCGGGCTGCGGCCGACGCTCGGCTCGTCCACGCTCAGCGCCCAGCTCGCCGGCACCGACGGCGGTCACCTCCAGGTCGCCGCGACCGAGCCGCTGCTGGTCGAGAGCCGCGTCATCGTCGACCAGTTCTCGCAGCCCCTCGAACACTCGGTGAGCCGATACGTCGGCAGCCGCTACTCGCTGCACGTCACGTTCGACGTGCAGCCACCCCGGACAGGAGACACCCGATGAACGTCGCCAAGATGATCGACCACGCGCTGCTGCGTCCCGAGCTGACGCCCGAGGAGGTCCGGCAGGGTTGCGCGGTCGCCGCGCGTCACGGCACCGCCTCGGTGTGCGTGCGCCCCGCCGACGTGGCACCGGCCAAGGCCGCCCTGCACGGCACCGGCGTGCTGGTCGGCACGGTGGTGGGCTTCCCGCACGGCAGCACTCCCACCGCGGTGAAGGTGGCGGAGACCCGGGCCGTCGTCGAGGCGGGCGCGGACGAGATCGACGTGGTGCTCGCCATCGGCCTGCTGCGCGGCGGCGAGCACGACGCCGTGCGCGACGATCTCGCCGCGGTGGTGGCCGCCGCCGAGGGCCGCGTGGTCAAGGTGATCCTGGAGACGGCCTACCTGACCGACGAGGAGAAGGTGCACGCCTGCCGCCTCGCCGAGAGCGCGGGTGCCCACTTCGTGAAGACCAGCACCGGCTTCGCGCCGGGCGGCGCGACCCTCGCCGACATCCGGCTGATGCGCGCGACCGTGTCACCCGCCGTCGAGGTCAAGGCCTCGGGCGGCGTCCGTACGCTGGAAGCCCTGCTGGCCCTCTACGAGGCGGGAGCGACCCGCTTCGGCACCACCGCGACCGAGGCCATCGTCGCCGAGCAGGCGGCCCTGGAGCGCGGCGAACGCCCGGCCGTCCCCAGCCCGGGCGCCGCGGGCGACTACTGATCCACGGCCTGCGCCACGCGGGCGGCCAGTGCGCGGTCCACCGCCAGCGCCTGCTGGGCCTGTGCGTCGGCCATCGCGCCGGCCACTCCCCGCACCAGGTTGGTACGCAGGTGGGAGGCCGTCCGCCCGGGCAGGCAGCCGCGCAGCTCGTGCAGGGCCGCGAGGACGCGGAGCTGATCGACCGGGGCCAACTGGAGCCGCAGCAGGTTCATCTCGTCGACGAGCTCGGGCACCCCCTCGCCGTGGGGTATCCGAGCGGCGGCGAGGCACTCCAAGATCTCCGGCACCATACGCCGGAAATAGCTGCTGCGCACGTACGCCCGCAGCCAGCGCAGCACGTCGGCGACCGGAAGCCGGGCGGCGTCGCGGGTGAGCATGCCCAGCAGCAGCCGGGCGGCCCGGCCGAAGTGAAGCTGCGAGGCCGCCTGCTCCGGTCCCCCGCCGAGCAGGGCGTCCACGGCGCGCGCATAGCCGGTGGCGAGCGTCGCCGCGTCGGCTCCCGCCGCGCCGACCCAGACCCGCACGAGCGCGTGCGCCACGGACTCGGCATCGTCGTCGCCCATGGCCACCACGGTCGTGACGGCGTCGGGCATCCACCGGGCGAGCGGTTCGGCGGCCCAGCGGACCAGGTCGGCGGCGGTGTCGGCGGTGAGATGCAGGCGGTTGGCGACCCGGTCGTACGGCACCGTGCCCCAGGTGCCGGGCGTGCCGTACGTGGGGCCGGCGGTGCTCCAGCGCAGATCCACCGACGGGAAGCGGCGCTGGACGGTGGGATCCAGGACGAGGTCGCGGCGGTCGCCGTCCCAGGTGCGAATGACCGTCAGCGTGGCGACGAGATCGTTCCAGATACCGGACGGGACCGCCGCCTCCCACTGCAGCGCGGTGCCGCGCAGCCACGCCGCCGGATCGGGCGAGTGCAGGAACAGCTCGGAGGCCCGCAGCGGCTCACCGCAGGCGAGCGCGAGCAGGGCCAGATTCAGCGAGTACGTCGCCATCAGGTGGTCCACCCGCTTGTCGACCGGCCGGTACTCCTGGGCCGGGCACGCGGGCCGGATCACCGCGACGCGCAGCGTGTCCACCAGCCATGCTCGGATCAAGGCCCGGTCCTCGCCGGCAAGCATCGACGAGACGAAGGGCAGCACGGTCGCCCGGGCGGCCAGCGGTGCGTAGCCCAGCAGCGTCCGCACCAGGCCCTCGTCTCGTGGGCCGCCGAGGGGCAGCCGCGCCACGGCCGCACGTGCCGCCGTGTCCCGCAGCGCCCGGACCACGAGCCGGGCCACCAGGAATTCCCCGAACGTGGCGTGCAGGAACTCGTACGTCTGCAGCGTCCGATCGTCCTGCGTGGCCCGGGACCGCTGAATGAAGAAGAAGCGCCCGATGAGCTCCTCCCCCGCGGTCAGTGGCCGGCGGAACGCCTCGGTGCCGGAGCGCATCCCCGTGAGGCCGAGCGCGGCCAGGTCGGCGTCCAGCTCCCGCTCGGTGACCGACTGGCGCAGCCGGTTGAACATCGCGAACGCCACCACCGACAGGCGGACCAGTTCCTCCTCGATCAGCCCCGGCACCGCCGCCTCGGGCTCGCGGGGGTTCATCCGGCGTACCTCCCGCTCCGCGAAGCTGCTCAGCAGCCGCTCGTACAGCTCCGCGGTCTCGAGCGAGGCCTCGCTCTGCAGCGCGTGCGTGGCGGCGTCGTAGAGCGCGAGCATGAGCAGGAGCAACGGCTGCTCGCAGAAGTCCGGGAAGCGCGCGAGCACCTCGGCCGGCAGCGGCCGGTGGTCCGGGCGACCGGCGTTCGCCCGGTTCCAGGTCGTCAGCCAGGCGGCGACCTGAGCCTCGTCGAAGCCCTCCAGCCGTACGGCGAGCGCACCGCCCGGCAGCCGGGCCCGGTCGGCCACGGCCAGGCGGCTGGTGACGACGACCGCGACCGGCCGCCCGAGGACGGACTCGCGCTGTTGGAACGCCGCCACCCGCTGCAGGTAGTCGGACTGGTGGATGCCGGTCGCCTGGATCAGCTCGTCGAACCCGTCGAGCAGGATCACCGGCAGGGCGCCGGCCGCGGCGCGGGTCAGCTCCGGCCAGGCGACGGTCTCCCCGACGGCGGCGCGGACGGCCAGCTCGACCTGGTCCTGGATCGCCGCCTCGGCCGGCACGTCGCGCAGCACCACCCGGACGACGAGGAAGTCGGCGGCGGGCAGCCGCGCCGCCAGCACCCGGGTCAGTGCCGACTTGCCCGCTCCCGGCTGGCCGAGCAGCACCAGCGGCGCCTCGAAGGCCTGGGGCGTGGTCAGGTAGCCGGCGAGGAAGGCGGACAGGTCGCCGCGGATCTCTCCGGTCCACCACGACTCCTCCGCCAGGCTGGAGTTCGGCGACGCGACGCGGACCCGGAACCGCGGATCGAGGTAGACCTCGCCCAGCGACGGGACCCGGACCTCCCCGGCGTCACCGCGCAGCACGGGCAGCTCCAGATCGGCGCGGTACGCCGCCGCGAGCGCGGCCCGCCAGCCCTCCGCCCGGCGTCCGGAACCCGCCCGTTCCAGCAGCTCCCGCAGCTCGCCCAGGCTGTGACCGATGGCCCGCCGTTCGGCGCGTGCCGCCCAGAGACCGAACTCCGGTACGTCGACGGCCAGGCGCAGGCTGATCTCCTCGTACCGGCGCACCGCCAGGCCGGGAAGCCGGGCGCCGATCAGGTCGCCCGCGGTGCGCCGCTCCCGCTCGCTCGCCTGCTCCCAGACCGCCAGGCCTTCGAGGAAGCCGCGCAACCGGTTGCTCGCGGCGGCGTAGAACTCGGCGAGCTCCGCGGCGAGTCCCCGCGGCGTCTGCGCCGCCGACGGGATCGGGATGTCCGCGGTGACCAGCGACTCCAGCCAGTCGCCGTCCACCCTGGTGCCGGTGGAGAGCAGAACCTGCTCGTCGCGGGTCAGGGCCGGCGCGCCGACCCCGGACTGCGCCACCACCTGGTCGAACGCCTCGAAGTAGGCGGCCAGCACCAGCACGCCGTGTGCGGCCTGGAGGCGGCTGCTGCGGTCGTGGCGGGGCAATCCCCGTACGGAATCATGAAGTTTGCCGGCCACGACGTGGCCGAGGCGGACCATCTCGGTCTTGGCGTCGAAGAGCGACAGGGCCGCCGCCGAGCCGCCCGCGGTGGCCACCGACAGCGCCCCGCCGAGGAGATCGTCGACCGCCTTGGCCGCGGGTCCCGCCCCGTCGAGAAGCTTGACGGCATCGACGTAACGCAATCCGCGGGCCATCCGTCCATGATGTCCGGTACGCGGACCGCAGCCAAGAGCCGGTACGCTCGGCGCCGATGAGGGCACTGATACAGACCGTCAGCCGGGCAAGCGTGACCGTGGCCGACGAGGTCGTCGGGAAGATCGAGGACGGCCTGCTCGTCCTGCTCGGCGTCACCCACGCCGACACGGCCGACATCGCCGCGACCATGGCCCGGAAGATCCACGAGCTGCGCATCCTCGACGACGAGCGCTCGGCGGCCGAGGCCGGCGCGCCGCTGCTGGTGGTCAGCCAGTTCACGCTCTACGGCGACGCGCGCAAGGGGCGACGGCCGAGCTGGTCCGCGGCCGCCCCCGCGGAGGTCGCCGAGCCGCTGGTCACCGCCGTGGTGGAGGCGCTGCGCGGGCGCGGGGCGACGGTCGAGACGGGCCGGTTCCGGGCCCACATGCTCGTCGAGAGCGTGAACGTGGGCCCGCGAACCGTCCTGCTGGAGCTCTAGCTCCCGTTTTCTCAGAAGAGGCCGCGGCGCTGCGCGGACTGCTGGAGCCAGCCGTTGAGCTGCGCTGTCCAGTCGACCTGGTCGACCGTGTGGTAGTCGACGTCGAAGCGGCCGAACGCGTCGCGGCCCTCGGTGAACAGCCCGCCGCGCTTGTCGATCTCCAGCACCACCTGGAGCTGGTGCGGCGTCGGGATGAACGTGACTTCGAGCTGGTTGATGCCGTGCGCGAACTGCGCCGGCGGGTGGAACTCGATCTCCTGGTAGAACGGCAGCGTCTGCTGCACGCCGTAGACCCGGCCGCTCTCCACGTCGGCCCGGCTGAAGCGGAAGCCCAGCCGCAGGAAGGCGTCGAGAATCCGCTCCTGGGCCGGCAGCGGGTGCACGGCCACGGCGTCCAGGTCACCCTTGTCGACCGCCCGGGCCACCTCGAGCTCCGTACGCAGACCCATGGTCATGCCGTGCAGGTGTTGCCCGTACACCTCGGTGATCGGGGTCTCCCACGGCACGTCGAAGCGGAACGGGACGTCGTAGCGCGCGCCCGCGTCGAGCTTGAACGAGCCGGTGAGACGCTGGCGGTGGAACTCCTGATCGGTGTTGTACTCGCTGTCGCCGCTTTCCACCTCGACGCGGGTCAACAGTCCGACAGCCACGTACTCGATGTCCACGGCGTGGTCGCCGCCCATCACGTGCACCTGGCCCTCGAGGTAGCCGCCGGGGCGGCAGTTGGGGTTGGCGAGCACCGTCTCCACGGACGGCCCGCCCACGCCCATCGCCTGCATCAACTTTTTGAAAACCACCGAACCTCCTCGTCCGACCCGTGCCCTCCTGGCAGATTACCGGTCTTCGCCAACGCATTCGGAATTGCGCCACGTTCGGCAAATGTCACACCAATCCGGGCGCCCTGTCGGCTTGCCGACCTCATGGTTCTCCCTGATTCATGCCACCCGCACTCTTGCCTTACCTCGGCTTAACGCCCCCCGGTCCAAACTTTTGATCACCGGCACGAATGCGGCTGGGAACGCACGACATCGGTTGACGCGGGGAGGGGACTGAAAGGTGGTCCTGCAGATGAAGGCGACGGAGTCCACGGTGGTTACCGCCGAGAACATCATGACTGACGGTGTCGAGGCCCTGGCCGATCTGGACGCCACCGACGAGCGCGGCGTCTCCGCGGACCTCGTCCGGGCGTACCTCAACGGCATCGGCCGCACCCGCCTGCTCACCGCGGTCGAGGAAGTGACCCTCTCGAAGCGCATCGAGGCCGGGCTGTACGCCGAGGAGAAGCTCCCCGAGGCGGGCGACGACCTGGCCCCGCTCCTCGAGATCATCGTCGCGGAGGGCCGTGCCGCGAAGAACCACCTGCTCGAGGCCAACCTGCGCCTCGTCGTCAGCATCGCGAAGCGCTACACCGGCCGCGGCATGGCGTTCCTGGACCTCATCCAGGAAGGCAACCTGGGCCTGATCCGCGCGGTCGAGAAGTTCGACTACACCAAGGGCTACAAGTTCTCCACGTACGCCACCTGGTGGATCCGCCAGGCCATCACCCGCGCCATGGCCGACCAGGCCCGCACCATCCGCATCCCGGTGCACATGGTCGAGCAGGTCAACCGCATGGTCCGGGCCCGGCGCGACCTCGCCGCCCAGCTCGGCCGCGAACCCGCCGTCGCCGAGATCGCCAAGGCCCTCGGCGTGCCGGAGTTCCAGGTCATCGAGCTGATCTCGTACGACCGCGAGCCGGTCAGCCTCGACCAGGCGGTGGGCGAGGACGGCGAGAGTGCTCTCGGCGACTTCGTCGCGGCGGTCGACCCGAACGCCGAGCCGGGCAGCACCATCACCCAGGGCGAACTCCGCAACGAGGTAGAAATCGTCCTGGCAACGTTGTCGGAGCGCGAGTCCGCGGTGATCCGCCTCCGGTTCGGCCTCGACGACGGGCGTCAGCGCACGCTCGACGAGGTGGGCCGCGAGTTCGGGCTGAGCCGCGAGCGGATCCGCCAGATCGAGAAGGTCACGATGTCGAAGCTGCGGGACCCGCAGCGGGCGTCGCGGCTGGAGGCTTACGCGAGCTGAGTTTCACGGGGACGAACGAGGCCGGTCGCGGTATGCGACCGGCCTTGTTCGTTTGCAGTTCGGGCGTACGGGCCTTGACCGGCCTCCCCGCCGGTGTCCGCGTTCTTGCGACGCCGCCGCTTCGCCGGGTGTTGAGAGGTCACGGGCGGGTGGTCGGCGCCGGGCGGTCGCGGCACTTGGACCATCGAGGCGTTCGACCCGTCAGGGCACTCGTCCTGTCAGCGCACGCGACCCGGCGGCGCGCTCGGCCGTCGGGGCGCTCCGCCCGGCGGCGCGCTCGACCCGCCAGCGCGCTCCGGCCGTCGGGCGGTCGACCCGTCGGGTGTGGGCTTGTCAGGCGGTGTGCAGGCGGCGGGGCCCCGTGTCCGGGCGGGTGCCGGGCTCGCCGAACTCCACCGAGGCGTGCAGGACTGTGTATCCGTCCGGGCGGGCCAGCACCGGGTTCAAGGACAGGGTCCGGACGCGGAGGTGCTCGTCCGCGAGGCGGCCGACGCGGAGCAGCAGGTCGACCAGCGCGTCCCGGTCGACCGGCTCGGAGCCCCGGTAGCCGTGCAGCAGCGGCGCCGCCCGGGGCTCGTCGACCAGCGCCTCGGCGGCCCGGTCGGTGAGCGGGGCCGCACGCCAGGCCAGGTCGCCGAGGAGTTCGCTGGCCACGCCGGCCAGGCCGAAGCCGATGACCGGGCCGAACGCGGGGTCCTCGACCACCTCGATCGTGCAGGGCACCCCGGGCGCCACCATGGACTGGACGAGTACGTGCGGACCGAACGCCGCAGCCAGCTCCCCGTAGGCGGCGCGTACGTCGCCCTCGCCGCCCAGGGCGAGCCGGACAGCACCGAGGTCGATCCGGTGGCGAAGCGCCCGCCCAGCCGCCTTCAACGCCACCGGATAGCCGAGTGACCCCGCCGCGGCGATCGCCTCGTCGAGGGTGGCGGCCACGGTGGAGGGCTGTATCGAGATTCCGTACGCGGCGAGCAGCTCCGGCAGCGGCCCCTCGATCTCGGTAGCCGCCGGATCCACACCGGAGAGTGCCGGGAGGATGCCGGGCGGCCGGCGCAGCCAGTCGGCGTACGACGCCACCCGGCCGAGGGCACGCACCGCCTCCTCCACGGACGGATAGGACGGCACTCGGGCGGGCAACTGCCCGAGCAGGAACGTCGCCACGGTGGGCTTCTCTCCCGCCAGGGCAACGCTGCCGAGCGCGGCGGTGAAGTCGGCGTCCTCGTCGGAGAGCTGGCCGGGCAGCGGCGGCGCGAAGACCACCACGAGCGCGTCGACCCGGTCGTCGACCGCCGCGTCGGCGAGGGCGTCCGCGAAGTCGTGGGCGCCGGCCTGCGGGCCGATGTCGTGCGGATAACCCTCGGCCATGGTGAGGTCGTTGGCGCGGCACGCGGCGACCGCCAGGCCCGACAACGCCGAGGAGTTGCCCACCACGGCGACCCGGCGCCCGGTCGGAAGCGGCTGGTGGGCGAGCAGGACGCCGACATCGAACAGCTCCGCGACCGTGTCGACGCGGATGACGCCGGAGCGGGCGAACAGCGCGGTGACGGCCTTGGTGTCCGGACCGGGAAGATCGCCGGCCAGCCCGGGAGGGCGGCTCGCCGACGCCACCGCGACCACGGGCTTGACCCGGCTCATCCGCCGCGCCAGCCGGGCGAACTTGCGCGGATTGCCGAACGTCTCGAGATAGAGCAGCACGACATCGGTGCCGGGGTCGTCCTGCCAGTACTGCAACAAGTCGTTGCCGGAGACGTCGGCGCGGTTGCCGGCCGACACGAAACTCGACAGGCCCAGCCCGCGACGGTCGGCCTCGGCCAGGAGCGCCACACCGAGCGCTCCCGACTGGCTGAAGAAGCCCACGCGGCCCGCCGCCGGCAGGAGCGGCGCCAGCGTCGCGTTCAACCGTACGGAAGGATCGGTGTTGGCTATGCCCAGGCAGTTGGGGCCCACCACCCGCAGGCCCGCCGCGTGGGCCGTGTCGACCAGGGCCCGCTGTGCCTGCGCGCCCGCCGGCCCGGTCTCGGCGAAGCCGGCCGAGATGACGACCAGACCCCCCGCGCCGGCCGCGGCCGCATCGGCCACGGCCGCCGCAACCCCGTCCGGGGGCACGGCGATGAGCGCGAGGTCGATGTCGGCCCCGGCCTCGGCGGCCGACCGGTACGCCGGCAGCCCCGCCACCCGCCCGGCCCGCCGGTGCACGGGCACGACGGTGCCGGTATAGCCACCGTCGCGCAGGTGGCCGAGCAGGGCCGCGCCGATGCCCTGACCGCTTGCGCTCGCCCCGTACACGGCGACGCCGCGCGGGTGCAGCAGGCGCGCGATGGACCGCGCCTCCGTACGCTGCTCGCGGCTCTCCTGCACCTCGCGCGACTTCTCGGTCGGTGCGATCGGGAAGCTCAGGTGCACCACGCCGTCGGCATACTGGCGCTGGACCTGGTAGCCGAAGTCGCTGAAGACCCGCAGCATGCTGCCGTTCTCCGGCAGCACCTCGGCGACGAAACGTGAGATCCCGTTCTCCTGCGCGGCATCGGCGAGATGCTCGAGCAGCACCGGGCCGATACCCCGGCCCTGGTGCGCGTCCTCGACGACGAAGGCCACCTCCGCCTCGGGCGAATCGGGGCCGAGGCGCTCATAGCGGCCCACGGCCATGATCCGCGAACCGGACACGATGACGAACGCCTCGCGGTCACGGTGGTCGACATTGACGAAACGGTCGAGGTCGCGTTGCGGGATGCGCGGATAGGGCGAGAAATACCGCAGGTAGCGGGTGCGGTCGCTCATCCGGGAGTGGAACTCCACGATGGCGGGTGCATCGTCCGGGCGGATCGGACGCAGATGCACGGCGCTGCCGTCAGAGAGCAGCACGTCGGCCTTCCTGGTCACGGACTCTCTGGTCACCGGCTTCACCTCCCCAGTCTCCGTCTCGGATGCGGTCCCGTCGCGGGTCTTAAGTGTTTGTTCCCAGCGAAGTTCGCTTTCTCTTCTTACGTGTCCATCACTGGTACCCCGCCCGGCGCAGTGCCGACGGAGAATCTGGATCCCCGTCCGCAGCGGACGGTCTCGAGCACCGAGCGCGCCGAAGCCGTGCTGCAGGACCGACAGCCGCGCTGCTGTGCGGACCCGGACAGCCTCGCCGCTGGACTAGCGCAGCCGCCGCCAGGCCACCCGCTCGACGCGAGGCGGGTCCGAGGTCGCAACGCAGCGCGGCTTAAGGTCACAACGCAGCGCGGACCTGAATGCCGCGACGCAGCGCGGGCCTCGAAGCCGCAACGCGGCCCGGGCCTGAGAGCCGCGAGGCGAACCCGGTCGAGGTTGCGGGGTCGGTCAGTCTCGGGGGTCATGAGGGTCCAGTCCGTGCAGCGGGAAGACGGCCGACCGGGTCGCCATGATGGCCTTGTCCACCGGATCCGTCGCGGTGCCCGGTTCCCAGCGCTCGACGGGCGGGGGGTCGCCATCCGTCAGGGTCGCCGGAACCGTGCCGCCGGGGCAGCGTTCGGCCGCGAGCTTGCGCCAGAGTGGCGGGGTTGCCGTGTCGGGATCCAGCGGTGCGCCGGTCGCCACCGCGAGGAGGTGCGCCCAGGCCCGGGGCACGACCTCGACCAGTGCGTATCCGCCCCCGCCGGTGGCGATCCACCGGCCGTCGCTGACCTCGTCGGCCAGGCCGCGCAGGGCGATGTAGGCGGCCCGCTGACCGTCCACCGACAAGCGCAGGTCGGCGAGCGGGTCCAGCCGGTGGGCGTCCGCACCGCACTGGGTGAACAGGACCTGCGGCTCGAACGCGCGCACGACCGACGGCACGATCGCGTGGAAGGCACGCAGCCAGCCCGCGTCGCCTGTGCCTGGCGGGAGGGCCACGTTGACCGCCGTGCCCTCGGCTCCCGGTCCTCCGGTCTCGTCGGGGAAACCCGTGCCGGGGAAAAGCGCCAGCGGCGACTCGTGCAGACTCACGGTCAGGACGCGGGGATCGTCGTAGAAGGCCGCCTGGACGCCGTCGCCGTGATGGACGTCGATGTCGATGTAGGCGATGCGCCGGGCGCCGAGGTCGAGCAGGCGCGCGATCGCGACCGCGGGATCGTTGTACACGCAGAACCCCGCGGCACGCGAGGCCATCGCGTGATGGAGCCCACCGGAGACGTTGACGGCGCGCGTCGCCTCGCCGGACCAGACGGCCTCGGCCGCGGCGATCGTGGCACCGCAGATGCGGGCGGATGCCTCGTGCATGCCGTCGAAGACGGGGTTGTCCGGCGTATTGAGGCCCCAGCCCTGGAAGAAGGGGTCGATCGGCGCCGCCCGCACCGCATCCAGATAGTCGGCGCGATGCACGCGCGTCAGGGCGTCGTCGCCGGCCGGTGTGGGCACGATCATCCGGACCCCGGGCCGGTCGAGGACTCCCAGCTCGCGGGCGAGTGCGATGGTGAGCTCGACCCGCACCGGATTGAGCGGGTGATCACCCATGTCGTATGCGAGCAGCGCCTCGTCCCAGATCACTGCCGTCGTCCCATCCGCCATGCCGTCACTCTGCCACGCCGGGCCGACAGATTCGGACCGCCGGCCGAGGGCTGTGGATAACGTGAGCCTTCAGGGTTTGTGGGTGCTTGTCGGCGCGACCCCGAGCGGTGAAGGTGGGAGGACGAGCGGTGAAGGTGGGAGAGAACCGAGGAGGGATGACGGCGGGATGAAGGGGTTGACCGCGGTCGAGGCGTTTTGTCCGGTCCAGACATCTTCCAGCGCCGTCCGGTAAGGTCTCCACACGCACCTCGTCGGCGCGAAGTCAACCCCCGGCTGCGAGGTAATATCGCTGCTGGGAGGGCCGCACTGTGAATGATCTCGTCGACACCACCGAGATGTACCTGCGCACAATCCTCGAGCTGGAGGAAGAGGGCGTGCCGCCGCTGCGCGCACGCATCGCGGAACGGCTGCATCAGAGCGGTCCCACGGTCAGCCAGACGGTTGCGCGGATGGAGCGCGACGGTCTGCTCACCGTCGAGAACGACCGCCATCTGCTTCTGACCGAGCAGGGTCGCGTCGCCGCGGTTGCGGTCATGCGCAAGCACCGCCTCGCCGAGCTGCTACTCGTCAACGTCATCGGCATGCCCTACGAGGAGGCCCACGAGGAGGCCTGCCGCTGGGAGCACGTGATGAGCGACGCCGTGGAGAAGAAGGTCTACGAGCTGCTCAACCGGCCGACCCGCTCGCCGTACGGCAATCCGATCCCGGGCCTCGAGGTTCTCGGTCCCCCGTCGGAGGACATGCTGAGCAGCAGCGCCACGGCAGTGAACGCGGTCGAGCGCAACCTCGCCTTCCCGGGGCTCAGTGGCAGTGTGGTGGTGCGCCGGATCTGCGAGAGCGTCCAGACGAACGCCGGCGTACTGCGCCAGTTGCACGCCGCGGGCATCGACCCGGGCGCGACCGTGACGGTGGCGCAGGAGCGTGACGGTGTCACGATCGACCGGTCGGGTGACAAGATCCGACTGCCGCGCGAGGTCGCTTCCCGGGTGTTCGTCGACGCCCACTGAGCCGCGCATAGCTCGCCGGGCTCAGGTTGCGCGGACCAAGCCCAGGCGGAGCGCCTGCATCCAGCAGGACGTGCCGCATCCAGCAGAGCGTGCCGCGGCCAGCAGGCCGCCTACGCGGGCCCGGGTGGGAGGAGTCGACGCGGGCGGACCGCGGTCACGCAGAGCCTGCCGCGCTCGGGCAGGGAATGCCGCGCGTCCGGTATGCCCATCGGTGTGCGGTCAGCCGTTGGTGGTGTTGATCGCCTTGGCCAGCGACAACAGCTTGGTCTGCATCCGCTCGACGTCCTTGGCCGAGGCTCCCTTTGCGAACGTGTAGCGCAGCGTCTGGAGCTGTTCCGCCTCGCTCAGCCAGCTGATCTCGATCGTGGGCCCGTGACCCCCGGACGCCTTCGCCACCAGGCGGTAGCCCGCCTTGCCGAGTCCCTTCACCTTCGTCGACTTGGCGGGCATCATCTCGTCGAGGAAGAGGTCCGCGTCCGCCTTGGTGCTTTCCACCACGGAGAGCGCCAGGTACGGCCCTTGCGCCGACGTTGTCTGGACCACGCAGGTCGAGGTCTCGTCGACCTGGTCGGAGGCCGCGACGGAGAAGGCGACGCCGATCGTCTTCTCGATGAAGGGATAGTCCCAGAGGATGCAGGCCCCGCCCGCCGATGCCGCCGGTTGTTCGGCGATCCGGACGGGAGGGAGCGGCGCCGGGTCGGGTTGCTCGTTCGAGCAGCCGGCCGGCGCCAGCAGCGCCACTGTGGCGCCGAGGGCGATGAGACGCTTGCGCACCTGGTCCTCCCGAATATTTCGGGCACACCGTACTGGTCTCCGGGAGTCGGCGAAAGATCGGGTCAGACACCATCCACGTACGGACAGTGACGGCAGCCCCGCCCACAGCACGTGCCGCGCTTGGCGAGAAAGCCGGCGGTGAGCACGAAGAGACCGGTCTGCGGGTCCGGGTAGCCCGCCTGGCCGGCTTCGAGCGCCGCGGCGTGCGCGGCGAGGATCTCCGTCCGCCGGGGATGGCCGGGAGCGAGCCGGGACGGGTGCGGCTCGGTCAGGGGGCGCGGGGCGGGTTCGTCCACCGCTCGACCCTAGAGGAGAGTCTTCCTCGCAGGATGGTGGCGAGGCTGAGCCCCGGCCATGCTCCTTGACAGAGGATGTCAAGTAGATGAACGATTGCCGAGTGCCGACCCGTGCCGCACTCGTCGAGCAGATCGTCCGGCTGCTCGACGTCCGGCTGCTCGACCCGCTCGAGATCCTGCTGGAGGGCGACGATGCCGTGGCGGCGTTGCGGGAATTGATCCGCCTCCGCGCCGCAGCCTGGGCGGATCTCATGCGCGGCCCCGACGACGGCGTGGCCGCCGGCGCCGTCATCCGCCTTGTCGCGATGCTGTATCCGGGCGATCGCGCCTTCGATCCGCCGCTGGAATGGTGGCGCACCCCGCTCGGACGGGTCGTGGCGCTGCGGGTGGGCCACCCGGGCGCGGAATCGGTGACGCTCGCCACCGCCGGGGCGATGCTCGGGATCACGCGGCAGGGGGTGCATGATCTGGTCCGCCGGGGAAAGCTTCCGCGCCACCCGGACGGCGGCGTGCCGTCGGCAGCGGTCCGCGACCGGCTACGCCGCGCCGACGAAAGCGACAAACCCACCGCCGGCAAGCGCGTGGAAGACACCAAGAGCGTCGTCGAGGACAGCAAGAAGGCCAAGGACGGCAAGCGCGGCGAGGACAGCAGAAACATCCAGGTCGGCGGAGACGACGGCACGGACCGCGACGGCAGCACGGACCGCGACAACGGCACGGACGGCGACGAGCACCAAGGAGACGATGATGATCAATGACCGACTGGTCGACGCCGGGGAGCTTCCCATCGCCGTGCGGGACTTCGGCGGGGATCGACCTCCGCTTCTCCTGCTGCATGGGGCCGGCGGCAATCTTGCGATGCTCACCACGCTGGCCCGGGCGCTGCGTTCCCGGAACCGGGTCATCACCATGGACCTGCGGGGCCACGGGCGTTCCGGTGACGGCGCGTGGTCGTGGGATGCCGCGCTCGGTGACATCGCCGCGGTGACCGTACAGATGGAACTGGATCGTCCTGCCGTTGCCGGGTATTCCCTTGGCGGGATGCTGGCCGTCCTCTGGGGTCAGCGGCATCCCGAGTCGCCCGGCGTGGTGAATATGGACGGTAATCCGCCGCCGACGCGGGTCGAGCACCTGCCGGGCCTGGAGCCGGAGAAGGCTTCCGCCGAGCTGGCACGGTTGCATGCCACCTTCGATGCGGCCCAGGCACAGTTCGGGCGCACGATCGCGGCGACCGAGCTGCCCGATCTGGTGGAACGGCAGCAGATGGCGGCCCGGGACATGGGCGCCAACGAGAAGCTGTGGATCGAGGGGTTCCGGCGCAACCTCGTGCACAAGGACGGGGAGACCTCGATGCGGCCGACGGCGGAGACGTCGGGCTCCTTGCGTACGCTGATGAATGAACTTGATCTTGGTCCGGTCTATGCCTCGACGCCCGCGCCGACGCTGACGGTCCTCGCCACGCGGAACCTGCCGGAGCAGGAGCAGTTCGCCGAACTCTACGCCGCGCACCGCCGCCACCTGCTGGCGCAGGCGGAGACCGGTGCGAAGGTGAATCCGCGCATGCGGCACCTGCAGCTTGCGGACGCGTCGCACGCCATGGTGATCGAGCGACCGGACGTGCTGGCCTCGGTCATCGGCGATTTCCTGAACCGGTGAGGCGGTCTTCCGCGCGGGTGACAGGCCGGGCGGCGCCCGAGGCCAGCACGCCGAGCCCGATCGCCACGGCTACCACCAGCAGGGCGCGCAGCACGCCGACACGCTCGGCGAGCAGGCCGATGAGCGGCGGTCCGGCGAGGAACGCCCCGTACCCGATCGAGCCCGCGACCGACACCCGGATCGCCGCCCGCAGCGGGTCGTCGGCCGCGGCGCTCATCCCGATCGGGAAGCCCAGCGAGGCGCCCGCGCCCCACAGCAGCGCGCCGGCGAGCACGGCCGGCACGCCGATGCCGGAGAGGGCCAGGAGCAGGCCGACGAGGGCCGATGCCGCGGTCAGCCGAAGCGTACGGACGCGGCCCCAGCGTTCGATCGCCGCGCCGCCGAAGAGCCGGCCGAGGGTCATCGCCGTCACGAAGAAGCCGAGGCCGATCGCGCCCACGGTCTCGCTCGCCCCGTAGCCGTCCACGAGGCCGATCGCCAGCCAGTCGTTGGCCGCGCCCTCGGTGAAGCCGAAGCCGAGCATGATGACGCCGATGAGCAGGGTGCGCGGCTCACGCCAGGCGTCCCTGACCCGGCCGCGAGGCGATCGCTCATCGTGAGCCGCGGGTACGGGGAGGAAGCGCCGCACGGTCAGCAGCATCACCACCGCCGCCACGGCCGCCGTGACGAACACCTGCACCGTCACCGTGATCGAAGCCGCGGCCGCCGCGGCGCTCATCCCGGCGCCGGCCACCGTACCCAGGCTGAAACCGGCATGAAAGCGGGGCATCAGCGTCCGCCCGAGCCGCCGTTCCACGTCCGCGCCCTCGACGTTCATCGCGACGTCCCAGGTGCTGTTGCCCATGCCGATGAAGATCAGCCCGACGCCCGCCGACACCACGGAGCCGGCCGCCGCGCCGACGCCCAGACCCACCAGGCCCAGCACGACGGCCATGCTGCCGAGCAGGACGGCGCGCGCCGGACCGAGCCGCTGCACGAGCGGCCCGGCCAGCGGGATCGCGGCCACCGCCGCCCCGGACAGGCACAGCAGGAGCAGGCCGAACCCCGCAGGAGAGAGGCTCAGATCATCGCGTACGGCGGGAGCACGGGCCAGCCATCCACCGAAGGCGAGCCCGTTCGTGGCGAAGGTGACGCCGACGGCGACCTTGGCCCCCTCCAGCCGGCGGCGGTCGAGAACGTCAGCGGTCACCACTCGACCGTAGTGGGAGGTGACGGATAACGCCGGATGCCTCCCGCCCGGACCCGGGCGGGAGGCATCCTTCAGGCATCACTCACAGGGCGTCAACTGCAGCCGGACGTCGACCCGCATCCCTCGCACACGTAGCAGCTTCCGGCCGGGCGCATCTTCGTGCCGCAGGTGAAGCACAGCGGCGCGTCCGCGGACGTTCCCAGCACGATCTCGAGCAGTTCCGTCGAGGAGTGCGCCTCCTTCTCCGCCTCGACCGGCGCCTTCGCCTCGGCGGCCGGAGCCACCGGGGCGGGGGCGGGGGCCGCCGGGGTGGACGCGGCGCCGACCGGGGCAGACACCGGGGCGGACGCCGCCATGCCGGCCAGGTCCACGTTCGCGGCCTCCGCCGCCGCCTCGGCCGCGACCTGGGCCGCGCGCTCCTTGGCGGTGAAGATGCCCAGCTCGGCACGGGTGTCGTAGGGCAGGAAGTCCAGCGCCAGGCGGCGGAAGATGTAGTCCATCACCGATGCGGCCATGCGGACGTCCGGGTCGTCGGTCATGCCGGCCGGCTCGAAGCGCATGTTGGTGAACTTGCTGACGTACGTCTCCAGCGGCACGCCGTACTGGAGCCCTATGGAGATCGCCACCGAGAAGGCGTCCATGACGCCCGCCAGGGTGGAGCCCTGCTTGGACATCTTCAGGAAGACCTCGCCGAGGCCGTCGTCCGGGTAGGACGACGCGGTGAGGTAGCCCTCGGCGCCGCCGACCGAGAACGACACGGTCTCCGACGGGCGCTTCTTCGGCAGCCGCTTGCGGACCGGGCGGTACTCGACGACCTTCTCCACGACCTTCTCGACCTGGGCCGGGGTCTCCGCCGCCGCCTTGTTCGGCTTCGCCGCGGACAGCGGTTGGCCGACCTTGCAGTTGTCGCGGTAGATCGCGAGCGCTTTGAGGCCCAGCTTCCAGCCCTGGAAGTGGATGTGCTCGATGTCCTCGACGGTCGCCGACTCCGGCATGTTGACCGTCTTGGAGATCGCGCCGGAGATGAACGGCTGCACGGCGGCCATCATCCGGACGTGACCCATCGGGGCGATGGACCGCTCGCCCATGGCGCAGTCGAACACCGGGTAGTGCTCGGGCTTCAGGCCCGGGGCGTCGACGACGTTGCCGTGGTCGCCGATGTGCTCGACGATCGCCTCGACCTGCTCCTCGGGGTAGCCGAGGCTGCGCAGGGCGCGCGGCACCGTCTGGTTGACGATCTGCATGGAGCCGCCGCCGACGAGCTTCTTGAACTTGACCAGGGCCAGGTCGGGCTCGATGCCGGTGGTGTCGCAGTCCATCATCAGGCCGATGGTGCCGGTCGGCGCGAGCACGGACGCCTGGGCGTTGCGCCAGCCGTTCTTCTCGCCGATCTTGATGCCGTCCTGCCACTGCTTGGTGGCTTCCTTGACCAGCGCCGTCGCGACCGGACCGCTCGGGCGGATCTCGTCGTTGGCGGCCGCGTGCTTGCGCATGACGCGCTTGTGCGCCTCGGCGTTGCGCGCGTAGCCGTCGTACGGGCCGACGACGCCGGCGATCTCCGCGGAGCGGCGGTAGGCCGTACCGGTCATCAGCGAGGTGATGGCGGCGGCGACCCCGCGGCCGGCCTCCGAGTCGTACGGCTGGCCCGACGCCATCAGCAGCGCGCCCAGGTTCGCGTACCCGATGCCGAGCTGGCGGTAGGCCCGCGTGGTCTCGCCGATCTTCGGGGTCGGGAAGTCCGCGAACGCGATGGAGATCTCCATCGCGGTGATCACCAACTCGACGCTCTTGACGAACTTCTGCACCTCGAAGCCGCCGTCGGCGTTGAGGAACTTCATGAGGTTGAGTGACGCCAGGTTGCAGGACGAGTCATCCAGCGACATGTACTCCGAGCACGGGTTCGACGCGGTGATGCGGCCGGTCTCGGGGTTGGTGTGCCAGTCGTTGATGGTGTCGTCGTACTGCAGGCCAGGGTCGGCGCACTCCCACGCGGCCTTGGCGATCTCGGTGAAGAGCTTCTTGGCGTCGATGGTCTCGATGACCTCGCCGTGCAGGCGGCCGTGCAGGTCGAACGTGCCACCCTCCTCGACCGCGCGCATGAACTCGTCGCTGACGCGGACCGAGTTGTTGGCGTTCTGGTACTGGACGGAGACGATGTCGCTGCCGCCGAGGTCCATGTCGAAGCCGGCGTCCCGCAACGCGCGGATCTTGTCCTCTTCGCGGGCCTTGGTGGTGACGAACTCCTCGATGTCGGGGTGGTCGACGTCGAGGATGACCATCTTGGCCGCGCGGCGGGTAGCGCCACCGGACTTGATCGTCCCGGCGCTGGCGTCGGCGCCGCGCATGAAGCTGACCGGGCCGCTGGCCGTGCCGCCGGAGGAGAGCAGCTCCTTGGAGGAGCGGATCCGGGAGAGGTTGACCCCGGAGCCCGAGCCGCCCTTGAAGATCAGGCCCTCTTCCTTGTACCAGTCCAGGATCGAGTCCATCGAGTCGTCCACGGACAGGATGAAGCAGGCGCTGACCTGCTGCGGCGACGAGGTGCCGACGTTGAACCAGACCGGCGAGTTGAAGCTGAACACCTGGTGCAGCAGCATCCAGGTCAGCTCGTGCTCGAACACCTCGGCGTCGGCCGGGGAAGCGAAGTAGCGGTGGTCCTCGCCCGCCTTGCGGTAGGTCTTCACGACCCGGTCGATGAGCTGCTTGAGCGACCGCTCCCGCTCCGGCGTGCCGACCGCACCCCGGAAGTACTTGGTCGTGACGATGTTGGCGGCGTTGACGCTCCAGAACGCCGGATACTCGACCCCGCGCTGCTCGAAGTTGATCGAGCCGTCCCGCCAGTTCGTCATCACGACATCGCGGCGCTCCCACTCGACCTCGTCGTAGGGGTGAACACCCTCGGTCGTCCAGACCCGCCCGACGCGCAGCCCCCCGACCGCGGCGCCCCCGTTACCAGCGCGGCTGCGCTGCCTACCTGCTGTCATGCCCTCACCGGCCATATGTGCTCCCCCTCGAACGATCGCGGCTTCCCCACCGCGACCCAAACTTTCCCGACATCGGCACGGCCGTGGCCGCGCCATCTTTCAAGCCCTCTGGTACGCGCGGCGCCCCGTGGCAACGGTTCGTCATCTCGCGCCCTACCGCCGCCCGCCCGGCGCTGCCGGACGGACGCTGTCTTCAGGACGGCATCTCCGCCCCGTGCATGTGTTGGTTGCCCGTGCGCGCCGGTGCTCCCGCTTTTCGTCTGCGCTCACCCGGCGTTGCCGGCTGGTGCCGGTGGACGTCCCTGCTCCACACTCGGCCGGCGCCCTGGGTGCTTACGGCGCGCGGTCACCGACCTTGGGTGCGCGGCCCCCGGAGCGGGGCGCGACGACGTGCCGCACCGCCGACTCCCTGCTCGTCGCGGCCTCCCGCAACTCCGTGATCTCCCGCTCGAACTCGTCGAGCGAATCGAATGCTTTGTACACGCTGGCGAACCGGAGATAAGCGACCTGGTCCAGTTCGCGCAGCGGGGTGAGGATGGCCAGCCCGACGTCGTGGCTCGGCACCTCGGCCGCGCCCCGGGCGCGGACGGTCTCCTCGACCTTCTGCGCCAGCAGTGCGATCGAGTCCTCGTCGACGGGACGCCCCTGACAGGCCTTGCGCACCCCACTCATGATCTTGGTCCGGCTGAAGGGCTCGGTGACGCCGCTGCGCTTGACCACCGCGAGCACGGCCTCCTCCACGGTGGTGAACCGCTTGCCGCACTCGGGACAGGACCGACGACGACGGATCAACTGACCGTCGTCGGCCTCACGCGAGTCGACCACGCGGGAATCCGCGTGCCGGCAGTACGGACACCGCACCGCTGAGACCTCCTGTCGCCGGGGCGGCCATCCCAGGGAGTTGACTGCGGCGCACCCGCAATCCGGGCACGACGAACCCAGCTCCGCGGTGATCAATTTCCGCCTCGAAGCTGTGGACGAGCCTGTGGATTACGGGGTGTCCCGACCCCAACCTGTGGACGACTTACACCCTTGTAACTACTAGATGTTGGGGTCGACGTTAGGCCGCCGGGGACCCCGGCGCAAGTTCAGCGGCGCGTCGGCGCGCCGTATTTTCTACCTCAACACGACGGGTGCCGCGGCGGTCACGGCCAGCACCGGATCGCCTTGATCGCCGGCCGCGGGGAGGGTGCGGCAGGGTCGATGCGACCTTGATGACGATGAATGACAACGGCGTTTCCTCGACGCGGGGACGCGGGTGCGGGTTGCTTCAGCGCGACGCTCCGGGCCGGGGTGGCCGGTCAGCACAGCGCTCAACGCGGTCAGCGCTCGGCGCGACACTCGATCTTGGACGGACGTCGACACGGTGGCTCACCCCCGGCGGTCGGCGCGACGAGCTCACCGGCTGCGCGACATCCACAACGCGCCGCATCCACAACGCGCCACATCCACAAACGCGGCGTATCCGCGGCTGCTCAGCGCGGCGTATCCGCGGCGCGGGAGTTGCACCGCACAGTTCCTCGGCGCGTGGCCTCAGCGTCTGCACGGCTTCCGAGTCCCGGGCACCGGGGCGCGTGGCCCTTCGGCCCCGCGGCGCGGCGGACCGCCCTCGGCGGCCCCTTTCACGGCCGGGCGGACTCGGCAACCTTCGGTCGGCGTCCACCTACACCCTGGTCGCGTCCTTTCGCCGGGCGGACTCGGCGACCTTCGGCCCGGCGCCCACCTACACCCTGGTCGCGTCCTTCATCCTGGTCGCGTCCTTTCGGCCGGGCGGACTCGGCAGCCTTCGGCCCGGCATCCGGCCAGACCCTGGTCGCGCCCTTTCGGCCGGGGCGCTCGGCGTCAGGGCGAACATCGAGCCCGCTGGTGGGACCACTGCGGCGGAGGTCAGCTCGGGGGCGGGACGATCAGTGTCTCCCCGGCGTACACATAGGAGTGTCTTCTGCCGTTGAGTGCGCGGATCTCGGCTATCACCTCCCGCGGTGCGCGGTCGGGGACGGCTCGCTCGGCGATGGACCACATGGTGTCGTCAGGCTGCACCACGATCGCGGCGGCGGGGCCCGCCGGCGTTTCGCCGGCCCGGGAGGCAGTGGTCCACAACACAGCGCTGGCGAGGGTCGCCAGGAGAAAGAAGAGGGTCAGCACGACGATCCGGCCTCGCCGTGTCAACCGCAGCGGGGCGGGACGGCCCGGACGCACACCGGTGGCTACCACGGCAAACACCTTTCCTCGCGGACGGTCTTCGTACGGGCGTTCGATCGAACGCCCGTACGACGGTGTATCAGAACAGGCGTACGGAAGTCGAGCACTTCCGGGCGACACGCCGAGAGAAAGTCGTACAGATGTTTGAATCTGTCGTACCCCGCCGATACGGTTCTCCATCAAGAGGGGTCAGCCGGACGGACGTCCATCCCCACGGCGCAGGTCCGGCTCCGCGAGCGCACCACGGGCCCGTGAGGCCGTGGCCGACAAGGAGGGCGGACGTGTCGACCGACGACCGGACGAGCCGGCAGGATCAGAAGGACTCGAAGCCCGAGGCCACGAACGTCAAGGCGGCCATGCGGCGCCGGAGCCCGGCCCGGGCCCGTAGCGCCGACGCGCCGCAGCTCCGCTCGGTCACACCGGTGGTCAGCCAGTTCCCGGATCTGGTCACCGCCGACCTGACCGCCCGGCAGCGGCGCATCCTGGAGTTCATCAAGGATTGGGTGGAGCGTTACGGCTACCCCCCGAGCGTCCGGGAGATCGGTGAGGCGGTGGGGCTGGTGTCCCCGTCCAGCGTCGCCTACCAGTTGAAGGAGCTCGAGAAGAAGGGCTTCCTGCGCCGCGACCCCAACCGGCCCCGCGCGGTGGACGTGCGGTCGCCGAGTGACATGGTCGACGACGAGGCGCTGCGCACGGCCCGTCCCGCCCCGGCCTACGTGCCGCTCGTCGGCCGGATCGCCGCCGGTGGGCCCATCCTGGCCGAGCAGGCGGTCGAGGACTTCTTCCCTCTGCCGCGCGAGCTCGTCGGCGAGGGCGAGGTCTTCATGCTGGAGGTCAAGGGCGACTCGATGATCGACGCGGCCATCTGCAACGGAGACTGGGTCGTGGTACGCCAACAACCTACGGCGAACGTCGGCGACATCGTCGCTGCCATGATCGACGGCGAGGCGACGGTCAAGAGTTACCGGCAGCGGGACGGCCACGTGTGGCTCATGCCGGCCAACCCGGCGTTCGACCCGATCCCGGGCGACGACGCAACAGTGATGGGTCGCGTCGTCGCGGTGCTGCGCAGGGTTTGACCGGAATCGCCTGCGCCGCTGAGCAGGCGGGGCTAGCGCTCGCCCAGCGGCGGTGGGCCGGGAGATGCGGCGCTGGGCCGGCCAGACACCACGCCAAGCAGGACCGGTCGACGCCAAGCCAGGACCGGTCGACGCCAGGCCGGGCCGGGTCGACGCCATGCCTGGCCCGGCCTGGCCAGGCCGGGTCCACGCCAGGCCAGGCCAGGTCCACGCCAGGCCGCGCCGGGTCTACGCCAGGCCAGGTCCACGCCACGCCACGCCAGGCGGGCCCACTCCGGTCCAGGCCGCATCAGGTCGACGCCGCGCCCAGCCGGGCCCACGTCGAGGCCGGACCGGGTCGGGTCGGGTCGACACCACGCCGGGCCGTTGCCGCCGGGCTGGGTGGAGGCGCTGCGGCGCGGTGCCGTGCCGCGGGTGACCGCTGGAATCGCCCGCGTGCACAGCAGGTGCGGCCGGCGATCACCCCGTGGATGAAGTGTCAGTCAGCGGCCCTGTGGGGGCATCCGCAGCCCGGGTTCTCCGGGCGGCTGTCGCGGGCCTCGCGAGGTGCCGTTCATCGCGTTCATCCGCCGTTCGGGTGGCCGCCTCCCGTGGGCTGCGACGCCGGGGGCCACGATGGTGGGGGTGCGGCCGAGGACGAAAGCGGGGCGCCGTAGACGCTTCCTCCGCGGCCGCCGGAAGAGGGGCCGTTGGAGGAGGGACCGCCGGAGGGAGGACCGCTGGGGCCGCCGCTGGCGGGGCGGTTTCCGGGCTGTGCGCCTTGGGCAGGGCGGACCGGCGCGGCGCCTTCCGAGCGACCGGGCTGAGCCGCGCCGCCCAAGCTACCGGGCCGGCCCGCGCCACTCGGACGCCCGGTCGGGGCCGCACCACTGGGACGAACCGGCTGGGCCGCACCACTGGGACGAACCGGCTGGGCCGCACCACTCGGACGAACCGGGGCAGCACCGCCGGGCGGAACCGGCTGCGCGACGGCACTGGGACGACCTGGCTGGGCAGCGTTGCCGGGACCGCCGGCCTGACGGCCCGTCGGGCGGCTGGGCTGGCCGGCGTGGGGATGACCCGGTTGCCCGCCGTCGGGGTGGCCCGGTTGACCACCGCCCGGACGCGCCGGCTGGCCACTCGTAGGACGTGCGACCGGCTGGCCGCCACCCGCCGGCTGACCGACGCCACCGGCGCGGCCCTGCGGACCGCCACCCGGACGGCCCGGCTGAGCACCGCCCGGACGGCCCGGCTGAACAGCGCCGGGGCCACCCGGCTGGGCAGCGCCGGGACGACCCGACTGAGCACCGTTCGGGCGACCATGGATGGTGCCAGGGCGACCTTGCACGCCGCCGCCCGGCTGACCCGGCTGGGCTCCGCCGCTCGGGCGTCCCGCCGCGCCTCCGTAGACTCCGCCGGCCTTGGGGTGTTGTTTGGCGCCGTACACGCCAGGCGCCGATGCTGCCGCGCCCGCGCCCGCCGCGCCCGCGCCCGCCGCGCCCGCGCCCGCCGCGCCCGCGCCGTAGACGCCGGCCTTCGGCTTCGGGCCGCCGACGGTCAGGAGTTCCGTTTCCGCGTCCAGCGGGTCCGGGCCGGTGGGATCCGGGTTCTTCACCGCCAGTTCTGGCTGCGGCTTCTTGCGGGACCGCATGATGCCGAAGACGCCCGCGCCGACCAGGATGGCGCCCAGGACGCCGATGCCGCCGACGAGGTAGGTGATGTCGGAGAGGCTGAGGTCGGAGTACCAGCTCGGGCCTTCGCTCGACTTCGCGTCCTTGGCGCCCTTCGTGCTCGCCTGGGCGATCGTGGTGGCGGGCGTGTAGCGCAGGATGTAGTTGTCGGCTTCCTGGTCCTCTTGCTGACCGAAGTCCGAGACCGTGGCGAACGTCTTGCCGTCCGCGCTGTAGCTGATCGCCTCGCCGAACGGCTCGTTGGGCAGGCCCGTGCCTCTCGGCTTCTGCTTCAGCGCGGCGATCACGTCACCGTTGGTGACATCCCATTCGAAGGCGTCCAGGTACGTCCGGATGACCACCTTGTTGCCCCCGGGAGCGATCGCGGCGCCCGTGACCACGCTCTGTGCCAGACGGGCGAAGGACGTGCCCGGCGTGTCCGTACGCGGCAGCTCGACCTGGCCGACCTTCTTGAGCGGAACGCCCTCGGTGTTGTCCGTCTTGAGCGCCGACGCCGGCGTGTAAAGCTGGGCCGGGCCGGTGATCTCCTTGGTGATGATGATCGGCTTGCCGGCGCCGTCGAGGAGCAGGGCCTCCGCGTCGTGCCGGTCGCCCGCCGGGTACGCGAGGCGGTGGATCTTGGGCTTCTTGGAGCCGTCCGCCGGCATGCTCCAGACGCTGATCGTCTCGCGAGGCTCGGCCGACTTGGTGCGCACGTTGTTGTCGCCGGTGTCGGCGATCCACAGCGTCTTGCCGTCCGGCGACAGGATCAGGTCCTCGGTGTCGCGCGGGCCGTTGCCGCTGAAGGCGACCTGGTCGGCGATAGCGCAGTTCTTGTCCAGGAAGAAGACCTTCTGGCGCTGCGCGTCGGTGCTGTCGTTGATCACGACATAGCCGTCGTCCGTCGCCACGATGCCCGAGAGCTCGTTGAGGAGCGGATCGGTGACCTTGCACACCTTCTTGCCGGCCGCGGCCTTAGCCGAGGTGGCCGCGGGGGCCGGCTCGGCAGAGGCGGGCACTGCACCCACCATCACCAGCCCGGAGGCCATGAGGGCCGGGAACACGAGACGCCGCATCCGATCAGTGTCGCATGCGGCGTCTCCCACTGGCGTGACGCGTGGATCAAGCCTGGTCATACGGGGCGCCTGAGGCACGGAACGGATACTTCGGACAGCGTCGCCGCCCGCGAGAACCCGCTCGCGCTGTCAGGCCCGGAACTGCGCCAGCTCCGCCGCCAACTGCTCGTCGACGCGTACCCGGAGCTCGGTCCCCTCTTCCGTGTGCCGGGTGTCGAGAACCTGCCCCTTGCGGTGGATCCGCGCCACCAGATCGCCCCGGTCGTACGGCAGGAGCACCCGCAGGTCCACCGCCGGGCGCGGCAGCCGCTGGGCGATGGCCGCGTGCAGGTCGGCGATGCCCTGCCCCGAACGGGCCGAGACGAAGACCGCGTCGGGCCAGGCGCGCTTGAGGCGCAGCATCGTCTCCTCGTCGGCGGCGTCGGTCTTGTTGACCACCAGCAGCTCGGGAATCCGGTCGGCGCCGACCTCGCCCAGGACCTCGCGGACCGCCGTGACCTGACCCTCCGGGTCGGGGTGGGCGCCGTCGACCACGTGCACGACGAGGTCGGCGTACGAGACTTCCTCCAGCGTCGAGCGGAACGCCTCGACGATCTGGTGCGGCAGGTGGCGGACGAAGCCGACCGTGTCGGAGAGCGTGAAGACGCGCCCGTCCTCCGCCGCCGTGCGCCGGGTCGTCGGGTCGAGGGTCGCGAACAGTGCGTCCTCGACCAGGACACCCGCCGAGGTCAGGCGGTTGAGCAGGCTGGACTTGCCCGCGTTGGTGTAGCCGGCGATGGCCACGGCCGGCACGCCGCTGCTCGCGCGGCGGGAGCGCTTCGTCTGGCGTACGGTGCGCATGGCCTTGATCTCGCGCCGCAGCTTGGCGATGCGGTGGTTGATCCGGCGCCGGTCGGTCTCCAGCTTGGTCTCACCGGGGCCGCGCGTGCCCACGCCGCCACCGCCGGAGCCGCCGCCGGCACCGCCACCCTGCCGGGAGAGCGACTCACCCCAGCCTCGCAGCCGCGGGAGCAGGTATTGGAGCTGGGCCAGCTCGACCTGCGCCTTGCCTTCCTTGCTCTTCGCGTGCTGGGCGAAGATGTCGAGGATGAGCGCCGTACGGTCGACGACCTTGACCTTGGTCTGCTGCTCCAGGTTGCGCAACTGGGACGGGGAGAGCTCGCCGTCGCAGATGACGGTGTCGGCGCCCGTGGAGATGACCACGTCGCGCAGCTCCTCCACCTTGCCGCGGCCGATGAAGGTGGCCGAGTCGGGGCGGGAACGCCGTTGGATGAGGCCCTCGAGGACCTGCGAGCCGGCAGTCTCGGCCAGCGCGGCCAACTCGCTCAGCGAGTTCTCCGCGTCAGAGACGCTGCCCTCGGTCCAGACGCCGACCAGGACTACTCGCTCGAGCCGCAGTTGCCTGTACTCGACCTCGGTGATGTCCGTGAGCTCGGTGGAGAGGCCGGCGACCCGCCGCAGCGAGTGCCGCTCCTCCAGTTCCAGCTCACCGGTAGTGACGTCGGGTTCGGAAAGCTCAGTTCGCAAAAGTGACCTCCTCCGCCCGATCGTGGCACGCCGGGGGTACCGGGCGCATCCACATAACGCGGCGGGGCGTTGTCGCAGAGTGTATGACTCACCAGTAACCACCGCGATGTCCACCGGCATTCCCGGAGCGGGAGAATATGAACATTCACCCGCTGACGACGGAGGGACTTCCGTGGTGACCACCCGCCTGCCCAGTGCAGGATTCTCGATCACGATCCGGATCGCCGTGACCGCCGACGCCTCGTCCATCGGCCGGCTCACCACGTGTGTGGGTGAGGCGGGCGCCATCGTGACGGCGCTCGACGTGGTGGACTCCGACCCCGGCCGGGTCCTGGTCGACCTCACCTGCGACACCGCCGACTCGACCCACGCCGACCAGGTCGTCAAGAACCTCGAGGAGCAGGACGGCGTCGACGTCCGCAAGGTCTCCGACCGTACGTTCCTGCTGCATCTGGGCGGCAAGATCGAGGTGTCGTCGAAGGTCGCCCTGCGCAACCGTGACGAGCTGTCCCGGGCGTACACGCCGGGCGTGGCGCGGGTGTGCATGGCCATCGCGGAGAACCCCGCCGACGCGCGCCGGCTGACCATCAAGCGCAACACGGTCGCGGTGGTCAGCGACGGCTCGGCCGTGCTCGGACTGGGCAACATCGGCCCGGCCGCGGCGATGCCGGTGATGGAGGGCAAGGCCGCGCTCTTCAAGCGCTTCGGCGGAGTCGACGCCTGGCCCGTCGTGCTCGACACCCAGGACACCGACGAGATCGTCAACATCGTCCGGGCGATCGCTCCCGCGTACGGCGGCATCAACCTGGAGGACATCGCCGCGCCGCGCTGCTTCGAGATCGAGATGCGCCTGCGGGAGCTGCTGGACATCCCGGTCTTCCATGACGACCAGCACGGGACCGCGATCTGCGTGCTGGCCGCGCTGACGAACGCGCTACGGGTCGTGGGCAAGAACCTCGCGGACGTCAAGGTCGTCGTCTCCGGCGCGGGGGCCGCGGGAACGGCGATCATGAAGCTGCTGCTGCGCCAGGGCGTGGGCGACATCATCGCGTACGACCGCAGGGGCGCCCTGCACCGCGGCATGGCGGACATGACGCCGACCTGGCAGTGGCTCGCCGACAACACGAACCGCGACAACTACTCCGGCGACCTGCCCGGCGCGATCGCCGGAGCGGACGTCTTCATCGGTGTCAGCGCCCCCAACCTGCTGACCGGCGCCGACATCGCCAAGATGGCCGACAAGTCGATCGTCTTCGCGTTGGCCAACCCGGATCCCGAGGTGGACCCGCGCGAGGCCCGCCAGTACGCCGCCGTGGTGGCCACCGGCCGCTCCGACCAGCCCAACCAGATCAACAACGTGCTGGCGTTCCCCGGCGTGTTCCGCGGCATGCTCGACGTGAGCGCCGAGGAGTTCACCGAGGAGATGGCGCTGGCGGCGGCGATGGCCATCGCCAACGTCGTCGGCGACGACAAGATCAACCCGACCGTGATCATCCCCAGCGTCTTCGACTCTCGGGTGACGCCGGCGGTGGCGGCCGCCATCCGGGCGACGGTCAAGGGCACCCCGGCTCCGCACAACGCGGCCGCGGTTCCTCAGGCCGAGCTGGACCAGGCTCCCGACGAGGCGTTCTGAGCCCAGCCGGTGAGCTCCCCGGTGTGGTCGGTGATCAGGCCGGCCACACCGGCCCGGACCAGATCGGGCCAGAGCCTCAGGTCGTTGGCCGTCCACGGCATCACCGCCACCTGAGCCTCCGCGAGCGCCGCGACGGTCTCCGGGGAGCCGAGCACGGCGTTCATGGACGGGTTGCAGTGCACGACGCCCAGCTCCGCGGCGACCTCCACCTGCGCGGCGTCGAACCCGTCGCGGAGCAGGCCCCGGCGCACGTCGGGGGCGGCCTCGGCGACGAGGCGCACGATCGCCGGGTCGAAGCTCTGCACGACCGTACGGCCGAGCAGCCCCGCGTCGGCGACCTGCCCCATGATGATCTTCACCTGTTCCAGGGTGGCCGGCGGCTTGATCTCCAGCAGCAGCTCGACGCGGGGCGCCACCGCCGGGGTGACACCCGCGTCGTCCGCCGAGTCCGCGAGGACGGCGTGCGGGCGCAGCAGCGCCAACGCGTCGGTGAGCCGGGGCACACCGGTCCCCGCGTACGCCGGCGAGAACCAGGAACCGGCGTCCAGCCGGGCGATCTCGTCGAGGGTCAGCTCCCAGACCTTGCCGGTGCCGTCCGTGGTGCGGTCGACCGTGCGGTCGTGAATCACCACCGGCACGCCGTCGGCGGTGGTGCGGACGTCGAACTCGATGAACGTCGCCCCGGCGAGGACGCCCGCGGCGAGGGCGGGCAGGGTGTTCTCGGGGGCCACCGCCGAGTAGCCGCGGTGAGCCACCCGGTGCAGCGCCGCCAGATGCTCCGGCGCAGCCGTCCGATGCGGCGCCGCCAGATGCTCCGGTGCAGCCAGATGCTCCGGTGCAGCCAGATGCTCCGGTGCAGCCGTCCGATGCGGCGCCGTCATGGGACGAGGGCCGCCACGTCCACCTCGCCGGAGGCCACCAGCACCGCCGGCCCCGCCAGCCACCACCGGCCGTCGTCGGCGGCGGTCACGGTAAGCCGCCCGCCCGGCACGTCGACCGCCACCACGCCGGTCGTGCGTCCCGCGTCGCGCAGCGCGACCGCGCCGACGGCCAGGGCGCCGGATCCGCAGGACAGCGTCTCGCCGGAGCCGCGCTCGTGGACGCGCATGTGGACGTGCAGATCGGCACCGTCGACCGGCGCGCCGGGAGTGGTGAACTCGACGTTGACGCCGTCCGGGAACAGTGTGCCGTCGTGCCCGGGTGCCGTGGTCAGGTCCAGCGACGACAGATCCACACCGTCGTGCAGCGCGCTGACCAGATGCGGGTTGCCGCAGTCCACGGCCACCCCGGGCACGGTCAGCGGGCCCACGGTCGCGGTGCTGGCCGCGTACACCCGAGGGGTGCTCATGTGGACGGAGATGAGCGGGTCGCCGACGACCGCGTGCACGACGCCGGATCGCGTCGCGACCGGCAGGCCCGCGGGGCCTGCGGTCGCGAGCCCCCGGGCGACCAGATAGCGGGTGAAGACCCGGACCCCGTTGCCGCACATCTCGGCGGACGACCCGTCGGCGTTCCAGTAGTCCATGAACCATTCGGCGTCGGCCGCGTGGCTCGCGCCGTCCGGGTGCTTGGCGCTGCGCACGACCCGCAGGACGCCGTCCGCGCCGATGCCGCGGTGACGATCGCAGAGCGCCGCGACCAGTGACGCCGTCAGGTCGAGCGTCCCGTCGGGGTCGGGCAGGATGACGAAATCGTTGCCGGTGCCGTGGCCCTTGGTGAACAACACGCGGTCCATCATCTCGCAGCCGCTCCGCAGGCCGCCAACGCGTCCGCCGTGCACGAGGGCGACGCGCCGTCGAGCCAGGTGATCCGCGGGTCCCGGCGGAACCAGGAGCGCTGGCGCCGGACGAAACGGCGGGTGCCCTGCACGGTGTCCGCCTTGGCCGCCTCCTCGGTCAGTACGCCGTCGAGCTGCGCGAGGGCTTGCTGATATCCGAGCGCGCGACTCGCCGTGCGCCCCTCGCGGAGGCCCTCGCCGTCCAGCCGCCGCACCTCGTCCAGCAGCCCGCCGGCCCACATGAGCTCGACCCGCTCGGCGATCCGCCGGTCGAGCTCCTCGGTGCCACGGTCGACCCCGATCTGCACACTCTCGTAGTAGGGCGTCGGGTCCGGCAGGGCCGCGGTGAAGGGCGCGCCCGTCATCTCGATGACCTCCAGGGCCCGGACGATACGCCGCCCGTTGGACTCCAGGATCTTGGCGGCGGCCGCCGGGTCGGCCGCGCGCAGCCGCTCGTGCAGCCGCGCGGGGCCGGTCTCGGCGAGTTCCGCCTCGAGCCGTTCCCGAATGTCGGGATCCGTGCCGGGAAAAGCGAAGTCCTCCAGCACCGCCCGGACGTACAACCCCGAGCCGCCCACCACGATGGGTACGCGGCCCCGCGCCGCGATCTCCTCGACGGCCGCGCGGGCCGCCTCCTGGTACTCCGCGACGCTCGCCGGGAAGGTGACGTCCCAGATGTCGAGGACGTGGTGCGGCACGCCTTCCCGCTCCCCGGCTGGGAGTTTGGCCGTACCGACGTCCATGCCGCGATAGAGCTGCATCGAATCGGCGTTCACCACCTCGCCACCGAGGGCGTGGGCGAGGGCGAGGCTGAGCGCGGTCTTCCCGGCCGCCGTCGGCCCGACGACGGCGACAACTCCGGGGGGTGGGAGCAATGGCACGGAGTCACCGTAACGGGCTGGTCACGGTCATCCGCGGGCGCTTCCCCGGAACCGGGTTGGACCTGTGACAATGCGCGGTAAAGAATGCCGGTGGAAGAATGGCATTCGGCTGCGCTATGGCGGCGGTCGCGGGCAGCGAGGCTCGCCGACGCCGGGAGAACGAGGATGGGCTCATGAACGACTGGACGACCTTCGGGCGCGTGGATGCCGACGGCACCGTGTACGTGAAGACGGCCGAGGGCGACCGGGTGGTCGGCTCATGGCAGGCGGGCACGCCCGAGGAGGGCCTGGCCCACTTCGCCCGGCGGTTCGCGGACCTGGTCACCGAGGTCGACCTCGTCGAGGCCCGGCTGAAGTCCGGCGCGGCCGACGCGGCGCACTCCCTGACCAGCATCAAGCGGCTGCGCACCACCCTCGACGAGGCGCACGTGGTCGGCGACATCGACGGCCTGGCCGCCCGCCTGGACCGGCTCGCCGCCATCGCGGACGAGAAGGCCGGCGAGGCCAAGGCCGCCCGGGAGGTGGCCCGCACCGAGGCCCTGGCGCGCAAGACCGCCCTGGTCGAGGAGGCGGAGGCGATCGCCGCGGAGGCGACCGGCTGGAAGAGCGCGGGCGACCGGCTCAAGGAGATCCTCGACGAGTGGAAGACGATCCGCGGCGTCGACAAGAAGACCGACGGCGAGCTGTGGAAGCGCTTCGCCGCCGCCCGGGACGGCTTCACCCGCCGCCGCGGCGCGCACTTCGCCACCCTCGACGGCCAGCGCAAGCAGGCGCAGACCGCCAAGGAGGAGCTGGTCAAGGAGGCGGAGAGCCTCGCCGAGTCCAGCGAGTGGGGCCCGACCGCGGCCCGGCTCAAGGAGCTGATGAGCGAGTGGAAGGCGGCGCCGCGCGCCGCCAAGGAGGCCGAGCAGCGCCTCTGGGAACGCTTCCGCGCCGCCCAGGACGCGTTCTTCAGCCGCCGCAGCGAGGTCTTCTCGGCCCGCGACGCGGAGTACAAGGGCAACCTCGAGAAGAAGCAGGCCATCCTCGCCGAGCTCGAGGCGATCGACGTCGACGCGGACCCGCGCGCCGCGCAGAACAAGCTGCGTGACGCCCAGGCCGGCTGGCACGACGCGGGCCGCGTACCGCGCGAGTCGGCCGCTTCCCTCGACCGGCGCTGGCGCGCGGCCGAGGAGCGGATCCGGGTCGCGATGGACTCGGCGTGGCGCAAGACCACCCCGCAGGACAACCCTCTGCTGAGGCAGATGCGCGAGCAGGTGGCGGAGGCGGAGCAGCGGCTGGCCCGGGCCCAGGCCGCCGGCGACAGCCGTCGCATCAAGGAGGCCGAGCAGGCCCTCGCGTCGAAGAAGCAGTTCCTGGCCCTGGCCGAGCAGGCCAACTGATCCAGCGAACGTGACAGGTCCGGCCTCGCGTCTCGGCGCGGGCCGGATTTTTTTTCAGGCGTGAGCGAGGCTGAGCCGGCCCAGGGCCTTCGACTGCTTCGCCTCGTACATCGCCAGGTCGGCGCGGTTGATCAGGTCGTCGGTGGTGGCGAGCGGACCGGCGAAGGCGACGCCCACGCTGAGGCCGACCCGCACTTGCTCGCCGGCCACGTCGATGGGTTGGCGGACCACCTCGCGGATCCGCTCGCAGACCGCGTCGACGGCGGCGCGCGGGTCGTCGGCGTGGCAGACGACCACGAACTCGTCGCCCCCGAAGCGGCTCACCAGGTCGTTCTCGCGGACCGCGCCGCGCAGACGGGCGGCGACCGCGACGAGCAACGCGTCCCCCGCGGCGTGACCCAGGCGGTCGTTGACCGGTTTGAAGCCGTCCAGGTCGCAGAAGAGCACCGCCTGCCGTCCCGGAAAGGTGGCGAGCTCGGTGGTCAGGCGCTCCAGGCAGGCCGCCCGGTTCGGCAGGCCGGTCAACGTATCCACGGTGGCGAGCCGCAGCAGCTCCTGCTCGGCCCGGCGGCGCTGCGCCGACAGCCGGCCGACCCGCAGCATGACGAGCGGGACCAGCACGGCGGAGCCGACGGCGATCAGGACGCCGTCGACGGGCAGACCCAGCAGGGCCCGGCCGCCGCCGACGACCGGGATCAGGGCCATCATCAGCCCGAGGAAGATCAACCGGCCGGGCGTCAGGTCGTCCGCGGGCTCCGGCCCCGGCTCGCTGATCATCACGGCGGTCGGGTGCAGGGCGGCGGAACCCAGGCACACGTACGCGAGCAGGAACGGCACGTTCGTCCAGTCGGGCAGCGCATTGGTGACCGGGTCCGCGGCGTACACCGTGATGACGTTCGCGACCAGGCAGGTGGCGAGGCCCGCGACGAGCAGCCACACGGCGATGATGCGCCGTGACACCAGGGCGACCCGCAGCAGGGCGCCGAGGATGCCCATCATGACGAAGACGTCGATGAACAGGAAGACCTGCTCGGTCGGCGGCACGTTCGCGGCCTGGTGGAAGGGCAGGAAGACGACGTCCCACAGCAGCCCGCCGAGCGCCAGCAAGGTGATCGCCGCGTCGATCACCCCGCCGAGGTCACGCCGGCCGCGGCGCAGGACGATCAGGACCGCGTCGCCGAGCAGGAAGAGGTAACCGAGGGCGTAGAGCCCGGCCGAGGCCACGTCGTAGCGGACCGGTGTCGACGCGAGATAGGTGGACCAGGCCCAGGCCAGGTTGGCCGCGTTGAGGCAGCCGACCGCGGTCAGCAGCAGCCACCACGGCTGCCGCGTTCCCACCGGGCTACGGCGCAGCCCGACCGCGACCGCCGGGATCGCCGCGAAACTCGCCAGCAGGAACGGCAGCCACCGCAGATCCGCCGGGAACGCGCAGTACGCCGCGATGAGGCCGAACGAGGCCACGGCATACCCACGGGACGTCACGAGAGGTCCCATCGGTCGCACGCGTGCGGAGTTGAGGTTCCCTAGAGGGAGCAGCCGCCGCTCGGCGCGGGCAGGGGCGCCGGGACGCCGATGGTCGGCAGTCCCAGCGACACGCCGGGCAGGCGCGGGGTGCGGCCGGCCTCGTACGCGTCACCCGCCCGGGTGCGCCGGTGGCTCAGCGGGTCACCGTCGGCGTTGAGGTGGTGCGGCGCCGCATAGGTGACCACCGTCTCGATCACGTCGCCGGGACGCGGGGCGGTGCCGCCGGTGGCGAAATGCACCAGCCGCCCGTCGCGGGCCCGGCCGCTCATCCGGCCCGTACGCTCGTCCTTACGGCCCTCGCCGACGGCGACCAGGACCTCGACCTTCTCCCCCACCAGCCGCTTGTTCTCGGCCCAGGTGATGTCCTCGAGCGTGGCGATCAGCCGCTCGTAGCGCTCCTGGACGACCTGCTTCGACAACTGCTCTTCCATCGTCGCGGCGGGCGTGCCCGGGCGCTTCGAATACTGGAACGTGAAGGCACTGGAGAACCGGGCCTGCCGGACCACCTCGAGGGTCTGCGCGAAGTCGTCCTCGGTCTCGCCCGGGAAGCCGACGATGATGTCGGTCGTGATCGCGGCGTCCGGCATCGCGGCCCGGACCTTGTCGATGATGCCGAGGAACTTCTCCGAGCGGTAACTGCGGCGCATCGCCTTGAGCACCCGGTCCGAGCCGGACTGCAACGGCATGTGCAGCGAGTGGCAGACGTTCGGGGTCTCGGCCATCGCCGCGATCACGTCGTCGGTGAAGTCCTTCGGGTGCGGGCTGGTGAACCGGACCCGCTCCAGGCCCTCGATCTCGCCGCAGGCGCGCAGCAGCTTGCCGAACGCGAGGCGGTCGCCGAACTCCACACCGTACGAGTTGACGTTCTGGCCGAGCAGGGTGACCTCGAGGACGCCCTCGCGGGCCAGCGCCTCGACCTCGGCCAGGATCTCGCCCGGCCGGCGGTCCTTCTCCTTGCCGCGCAGCGACGGCACGATGCAGAAGGTGCAGGTGTTGTTGCAGCCGACCGAGATCGACACCCAGCCGGCGTACGTCGACTCGCGCTTGGTGGGCAGGGTCGAGGGGAACACCTCGAGCGACTCGAGGATCTCGACCTCGGCCTCCTGGTTGTGCCGGGCGCGCTCGAGCAGCGCCGGCAGCGAACCGATGTTGTGCGTGCCGAAGACCACGTCGACCCAGGGCGCGCGCTTGACGATGTCGCCGCGGTCCTTCTGGGCCAGGCAGCCGCCGACGGCGATCTGCATGCCGGGGTGCTTGAGCTTCGTGGGGCGCAGGTGGCCGAGGTTGCCGTAGAGCCGGTTGTCCGCGTTCTCGCGGACCGCACAGGTGTTGAAGACCACGACGTCCGCCGCGTCCGCGTCGGCGGCGCGGACGTAGCCCGCGTCCTCCATCAGGCCGGAGATGCGCTCGCTGTCGTGCACGTTCATCTGGCAGCCGTACGTACGCACGTCGTAGGTGCGGGGCCCGGCGCTCTGCGGAGTCTCAGTCATGGCAATTGACCAGGGTAGTCCCCCGCGGCCCCGGGGCCCTACGCGGCCGCGGGGTGGTCTTGGCGCCTTATGCGGCCCGCGCGGTGATCCCGGTGCCTTATGCGGCCCGCGCGGTGATCCCGGCGCCTCATGCGGCCGCGGGGCGTTCGGGTGACGGCCGGGGCTTCCACAGGGAGCGCGAGCAACCGGGGCCGGCGGCGCACGCCGGGTCGGCGCCGGTGCAGGGGCGCACGTGGCGGCGCTCCGTACCGTCATCGGTCTCGGTCTCGTCGACATGCACCGCCCGCAGCGTCCCGTCGGGCTCGGCCAGCACGTAGCGGGTGGGGTTGAGGGTGTCGTCCGGCAGCAGCAGGTCGGCGCCGAGCCGGACCGCGACGGCGCTGGCGATCGTCGCCTCCGGGAGATCGCCGGGCGCGAGGTAGCAATCGATCATCGTCGGGAAGTCGCCGCCGACGTGCCAGACGTCACACAGCACCGCGCCTTCGGCCGGGGCGTCCAGGGTTGCCACCGGTCGCTGCAAGGCGCCCGATACGGCATGTCGGACATGCTGGGCCTCCAGGGATGCCCGAACGCACCAATTCCAGAGGCCATCTGCCCCATCGGCATCTCCCATACCGCTCATCGTGGACAACCTTTCGACGCATTTGCCCCCGGTGTTACTGCTCCGTGACCATTCTCGGCGTGATCCGATACCCCCGCCCCCCTAGAGTGGCCCCATCCGAGTGAACCCAACGACGGGACGGTGGTCAGACGGTGACGACGAGTGAGCCTCTCATCGTCCTCGAGCACGTCAACAAGTACTTCGGCCCGTTGCACGTCCTGCAGGATGTCAGCCTCTCCGTGGACCGCGGCGAGGTGGTCGTCGTGATCGGACCATCGGGGTCGGGCAAGTCGACGCTGTGCCGTGCGATCAACCGCCTCGAGCCGATCAACTCCGGCACGATCACCTTCGACGGCAAGGAGTTGCCGGCCGAGGGCAAGGCCCTGGCGCGGCTGCGCAGCGAGGTCGGCATGGTCTTCCAGTCCTTCAACCTCTTCGCGCACAAGACGATCCTCGAGAACGTCATGCTGGGTCCGATCAAGGTCCGGAAAGAGAAGCCCACGGCCGTCCGCGACCGCGCGATGAAGCTGCTGGACCGCGTCGGCATCGCGAGCCAGGCGGAGAAGTACCCTGCTCAGCTCTCCGGCGGACAACAGCAGCGTGTCGCGATCGCGCGGGCCCTGGCCATGCAGCCCAAGGCCCTACTCTTCGACGAGCCGACGAGCGCCCTCGACCCCGAGATGGTCGGCGAGGTCCTCGACGTCATGACGTCGCTCGCCAAGGAGGGCATGACCATGGTCGTGGTGACCCACGAGATGGGCTTCGCCCGGCACGCCGCCGACCGTGTCGTCTTCATGGCCGACGGTCAGCTCGTCGAGCAGTCCACTCCGGCCGACTTCTTCGAGAACCCGAAGAGTGATCGCGCCAAGGACTTCCTCTCTAAGATCCTGACCCACTGACACGTCCATCGAGGACATCATTTGTTGTGTGTTTCCAGTAGGAGGAACGTGACGATGCGCATCACCCGATTGACGGCCGTGGCCGGGGCCTTCGCCCTGGCGATGGCCGCGGCAGCGTGCGGCGGGAGCGACGACAGCGGTTCGGGTAAGGCCAGCGGCATCGTGGGCAAGGCGAGCAGCGACAAGAAGCTCGTCGTCGGCGTCAAGGCGGACCAGCCCGGTCTCGGCCTGCAGACCGGTGGCACCTACACCGGCTTCGACGTCGAGATCGCGAAGATCATCGCCAAGGGCCTCGGCGTCCCGGAAACCGGCATCGAGTACAAGACCACGGTGTCGTCGAACCGCGAGCCGTTCATCCAGCAGGGCCAGGTCGACATCGTCGTGGCGACCTACACGATCACCGACGAGCGCAAGAAGGCCGTCAACTTCGGCGGGCCGTACTACGTGGCCGGTCAGGACCTGCTCGTGCCCACCGCCTCGACGATCACCGGTCCCGAGGCGCTGAAGGGCAAGAAGGTCTGTTCCGTCTCCGGCTCCACGCCGGCCAAGCGGATCCAGACCGAGTACAAGGACGCCCAGCTCCAGCAGTTCGACTCGTACTCGAAGTGCGTGCAGGCGCTGTCCGACGGTTCCGTGGACGCGGTCACCACCGACGACATCATCCTCGCCGGGTACGCCGCCCAGGAGCAGTACACCGGCAAGTTCAAGGTGGTCGGCAAGAAGTTCAGCGACGAGCCGTACGGCATCGGCCTGAAGAAGACCGACAAAGAGGGCTGCGAGAAGATCAACGAGATCTTGAAGGCCGCGGCGACCGACGGCTCGTACAAGGCCGCCTGGGACAGCACGCTCGGCAAGAGCGGCCAGGCCGCGCCCCAGCTCGACGTCACCAAGCTGACCAACTGCAGCTAAGCAACCGCGACGCGGGCGGGGCCGGTGTGACTGCCGGCCCCGCCCGCCGTTCCGGGCCGATCCGCCCGCTCCACCCGGCGCCCTCCGCGGCGCCTGATCTTTTCTTCGGCGTCGCCTCCGCGCGGAGCCTGCTGCACCTCGGCGCCGCCTCCGGGCGGAGCCTGTTGTTCTCCGGCGCCGCTGTGAGGCGGAGCCTGTTGTCCCTCGGCGTCGCTGCCCGGCGCCTGTTCTGTTCCTTCGGCGTCGCGAGGAAGCGAGGGTGATGGACGTCTTCTCCGATCCCACCAACATCGACACGTACCTCACCGGGTTCCTCTGGATCCTGAAACTCACCGCGGCCGCGACCGTCTGCTCCGTGGTGCTCGGCCTGGTGCTGGCCGCGATGCGGGTCTCGCCGGTCCCGGTGCTGCGCGGCGTCGGTACGGCCTGGGTCAACATCTTCCGGAACACGCCGCTGACGTTGATCGTCTTCTTCTGTTACTTCGGTCTGTACTCGGCGCTGCGCGTGTCGCTGTCCGACGACCTCATCCTCAACAACTACTGGCTCGGTGTCGTCGGCCTCTCCGTCTACACCGCGGCGTTCGTGTGCGAGGCGATCCGCTCCGGCATCAACACGGTGCCGGCCGGACAGGCCGAGGCCGCCCGCGCCATCGGCATGTCGTTCTTCCAGACCCTGCGGATCGTCATCCTGCCGCAGGCGGGGCGGGCCGTGATCGCCCCGCTGGGCAGCATCTTCATCGCGCTGGCGAAGAACTCCACGATCGTCGGCACGATCGGCCTCATGGAGTCGTCGAGCGCCATGAAGGACCTGATCAACGCGAACGGCGACGCGGTCATCCCGATCTTCCTCGTGTTCGCCGGCACCTTCGCCGCTGTCCTCATCCCCACCGGCTACCTCTTCGGCTGGCTGGCCAACCGACTGGCGGTGAAGCGGTGAGCAGCAACACCGACGCTGTCCTCTACGACCACCCGGGGCCGCGGGCGAAGGCCCGCAACATCGTGCTCACCGCCGTCTTCGGTGTCGCCCTCGCGGCGGCGCTGTGGTGGATCTACCGCAAGTTCGACGAGAAGAACCAGTGGGACGGCGCGCTGTGGCGCCCCTTCCTCGAGGCCTCCACCTGGACCGACTACATCCTGCCGGGCCTGTGGTCGACGATCAGCGCGGCCGCGGTCGCCATGGTGCTGTCGCTCGTCTTCGGCCTGGTCTTCTCCGTGGGGCGGCTCTCGGACCACTGGTGGCTGCGGATTCCGGCCGGTGCGGTGGTGGAGTTCTTCCGCGCCGTACCGCTGCTGCTCATGATCTTCTTCATCTTCTACGGCATCCCCTTCATCACCGAGGAGCCGATGCCGCCGTTCTGGGCGGTCGTCGCCGGTCTCACCCTCTACAACGGCTCCGTGCTGGCGGAGGCGTTCCGCGCCGGCATCCACGCCGTGCCACGCGGCCAGAGTGAGGCCGCGTACGCGATCGGCATGCGCAAGCACCAGGTGATGGCCGACATCCTGATCCCGCAGGCGGCACGCGCGATGCTGCCGGTGATCGTGAGCCAGCTCGTCGTCCTGGTGAAGGACACGGCGCTCGGCTACATCATCGGCTACACCGAGCTGCTGCAGAACGGCGTCAACACGCTCGGCGCCAACTTCGGCAACATCGTGGCCGCGGCCATCGTCGCGGCGGTGCTGTACATCCTGCTGAACGCGACGCTGACGTTCTTCGCCGGGGTGCTGGAGCGCCGGACCCGGCGCACCGGCAAGGCACCCCGCGTCGTCGCCGCCGGCGACGCTGCGGGCGCCAGCGCGCCCGCGGCCACCGTCGGTGGCGTGGGCGAGCCTCAGGGTTGAGCGTCTCCACTCACGCAGAATGAAGGGTTCGGGGATCCGTTCAGGAGCCGCCAGGCTCCTGGATCCCCGGACCCGGCCTCGGCGTGAGCGACGGTCCGCACCCACCACCCGGCCACGACATCCAGATCTTGATCTTTATCGGGCCAGTTCCGTGACGCGCGACTCGCGGACGACCGTGACCCGAATCTGGCCGGGGTAGGTCAATTCCTCCTCGATCTGCTTGGCCACGTCCCGGGCCAGCACCGCGGCGGCGATGTCGTCCACGTCCTCCGGGCGGACCATCACGCGGATCTCGCGGCCCGCCTGCATGGCGAAGACTTTGTCCACGCCCGTCTTGCCGCCGGCGATCTCCTCGATGCGCTCCAGGCGCTTGACGTACGCCTCCAGGCTTTCCCGGCGCGCACCCGGGCGACCGCCGGAGCAGGCGTCCGCGGCCTGGGTGAGCACGGCCTCGACGGTCTGCGGCGGCACCTCGTTGTGGTGCGCCTCGATCGCGTGGACGACGTCCTCGGACTCGCCGTACTTGCGGGCCAGATCCGCGCCGATCAGCGCGTGGCTGCCCTCGACCTCGTGGGTGAGCGCCTTGCCGATGTCGTGCAGGAAGGCGGACCGCTTCATCGTCGGCACGTCCAGGCCCAGCTCGGCGGCCATGATCCCGGCGATGTGGGCGGTCTCCACGAGATGCTTGAGCACGTTCTGCCCGTAGCTGGTGCGGTAGCGCAACCGGCCCAGCAGCGTCGCCAGCTCCGGATGGATGTCGGTGATGCCGACGTCCACCAGGGCCTCCTCGGCGGCGCGCTCGCAGAGGCGGTCCACGTCGTTCTTCGCGCTCTCGAAGACTTCCTCGATGCGGTGCGGGTGGATGCGGCCGTCGAGCACCAGCTTCTCCAGCGTCAGCCGGCCGACCTCGCGGCGGACCGGGTCGAAGCAGGAGAGCAGGACCGCCTCGGGGGTGTCGTCGATGATCAGGTTGACGCCGGTGGTCGACTCGAACGCCCGGATGTTGCGGCCCTCGCGGCCGATGATGCGGCCCTTCATCTCGTCGCTCGGCAGGTGCAACACGCTGACGACGCTCTCCGCGGTCTGCTCGCTGGCGATGCGCTGGATCGCGTCCACGACGATGTGCCGGGCTCGGGTGTCGGCGGTGCGCTTCGCATCCGTCTCGATGTCGCGGACGAGGATTGCGGCCTCCCGCTTGGCCTGCCCCTCGATGTTCTCGACGAGTTCGGCCCGGGCCTGCTCGGCGGTCAGGCTCGCGATCCGCTCCAGCTCACGGCGGCGCTGCTCCTCGACGCCGGCGATCGCGGCCTCCCGCTCACCGAGCGCGGCCTCCCGGGCGGTCAGATCGGTGTCCATCGTGGCCAGGCGCCGCTCCCGCTCCACCAGCCGCTCGACCTCCTCGGCGTGCAGACGCTCGCGCTCGTCAATCCGGGCGGCCCGCCGCTCGACCTCGGCGGCGTGCTCCTTGGCCGTGGTGTTGAGCAGCGCCACCTCGCGCTCGCCGCTGCGCCGGGCGGCCGTGCGGACCTGCTCGGCGTCGGATTCGGCCTGGCGGTGCGCGTGCTCGAGAATCGTGTCGGCCTCCGCGTGCGCCGACTCCAGAACCCGCCGGGCCTCGGCCCGGGCGGCGGTTGCCTCGGCCTTGGCGGCGGCGACCTCCGCGCGTACGGACGCGGCTTTCGCGTTCGCGTCGTCGACCTTGGCCTTGGCGTGCTGGAGGGTGCGCTCGCGGCTCTCCTGGTCGGCGGAGCGGCTGTCCTGGAGGCGGCGCAGGGCACGGGCGCCGAAGATCAGGCCGGTTATGACCGCGGAGGCGAGGATGATGACCGCCACCATGAGCACCCATACCAGGGCCGTCATCTCGTCGAATCTCCCTTCGGCGCCGCAGGGGTCTGCGGCTTGGTTCTCTGTGTTGCCGTTGCTCGGGTACGTCTCGCTATTCTCCGGGGTGCGCCTCGGTCGGCGGCGGGGGCGTCTCGCTTGGTGACGTGGAGCGGCTCGCTTTCTTTGCGGTGCGCTTGTTGGGCTTCCTGCGTTCTCGCGTTGCGCCTGGTCGGCCCGTGCTTTCTCTCCAACCTGCCGGGCTTCCTGCTTCTTGCGTTGCGCCTGCGGGCTTCGCGCTGGCCTGTTGCGCCTGCGGGCTTCGTGCGTCAGGGATGCGCGACCGGAGGCTGTTGATCGCAGGGGGCATCGGCCTATCGGCTGCCGGCGCCGCTTGGCGTCGCCCGTGGGGCTGCCAGGGTCGCCCGTCGTCGATCCCGGTGACCTCATCGGCTGCCCGCTTGGCGCCTCGGGCGGTGGCTCCGGCAGGTGCCCGCGTGGCATGCGGCCTCTACCTCTTGCCGCTCGCGTGCCGGCCGAATGGCTCGCGGGGCCTGCGGCGCAGGCTGCTTGCGAGCTTGTGGGGCTGGCAAGCGGCTCGCGTGGCTTGCGGCTTGCGGCTTGCGGGCTGCTCGCAGGCTGCGGGCTGCTCGCGGTTTGCGGGGTCGTGGACGGCGGGCTGCCGGTGGTGCGGCGTCCGGGCAGCGCCGGGCGCCGGGTGTCCGGCTCACCGGTGCCGTCCGGGGGACCTCGCCGGTCCGTGTGGGGCCAACCGTTCGCCGGCGTTCCGGAGCCCTCGGTTTGCGCCGATGGCCCGTCGTGCCGACCTGTGCCGATGATGTCGCCGACGTGCCGGTCGCGGCGAGGGTCTCGCCGCGGTGCCGGTTCGCCGCCAGTCTGGTCGTAGCCGATAAGGCTCACCGCCGGCCGGCGGGTGGGCACGCCGACGACGGTGATGCCCGCCGGACGAGCCGCCCGCCGATGGGTGCGGTCCGCCGCGGCGAGGTGCCGCCGAGCGGCCGGTTCCCCCGGGACGTCCGCCACGGCGATGGCGTCGCCGAGCTCATCCCGGAGAGCGGTCCGCTGCGGCGAGAACGTCGCCGGGCGTTCCTTCCCCGGCTGAGAAGCGCCCCCCGACGATGGACTCGCCGGGAACGCCACCCTGCCGGGAGTGGTGCGCTGACAGCGATGGCGTCGCCGGGCGCTCCGTCCCAAGACCGGAAGTGATGCCGAAAAGTAATGCGATCTATGTTGTGCGCTTAGCCTGCGATGGTCGTACAAACCTTGTGTAACGCGAGGCTAGGTCGCGAGAGCCGGTTCGGTCAAGGACTCATGATTCGGCCGTGGACGGGACGTTCCGCACAGGCCCACACCCGCCCAGGTCACGCACGGTTGCCCTCCACGGCGTGGCCGGACGGCTACCGCACCGCGGCCGTCGCACCACGGCCGTCGCACCACGGCCGTCATATCACCGCCGTCACCCCACGGCCGTCACCCACGGCCGTCACATCACGGCCGCGCACCACGGCAGTCGCACTGCAGTCGTCGCAGCCGTGCAGTCGCCCGGCCGCAGCCGAGCGAGCGGGCTCAGGATGAGTCAGGCGTAGCGGGCCCAGATGTCGCGCATCGGCTCCCACTTCTCGCCCGTACCTTCCTTCCAGTACGCGAGCAGGTACGCCGCCACGGGAGTGGACGCGTCGTCCCACCAGATTCCGGCCACGGTGCGGTTCGCGACCTTGTATGCGTACTCGACGTAGTTGCCGTTGGACCGCCCCGACGGGGTGGCCCGCTCGCCGGCCGGGCCGACGCCCGGGGTGAGCGTGCGGGCGTCGACGTTCTGCCCGAGCGTCGCGACCCGGGCCTTGTCCCGGTCGGCGCTGCTGGCGTACTCGACGAAGATCACACTCATCGCATCCATCTCGCAGCGGACGCGCGCCTTCTCGCCCTTGTTCAGCGTCGGGCCTCTGTTCTCGCCGCTGCGGGAACAGCCGGAGAGATGCGGGAGCCAGCCCTGCGCGACGGGGGCCAGCGCGCCGGCGAACTTCGGCTGATTGATCGCCACCTGGTTCTGCTCGTAGACCCCCTGAGCGCTGGGGGTCGGGGTGGGGGCGGAGGCAGCGGTTCCGGTGGGCTGAGGTTGGGGGGCGGTCGTGCGGCCGACGAACCAGCCGCCCGTACCGAAGATCAGCAAACCGGCGGCAAGGCCGGCGAGGGCCGGGACGACGAAGCGGCTCCGGGGTTGTTTCGGGGTGGGCACGATGCGAGGGCCGCTGCCATAGCCGGGGCTCGCTTCGAAGCCGAAGCGGTCCTGGGCGGGTATGGCCGGGCTGGCCGCCGGGTAAGGAGTGGCGGACGCGGGTGCTGCCGGGCTTCCAGGGATGGCCGAGCTTCCCGATATGAACGGACTTCCGGGGATGGACGCGCCTCGGGGGATGGACGCGCCTCCGGGGATGGACGCGCTCCCCGCCTGGCCGTGAGCGGCATTCGGATTGAAAATGCCTGGAGCGGCGGGATCGGGGCTGAAGTAGCCCGAGCCGCCCACATCGAGCCCGTACTGGTCGAACCCGGTGCCAGAGGTAGGAGTCGCGGCGGGGCCAGCGTCGGAGGTGGGAGCAGCATTCCAAGCGGCGCCGCCCGATGTGGGGTATGCCTCTTGAGGACCGCCGTGGAAAGGTCCGTAGGAGGGGCTTTGAGGGGGAATGCCGCCGGGGCGAGCCGGGTCATGGGCGGGAGCGGCGCTCGCCGGGGCAGCCGCCGGCCCCGATCCCGGCATGACGTTGCCTGCTGGTTGGCCGGTAGGGACCGGTTGGCCGGTAGGGACCGGTTGGCCGGTAGAGACCGGTTGGCCGGTAGAGACCGGTTGGCCGGTAGGGACCGGTTGGCCGGTAGAGACCGGTTGGCCGGTAGAGACCGGCTCGATCCCGCCGGCTGCACTGCCCGCCGCCTGCCGACTCGGCTCTTCGCCCCTGCCGAGCTGCAGCGGCACCGTCGCCTCGGATTGGTCGACGACTGCCCCGGGAGGCGTGGTCGCGGGCGTCGCGCCGGCGCCCCCGGGAAGGGAGGCGCCCTCGCGCCGAGCGCCGTGGGAGTCGTCTGTCACGACGATGCAGGTTACCAGTCCGGCCGGAGTGGCAACGGCCACCAAGATCCGCGGGAAGGAATAGACCCGCAGCCCAGGCGGGCCGCGGGTCCATCATCGGAGGCACAAGTGGCATTCGGGGCGGCGGCTCTGCATCACTGCAACTCCTCGAAGCGATAGCACACCATCACTGCGACTCCTCGGAGCTGCGATGCCACGTCACTCCATCAACTCGGAGCGATTTCACCGCGTCACCCCATCTACTCGGAGCGATTTCACCGCGTCACCCCATCCACTCGGAGCGATTTCACCGCGTCACCCCATGTATCCGGAGCGGCGACGCCGCGTCACTCCATCTGCCTGAAAAGGCGACCTCTCGTCACTCCGCTTCAGCGTTACGGCGACGTCGCGTCATCAGGATGAGGCCGACGCCACCTGCGGCGATCGCGGTACCCACGCCCGCGATGGTGACGATGTCGGTACCGGTGACCGCAAGGCCACCGGAACCGCCCGAGTAGGAACTGCCCTGGCTACCGCTGGCGTTCGTACCGCTGCCGCTCCCGCCACCGTTGGCGCCACCAGAGCCCTCGCCGGAGCCGCCGTTGTCGCCGCCGCCGGAGCCGGCGCCCGCACCGGAGTCCGGAGTGACCGGATCCGTCGGGTTGGTCGGGTCACCGCCGCCGCCCCCAGGCGTTTCACCCGGGCTTCCCCCACCGGGATTGCCGGCGCCACCGCCAGGGTTGCCCGTGCCACCACCGGTGTCACCGCCGCCGGGGTTGCCGGTGCCGCCGCCACCGGCGTCACCACCGCCGGGATTGCCGGTGCCACCACCACCGGCGTCACCACCCCCAGGGTTGCCGGTGCCGGTGTCACCGCCGCCCGTGCCACCACCACCGGCGTCACCACCCCCAGGGTTGCCGGTGCCGGTGTCACCGCCGCCCGTGTCACCACCGGTGTCACCACCGCCCGTGTCACCACCACCGGTGTCGCCGCCGCCGGGGCTGTCCGTGCCACCCCCGCCGGGGTTGTCCGGGGTGTCGTCACCGGGGTTGTCCGGGGTGCCACCTGCACCGCCGCCCGGGCTTTCCGGGTCGTCGTCACCGGGGGCCTTGGCCTCCTCGGCGACCTCGGAGGTGGCCGAGTCGTCATCGGCCGCGGCGGCCGGCTCGGCGAGCGCCACCACGCCGAGGGCGTTGAACTCAGTAGTGGAGGCAGCAGCAGAGGTGACGCCCGCCAGACCGGCGACACCCACGGCACCGACGACGACGCCGAGCCGTACTGCTGCGCGCACGCCACGACGGCGCGCGAGTTGACTGGTTCGCATGTTCCTCCCCGTACTTTCGAGCTGAATCGGTCTTCAGTGGACAATCGCGTGCGTAAGTCCGGCGGGAAGATTACCGACAACCACCGGACCACTTCCATTCACGGGCGACAATAGCGCTCAAGACGGACACTCCTTGGGAATGCCGATTGATGTTCCACACGGAACGAATGCACTCGACCACCTACAGGCAGCGGACACTCCGTGCCGTCACCGACGCTCGCACCTTCACCACACCGCCGCGCGTGGGCTGTTCCTGCGGCCTCAGCTCGACGCGGTGAAGGACCGCCGTCGAGCATGTACCGACGTTCCGCTTTTGGCGCCATTCCCAGGACATGTCCCGGACCGATCCGGTGCGCCGATTCACTGAAACAGCGACCGTCGACGTGCCATTTCGCTGACCTTCGCAGTGGTCGCGACGCCGGCAGGAGGCCCGCGCGACCCGAAGGCGATCGAGGCGGCAGGAGCGACCACCAAGCGCCGCGCCCGTGCGGGCGATGACTACGTGAGGGTGTCGCCCTCCTGCTCGGCCAAGGCGTCGGCGTCGATCTGATCGGCGAACTCCGCGGCTTCGGCGTCCCGGGCCGCGAGCGCGTCCTTGACGGCGCGGATCGCCACACCTGCGGGGTAACCCTTGCGCGCCAGCATGCCGACCAGGCGGCGAAAGATCTGGTCCGGCGTTCCCGTCGCGGCACGAAGCTTCCGGTCGACCAGGGCACGAGCGGTCGCTGCTTCCGCGTCCTCGTCGAGGGTCTCCAGCGCCTCGGTCGCCACCTCGGCGTCGACGCCACGCTGGCGGAGCTCGTTGGCCAACGCCCGCCGGGCAAGACCTCGACCGTGGTGACGGCTGGACACCCATGCCCGGGCGAATGCGGCGTCGTCGATGATGCCGACCTCGTCGTAGCGGTCGAGAACCTCGGCGATGACCTCTTCGGAGATCTCCTTCCGGACCAGCACCTTGGCGAGTTCGGCGCGAGTCCGAGGACGGCCGGCGAGCTGTCGAAGGCAGATCTCGCGCGCCAACTCGGACTCCGACTTCGGTGGCGCGGAGGGTTGTTCCGCGCCCGCACCCGCGCCTCGACGACCACGTCCGCTTCCGGTCGCCCACGCGGATGCATCCGGCGCGGTTGCACGCCCCCTGCCCGAACCGTTGCGATCAGACGCCCGAGCTCCGGTGGCGGTGCCGTCGGCGGACTCCTCTTCAGTGGAGCGGAAAGGGATCGCATCCCAGCCTCGCCCGGCTCGCGCCCCACGTCGTCCGGCCATCGCTCGACGCCTCCTCAGTCCTACGCTCGCTCGCGGTGATCGTCGCAGCCCGGTGCGGCCTGAGACAGCCGGCCCGGATGGACCGCAGGGCGGCCTGGCCACGCGAACCGCAGGGCAGCCCGCCATCCCGGAGTGGCCGCGGCCGTCGCGCCGCGGGCCCGGCTCGGCGTCTGGGCACGGAAGGAGAGGTCGAGCGCTCTCGCCGGGGAGCCCGTCCCGCCCTCCCCGGCCGGATGGCCAGGGAGGGCGCAGCCGGGAGGCGCCAGGATGGCGTGGCCGCGAGGCCCCAGGATGCCGCGCTACCGGAACGCGACGGGTCCGCGGGCGGTCGATCAGAAGTCGACCGGCGGAAGTTCCGGCCCACCCGCGGCGTCACCGCTGGTCTGGCCGACGCCGAGCTTCTCGAGGATCTTCTTCTCGATCTCGGCGGCGACGTCCGGGTTCTCCTTCAGGAACTCGCGGGCCTTCTCCTTGCCCTGGCCGAGCTGGTCACCGTCGTACGTGTACCAGGCGCCGGACTTGCGAATGATGCTCTGCTCGACGCCCACGTCGATCAGAGAGCCCTCGCGGGAGATGCCCTTGCCGTACATGATGTCGAACTCGGCCTGCTTGAACGGCGCCGCGACCTTGTTCTTGACGACCTTGACGCGGGTGCGGTTGCCGACCACGTCCGTGCCGTCCTTGAGGCTCTCGATGCGGCGCACGTCGAGGCGCACCGACGAGTAGAACTTCAGCGCGCGGCCACCCGTCGTCGTCTCGGGGGAGCCGAACATGACGCCGATCTTCTCGCGGAGCTGGTTGATGAAGATGGCGGTCGTGCCGGAGTTGTTCAGAACACCGGTGATCTTCCGGAGCGCCTGGCTCATCAGGCGGGCCTGGAGACCGACGTGACTGTCGCCCATCTCGCCTTCGATCTCGGCGCGGGGCACGAGGGCCGCCACCGAGTCGATGACGATGATGTCGAGCGCGCCGGAGCGGATCAGCATGTCCGCGATCTCGAGCGCCTGCTCACCGGTGTCGGGCTGCGAGACAAGCAGGGCGTCGGTGTCCACGCCGAGGGCGCGGGCATATTCCGGATCGAGGGCGTGCTCGGCGTCGATGAAAGCCGCGATGCCGCCGGCCCGCTGGGCGTTGGCCACCGCATGCAGGGCCACCGTCGTCTTACCGCTGGACTCGGGCCCGTAGACCTCGATGACGCGGCCGCGCGGCAGGCCGCCGACGCCGAGCGCCACATCCAGGGCGATGGAGCCGGTCGGGATGACGGCGGTCTGCACGACCGGCCGCTCCCCCAGTCGCATCACCGAGCCCTTGCCGAATTGCTTGTCGATCTGCGCCAACGCCAGATCGAGAGCTTTGTCCCGGTCAGGTCCTGCCACCATGTCCGCCACCCCTGTACTCGACTTCGCAGGCGTCTTCGCCGAAGAGCTTCTGTTCACCACGCGGGTCACGCTAGACGTTGGGTCTGACAGAAAACGACCGCCCGGCCCTGAGCTGTGGATGACCACGTCGCTGAGGACAATAGCCGAACACCTGTTCGACGCTCGAGCGACACGCCAGAACAAACGTACGAAAGGTGTTCAGCGCAGGCGCGCAGGCACCCGATCGGAGTACGCGGCCACCACGGCGCGCCAGATCGTAGCCGTCTCGACACCCCGGGCTATGGCCTCGTCGATCGTCCGTCCACCGAGGTCCGCGAAGGCGTGATCGGCGGCGAGACTGCGCGCATAGGCGGGCCCGAAGGCCTGCTCGAGGCGCTGCCAGAAATCCGTCAACCGCACGGCAAGAGCCTACTCGCGAGGCCGGAAGGACCGGAGATGTCGCCCGGAGCCGCCCCGAGAGACCTGGATCACCACGCCCACCGAGAGAGACGACACTGACCAGCAACTCGCACAAAGTGCTCAAATGTCAGGCCAGGGCTGTCGCGGCCACCTTGAGGTCGTCGACCAGGCTCTGGTACGCGGCATCCCGATCATCGGCCCGCAGCACGGCCGAGGGATGGATGGTCGCGAGCGCCTGGATCTCCGCGACCGGGAAGTCCCCGGGATGCTGCGCGGACGCCGGCCACGGCATGAGCTGGCCCCTGGATCGGGTGACCCGGAACGACGGGCCGAGCAGGGCCTTGGCCGCCGTGGCGCCCAGCACGACCAGGAGCTCCGGTTTGAGCAGGGCGAATTCCGCGACGAGCCAGGGACGGCAGGCCGTGATGTGGGCGGGTCCCGGACTCTGGTGGATGCGTCGCTTGCCGCGCAGTTCGAAGCGGAAGTGCTTGACCGCGTTGGTGATGTAGACGTGGCCCGGATCGATGCCCGCGTCGTCGACCGCCTCGCGCAGCAGCCGACCGGCCGGACCGACGAACGGCAGGCCCTTCTGGTCCTCGACGTCACCGGGCTGCTCGCCGACGAAGACCACGCGGGCATGGGCGTCACCGCGGCCGAATACCGTCTGCGTGGCGTTCTGATAGAGCTCGCAGCCCTCACAGTGGGCCGCGGCGGCCTTGAGCTCGTCGAGCTCGTGCGCTCGCGGCGGAACGAAATGCTGTGCCCCGATCGGCGCTTCGGTCCTTGGCATTCCACCGTTCTACCCGTTCGCGTGCCGTCCACGCCCGGCGGTATCACCTGAACGGGGATGAACGCGGCGGACCAGTCACCGTCATCGACCCACGATGCTCACGCCGGGCGGGTAGGCGGCAGCCGCCACGATGTCGGCGAGCGGCTCGATCGCCTCGTCGTCGAGAGGACTGACGGTGATCCGTACGCCAGGGGGCGCGTCCATGCGGAACAACGATCCGGGCGCCACCGCGTATCCGGCGTCCCTCAGTGCGGTGATCAGCCGGGTCTCGTCGGGTGTGCGTACCCAGAGATTGATGCCTGTGGTGCCGTAGGCCTTGACCCCCCGGGAGGTCAGTGCGTGCCGCAATGTGTCGCGACGGTGGTCGTAGCTCCTGCCGGCCGCGGCGATCTGGGCAGCGACATCCTCGTCTCGCCAGAGCCGGAGCAGCAGACGCTGCAGCAGCGTGGAAACCCAGCCGGTGCCGATCCGCATGCGGCCGGCCACCCGCGCGATGGTCGCCTCGTCCCCGGCCATCACGGCGATCCGGAGATCGGGCCCGAACGGTTTGGACGCCGACCGGACGAACGCCCAGGCGGTGGTGGCACCGCTCAGGCAGTGCAACGGCACGCCGGACAACTCGGCGGCATGGTCGTCCTCGATGAGCAGCACCTCGGGCCGGAAGGACAACACCTTGCGCAGGGCGGCCGCACGCTCAGTGGTGACCGCCGCGCCGGTCGGATTCTGGGCACGGGTGGTGATGACGACCGCGCGCGCCCCGGAGGCGATAGCGTCCAACAACCGGTCGGGGAGCGGACCTTCGTCGTCCATCGCGACCGGCAGGGGAGTCAGGCCGAGCGCGGCGAGCAGATCGAGCAGATTCGCCCAGCCGGGATCTTCCACGGCCACCGCGTCGCCGGGGCGCAGATGAGTGGTGAGCAGGCGTTCGATGGCGTCGAGTGTGCCGTTGGTGACGGTGATCGCCCCGGCGGCCACCGGGACGCCGTCGGCCTCGAGGCGCGGACCCGCCGCATCGACGAGCTCGGGCATCGCGTCGGCGGCCGCATAACCTCCCGGCGCTCCGACCTCATCGGACACCACCCGCAAGTGCGGACCGAGCGCGGGCAGCAGCCGGACGTCCGGATCACCCGACGACAGGTCCAGGGCGCCGGCCGGCACGGGCAGCCGCAGAGCCGCACGCGCACCGCCGATCGGCGGACGCGACCGGATGCGCGTGCCGCGCCGGCCAGAGGTCTCCACAATGCCGCGTTGGCGCAGGTCCGCATAAGCCTTCGACACCGTGGCGGGACTGACGTGCAACTCGTCGGCGAGGACCCGGATCGGCGGCAACGCCTCCCCCCAGACCCAGTCGCCCCGGCGAACGCCGGCCTCGATGCTCCCGGAAATCGCTGCGGCGGTCGAGCCGGTCACCTGGTATTGTTCTGTCACAGTGTCGATTCTGTACTAGTACAGAAAATCTGGCAAGGAGCATCCGGTGACCGACCTCTACCAGCTCACCGCCCGCACGACCGCGACGCGCCATCGCGACCGCATGCGCTACGAGCGCGGCTCGGCACACGCGATCCTCGACGAGGCCTATGACTGCACGGTGGCGTTCGTGGTTGACGGAGAGCCCCGGGTGCTGCCCACCATGCATGTCCGCGTCGGCGACACGCTCTATTTGCATGCCTCGACGGGCGGCCGGCTGGGCCTGACGGCGCGAGCCGACGGCGTGCGGGTGTGCGTCTCCGTGACCTTGCTGGACGGGCTGGTCTACGCCCGCTCGCAGTTTCACCACAGTGCCAACTACCGGTCCCTGGTGGCGCACGGAGTCGCCAAGCCGATCGGCGACGAGAGCGAGAAGAAGGCCGCGATGTCGGCCCTGGTGGAGAAGCTGGGAGCGGGCCGAGCGGCCGAAAGCCGCCCACCGACGAGCCGGGAGTTGGCGACCACCGTCGTTCTCTCACTGCCGTTGACAGAGGTTTCGGTACGGCTACGGGAAGGCGGAGTGGTCGACGATCCCGAAGACCTACCGCTGCCCCATTGGGCGGGAGTGCTCCCGTTGCAGCGCGTCGCGGGACTGCCACAGCCGGACACGGGAGTGGAGTCGGCGATCCCGTCCTACCTCCCCCACGCGCCGCACTCGCCGTGGACGACGGCAGTGCCGATGCGCGGAAAGCACGTCTCGCTGGAGCCACTTTCACCGGCACACGTGGACGGCCTGATGGCGGCACTAGCAGACGACGAGGTGTGGCAGTTCCTCCCGACGCCAAGGCCGAGCACCCGCGAAGCGATGGCCGAACACGTCACGCTCGCCACACGCCACCAGTGGTCGGGTGAGCGCGTGACGTGGGCGCAATGCGATCCGGCCACCGGCAAGGTGATGGGCATGACGAGCTACCACGACGTCGACGAGAAGGGAGGAGCCCTGGCGATCGGACACACCATCCTCGGCCGCCGCTGGTGGCGCACCGGCGTGAACACGGAGGCCAAACTGCTGCTACTCGAGCGGGCCTTCGAGGTGCTCGGGGCCGGACGGGTGTTCTGGTACACCGACATCCGCAACGAACGGTCCCAGCAAGCCATCGCACGCCTCGGAGCAAGCCGGGACGGCCTGATCCGGCGGCACCGCCTGCGACCGGACGGCACCTGGCGCGACACGGTGCTGTTCGCGATGACGGTCGACGAATGGCCGGCGGCCAAGGAGCGCCTGCAAGCCCGAGTGGCGGCCGGTTGACCGGTGTTGCGCGGCAAGCGGGGATGAGGTCAACCGGGCGACGCTGTCAAGCGGGTGAGGGCAGACCGGCCGGCCCCCGCCGATCGCGAGGAGTCCCGCCAGGCGGCCCCGGCAATCGGGGGGAGGCCAGCCAGGCGGCCCGGCGATCGGCGGGGACCGGCCAGGCCGGATCCGGCAATGGAGGTGGGTTTGACCGGGCAGTCCGCACACATAGGCCCTGGTAGGGCAGGCGCCAGGAAAGGGACGAGGTCGGTCCGGAACCCGCGGACGGGGTGAGACCGGTCCCGGACCAGCCGACAGGGCGACACCCCGGTGGCCGCGATGGCCGCGATGGCCCGTCACGCGGTCCGGAGGGCGGCCTGCCTCCGACGGCCCCGGCCGTGCAGTGGTTGTCGTGGGCTCGGGCAAGCGTGAGAACGTGCCGCACATGGGCCGCTCGGCGGGTGGCGTCGGTGGACGAGGGCTGGGGTGGGCAAGGCCACAGGTTCTTGTCCCTGCGGGGGCTGCCCGGAGGCGGCCTGCGAACCGAGGATAGGGCCGTGCTGGGAATCACCGACTTCTGGACCTACGTGCTGGGCACCGTGGCGATCATTCTGCTGCCCGGACCCAACTCGATCTTCGTGCTGTCCGTCGCCGCGCAGCGTGGGGTGCGGGCTGGGTACCGTGCCGCCTTCGGGGTCTTTGTCGGTGACACGGTTCTGATGGTGCTGGCCGCCGCCGGGGTGGCTTCACTGCTGCGGGCCTATCCGCCGATCTTCATGGTCATCAAGTACGCGGGTGGCGCCTATCTGGCCTGGGTCGGGCTGGGCATCATCCGGAGTGCCTGGCGCAAGCGGCGGGAGCGCGGAGGGGTGGTCGATCGCCGGCCGACCGGCGCGGCGGGCGCGGATGCCTCGGGGGCCATCGCCGTTCACGAAGTCGCTGCGGGTGATGATCTCGCTCCGAGCGCCGTTCCGTCGGCGGGGCAGTCCCCACCAGAGGGGACGCCCGTCGGGATGCGGCGGCCGTTCCGGCGGGCCCTCATCGTCAGCCTGCTCAACCCCAAGGCCATCCTGTTCATCGTGTCGTTCCTCATCCAGTTCGTCGAGCCGGGCTATGCGCATCCGGCGCTGTCGTTCCTGGTGCTCGGGGCGGTCCTTCAACTCTTCAGCGCGCTGTACCTCAGCGGTTTGATCTTCGGAGGACAGTTCCTGGCCGGGCAGTTCCGACGACGCCGGCGGCTGTCGGCTGCCGCCTCGACCGGCATCGGAGTGTTGTTCGTCGGATTCGGCATCAAGCTGGCGACCGCCAGCGCGGGATAGCCGCCCGGCCCCGCCACCACCTCCGCAGACGGGGACAGCACGAAACCCAGGTTCCCGAGGAAAGCACGGGAGGCGCCACCGACACTGCCTCATGGAAGGCGCGCAGGCACGGGGCAGCAGGAGAAGGCCCGCCACAGGCAGCGGCGGCACGACATCGGCTCAGGAAGCGTGGAGTCCACCCGCGCCCGGAAACTCCGGCGGCGGGTTCTCCTCCAGTGCCTCCCGGACGACCTTCTCCACCGCCGCTGTCCAGTCCCGCGGCCCGGCCTCCGCCTCCGCGTGCGTGAGCCGCAGTCGCGCGTACCTGTCCCGGGGCCGGCGCAGGAGTCCTCCGTGCTTCTCCATCTCCAGGATCACCTCCACTCCTTCGACATCCGCGACGAAGGTGACCTCCAGTTCGTCCATCTCCCGGGAGTACGCCATCGGCGGCGTGAACTGGATTTCCTGGTAGAACGGCAGGTCCTGACTCACCCCGTAGATCGCTCCTCGTTCGACGTCGGCGTGCCGGAACTGGAAGCCGAGCTGCACGACCGCCTCCAGCACCGCTTCCTGCGCCGGCAGGGGATGCACGGCGATGATGTCCACGTCGCCGTTGTCGACCGCCTCCTCCAGGGTCACCTCCGTGCGGAGGCCGAGGGACATTCCGCTGAGCTTCCTTCCGTACGCGTGGGTCAGCGGCGTCTCCCACGGCAACGTGATCGCGAACGGCAGGTCCTGGTGCTCCCCGGCCGCGAGGGTGAAGCCCGCCGCCACCCAGGCCCGGTGGAACTCGACGAGCGCGTCGCCGTCCTCCGCCTCCACCCGGCTCACCAACCCCACCGCGACGGTCGCCACGTCGACGTCGTAGTCGCCGCCGGTGAGGCGGACGGCCCCGACGAGTTCGCTTCCCGGGTGCGTGTCGGGGCTGGACAGGACGGTGTCGACGGCCGGGCCTCCCACGCCGAACGCCCGCAGTACCTTCTCGAAGACCATCCCGCACCCCTCTCAGCGCCGAGCGGGCCGCCACATCCCTCAGCGCATCCGCCGACCCACCGGTATGGGATCAGTCTCGTCGTCGAACTCGCCGATGACCTGCTCCAACAGGTCTTCCAGTGCCACGAAGCCCACTCTTTCCCCGGCTCGGGTGACCATCGCCAACTGGGCCCGGGCCGCGCGCATCTCGGTCACCGCGTCCGTGAGCGTCACCGCGCAGTCCAGGGTGAACGGACGGTCCATCAGGTCCTCGGCCGTCGCGGCCACCCCGGCGGTCGTCGCCCGCACCGCCTCCCGCACATGAACAACCCCGACGACCGTCCCGGCCGGCAAGGCCGCCGCCGGGACGGACAAGGCCGCCGAGGCCGGCGAGGAGGCGGCCGGAGAGACGGGCACAGCCGCCGAGACCGGCGAGGAAGCGGCCGAGACGGATGACGAAGCGCCCGGCGAAGAGGGGCCAGGCGGAGAGGCCACCACCGCGAGCCGCGAGCGCCCGCTCCGCAGCGAAGCCTCCTCCACGTCCCGGGCCGACGAACCCGCCGCCACCGTGACCAACTGATCGTCCGGGATGAGCAGGTCGCCCACCGTCATCTCCTGCAGCTTGAGCATGCTGGTCAGCAGCTCGGTCTGCTCGGCCCCGATCAGCCCTTCCGCCCGCGACCGCTCCAGCAGGATGTGCATCTCCTCCGGCCCGTGCGCCTGGGCGAGCTGATCCTGCGGGTGCACCCCGAACGGCTTCAGCGCCACGTTGGCCAGGCCGTTGAGGCCGACCAGCGCCGGCCGCGCCAGCCGGACGAAGCCTCGGAACGGCAGCGCCAGCAGGGTTGCCGAGCGTTCCGGGTCGGTGATCGCCCAGGATTTCGGCATCATCTCGCCGATCACCAGATGCAGGAACGTCACGATGACCAGCGCCACCAGCAGGGCGATGATCGAGCTGGGGACGTCCGGGAGGCCCGCCGCGTGCAGCAGCGGGTGGAGCAGGTGCTCGATGGCCGGCTCCGCGAGGGCGCCGAGGCCGAGCGAGCACAGGGTGATGCCGAGCTGGGCGCCCGCCAGCATCAGCGACAGCTCGCGGCTGCCCTCGAGCGCGGCGCGGGCGGCCCGGCTGCCGTCGGCGGCGGCGTGTTCGAGGCGGTAGCGCTTGCTCGCCACGAGAGCGAACTCCGCCGCGACGAAGAACCCGTTGCCGATGAGCAGCAGCACCGAGACGATGCCGGCCCAGGTGGGGCTCATCGGGAATCCTCCGGCGAGGAGGGCGATGAGGCGGAGACCCGGACCGATTCCGGCACGTGCCGGTCCACGGAGAGGACGGCCAGCTCCGCCCCGGACGCCAGCGACACCTCGTCGCCCACTTCCGGCACCCGGCCGAGATGGGCCATCACCAGGCCGGACACGGTGTCGTAGTCCTCGCCCTCGGGCAGTGGGACGCCCGTCGCGTCGGTCACCTCGTCGATGCGCCAGCGGGCCGGGACGATCCAGGAGCCGTCGGTCTGGCGGGCCGGGGCCGGCTCGGGCAGGTCGTCCTCGTCACGGATCGGGCCCACCAGCTCCTCGGCGATGTCCTCGAGGGTGATGATGCCGGCGAAGCCGCCGTACTCGTCGGCGACGCAGGCCAGTTGGCGGTGCCCGGCGCGGAGCCGGTCCAGCACGGCCGGCAGGCGCAGGGAGGCGGGCACGAACAGCGGTGCCACGGCGATCTCGGAGATCCGTACGGTGGCCCGCGAAGCCGGCGGCACGGCGAGCAGGTCCGCGATGCCGACGACGCCGACGATCTCGTCCACCCCGGTGCCCGAGCGGACCGGAAAGCGGGACCGGCCCGTCTCGAGCAGCTCGACCACCTGCGCGGCCGGGCCTGACGCCTGCACGGTGTGCACGTCCACCCGCGGCACCATGACCTCCGAGGCCGTCCGGCGACGGAAGTCGAGGCCGCGGTCGAGCAGGGCGGAGAGCTCCGGGTCGAGGTGACCCTCGGCGCGCGACTCCGCGATGATCTGCTCCAGGTCCTCCTCGGTGGCGCCCTCGGGCAGCTCCTCGATCGGCTCGATGCCGACGCGGCGCAGCAGCTTGGCGGCGGCCACGTCGAAGAGCTTGATGACCGGGCCGAAGACGGTCAGATAGATCAGCGTGGAGCGGCCCAGCGCCTTGGCGACCGGCTCGGCGCGGGCGATCGCGAGGTTCTTCGGGGCCAGCTCGCCGAGGACCATCTGCACCACGGTCGCGATGAGCAGGGCCAGCACGAGCGACACCGGCACGCTGACCGCGGCGGGTACGCCGGCGACGCCGAGCAGCTCCGCCAGCCCCTCGCCGAGGAAGGGCTCGGCGACGTACCCGACGATCAGTGCGGTGACGGTGATGCCGAGCTGCGCGCCGGAGAGCACGAACGAGAGGCGTTCGGTGACGGCGAGGGCGCGCTCGGCGGACTTGTCTCCCTGCTCCGCCTCCTGACGCAGGCGTTTGCGGTCGACCGCGACGTAGCCGAACTCCTGGGCGACGAAGTAGCCGGTCACCGCGGTGACCACGATGACGAGGAGAAGGCCTACCAAGATCAACACAGCCGGGCCAAGCCCGGCCGGATACTGCCACTCATCTCACGAAGGGTATCAGCGGGGCCGTACCCGGGGCGGAGCGGATTGTCCCGCCCGGGTCGCGGGCTCAGGACCTCGTGACGACGACGTCGTCCACGGCCGCCTCGACCAGGCTGGCCGTGCTCGCGTCGGCCGCCTCGACCTGCAGCCGGACGGTCTGACCGGCGTACGCGGAGAGGTTGACCGTGGCCTTCTGCCAGGAGGCCGCGCGATTGGTGGCCGCACCCGCCTGGTTGAACACCGTGGTGACGGTGGTGCCGGAGATCACGCGGACCCGGAAGTAGTCCGCGCTGCTGGAATTGTTCAGGTGCGACAGGTACCAGGAGAACGACAGCGAAAGCGTGCCGCTGGGCAGCGCGATCGCGGGCGACTGGATCGTCGTGGCGCCGCCGTCGACGTCGTACGTGCCCGCGCTGGTGCCCGCCGCGGCGCCCGTGACCAGGTCGTTGCTGCCGCTGACCGCGGTGCCGAGCTGGGTCGCGACGCCCGAGGAGGTCGCGGCCGGGTCACCGCGCTGCCACGCGCCGGCGGTGGCCGTGTCGCCGCCCGCCGCGTTCGCGGCCCAGCCCCTGGCCGTTTCGAAGTCGTCGCCGAACACCGTCTCGCCCGGCGTCCCGGTGTCGTCGGCCAGCGTCCAGACCGCGTACGCGATCGCGTCCGAGTTGCGGTCCAGCGCGGTGTCGCTGACGTTCGTGACGGTGTCGCAGGCGCGGTGGTAGCAGGGGTCGAACGCGCCCGTCGTGCCGCCCCAGAGCTCCACCTGCGCGGCGGTCTTGCGGCCCTCGGCGCCGGTGAAGATGCCGCCCGCGGGGATGCCGTTGGCGATGAACGGGCCGTAGTCGCTGCGGCCGTCGAAGTCGGTGCCGCGGGTCGGCACGTTGATCGACGTGAAGTAGGCCTCCAGCGTGTCCTCGATCTCGGCGGAGCCGGCCGGGCCGGGACCCGAGCCGGTGCCGTCGGAGTCGTCGCCGTCGTAGAGGAAATAGCCGGGGTTGGGCGAGCCGACCATGTCGAAGTTCAGGTAGCCGCCGATCGCCGCCTTCTGGGCCGCGCTCAGCGAGTTCACATAGAAGGTCGAGCCGCGCAGCCCCAGTTCCTCGGCGCCCCACCAGGCGAACCGTAGATGCCGGGTCGGCTGGAAGCCGGTGCGGGCCACGGCGAGCGCGACCTCCAGGCTCGCCGCCGAGCCGGTGCCGTTGTCGTTGATGCCGGGCCCCGCCGTGACGCTGTCCAGGTGCGCACCGACCATCAGGGTGTCGTTGGTGTTGCCGCCCGGCCAGTCCGCGATGAGGTTGTAACCGGTCGCTCCGCCGTACGTGAAGGACTGCTGCTGGGTCTGGAAGCCGGCGGCGTCGAGCAGGCCCTTCACATAGGTGACCGAGGCCAGGTAGCCGGGCCGGCCGTGCGCACGGTTGCCGCCGTTGGCGGTGGCGATCGACTGGAACTGGGAGAGGTGGTTCTTGACGTTGGCGAGCGGAATGTCGGGCGGCGCCACGGCGGCAGCCTGCGCCGGGGCCGCGGCGGCGACGCTGAGCAGCAGCGCCGTCGCTCCGATCAGGGGCATTGCTCTCACGGGAGTCCTCCGCGGGGCTCGGGTCCGCCGTCGCCGGGGGTATAGCGGCGGCCACGCCGAGCATTACAGAGTTAGACGTCCGTCTATCCATACCGACTGACCCATACCGCTAACCGTCGGTATAGAAGGTGCTGACGATCATTCCCCAGGTGGCGAAGTTCGCCGGCCAGTCCAGTTCCCGGGTCATCAAGCCGAACGCGTAGCCCTTGCCGCCGGAGGCGATCCAGCGGGTCATCGCGTGCATGCGGACGCCGGAAGGGCCGTCGTAGGCGTACTCCCAGTCCGCGGCCCGGGCCAGCGCGGGGATCCGGTTCATGGCGTACTGCTGGTAGCCCGGCAGGTTGCCCGCGACCCGCAGCCGGGCCGCCTCGTCCCGGCAGGCCTTCACCGGGTCGCCCTTGGCGTTGCGCGCCGGGTCGATGCTGAGCACCCGCAGGTTGCTCGGGTCGCGGAAGCAGAGCGTCGTACCGATCCGTTCGTACGTCCACCCGTCGGGCACCGCGATGTGGAAGCCGCGCTCGGTGTAATAGGACCAGCCCTCGTAGAGCGCCCAGCCGTCGCGCAGCTTCTCCGCCCCCGGCTGAGGGGTCCGGCGCTGCACCGACGAGGCGCCGCCGAGGCAGCCGACCGGGCTGAAACCGCCCGTACCGCCTGCGGTGCCGGACGTGGAGGTGGGCACCGGAGGCGGCGAGACCGTGCCGGACGCGCCGTTCGGTGCCGCGCCGTCATTGTCCCGCAACGCCAGGCCGGCGGCGACGCTCCCGGCACCGAGCAACGCCACCGCGGTCACTCCCGCGACCAAGCGCCGTGAGCGCGACCGCACCGGCGTGCCCCGCCGGGCCGGGACCGCCCGCGCCCGCGGGACGGCGGCGCCGCCGCCGCGGACCTGACGCTTCGGCATGTGCGGCGCGAGCTCGTCGTCCAGGGCTCTGCGCTGCGACGGTACGACCGGACGGGGACCACCGTCACCCCCGGCGAGGACCGCGCGCAGCCGCCGGGCCGCCTCCACGCCGGTGAGGCGCTCGGCCGGCTCGCGCCGCAGCAGTCCCAGCAGGACGGGCCTCAGCGGCCCGGCCCGGGTGGGCGGGTCGGGTTCTTCGGTCGCGAGCGCCAGCAGGGTCGCCATCGCGCTCTCCCGCGCGTACGGCGAGCGGCCCTCGACGGCGGCGTACAGGGTCGCGCCGAACGACCACAGGTCGGACTCCACGGTGGACGCGCCGTCGCGGGCGCGCTCGGGCGACACGTACTGCGGGGAGCCGACGACCATCCCCGGCCCGGTCACCGAGCCGTCGTCGACGAACGTGGCGAGGCCGAAGTCGGTGAGCACCACCCGGCCGTCGGTGCCGATGAGGACGTTGTGCGGCTTGACGTCGCGGTGCAGCACGCCCGCGCGGTGGGCGGCGGTGATGGCCTCCAGCACGTCGAGGCCGATGCGGGCGGCACCCCTGGGGGAATACGGGCCGTCCTCGCGGAGCACCTGGTGCAGCGAGCGCGACGGCACGTACTCCATGACGATCCACGGCTGGTCCACGGCGTGCACGACGTCGTAGATCTTCACCACGTGCGGATGGTTGAGCCGGGCCGCGCTGCGCGCCTCGCGCAGCGTCCGGTTGCGCAGCCGGGCCTTCTCGCCGTCGGTCATCCACTCCGGCAGGACGAACTCCTTGACCGCCACGTCACGGTCGAGCATCTCGTCGCGAGCCAGCCAGACGCGCCCCATCCCGCCGACGCCGACCGGTTCGCGCAGGCGATACCGACCGGCGATGAGCATCCGCCTGACCGCCATCGGCCCCCACCCGTCTCTTCCTACTAAGAGTAGTCGCGCCTGACGCGAGCGCACATCGACGTCACCCGGCCACCGCATAAACCACCAGGTTGTCCCGGTAGGACCGCAGACTCCGGTCGAAGACGCCGCCACAGGTGATCAGGCGAAGCTGGCGGTCCGGTGTGGGCCCGTAGACCCGCTCGGTCGGGAACGCGTTCTTCGGATACCAGGCCGTCGCGGTGACGGTGAAGGTGAGCGTCGCGCCGCCGCGGATCACCTCGATCCGGTCGCCGACGCCGACCTCGCGCAGCCGGTAGAAGACCGCCGGGCCGTTCTTCGAGTCGACGTGGCCGGCGAGGACGGCCGGGCCCACGTCGCCGGGTGCGGTGCCGTCCGCGTACCAGCCGGCGTGGTCGTCGCCCTCGGGCGGCACAAGCTCGCCGTCCGCGCCGAGCCGCAGAGCCTCCAGCACGGTGTCGATGCCGACGGCCTCGACCCGGAGGCGGGTCGGCGGCCCGCTCGCCGCCGGCTTCGCGGTGCCGAACGGGTCCGGCAGGCCGTCCGGCTCCGGCCAGTCCGACGGTACGGGCACAGCCGACCGGGCGGCATCAGGAGCGGCGCCGGGGCCCCGGCCCACCTGACCGGCGGGACGGGGCTCGCGCAGCACCAGGTAGCCGGTGGCGACGACGACGGCGGTCAGCAATGCGGCCGCGACCGGCAGGAACGCGCGCCGGGCGGTGTCGCGTACGGTCATCCGGCGGTCTGCGGACGCCGCCTGAGCGCGACCGCGACGCCCGCGCCGACGGCGGCCGCGAGCCCCGCCAGCAGCAGTGCCGCCGGTAACGGATCCGCCGGGGCGGTGCCTCCGCCGCCGGTGGCCACGCCACCCTGGGGTACGCCGCCCTGGCGGGCCGCGTCGATGTGCAGCTCCGGCTTGAGGCCACCGTCGCGATCGTCGAGCACGAGCAGCGAGTAGACGTTGCCGGCCCCGAGAGTGCACGGCAGATCACTGGTCCTGCCGCCGCCGGCCGGTTTCACCTTGACCGTCCACCTGCCCGGGTCGACCGCGCGGTAGTCGGTGGTGGTGGCGAACGCGACCCCGTCGGCGATGGTCTGGCCGTCGGCGCCGCCCACGTCGAGCACGGGTGCGCGTACGGAAGCCTGAATGATCCTGATCTTCGACTCGTCCCGGCCGGGAAGCCGCAGATCGTCCTTGAGCACGCGCAGGCCCAGGTCGGCGTAGCGGCCCACGCCCGCGACCGTGTAGGCGGCGCCGTCGTCGACGGTGACCTGCGTGGTCAGCACGGGCGGCGCGCTCGCGGCCGCGCCCGCCTTGCGCATGGCCACCGAGTAGGTGCCCGCGGGTAGACGCAGGTAGTCGGACATGGCGCCGTACGCGACGCCGTCGAACCTGTGGTCCTCGGCCGCGCCGCTGGTGGACTTGAGATAGACGTCGACGGCCGGGGTGTCGGGCGAGAGATGGGCGAGGCGGACGTAACCTGCGCCGACGGCTCGGGCCGGCGACGCGGTGAGCGTCAGGGCGGCCAGCACGGCGGCTGCCGCGGCGATACGAGTCAGCACGGTGCCTCCTGTTCGGCGAACATCGGTGGCAGGCCTCAATGTGCCCTACGTCACTACGCCGCGAAATGGCCCGTCCGGTTCGGCCTCGCCGCTGACCCGTCGTCCCGCCTGGGACCCGACGTCTGATTGATGCCTTCCTGGCAGGTCCCGGATTTCTGTCAGACCCCCGGGGCACCATGGTGACTGTGCCTGACGTCCTGGAGCAGTTCGGCCTCGCTACCCGTGAGTGGTTCAAGGCGGCCTTCGCTGCGCCCACGGCCGCCCAGGCCGGCGCCTGGCGTGCCATCGGCGCCGGGCGCCACGCGCTCGTGGTGGCGCCCACCGGCTCCGGCAAGACCCTGGCGGCGTTCCTGTGGTCCCTCGACCGGCTCGCCCACGAGCCCGTCCCCGAGGACCCGAAGCACCGCTGCCGGGTCCTCTACGTCAGCCCGCTGAAGGCGCTCGCGGTCGACGTCGAGCGCAACCTGCGTGCCCCGCTGACCGGCATCCGGCAGGCCTCGGGCCGCCTCGGCGTACCGCCACCCGACATCACGGTCGGCATGCGCACCGGCGACACCCCGGCCGACGAGCGCCGCGCCTTCGCGCGCACTCCGCCCGACATCCTCATCACCACGCCCGAGTCGCTCTTCCTCCTGCTGACCTCCGCCGCCCGCGAGTCTCTGCGCGGCGTGGAGACGGTCATCGTCGATGAGGTCCACGCCGTGGCGGCCACCAAGCGCGGCGCCCACCTGGCCCTCTCGCTGGAGCGCCTCGACGCCCTGCTCGGCCGTCCCGCCCAGCGGGTCGGCCTCTCCGCGACCGTGCGGCCGATCGAGGACACCGCCCGCTTCCTCGGCGGCGCGCAGGACGTCGAGATCGTCCAGCCGCGCAGCGCCAAGACCATCGAGGTCTCCGTCCAGGTGCCGGTCGAGGACATGACCCGCCTCGACGAGGTGCCCCACACCGATGCGGACGATCCGGGCGCGGGCCGCCACTCCCCCTCCATCTGGCCGGCGGTCGAGGAGCGGGTGCTCGACCTGATCCAGGCGCACCGGTCGACGATCGTCTTCACCAACTCCCGGCGCGGGGCCGAGCGGCTCTGCGCGCGCATCAACGAGCTGGCCCTCGAGCGCGCCGGCGGCGAGCTCACCCCGGCGCCGCGGCCGCCGGCGCAGATCATGGCCCAGTCCGGCGAGGCGGGCGGGGCGCCGCCGGTGGTCGCCCGGGCCCACCACGGCAGCGTGTCGCGCGAGGAGCGCAAGCAGATCGAGGAAGCGCTGAAATCGGGGCAGTTGCCCGCCGTGGTCGCCACCTCCAGCCTCGAGCTCGGCATCGACATGGGCGCCGTCGACCTCGTCGTGCAGATCGAGGCGCCGCCGTCGGTCTCCGCCGGCCTGCAGCGCATCGGCCGCGCCGGTCACCAGGTCGGCGCCGTCTCCCGCGGCGTCGTCTTCCCGAAGCATCGCGGCGACCTCGTCTCCTGCGCCGTCGTCGCCGAGCGCATGGGCGAGGGTGCCATCGAGGAGCTGCGTTATCCCCGCAACCCGCTCGATGTCCTGGCCCAGCAGATCGTGGCCATGGTCTCGCTCGACCCGTGGCACGCCGACGACCTCGCCGCCCTCGTGCGCCGGGCCGCGCCCTATGCGGAGCTGCCCGACTCGGCCCTGCACGCGGTGCTCGACATGCTCTCCGGCCGCTATCCCTCCACCGCGTTCGCCGAGCTGCGCCCGCGGCTGGTCTGGGACCGGACGACCGACCAGCTCACCGGCCGGCCCGGCGCCCAGCGGCTCGCCGTCACCAGCGGCGGCACCATCCCCGACCGGGGCATGTTCGGCGTCTTCCTGGCCGGGTCGGAGCGCGCCTCCCGGGTCGGCGAGCTCGACGAGGAGATGGTCTACGAGTCGCGCGTCGGCGACGTCTTCCTCCTCGGCTCCACCTCGTGGCGCATCGAGGACATCACGCCCGACCGCGTCCTCGTCTCCCCCGCGCCGGGCGCGCCCGCGCGCATGCCGTTCTGGAAGGGCGACACCCTGGGCCGGCCGGTCGAGCTGGGCCGGGCGATCGGCGCCCGGCTGCGCGGGCTCACCCGTGCCGACGACGAGACCGCCACCGCGTCGCTGCGCGACTCCGGCCTGGACGAGTGGGCCGCCGACAACCTCGTCGCCTACCTGCGGGAGCAACGCGAGTCGACCCGTAACCTGCCCGACGACCGGACGGTCGTGGTCGAGCGGTTCCGCGACGAGCTCGGCGACTGGCGGATGACCGTCCACTGCGTCCTCGGCGCCCGGGTCAACGCGCCCTGGGCCCTGGCCATCGCCCGCCGGCTCTCCGAGCGGTACGGCGTGGACGGCCAGGTCATGCCCTCCGACGACGGCATCGTGGTGCGGCTGCCGGACACGGCGGAGGAGCCGCCCGGCGCCGACCTCGTCGCGTTCGACCCCGAGGAGATCGCGCAGCTCGTCGAGGAGTCGGTCGGCACGTCGGCGCTGTTCGCCTCGCGCTTCCGCGAGTGTGCCGCCCGGTCGCTGCTGCTGCCGCGCCGCGACCCGCGCCGGCGTCAGCCGCTGTGGCAGCAGCGACAGCGCTCGGCCCAGCTTCTCGACGTGGCGCGCGAGTTCGCCGACTTCCCGGTGACGCTGGAGGCGGCCCGCGAGTGCCTCCAGGACGTCTTCGACGTGCCCGGGCTGGTCGGCCTGATGCGCGAGATCGCCGGCCGCAAGGTGCGCCTCGTCGAGGCGGAGACGCCGCGCCCGTCGCCGTTCGCCCGCTCACTGCTCTTCGGATACGTGGGCGCCTTCCTCTACGAGGGCGACGCGCCCCTGGCCGAGCGCCGCGCCGCCGCCCTGGCACTGGATTCCACCCTGCTCGGCGAGTTGCTCGGCCGGGTCGACCTGCGCGAACTGCTCGATCCGGCGGTCGTCGCCGAGAGCGAGAGCCAGTTGCAGTGGCTGACCGCGCAGCGCTCGCCACGCGACGCCGAGGACGCCGCGGAGCTGCTGCGCCTGCTGGGCGACCTGTCGCCGCAGGAACTCGTCGCACGCTCGGTCGACCCGGCGTGGGCGGAGCAGCTCGCGGCGTCCCGCCGGGCCATCCGCGTACGCATCGCCGGCGAGGAGCGCTGGATCGGCGTCGAGGACGCCGGCCGCTACCGCGACGCCCTCGGTGTCGCCCTGCCGGTCGGAGTGGCCGAGGCCTACCTGGAGCCGGTCACCGACCCCCTCGGCGACCTCGTCGCCCGGTATGCCCGCACCCATGGCCCGTTCGCGGCCGCCACCTGCGCCGCCCGCTTCGGCCTCGGCGTCTTCGTCGTCGAACAGGCCCTCAAGCGGCTCAGCGCCACCGGCCGTGTGGTCTCGGGCGAGTTCTCCCCGGGCGGCGCCGGCAGCGAATGGTGCGACGCCGAGGTGCTGCGGCTGCTGCGCCGCCGGTCGCTGGCCGCCCTGCGCCGCGAGATCGAGCCCGTGCCGCCCCGGGTGCTGGCCGCCTTCCTGCCCCGCTGGCACCAGATCGGCGGCAATGCCCGCGGCGTCGACGCGCTCGCCGCCGCCATCGAGCAGCTCCAGGGCGTGGCGGTCCCGGCCTCGGCCTGGGAGCGTCTGATCCTGCCGGCCCGGGTCGCCGACTACGCGCCGCCGCAGCTCGACGAGCTGTGCGCCGGCGGCGAGGTGCTCTGGGCCGGCGCGGGCAGCATCGCCGGCGGCGACGGCTGGGTCACCCTCGCCTATGCGGACAGCGCCCCGCTGCTGCTGCCACCGCCGGACGACGAGCCGGCCACGACGCCGTTGCACCGGTCGATCCTCGACGCCCTCGCGGACGGGCAGGCGCTGTTCTTCCGCATGCTCTCCGACCGGGTCGGCTCCACCGACGACACCGCCCTGGCCGCCGCCGTCTGGGACCTGGTCTGGGCGGGCCACCTCACCAACGACACCTTGGCGCCGCTGCGGGCCCTGCTCGGAGGCAGCGGCGCCCACCGCGCCAAGGCGGCGCCGGCCCGCACCCGCTACCGGCGCCCCGGGCGCCCGGTCATGCCCGCGCGGGGCGGCCCGCCGTCGATGGCGGGCCGCTGGTCCCGCCTGCCCGACCGCGACCTCGACCCGACCCGCCGTGCCGCGGCCCTGGCCGACCTCCTGCTCGAACGCCACGGGGTCGTCACCCGCGGCGCGGTGATGGCCGAGGGCGTCACCGGCGGCTTCGCGGCGGTGTATCCCGTCCTCGGCGCCCTGGAGGAACGCGGGGCCGCCCGGCGCGGCTACTTCGTCGAGGGCCTCGGCGCGGCCCAGTTCGCGGTCCCGGGCGCGGTCGACCGCCTCCGCGCCCTCGCCGAACCGGCCGAACTCACCCGGCGCGCCGGCGCCACGGCCGTCGTCCTCGCCGCCACCGACCCGGCCAACCCGTACGGCGCCGCGCTGCCCTGGCCGGAAAGGGTCGTCGACAGCGGCAACGGCGAGACGACCCCGGCCACCGGCCACCGCGCGGGCCGCAAGGCCGGCGCCCTCGTCGTCCTCGTCGGCGGCGACCTCATCCTGTATGTCGAACGAGGCGGCCGCACCCTGCTGTCCTTCGTGGACGACCCGGAAGCCTTGGTCGCGGCAGGCCAGGCCCTGGCCGGCGCGGTCCGATCCGGAGCCCTGGGAGCCATGTCGGTCGAACGAGCCGACGGCGAGTCGGTGCACTCGTCGCCGCTTCGAGACGCACTGACGGCCGCGGGCTTCCGGGCCACACCCCGGGGCCTACGCCTCCGCGGCTGACCGCCGGGCCGCGACCTTCGCGGCCTGCTTGTCGAAGACCTACGCTTCGGCCGGTTCCCGCTCGTCGGCGCGCAGCCACGTGCCCACATACATGGGGTCCGGCACATAGCGGGCCTGCGGAATCTCGTCGTCGCGGGGCGGCCAGTCCCGGTGGGGCAGATAGGCCAGGCGCCACGCGATGACGAGGAACAGCCACGGGTCCCGGCGTCATCCGGTTGCCCGGTGCCCTGCGATCGGATGATCGGTCTCCGGTGCGACGGCCGGCCAGCGGATGGTGTACATCCAGTCGGGGCCGTCCTCGCCCGGCTCGTCGAGCGACGCCGAGCGGGTCAGGCCCGCCCGCTGCGCCACCTTCTGGGAGGCGACGTTGCCGGGGCGTACGCGGGCGAGGATCGGCCAGTCCGGAAGATGCTCGCCCGCCCACCGCACGACGGCGGTCGCGGCCTCGGTGCCCACGCCGGTGCCCCAGGCCGCCGGCGCGAGGCGGTAGAAGAGGTTGAGCACCTCCCGGTCGCGGAACCGCACGAACTTGAGGCCGCAGAAACCCAGCGTCGTACCGTCCTCGCGGGCCGACACCACCCAGTAGCCGAAGCCGTGCCGGCGCCAGTGCCCGTCCCAGCGGGCGAACACGTCCTCGGCGTCCGTACGCGTGGCGAGTAGGTCCGACGGATTGTGGTGACACGCCTCGGCATCGTGGTGGACGTCGAAGATCGCGTCGACGTCGGCGGCGACCGGCCGGCGCAGAGCCAGCCGTGCGGTGACAATCTCCACGGTTGGCGACTTTACGATCTAGGGCCGTAGCCCCGCCAACCCGGTACATACCGGCCCGCGCGAACCGTGCCGGCTCTCACCCGTCCGGGCATTTGAAGCGCGGCTCAGGGCAGTTGCGGCGCGGCTCAGGGCAGTTGCGGCGCGGCTCAGGGCAGTTGCGGCGCGGCTCAGGGCAGTTGCGGCGCGACGGCCGTCGCCACCAGGTCGAGGTGATGCAGGTCGCTGAGGTCCAGGAGCTGCAGGTACATCCGGGAGGCGCCCGCCTCGGCGTACCGGCCGAGGATGTCCACCGCCTGATCGGGCGTGCCGACGATGCCGCCGTGGCCGCGCATCTCCTCGACCTCGCGCCCGATCGCCGCCGCCCGACGGGCGACCTCCGCGTCGTCGCGGCCGACGCAGAGCACCGCCGTCGACGAGAACGCCGGTGGGGTGGCGCGGCCGATCTCCTGCGACGCGGCCCGGACCCGGTCGTACATGGCGGGCAGGTCCTCGATCATGGCGAACGGGGTGTTGAACTCGTCCGCGTACCTGGCGGCGAGGGCCGGGGTGCGCTTCTTGCCCGTACCGCCCACGATGATCGGCGGGCGCGGGGACTGCACCGGCTTCGGCAGCGCCGGCGAGTCCAGCACCTGGTAGTGCTTGCCGTCGAAGCTGAACTTCTGTCCCTGCGGGGTGGTCCAGAGGCCGGACACGATCTCGAGCTGCTCCTCGAGGCGGTCGAAGCGCTGGCCGAGCGGCGGGAACGGGATGCCGTACCCGGTGTGCTCGGCCTCGAACCAGCCGCCGCCGAGCCCGAGCTCGACCCGCCCGCCGCTCATCGCGTCGACCTGGGCGACGCTGATCGCCAGCGGGCCGGGCAGCCGGAACGTCGCCGAGGTGACCAGCGTGCCGAGCCGGATGCGGGACGTCTGCACGGCGAGCCCGGCGAGCGTCACCCACGCGTCGGTCGGGCCGGGCAGGCCGTCGCCACCCATCGCGAGGTAGTGATCGGAGCGGAAGAAGCCGTCGTATCCGGACTCCTCGGCGAACTGGGCGACGCGGCGCAGGTCGTCGTAGGAGGCACCCTGCTGCGGTTCGGTGAAGATGACGAGACGCATTGCCCCACCCTGCCACGCGAAGCGGCGCGCCGCCGGGCCTGTCGCACACAGAGCGTGCCGGGGCAGTAACGTAACTCCCCATGGGCACCTATGGATGGATCAGCCTCACCACCGATTACGGCACCTTCGACGGTTTCGCCGCCGCCTGCCACGGGGTGATCGCGCGGTTCGCTCCCGCCGTACGTGTCATCGACGTCACCCACCACGTGCCGCCGGCCGACGTGGCCCGCGGAGCGGCGGTGCTGGCGCAGACGGCGTCGCACCTGCCGCCATCCGTCCACGTCGCCGTGGTCGACCCGGGAGTAGGCACCGAGCGTCGCGGCATCGCCGTCGGCACCCCGAACGGCCTGCTCGTCGGCCCGGACAACGGCCTGCTGGTCTGGGCGGCGGAGGCCCTGGGCGGCCTCGACACCGTGGTGGAACTGACCAATGCGGACTGGTTCCTCGGCGACGTCTCGCGCACCTTCCACGGCCGCGACATCTTCTCCCCGGTGGCCGCGCGTCTCGCGCTCGGCGCACCGCTGGCCGACGCCGGAACGCCGGTCGACCCCAAGTCGGTGGTGCGCCTGCCCGACCCCATCGTCGCCCTCGGCGACGGCTGGATCGAGGCCGAGGTCGTCACGGTCGACCGCTTCGGCAACGTGCAGCTCGCGGCCGGCGGCGCGATGCTCACCGGTCTCGGTCCCGACCTCGTCGTCGGCGGGGTCAAGGCCAGGCGCGCCCAGACGTTCGGGGACGCGGGCAAGGGCGAGCTCATCGTGTACGAGGACTCCGCCGGCCGGGTAGCGATCGCGGTCAACGGCGGCCGCGCGGTCGTGGTCCTGTCGGTCCGTCCCGGCGACGTGCTGCGGGTAGCGGAACGCTGATCCCATCGGTGTCCTGGGGCAGGATGGGAAGCATGCCCGAGGGTGACACCGTCTGGAACACCGCCCGCGTCCTGGAACGCGCGCTGACCGGCGACGTCCTCACCGGATCGGACTTCCGGGTGCCTCGGCTGGCGGCCACCGACCTGACCGGCTGGACGGTCACGGAATCGGCCAGCCGCGGCAAGCATCTGCTGCTCCGGCTCACCCGCGACGACCGCGCCATGACGCTGCACTCACACCTGCGCATGGACGGCGCGTGGCGCGCGTACGCCCCGGGCGAGCGCTGGACCGGCCGACCGGCTCATCTCATCCGCGTGGTGTTGCGGACGAAGCGCTCCGCCGCGGTCGGTTACCACCTCCACGAGGTCACGCTCGTACCGACCGCGCAGGAAGACACCCTCGTGGGTCACCTCGGCCCTGACCTGCTGGGCGCGGACTGGGACCCGGCCGAGGCGGTGCGCCGCATCGCCGCGAAGCCGCAGGCCAGCATCGCGGAGGCGCTCCTCGACCAGCGCAACCTCGCCGGAGTGGGCAACCTCTACAAGGCGGAGACCCTGTTCCTGCGCGGCCTGTGGCCGTGGACCCCCGTCGCCGACGTCCCGGACCTGACCGCGACGGTCACCCTCGCCCAGAAGCTCGTGGCGTCGAACCGCGGCCGCTGGACGCAGACGACGACGGGCTCACTACACAAAGGCCAGACCAGCTATGTGTACGGCCGCAGGGCGCAGCCGTGCCGCCGCTGCGGCACGGCTATCCAGAAGGCGGAACAGGACGACCGGGTGACCTACTGGTGCCCCCGCTGCCAGCCGAAGCCCTGACAGCACCCGAGCCGCCGCGGGCTCCGGCCCGGACGCCCGGGCGGACATGCCGGCCGCCGTGTGCGGCCGGGCCGGCGGCGTCCCGGGCGGGCGGTCAGGCGGCGGGGGCGGAGGGGCGCTTCAGCTCCGAGAGGCCCTCGGCGAGGCCGCGTAGCCGGTCGGTCGCGTCGATCAGGCTGGTCAGGGCCGGGTGCTGCCCAGTGACCGGGTGACCGTCCTCGGCGACGTAGCTCGCCGCCGCCGCGACCAGCCGTTCGTAGGCGGTCACGCCCTCAGTGAACTGGTTCGCCAGGCTTTCGTGGGACTGTTCCAGGGCCGCGCGGCCGTCTTCCGAGGTCAGCGGGAACGCTCGTTCGACGCTGGCCACGCGCTGACCGAGGTCGCGGAGCCACTGCTCGGCCACGGCCGCCTCCAGCGCCGCGCCCTCGCCCGGGCCGGTCAGGCGGCCGGTGAGGCCGGTGAGCGCGGTGGACGCGCGATCCAGGCGGTCCCAGGCCTGTGCCACGGCGGAACCTCGGACGGCGTAACGGTTGCGGTGACGGCGTACTTCCTGGAGCACCTGACGGCCCGCCGGGAAGCGTTCCACCGCGGCGACCAGACGCTGGCCCGGCAGGGCAGGCGGAGGGGCCGGCGGCGCCGGGGTCGCCGCGAGCTGCCGGTGGTCACTCCAGCGCCACCAGGCGAGGGCCACGGAGGCCCCGGCGGACGCGGCCCAGGCGGCATCCGCGACCCCGATCCCCGCGTACGGGGTGAGCACCGCGGTGGCGGCGGTCAGACCACCTCCGATGACGCTCCACCGCCGCGTCGCACCGCGCAGGCGCTTGAGCCGCCGGAAGTATCTGGTCCTCTCGTCCACCGTCCGCTCCCCTCTCCGCTCCTCCGGCCGGACTTGCGACCGGCCGGTCTTCGGTGTCCCGTCCTCGACGGCCCCGACCGGGCCGCCGCGGACCGGGTCGAGCCCCGGCCTAGCTGAGCGATCCCGTCCGGCCCGCCGAACTGACCAACCGCTCCTCGGCCCGGCCGAACTGAGCGCCCGCGGGCCGGGTCGGTGCGGGGGTCAACCCCGCGGCGCTCAACCCGCGGCCGTCGTGTCTCCGCGCTTGTTCATGCTGGCCCGGATCTCGTCCAGGCGGGCGACGCCGGCCGGGTCCGCCGCCGGGGCCTTCTCCACCGCCGGCTGGGCCGGGGTGCCGCCGAGCTTCTCGCCCGCCATGCTGGCCCGGATCTGCTCGAGGCGCGACGAGCCGGCCAGGTCGAGGCTCGACTTCTGCACCTCGAGCATGCGTCCCTCGACCGAGTTGGAGGCGAGTTCGGCGCGGCCCATGGCGTTGGCGTAGCGCTGCTCGATCTTGTCGCGGACCTCGTCCAGGGACGGGGTGTTGCCCGGCGCGGCCAGCGAGGACATCGACTCGAGCGACTTCGCGACGGTTTCCTGCATCTTGGCCTGCTCGAGCTGGCTGAGCAGGCGGGAACGCTCGGCGATGCGCTGCTGGAGCACCATCGCGTTGTTCTCGACCGCCTTGCGGGCCTGACCGGCCGCGCCGAGCGCCTGGTCGTGCAGGGTCTTCAGGTCTTCCATCGACTGCTCGCCGGAGACGAGCTGGGTGGCGAGCGTCTGCGCCGTCGACTCGTACTTCTGGGCCTCGGCCTCGTCGCCGGCGGCGCGGGCGCGGTCGGCCAGGACCAGCGCCTGGCGGGCCATGCCCTGCAGCTTCTCGACCTCGGACATCTGCCGCGACAGCTTCATCTCGAGCTGACGCTGGTTGCCGATCACGGCCGCGGCCTGCTGCACGAGCGCCTGGTGCTGCCGCTGGGCATCCTCGATGGCCTGCTGGATCTGCACCTTGGGATCGGCGTACTCGTCGATCTTCGCGCCGAAGAGCGCCATCACGTAATGCCAGCCCTTGACGAACGGGTTCGCCATATCCGCGGTATCCCCTCAATGTCGCTGCATCGGACGCGCCACCGACGCGGGCCCGAGGGGTCTTCACGATGGCGCGGGCTCCATCGTGTCAGCTCTTCGCCACCGGCGTCACGTGACCTCGGGGGGATCTCAGGGTGTTCCAGGGGGATCCCCCACGTTCGAGGCTACGCGCCGATCGACGTTCCGGCGACGCCGTGGCGCCGCCGGTTGATCACGGTTCGCCACGGCGAGAATCGCCGGCGGGGCTGCCCGGCAATCCCGGAAAGCAAGGGCCGGACCGGCAGAAACGTGGATCGGGATAGGCGAGGTCTCAGGCGATCAGGCCGCGCACACCACGTCGCGCTCGCGCTTGCGGCGGGTGCGGAGCGTGGCCTTGAGCGGGTTGTCCTGGCGGACGGAGACCGAGACGCCGCCGCCGGTCGTGACCTGGCGCACCGGCGCCGCTTCCTTGGCCTGCTGCTTCACCCTCGTGCCGGCCGCGACGGTCTGCGCAGCCTGCGCTGAGGCGGCGGCCTGGGTATCCGGAGCGGCGGTGGAACCGGCCGTCTGGGCCGGTGTGTGCTCCACCGGCACGAGCACGCCCGACATGCCCTCCGCGAGCGCGAGTGTGCCGCTCACCTCGCCGAGCACCTCGGAGAGGCGGGCGCCGAGGGCCTCGCAGATGGCGGCCAGCAGCTCGCTGGAAGCTTCCTTCTGGCCGCGTTCGATCTCGGAGAGGTATCCGAGGCTCACGTTGGCGGCGGTCGACACCTCACGCAGCGTGCGGTGCTGTCCCTGCCTGCGCGCCCGAAGTGCGTCACCGATTACCCGGCGTAGCAGGACCATGGCACCTCCTCCTGCGGCGGGGCCACCGGCAGCCGCCGGAGGCTTCCCGCAACCGTACCCGGTGCGCGCGACGCCGACATCCCGCCCCGCCGAATTCCGGGACGGGTGGGCACTCCCGGGACGCGCGCGGGACTCTTGAGACGATCATGACGAATACGTGACGGCATGGTCAGGCCGGGGTCGCCGCCTCGGAATCCCGGAGTTCCTCGACGAGGAGCGTGAGGGCGGAGGTCATCGTCTCGCGCCGGATGTCGGCCCTCGAGCCGTCGAGCTTGAGCTCCTGGACCTGCGTCCGGACCGGCCCCGCCACCGCCACGAACACCAGGCCGACGGGCTTGCCGTCCTGCGGTTCGGGCCCCGCCACGCCGGTGGTGGCCAGCCCCCAGTCGGCGCCGCAGCGGCCCCGGACGCCCTCGGCCATCGCTTGCGCCACGTCCGGGTCCACCGGGCCGCGGTCGGCCAGCAGATCCTCGGGTACGCCCGCCAGCGCATGCTTGAGATCTGTCGCATACACGACCACGCCGCCCCGGAACACCGCGCTGACCCCGGGGATCTCGACGACGGTGGCCGCCAGCAGCCCGCCGGTCAGCGATTCCGCCACCGCCAGCGTCTGACGGCGATCCACGAGAGCGTGTACGACCGCCGCCGCGGCTACTCCGGTGTCCATGTCCCCCCACTCGATCCGGCGGGCCTGCGCCGAGACCCCGTCGTACCCCCCGGAGGCCCGGGTTAGTCCCCCGGCCGGGAGAGCGCCTCCCGGCGGATCCGTAACGCCTGCAGGACGTAGTCCGCGCCGGTGACCATGGTGATCAGCAGGGCCGCCACCATCAGCCAGGTCCCCACCGCGTCGAAGGGCGCCGGCACCGGCCAGAGCAGCCAGGCGATGGCCAGGATCTGCAGGGCGGTCTTGAGCTTGCCGCCGCGGCTGGCCGGGATGATGCCGTAGCGGATCACCCAGAACCGCAGCGCGGTGACGCCCCACTCACGGAGCAGGATCAGCCCCGTCACCCACCACGACAGCCGGTCGTACGCCGACAGCAGGATCAGCGCGCTGCCGGTCAGGGCCTTGTCGGCGATCGGGTCCGCCACCTTGCCGAACGAGGTGACTAGCTGGTAGCGGCGGGCGATCCAGCCGTCCGCGAAGTCCGTCGCCGACGCCACGCAGAAGGTCAGGCAGGCCGCGATGCGCCAGCCGGTTCCGGCCGTCTCCGAGATCGCGGTGAAGACCACGAAGACCGGGACGAGCACGATCCGGACGGCCGTCAGCATGTTCGCCGGGTTGTTGAGCGGGACGCGCCGGGGGGCGGCGACCGGCACCGGCTCCTCGGTCATGGCGCGGTCGCCACCGTCGGCAGGGAGGTGGCCGGCCGCGCCGCGGAAGCCGCGGAGATCATCTCGATGGGTACGGCGATCAGGTCGACGCCCTCGGTGCCCGTGACCCGGGCTCGGACGAGGTCGCCGGGGCGCAGCGCCGCCAGGTCGACCTGGGCGTCGCCCGCGACCAGCGTGGTCGAGCCGTCCACCTCCGGGGCCTGGTGCTCGGCGCGGCCCTCGATCTCGCCCGCCTCCACGGTGTCGACCATCACCTCGACCACCGAGCCGAGACGGTCCTCCGCGCGCTGGGCGCACAGCTCGTCGGCGAGGTCGCTGATCCGGGCGTACCGGCGCTTGAGGGTGTCCTCGCGCACCTTGCCGGAGAGACCGGCGGCCTCCGTGCCGTCCTCGTCGCTGTAGTCGAAGACGCCGATGGCGTCGAGGCGCGCCTCCGTGAGAAAGCGGACCAGCTCGTCGACGTCCTGCCGGGTCTCGCCGGGGAAGCCGACGATGAAGTTGCTGCGGGCGCCGGCCTCGGGCGCCAGGGCCCGCGCGGAGGCGAGCAGGTCGAGGAAGCGCTCGGTCGACCCGAAGCGCCGCATTCGGCGCAGCACCGGCTCGCTCGAGTGCTGGAACGACAGGTCGTAGTAGGCGGCGACCCCCGGGGTCGTGGCGATGACCTCGACCAGGCCGGGCCGGGTCTCGGCGGGCTGCAGGTAGCTCGCGCGCACCCGCACGATCCCCTCGACGGCCGCGAGCTGCGGGAGCAGCTTCTCCAGGGCCCTCGGGTCGCCGAGGTCCTTGCCGTACGACGTGCTGTTCTCGCTGACCAGCACCAGCTCACGCACGCCCGTGCCGGCCAGCCACTCCGCCTCGGCGAGAAGCTCCTGCGGGTCACGGGAGACGAACGCGCCCCGGAACGCCGGGATCGCGCAGAACGAGCACCGGCGGTCGCATCCACTGGCGAGCTTCAGGCTGGCGACCGGCCCGGTGTCGAGCCGGCGGCGCAGCACCGTGCGCAGGTGGGCGGGGGTGTGCTCGTCGACGGTGGCGTGGCCGGGCACGACCACCTTCGCGGCCTGGCGGTGCACCGGGGTCAGCGGCAGCAGCTCACGCCGGTCCCGGGGAGTGTGCGCGTCGAACTTCTCGCCTGCCAGCACGCCATCGAGCCGGGCGGCGATGTCGGTGTAGTCGTCGAAGCCCAGCACCGCCTGCGCCTCGGGCAGGCTGTCGGCCAGCTCCCGCCCGTACCGTTCGGCCATGCAGCCGGCGGCGACGACCTTGGCCCCGGTGTCCGCGGCGGCGAGCAGCGTCTCGATCGAGTCCTGCTTGGCCTTCTCGACGAAACCGCAGGTGTTGACGACCACCACGTCGGCGCCCTCGGCGTCCGTGCTGACCTGCCACCCCCCGGCGTCGAGGCGCGCGGCGAGCTCCTCGGAGTCGACTTCGTTGCGGGCGCAGCCGAGGGTGAGCAGAGCGACGCGGCGGGGCGGGGGAGTCACGGACACCCGCCAAGGTTACCGGCTGTCCCGGCCCGGTCGTCCAGGCGGAGTGGCTCGATCGTCCGGGCGGAAAGGCTCAGTCGTCCAAGCGGAGGGTGGCGAGAGTTGCTTCCAGTTCGTCCGGTTTGACGAGCACCTCGCGCGCCTTGGAGCCCTCGGAGGGTCCGACGATGCCGCGGGTCTCCATCAGGTCCATCAGGCGGCCCGCCTTGGCGAACCCGACGCGCAGCTTGCGCTGCAGCATCGAGGTCGAGCCGAACTGCGAGGTGACGACGAGCTCGATCGCCTGGAGCAGGACCTCGAGGTCCTCGCCGATCTCCTCGTCGATCTCCTTCTTCTTGTTCGCCACCGGGGCGGTGACGTCCTCGCGGAACTGCGGCTCCCGCTGGTCCTTGCAGAACTTGACGACCTGGGCGATCTCCTTCTCGTCCACCCAGGCGCCCTGGATGCGGATCGGCTTGGAGGCGCCCATCGGCAGGAAGAGGCCGTCGCCGCGGCCCAGGAGCTTCTCCGCGCCCGGCTGGTCGAGGATGACCCGCGAGTCGGCCAGCGAGCTGGTGGCGAACGCCAGCCGGGACGGGACGTTGGCCTTGATGAGGCCGGTCACCACGTCCACCGAGGGCCGCTGGGTGGCCAGGACCAGGTGGATGCCGGCGGCGCGGGCGAGCTGGGTGATGCGGACGACCGAGTCCTCCACGTCGCGCGGCGCGACCATCATCAGGTCGGCCAGCTCGTCGACGATCACCAACAGGTACGGGTACGGCTTCATGACCCGCTCGCTGCCCGGCGGCGCCGTGATCTCGCCGTTGCGGACCTTGCGGTTGAAGTCGTCGATGTGGCGTACCCCGTTGGCGGCGAGGTCGTCGTAGCGCATGTCCATCTCGCGGACGACCCACTCGAGGGCGTCGGCCGCCTTCTTCGGGTTGGTGACGATCGGCGTGACGAGGTGCGGGATGCCCTCGTACGCGGTCATCTCCACCCGCTTGGGGTCGACGAGTAGCAGCCGGACCTCGTCCGGGGTGGCCCGGGTCAGCAGCGACACCAGCAGCGAGTTCAGGCAGGAGGACTTGCCGGCGCCGGTGGCGCCCGCGATGAGGATGTGCGGCATCTTCGCCAGGTTGGCGACGACGAACCCGCCCTCGATGTCCTTGCCGAGGGCGACCAGCATCGGGTGGTGGTCGGCCGTCGCGGCGCGCGATCGCAGGACGTCGCCGAGGGAGACGTTCTCCGGATCCGTGTTGGGAATCTCGACGCCGACCGCGCTCTTGCCCGGGATCGGCGACAGGATGCGCACGTCGGGCGACTTCACCGCGTACGCGATGTTGCGCGAGAGCTGGGTGATCCGCTCGACCTTGACGCCCGAGCCGACCTCGACCTCGTAGCGGGTGACCGTCGGTCCGCGGGTGAAGCCGGTGACCTGGGCGTCGACGTTGAACTGGTCGAAGACGCCGGTGAGCGCCGCCATGATCTCGTCGTTGGCGCGGCTGCGCGTCTTCGGGGCGGCCCCCTTGCCGAGCAGGTTCGGCGGCGGCAGGCGGTAGTCTCCCGGCACCGAGGCGATCTCCAACTGCTCGGCGCGGGTAGGCAGCGGTGAGTGCTCCGGCGGATCGGGGGCGCGGCTCGCCGGAAGCTTGGCGCCGCGCGGCAGGGCGACCGTGTCGTGCAGGATCTCGTCGCCGGCCCCCTCGTCCTGCGGGCCCAGACCGATGTCGGCGAGCGACCCCTGGCGGCGGCGCGCCGGACGGCGGGTCCTGGGCTCCTCCGACGGCTCCTCCGGCTCCTCGTCGTCGAGGTCGGGCGGCTCGGGGGCCGGCATCGGCGCCCGGGCGGTCGACCGGCCGAGCAGCACGTCGGCGAGGAGCAGCAACCGCTCGGGGATCCGGTTGATCGGCGTCGCGGTGATGACGAGCAGACCGAAGACGAAGAGCAGGATCAGCAACGGTACGGCGACCCACGCGGTCACCGCACGTTCGAGCAGCGCGCCCACCCCGTACCCGAGGAGGCCTCCGGAGTTGGTGAGCTCGACGTCGTCGGCGGGGCGCTGGGCGATGTGCAGCAGGCTCGCCGAGGCGATGAGCAGGGCGCTCCAGCCGACCACGGACCGGCCCCGATGCTCCGGGTCGGCGGGCTTGCGCATGAAGCGGATGGCGCCGTACAGCAGGAGAAGCGGGAGCAGGACGCCCAGGCCGCCGAGGAACAGCCGCACCGCGTCGGCGAGCCATTCGCCGACCGGCCCGGCCGAGCCGGCCCAGACCGCGACCCCGACGAGGATGGCCAGGCCGAGCATGAGCAGGCCGGCGCCGTCGCGGCGGTGCTCCGGATCGATCTCCTTGGCGGTGGCCGCCTGCCGTCCGACGCCGCGGGCGACCCAGCCGACGCTGTGCGCCAACCCCATCCAGAGGGCGCCGGCACCGCGGCCGATGCCGCCGGCGACGGCCGCGCCGACGCTGGGACGCGCCCGGGTGGCGCTACGGGCCCGGCTTCGTGCCGGGGTCGTCTTGCGCGCCGGGGTGGACTTGCGGGCCGGGGCGGCGGCGGCCTTGCGGACGGGCTGGCGCACCGGCTGACGGGTACGCGCCGACGCGGCGCCGCCCTTGGACGCGGCACGGCCCCGGCTCGCCGGAGGAGTTCGGCCCGCCATGTCCATTACCGTAGCCTCGACGCGCCCGCGGCCCCGCGCGCCGCACCGTGACCAGATTTCGCTTTTTCCGCGGATTAAGATCAGGACATGCCCGCGTCCCTGCAGCCGTTGAGCAACGAGCTGATCATCTCGGCGTTGAACGCCCGCGACTTCGCCCACTTCCTCGACGAGGACGGCGACGTCGGCGGCAACTGGCAGGGCTGCCTGATCTACTTCTTCCGGCTCGGTAAGAACCACGAGATCTTCCAGGTCAGGTCGCTGACCCAGGTCGAGTTCAGCACCGACGACGTGCCGCAGCTCTACGCGTTCTGCAACGCCTGGAACCACGACCGGCTCTGGCCGAAGGCGTACGTGCACACCGGCGACGACGGCGTGGTGCGGGTGGTGGGCGAGGTCGGCGCCGACTTCGAGCACGGCGTGACGCCCGCGCAGCTAGACCAGGTGATGATCTGCGGCATCGCCACGGGCATCGAGCTGGCGGAGGCGGTTGCGGCGCTGAAGTAGCCAGAAGCCGGTCCACGAGGTCAGCACCAGCACCGCCACCACGATCTGGGCGACCCGCTCGTAGCCGGACGGATAGAAGATCCCGGCGACGTGGTTGTCGAGGAAGCCGCCCTCGAGCGGTGGCTCGCCGAGGCGCTCCCGGGCCCGGTCCTCGAGCCAGGTGAGCGGGCAGTAGAGGTTCGTCAGGACGATGATCAGCAGCCAGAGCGCGGCGGCGACCTGGGTCCAGATCAGCCGGGGCCAGCGCCAGGCGAGGAAGCCGCCGAGGACACCGAACGCCAGGAACGCGTAGTGCGCGCTCACAGCGGCCACGATCAGGAGCGAATACCCCACGCTTGCACGCTATAAGAAACAGTGCTGCCCGCGCAGGACGGAGGATGGCCTACGCGGGCAGCACGTCTGGGGAAGGGCTCAGCCGTGCAGGCCCACCAGGCCCCGGCCGCGGTTCTGCCCGTTGCCGTTGCCCCTGCCGTTGCCGTTGCCCGGCTGGTCGTCGGCCTGCTCGTCGCCGTTCTCGCCCTGCTCGCCGCCGCCCTGCTCGCCGCCGCCCTGCTGACCGCCGCCCTGCTGGTCACCGCCGCCGGCGCCGCCGGTGGTGAGCAGCGTCAGGTTGTTGCGCTCCAGGATCTCGTCGAGCGGCTGGAAGAACGTCTCGCCGCCGACCGTGCAGTCGCCGGACCCGCCCGAGGTGACACCCTGCGCCTGGTCGCCCGACAGCCACGGGCCGCCGGAGTCGCCGCCCTCGGCGCAGACGTCCGTACGGGTGAGACCGGTGACGGCGCCCTCCGGGTAGTTGACCGTCTGGTTCTTGGCCAGGATCGTCCCGCAGAACGTGCCGGTGGTGGAGCCGGAGCGGCAGACGGCCGCGCCGACGGGCGCCTCGGTGGAGCCGCCGACCGGCAGCGCGTTGCCGTCGAAGTCGTCCACGAACGGCTGGAGCTGCACGTCGGCGTTGGTCTGCACGAAACCGAGGTCGGCGTTACCTGGGAAGACCGAGTCGGCGACCTCGCCCTGCGGCAGGCCCTCGAGGTCGGTGGTCTGCGTGCCCTCGGCGCCGCAGTGCCCGGCGGTGACGAAGCCGCCCTGGACCGCGAAGCCGATCGAGCAGCGCGCCTGGCCGATGAAGTAGGCCTGGGCACCGATCACGTCGGCCAGCGGCTTCGGCGCCGCCTTGACCGTGGCGACCCGCACCGCGGAGGCCGGGATGCCCGCCTCCTCGGCGAGCGCCCAGGCCCGGTCGGCGTCGCCGCGCAGCGCCTGCAGCACGACCTGGTTCGCCGCCACGTCCACGTACCAGCCGGGGAGGGCGCGGTCGGACTTCGACGCGGTCTCGTCCAGCGCCCGCTTGGCGGCGTCGAGCTGCGCCACGCTGCGCTTCACCAGCTTGGGCTGGGCGCCGGCGGCGCGGACCTCGTCGGCCAGGCCGGCGTCGGTGATCGCGATGTTCAGCGTGGTGCCGTCCTTGCCCAGCCAGGCACCGCCGTACGAGTCACCGGAGGCGCCACGCAGCTGGGCGCTCACGCCGCTGGCCCACTTCGCCCGCTGCACCCGGGCGGTGGCCTCGTCGGCGCTGAGGCCGAGGTCGCGCTTCATCGCGGCGAGCAACTGGGGCGCCACCTGGTCCGCGGATTGCGCGGTGGCGCGCCGCGTCGGTTCCGTACCGGCCATCGACGGCAGGGTGAAAGCCACCGCCGCTCCCGCCGCCGTCACCGTCGCCGCGATTGCCACGACCGTTCTGCGCTGCATTCGGTACTCCCCTCGCATCGCGGTGCCGTGGGGGCGGCACCGTGCCCATCGATACGAAAGAGAGACCTGAACGGTTCAATGAGATTGTCAGACCTCGACGACGGTCGGGACGATCATCGGGCGACGGCGGTACGCGTCGTTGACCCAGCGGCCGACCGTACGGCGGACGACCTGCTGCAACTGGTGGGTGTCGGTGATGCCCTCCTCGGCCGAGCGGTCCAGCGCGGCGGTGAGCAAGGGCAGCACCGGGCTGAACGCCTCCGGGTCTTCGGAGAAGCCCTTGGCCATGACGCTGGGCTCGCCGACGACCTTGCCGGTGACCGAGTCGATCACCACGGTGGCGGAGATGAAGCCACCGTCGCCGAGGATGCGGCGCTCGGTCAGCAGGGACTCGCTCACGTCGCCGACGGCGAGGCCGTCCACGTACACGTAGCGGCTCTTGACCCGGCCGACGTGCCGGGCGTGCCCCTCGACCAGGTCGACGACGTCGCCGTCCTCACAGAGCACCACCCGGTCGGGCGCCACTCCGGACTCGATGCCGAGCCGCGCGTGGGCGCGCAGGTGGCGCCACTCGCCGTGCACCGGCATCAGGTTGCTCGGGCGTACGACGTTGAGCAGGTAGAGCAGCTCCCCCGCCGGGGCGTGCCCGGAGACGTGCACCTTGGCGGTGTCCTTGTGCACCACGGTGGCGCCCGCGCGGGCGAGCTGGTTGATGACCCGGTAGACCGAGGTCTCGTTCCCGGGGACCAGCGAGCTGGCCAGCACCACGGTGTCGCCGGGCGCGATGGTGATGTGCCGGTGGTCGCCGGTCGACATGCGGCCCAGCGCGCTCATCGGCTCGCCCTGCGAACCCGTCGACATGAAGACGATCTCGTCCGGCGGCAGGTTCGTCGCCTCGTCCAGGCCGACCAGCAGTCCCTCGGGGATCCGCAGCAGGCCGAGGTCGCGGGCGATGCCCATGTTGCGGACCATCGAGCGGCCGATCAGGGCCACCTTGCGGTCGTACTCGTAGGCGGCGTCCATGACCTGCTGCACGCGGTGCACGTGCGAGGCGAAGCTCGCCACGATGACCCGCCCGCGGGCCTTGCCGAAGATCGAGTTGAGGACCGGGCCGATGTCGCGCTCGGGCGTGACGAAGCCGGGGATCTCCGCGTTGGTGGAGTCGGACAGCAGCAGGTCGACGCCCTCGGCGCCGAGCCGCGCGAACCCCGCCAGGTCGGTGATCCGGCCGTCGAGCGGCACCTGGTCCATCTTGAAGTCGCCGGTGTGCAGGATCAGGCCGGCCGGCGTCCGCACGGCCACGGCCAGCGCGTCCGGGATGGAGTGGTTGACCGCGAAGAACTCACACTCGAACGGTCCGAGCCGTTCCTTGCCACCCTCGCGGACGGTCAGCGTGTACGGGTCCAGCCGGCGCTCGGCCAGCTTCGCCTCGACGAGCGCGAGCGTGAACTCGGACCCGACCAGCGGGATGTCCGGCTTGTGCGCGAGCAGGTAGGGCACCGCGCCGATGTGGTCCTCGTGCCCGTGGGTGAGCACGATGGCCTGCACGTCGTCGAGCCGGTCCAGGATCGGGGCGAAGTCGGGCAGGATCAGGTCGACACCCGGCTGCTCCACGTCCGGGAACAGCACACCGCAGTCGATGATCAGCAGCTTGCCGTCGTACTCGAAGACCGTCATGTTGCGGCCGATGGCGCCGAGACCACCGAGCGGTATGACGCGCAGGGCGCCCTCCGGAAGCGGCGGGGGCGGATCCAGCTCAGCGTGCGCTTGACTCATGGGTGTCTTTCCGGTTGTCAGAGGTCCACGCCGGCCGCCGTGGCGTCCTGGCGTAGCTGGTTCAGTTCCGCGTCGGTGGCCTCGACCAGCGGCGGTCGCACCGGGCCGGCGGGAAGGCCCTGGGCCCGCAGGCCGGCCTTCACGAGAATGGTGCCCTGGGTGCGGAAGATCCCGGTGAGCATCGGCAGCAGTTGCCGGTGCAGGGCGAGTGCGCCGGCGACGTCGCCGCGCTCGTACGCCTCGATCATGTCCTTGAGCCGCGCCCCGACGAAGTGGGTGGAGGTGCCGACGACACCGACCGCACCGATCGCGAGCCACGGAAGAACGCCCGCGTCGTCACCGCCGTAGTACGCGAGGTCGGTCCGCCGTAGCACGTCGGAAGTGGCGACGATGTCGCCCTTGGCGTCCTTCACGGCGACGATGCGAGGGTGCTCGGCGAGCCGGACCATCGTCTCGGTCTCGATCGGCACCCCGGTGCGGTGCGGGACGTCGTAGGCCATCACGGGCAGCCCGGTGGCGTCGGCGACGCCGAGGAAGTGCTTCAGCACCCCGGCCTGCGGCGGCTTGTTGTAATACGGGGTCACGACCAGCAGACCGTGGGCGCCGGCCTTCTCGGCGGCGCGGGCCAGCTCGACCGTGTGGGCGGTGTTGTTGGTGCCGACGCCCGCGATGATCCGCACCCGGTCGCCGACCGCCTCGGCGACGGCCCGGATGAGCGTCTCCTTCTCGGCGTCGGTGGTCGTGGGCGACTCGCCGGTGGTGCCGCTGAGGATGAGGGAGTCGTGACGCTGCTCGTCGACCAGGTGGGTGGCGAGAGCGGCGGCGCCTTCGGTGTCGAGCGAGCCGTCGGCGGAGAAGGGGGTCACCATGGCCGTGATCAACCGGCCGAAAGGCCGCGCGGGGTCGGGCGTCATACCGAACAACTTATCGGACGGCGCTTCGCGGCGCCCTCGGGCTTCGGTTCGCCGTGGCGGCCGGTGACCGGCTCCGCGGTCGTCGTCGGCGGGGCCGGCCGGTCAGACGTAGAAGGCGGTGAACGGCGCCCAGGGCAGGTTGCGCAGGAGGCTCCAGACGCCCCACACGGCGATGAAGGCCCCGATGACGCCCGGCGACAGCCTGAGCTGCGGGAGCCGCCAGTCGAAGAGCCGTTGGCCGGCCCAGGCCACGTACATGTACAGCAGGAACGGGACGACGAAGACGAAGAGCGCGTGGTGACGGGCCGCCGCCGGGATGTCGCCGTGGAACAGGAACCAGGCCGCGCGGGTGCCGCCGCAGCCGGGGCAGATGAACCCGGTCGCATACTTCAGCAGGCAGCTCGGCGCCGCACCGGCATTCGCCTCGGTGGGATGGGTGGCGAAGGTGTAGCCGACCGCGCCCGCCATGCAGACCAGCATGGCGGTGGGGGCGACCCACAGCGGCGACGAGCGCCACTTGCGCTGGAGGAAACGGGAGAGGCGATCCTGCTGCGGCTCCTGGTAGGCGGGATGACCCACCCACGGCTGCGTGCCCTGCTGCGGGACCGGGTGCGACGCGTCCGGCTGCCAGGGAGCCACCGGCTCGGTCGCGCTGCTCATGGCCGCCACGGTACACCGGTCAGGACACCGGCCGCCGCCCCCGCGAAGGCCGCCGATCTCACAAACCCTCCGGCTTCAGGGCATCGGTCAGCGCCCCCGCGAGATCCCCCCGCTCCGGCGCCGCGATCGTCTCCAGCCCCAGCCACGCGGCCAGCCGGCGCAGCTCCACCGCCAGAGCCTCCGCCGTCTCGTCCGGGTCGGCGGACGGCTCGAGCCACGCCGCCGGCACCCGCAGAACCCCCGCCTTCCGGTCGGCCTTCAGGTCGACGCGGGCCGCGAACCGGTCGCCGAGCAGGAACGGCAGCACGTAGTAGCCGTAGAGCCGCTGCGCCGCGGGCACGTAGATCTCGATGCGGTAGTTCATGGCGAACAGGCGCTCGGTGCGCCCCCGCTCCCAGACCAGCGGGTCGAAGGGGCTCACCAGCGTCGCCGCGCGTACGCGGCGGGGCAGCTTGGCCTCATGGTGCAGATAGGCCGGGTGCCGCCAGCCCTGGACCGTCACCGGCAGCAGGACCTTGTCCTCCACCAGCTCGGCCAGCGCCTGCTTGAAGCCGGCGACCGGCAGCCGGAAGTAGTCGCGCAGCTCCGGCTCCGCGGCCACGCCGAGCGACCGCGCCGACAACTGCACGAGGGCGCGGAACGCGTCCTGCGGCGCCGGGGTGGCGGTCTGAAGGACGTGGCGGGGCAGCACGCGCTCGGTGATGTCGTAGCGGCGGGCGAACGAGGTCGTGCGCTCGGCGGCGGTCACCTGGCCGGTGTAGAAGAGCCATTCGAGGGCCTGCTTGACGGCCGACCAGTTCCAGCCCCAGTGCTCCTTGCTGCGGGGCACGTCGTGCTCGATCTGCGCGGCGGTGACCGGGCCCCGGTCACGGACCTCGCGCAGGACCCGGTCGACGAGCTCCGGCTGCTGCGTGGCGATGCGGACCATCCCGCCCCAGGCATATTCCTCCGCCCGCTCCATGCGCCACCGGAACAGCGGCTGCAGATCGACCCTGATCAGCGACGCCTCATGACCCCAGAACTCGAAGAGCTCCCGCGGATTGCGGTAGGCGGCCCGCTCCAGCAGACCCGGATCGTACGGCCCCAGGCGGCTGTAGAGCGGCATGAAGTGTGCCCGCTGCAGCACGTTGACCGAATCCATCTGGATGAGATGCAGCCGGCGCAGCACCCGCCGCAGATGCCGCAGATCGGCGGCACCGCCGGGCGCGGGGTCGGTGAAGCCCTGCGCGGCCAGCGCGACGCGGCGGGCCTGCGCGGCGGAGAGACTCTCGGGAATGGCCATCGCCGAGGACGCTAACCCAGGGGTACGACATGAACGGGCGGGGAAGGCGCTCCGCCACGCCTCTGTAGGCTGCCGGGCATGGCACTCGGCTTCGTCCGTCCGGCCCGTCCCGAGGACGCCGGCGAGATCGCCCGCATTCAGCTTTCCACGTGGCGTACCGCGTACCGGAGGATGTTCCCGGCCCACGTGCTGGCGAACCTCGACGAGGGCTACCTGGCCCGCGGCTGGGCCGAGGCGATCGAGGCGGCGCCGTCGCCGCGGCATCGGGTGCTGATCGCCGTGGAGCAGAGCGAGGCGGCCCAGAGCGTGGTCGGTTTCGCGGCCGCCGGGCCGGCCGACGAGCAGGCGCTGGCGCCCGAGGAGCCGCCGCTGGCGCCGGACGTCGCGGCGGTGACCGACCTGCTCATCGAGCCGCGCTGGGGCCGGCGCGGGCACGGCAGCCGGCTGCTCGCGGCCACCGTGGACCTGTGGCGCGAGGACGGCTTCGCGTCCGCGGTCGCCTGGGCCTACGACGCCGACGCGGCGATGCAGAAGTTCCTGACCTCGACCGGATGGGAGCCCGACGGCGCGACGCGCGCCCTGGACGTCGACGACATGCTGGTCAACCAGCTCCGGATGCACGTTTCGCTGCAGACCTGAACCGTGCAGCCGCTGCTGCACGACCTCGTCGTCACGGTCGCGGCCCCGCTGTCGGCGCTGAGCGGGACCGACGGGCAGATCCGCGCGGCGGGTGTGCAGGGTGCCTTCCACGCCGACGTCCGGGTGCTCTCCGAGGCGGTTCTCCGGCTCGACGGCCGGGAGCCCGAGCCGGTCGGCCACGCCGAGACGGACGCCGGCACCGCCCGTTTCGCCGCGCTCGCCCGCCGGCCCGGTGGCACGGATGTCCGGATCCGGCGTACCCGCGTCGTCTCCCCCACCACGGTGACGGAGACGATCACCCTCTCGGGCGGCGCGGCCGGGCGAGCCACGGTGACGCTGGAGCTGGCGGTCGATCTCGCGCCGCTCGAGGTGGTGCGGTCGGGCGGCACCGGCACGCCGGTGCCGCCGCGGCGGGCCGCCGACGGTTCGCTGGTCTGGGCGCGCGACGGCGTCACCGTGACCGCCGCCCACGACGGCATCGCGCAGGGTGGGCGGCTGAGCTGGCCGGTGACGCTCGGGCCCGACGAGACAAGGGATCTGACCGTCACCGTACGGGTGAACGACCCGTCCGCCGCCGTCCGTCCACCCGTCCGCGACCATGACTGGAGCCCCGCGCGCGTGACGTCGGCCGATCGGCGGCTGGACCGGCTCGTCGCCCGCTCGCTCGACGACCTGCGGGCGTTGCGGCTCAGCGACGGCGCCGAGGCGTACCTGGGAGCGGGGGTGCCCTGGTATCTGACGCTTTTCGGCCGCGACAGCATCTGGGCCGCTCGGATGCTGCTGCCGCTCGGCACCGGCCCGGCGCTGGGCACGCTGCGGGTGCTCGCCCGGCGCCAGGGTGTCCGGGTGGACGCGGTCTCCGGCGAGGCGCCCGGCAAGATCATGCACGAGCTGCGGCGGCAGAAGTTCCGGCCGGCCGGGGCGGGCCCCAGCCTGCCGGCGGCGTACTACGGGACGATCGACGCGACGCCGCTATGGATCAGCCTGCTGCACGACGCCTGGCGCTGGGGCCTGCCCGCCGCCTCCGTCGCGGAGCTGGTGCCCGCCCTCGAGGCGGCGCTGGGCTGGCTCGCCGACCACGCCGACCCGGACGGCGACGGCTTCGTCGAGTATCTCGATGCCGGCGGTCACGGCCTGGCGAACCAGGGCTGGAAGGACTCGGGCGACGCCGTGCGCTTCGCCGACGGCCGCCTGGCCGAGCCGCCGATCGCGCTGGCCGAGGTACAGGGGTACGCCTACCGCGCGGCCCTGGACGGCGCGGCCCTGCTCGACGCGTTCGGCAGGCCGGGCGGCGACCGGTGGCGCGCCCACGCGGCGGCGCTGGCCGCCGGGTTCCGCGCCCGGTTCTGGGTCGACGGCGGCTACCCGGCCCTGGCCCTGGACCGCGACAAGCGCCCGGTGGACGCCCTGACCAGCAACATCGGCCACCTGCTCGGCACCGGCATGCTGACCGCGGGCGAGGAGCGGGCCGTGGTCGCCGCCCTGTCCACGGAGGCGATGTCGGGCGCATACGGCCTGCGCACGATGTCCGCCCAGGACCGGGGTTTCGACCCGCTGTCGTACCACTGCGGCTCGGTATGGGCGCACGACACCGCGATCGTGGCGGCCGGCATGGCACGGGCGGGCTTCGGGACGGCCGCGGCGGCGCTTCTCGACGGCCTGCTCTCGGCGGCCGAGGCGTTCGGCTACCGGATGCCGGAGCTGCACTCCGGAGATGCCCGCGGGGAGTACGGCCGGCCCCTGCCGTACCCGACGGCCTGCCGCCCGCAGGCGTGGTCCGCGGCGGCATCGGTGCTCATGCTCCAGACCGTCCTGGGGCTGGACCCCGACGTGCCCGGCGGGCGGGTGCGGCTGGATCCGCTCCCCGGGCTGCCGTTCGGCCCGCTGGAGGTCACCGGGCTGGTGGTCGCCGGAGCACCGGTCGGCGCCTCGGTGGACGGGAGCGGCGCGACGCTCGAGGGCCTGCCGCCGGGGCTCTCAGTCCAGTAGCGCGTCGAGGCCCAGCGTCAGGCCGGGGCGGCTCTGGATGGTGCGCACGGCCAGCAGCACGCCGGGCATGAAGGAGGCGCGGTCCAGGCTGTCGTGGCGGATGGTGAGCGTTTCGCCCTTCGTACCGAAGAGCACCTCCTGGTGGGCCACCAGGCCCGCCGCCCGGATCGAGTGGATGCGCACTCCCTCGATCTCCGCGCCCCGGGCGCCGGACGTCTCCTCCTTGGTCGCGTCGGGCATCGCCCCGAGGCCCGCCTCGGCGCGGGCCGCGCCGATCAGCTTCGCGGTGTGCACGGCGGTGCCGCTCGGGGCGTCGAGCTTGCGCGGGTGGTGCTGCTCGATGATCTCCACCGACTCGAAGTAGCGGGCCGCGCGCGCCGCGAACTGCATCATCAGCACCGCGCCGAGGCCGAAGTTGGGGGCGATCAGCACGCCGACGCCGGGCTTGTGCGACAGCCAGGAGCGGACCCGGTCGAGGCGCTGGTTGGTGAAGCCGCTGGTGCCGACGACCACGCTGATGCCCTGGTCGACCGCCCAGTGCAGGTTGTCCATCACCACGTCGGGCGTGGTGAAGTCGACGAGCACCTGGGCCCCGGCGTCGGAGGCGTTGAAGAGCCAGTCGCCCTGGTCGACCATCGCCACGAGTTCGAGGTCGTCGGCGGCGTCGACCGCCTTGCACACCTCGAGGCCCATGCGGCCGCGGGCACCGAGGACGCCGACCCGGATCGGTTCACGCTCGTCAGTCACGCGGACAATTTATCCCACGTGCTCCGCCGGCCCGACGGAAGCACTCTCCCGGGACCTGACCGCCGCGCGCCGGCGGCGCCACCATCGCTCGGCCGCGCCGACGGCCACGAACACCGCGCCCACGTACGCCCAGCCGACCAGCACGTCGATGATGTAGTGCTCGCCGGAGTAGACCAGGGTGAACGTCATCGCCAGCGGGTACGCGATCAGCACCGGCCACCACCGCTTCGCCACCATCGGCAGGAAGAAGACCACGGCCATGAGCGCGTACGCGGTGTGCAGCGACGGCATGGCCGCGACCGGGTTGGACGCCTCGACCTGCAGGGCGTTGAGGGAGTTGCCCGCACTGTGCAACCCGATCGCGTTCCACCCGTTCGTGGAGATCCGGACGACGTGCTCGTCGAGCTGTCCGTGGACCGACGCCCACCACGGCGGCGCAGCCGGGTAGAGGAAGTAGGTGATCAGACCGGCGACGCTCAGCGTGAACCAGCGGCGCATGAAACGCCCCCACTGCTCCCGCCACCGCAGCCAGAGGATCACGCCGATGGTCGGCACGGCGAGGAAGTGCGAAACGTACACCAGGGAGACCGCGACCTCCCACCACTGCACCGCGCCGGGCTGGTAGAGATGCTGCTGGAGCCAGACGGTGGGAACCTCGCCGCCGGTGGCCCAGCCGAACATCGCCTCGTCGGCGCGGATCAGCTCGGTGACGTGGGTGTCGAGCAGTCCGTCGGCGTAGCCGCGGGAGATGTTGTAGATGAACAGCAGCAGGACGATCGGCAGCCAGTCGCGCAGGAACAACAGGTGCCGCCGCCAGGGCAGGTCGCTGCGCCAGGCGATGGTGGCCAGCCAGAGCCAGCCGAACGCGATCAGCGGATCGCTGGTCGGCACGCCGATGAAGTACGTGCCGACCGCGAACAGCACGGCCCACACGAGCATGCCGATGACACGGCGTTTGCGGCGGTCGGCGGGGACCGACTCGGCGACGGGGGGAGGGGGGCTCAGGGTGGTCACGGCGTCCCAGGCTAGCGGGCGGACGGAAATGCGCCGTCGTCGAACGGGCCGACCACGGCCAGCGACATCGGGCGGGTGAGCAGCTCGGCGGCGAGCGCGTTGACCTCGTCGAGCCGGACCGCGTCGACCCGGGCCAGCAACTCGTCGACGCCCATCATGTCGCCGTAGAGCAGCTCGGACTTGGCCAGCCGGCTCATCCGCGAGCCGGTGTCCTCGAGGCCCAGCACGTACGTGCCCTTGGCCATGCCCTTGCCGCGGGCGAGCTCGCCGGCGCTGATGCCCTCCGCGGCCACGACGGCCAGCTCGGCGCGGATCAGCGCGAGGACCTCCTCGGCCTTGCCCGGGGCGCACCCGGCGTAGACCGCGAAGACGCCCGCGTCGGCGTACTGGCTGCCGTACGAGTAGACGGAGTAGGCCAGGCCGCGCTTCTCGCGGATCTCCTGGAACAGCCGGCTCGACATGCCGCCGCCCAGGACGTTGTTGAGCACGCCGAGGGCGAAGCGGCGGTCGTCGTCGCGACCGAGCCCCTCGCAGCCGAGCACCAGATGCGCCTGCTCGGTGTCCCGGTGGCGGACGGCCGTCGTGGGCGGCTTGACCTTCTGCTTCTTCGCCGCGCTGCGGGCACCGGCCGGGCTGCCCGGGGTGTCGAGCGGGGTGCCGGCCAGGGCGGCGCGGATCAGGCGGACGACCTTGCCGTGGTCGAGGTTGCCGGCCGCGGTGACGACGATCTCCGGCGCCCGGTAGCGGGTCCGGTAGAAGCGGTTGATCTGGGCACGGCTCATCGGCGCGATGGTCGCCTCGGTGCCGGAGATCAGCCGGCCGAGCGGCGTGCCGGCGCCGAAGAGGGCCTCGGTGAAGACGTCGTGCACCTCGTCGCCGGGCTCGTCGTCGTGCATGGCGATCTCCTCGAGGATCACGCCACGCTCGGTCTCCACGTCGGCCGGGGCGAGCACCGAGTTGGCGACGGCGTCACAGAGCACGTCCACGGCCAGCGGCAGGTCGGCGTCGAGCACCCGCGCGTAGTAGCAGGTGTACTCCTTCGTGGTGAAGGCGTTGGTCTCGCCGCCGACGGCCTCGATCTGCGAGGAGATGTCGAGGGCCGTCCGCTTCTCGGTGCCCTTGAAGAGCAGGTGCTCGAGGAAATGGGAGGCGCCCGACAGCGCGGGCGTCTCGTCGCGGGAGCCGACCCCGACCCACACGCCAAGCGCGGCACTGCGGGTCGTCGGGATCGCCTCGGTGAGGATGCGCAGGCCGCTCGGCAGCACCGTGCGGCGTACGCCGTCTTGAAGGGTCCGGGTGACGACGCGGGCCGGCCTTTCGGCCGGCCCGCGGTTACTTGCGGTCATGTGGTGACTTAGCCGCGGTCGCCACCGCGGTCGCCACCGCGGTCACCGCTCGGCCGCGACCGGCGCCGGCGCGGCTGGTCGCCGCCCTCGCCCCGGTCGCCGCGGGGGGCACGCTCCTCGCGGGGCTTGTCGGACGACGCGGCCGGAGCCGCGGCCGGGGCCTCCTCGCCCTCGGGGCGCACCTTGTCGAGGTAGATCTTGCCGCGGTTGTCGATGTCCGCGATCGAGACCTCGACCTTGTCGCCGACGTTGAGGAAGTCCTCGACCTTCTCGACGCGCTTGCCGTCGCCCACCTTGGAGATGTGCAGCAGGCCGTCGCGGCCGGGCAGCAGCGAGATGAACGCGCCGAACGCGGCCGTCTTCACCACCGTGCCGAGGAACTTGTCGCCGACCTTCGGCAGCGTCGGGTTGGCGATGGCGTTGATCCGCTCCACCGCCGCCTCGGCCGACGGGCCGTTGGTCGCGCCGACGTAGATCGTGCCGTCGTCCTCGATCGAGATGTCGGCGCCGGTCTCGTCCTGGATGGCGTTGATCGTCTGGCCCTTGGGGCCGATGACCATGCCGATCTTGTCGACCGGGATCTTCACGCTGGTGACCCGCGGTGCGTACTCGCTCATCTCGGCCGGGCTGTTGATGGCCTGGTCCATGACCTCGAGGATGGTGGCCCGCGCGTCGTGCGCCTGCTGCAGGGCCGAGGCCAGCACGTCGGACGGGATGCCGTCGAGCTTGGTGTCGAGCTGCAGCGCGGTGACGAACTCGCTGGTGCCGGCGACCTTGAAGTCCATGTCGCCGAACGCGTCCTCGGCGCCGAGGATGTCGGTCAGCGCCACGTACTGCGTCTTGCCGTCGACCTCGTCCGAGATGAGGCCCATGGCGATGCCGGCGACCGGCGCCTTCAGCGGCACACCCGCGCTCAGCAGGGCGAGCGTCGAGGCGCAGACCGAGCCCATCGAGGTCGAGCCGTTCGAGCCCAGCGCCTCGGAGACCTGGCGGATCGCGTACGGGAACTCCTCGCGCGACGGCAGCACCGGCACCAGGGCCCGCTCGGCCAGCGCGCCGTGGCCGATCTCGCGGCGCTTCGGCGAGCCCACCCGGCCGGTCTCACCGGTCGAGTACGGCGGGAAGTTGTAGTTGTGCATGTAGCGCTTGGACTTCTCGGGTGCGAGGGTGTCCAGCGCCTGCTCCATGCGCAGCATGTTCAGCGTGGTGACGCCCATGATCTGGGTCTCGCCGCGCTCGAACAGCGCCGAGCCGTGCACCCGCGGGAGGACGCCGACCTCGGCGGTCAGCGGCCGGATGTCACGCGGGCCGCGGCCGTCGATGCGGATCTGCTCGCGCAGCACCCGCTGGCGGACCTCGGACTTGGTGACCGAGCGGAACGCCGCGCTGATCTCCTTCTCCCGGCCCTCGAACCGCTCGTCGAGCAGCTCGTGCGCCTTGGCCTTGACCCGGTCGAGGGCCTCCTCGCGCTCCTGCTTGGCAGCGATCTTGAGGGCCTCGGCGACCTCCTCGCGGACGGCCTCGGTGACCGCGGCGTAGACGTCGTCCTGGTAGTCGAGGAAGACCGGGAACTCCTGGACCGGCTTCGCGGCGACCTCGGCCAGCTCGCTCTGCGCGCGGCAGAGCTCACGGATGGCCGGCTTGGCGGCCTCGAGCCCGCTGGCGACGACCTCCTCGGTCGGCGCGGTGGCGCCGGCCTGGATCAGCTTGACCGCCTGCGGGGTGGCCTCGGCCTCGACCATCATGATCGCGACGTCGCCGTCGCCGACCACGCGGCCGGCCACGACCATGTCGAAGGTGGCCCGCTCGAGCTCCTCGAGGGTCGGGAAGGCGACCCACTGGCCGTCGATGTGCGCGACGCGGGTCGAGCCCACCGGGCCGCTGAACGGCAGGCCGGAGAGCTTGGTGGACATCGAGGCGCCGTTCATGGCGACGACGTCGTACGGGTGCTGCGGGTCGAGCGCGAGGATGGTCTCGACGACCTGGACCTCGTTGCGCAGGCCCTTGGTGAACGACGGGCGCAGCGGCCGGTCGATCAGGCGGCAGGTGAGGATCGCGTCCTCGCTCGGGCGTCCCTCGCGGCGGAAGAACGAGCCGGGGATACGGCCGACCGCGTACATCCGCTCCTCGACGTCGACCGTGAGCGGGAAGAAGTCGAAGTGCTCCTTGGGAGCCTTGCTGGCCGTGGTGGCCGACAGGACGGTGGTCTCGCCGAGCTGGACGATGACCGAGCCGGCGGCCTGCTTGGCGAGGCGGCCGGTGGAGAAGACAACCTCGCGGGTGCCGAACGACCCGTTGTCGATGACGGCGGTACGAGTTTCGGTGCCGAGAGCTTTCTGCTCTGTCATGTGGTGCGGTACTCCTTCGTCGAGGACCCGGCGGTCTCTACAGCGCGGTTACAGCGTGGCCGGTCTTCGATCGAAGTGCCCGGGAAATCGCCCGGGAACCACTACCGAGGACCGGTGCCGTCTTGACTGCGGCCGCGCGGGTCCGTGGGTGTAACTCGGGGGAGCGGCCACCTCGGCCACTCCCCCGTCAGATCAGCGGCGCAGGCCGAGACGCTCGATGAGCGTCCGGTAGCGCGCGATGTCCTTCTTCTGCACGTAGTTGAGCAGACGGCGGCGGCGACCCACCAGCAGCAGCAGACCACGACGGCTGTGGTGGTCGTGCTTGTGCACCTTCAGGTGCTCGGTGAGGTCGGCGATCCGCTTGGTGAGCATCGCGACCTGAACCTCGGGAGAGCCGGTGTCGCCCTCCACGGTCGCGTACTCGCCCATGATCTTGTTCTTGGTCTCTTGATCGAGCGCCATGTTCTCCGTGATTCTGTGTTGCCGGTGAGTCGGTATCCCCGCGGCCCGCGGCGTCGGGCAGGCAGGCGGGACCGTGGATCGGATAAGCCGATCCGGTGTCAACCCTACCAGCAGCTCAACTCAGCAGCGCGCGGGTCTGTTCGACGTCCTGCCGGATCTGCGCCACCAGCGGTTCGATTCCGGTGTATACGCGCTGCTCACGCAGGTGGGCGACGAAGTCGAGGCTCACCCGCTCGCCGTACAGGTCGCCGTCGAAGTCGAGGACGAACGCCTCGACCCGGCGCTCCCGGCCGGAGAACGTCGGGTTGGTGCCGATCGAGACCGCCGCGCTGAGCGGGCCGCCCTGGTCGCCGCCGCGGATCAGCCGGGCGGCGTAGACGCCGTCGGCCGGGATGGCCGCGTACCGGTGGCACATCAGGTTGGCGGTGGGGAAGCCCAGCTCGCGGCCGCGTTGGTCGCCGCGGACCACCACGCCGCCGAGGCGATGCGGGCGGCCGAGCGCCTCGGCCGCGGCCCGGACGTCCCCGGCGTCGACACAACTGCGGATGTACGTGGACGAGAACACCAGCCCGTCCTCGGTGACCAGCGGCGCCTCCTCGACCGTGAAGCCGAACGTGCGCCCGAGCCGGGCAAGCAGGGCCATGTCGCCGGCGGCCCGGTGCCCGAAGCGGAAGTTGTCGCCCTCCACGACCACCGCGGCGTGCAGCGCGTCCACGAGCACGTCGTGCACGAACTCCTCGGGCCCGAGCTGCGAGAACGCCGGCGTGAACGGCACCACGCAGAGCGCGTCCACGCCGAGCCGCTCGATCAGCTCGGCCTTGCGGACCGGCTCGGTCAGCACGGCCGGGTGCGAACCTGGGCGCACGACCTCGGCCGGGTGCGGGTCGAAGGTCACCACCACCGACTGCAGCCCCTGGTCCCGGGCCCGCTTCACCGCGTAACCGATGATCGCCTGGTGTCCGCGGTGCACGCCGTCGAAGACGCCGATGGTCACCACCGAACGGCCGAACCCGCCGGGCACCGCCTCGTACCCGCGCCACCGCTGCATCTTCCGTGCCTCCCCTGTGCGTTCCCGGGCGTAAGAGTATCGGTCTCCACGAGTGCCTGAAACGGTACAGTTGATCCCGATATGCGCATCGACTGGAGTGCCCTGATCCTGCTGACGACGGAGTTCACCTTTGTCGTCCTGTTCGTCCGCGCACTCCATGGTTATCTCCGGGGACGCGATCCCCTGCAGCGCGACGTCACGCTGGTCTTCGCGCCCTGCACGGTGCTGTTCTGCGTCGATGTGGCCCGCCGGCTGCACGACGGCACGCTGCCGGTGTGGGTGAACTCCGTCTCGCTGGCCTTCCTGCTGGCCCAGCCCTACCTGACGGTCCGGCTGGCCGGCCGGCTGCGCCCGGTGCCGCGCTGGCTGCACCTCGTGCTGCCGGTGGCCTACACGGCGACCGCCGCGCCGCTGTTCTTCCTTCCCCGCCCGCTGCCGTCGGGCTGGGTGCTCTCCGCGGTGACCTACTTCCTGGTCACCGAGGTCATCGCGGCCGGCCTGCTCTACGGCAAGGCCCGGATCCGGACCGGGGCGAACCGGGCCCGGCTCACCATCGCCGCCGGCGCGACACTCGCCTTCGGCCTCATGATCGTGCTCATCGGCGTCGCGTCGCTGCCCGGCGCGGATCCCGCGTTCGGCGCCGTCAACCGGGTGCTCGCCCTGGCCTCCGGCATCGGCTACCTCATCGCGTTCGTCCCGCCGCGTTGGCTGCGCCGGGCCTTCTCGGCCACCGCCGCCCAGTCGGTCACCGAACGCATGCTGCGGGCCCAGGTCAGCAGTCCGGCGCAGGTCTGGCAGACGTACGCCGAGATCATGCGGGTCCAGACGGGCGCGGACGCCGTGGCCGTCCTCATGCCGCGCAGCGACGGGCTCCTCTCGCCCACGGCCTACTCCGGCCCGCCGATCACCACCCCCGAGGACCTCAGCTTCACCGACCTCACCGCGCTGATCCGCTCCGGCCATCCGGCCCGGCTCCGCGAGGGCGACCCGGCGCTGGTCCAGCACTTCGGCGACCTCGGCGACGACTTCGTGACCATGCTGAGCATGCCGGTGCCGCCCGAGGCCGAAGGCGCGGTGCTGCTCTTCAACCGCCACCGCGGCCTGTTCAGCGACGACGACCTGCGACTGCTGGCCCTGCTCGGCGGGCACGCCGGCGTCCTCGCCGAACGGCAGGCGGTCCTCGACGCGCACCGCCGGATGGCCGACGAGCTCAGCGCGTCGGTGGATGCGCTGACCCGGGCCAGCCAGGCGAAGAGCGCCTTCCTCGCGAACATGAGCCACGAGCTGCGCACGCCGCTCAACGCGATCATCGGTTTCAGCGACCTGATGCGGATGGAGGAGCCCGACGGCGACCGGCGGCGGGTCCCCGCGGAGTGGGTGGACCACATCCACACCAGCGGCCGGCACCTGCTCGGCCTGATCAACGACATCCTCGACCTGGCCAAGGTCGAGGCCGGGCGGCTGGAGCTGCGGCTCGCCCCGCTGCGGATCGACACCGCGGTCGAGGAGCTGCTGACCGGACTCTCCCCGCTGATCACGACCAAGGAACTGACCGTCAGCACGGCGCTGGCCCCGGCCACCGCCAACGCCGACCGGGTGCGCTTCCGGCAGATCGTCGAGAACCTGCTCTCCAACGCGATCAAGTTCACCCCGGAGGGCGGCCGGATCACCGTCACGACGACGGACACCGGTGACGCCGTGACGGTCACCGTCTCGGACACCGGGATCGGGATCGCCCCCGCCGACCAGAAGAAGGTTTTCGAGGAGTTCCAGCAGGTCGGCGACCTCGACCGGCAGCGCGCCGGCACCGGCCTCGGGCTCGCCCTGACCAAGCGGCTGGTCGAGGCGCACGAGGGGGAGATCTCGCTGCTCTCGGCGCCGGGCGAAGGCAGTTCGTTCACCGTACGGCTGCCCGCCCCGCCCGTGGTCAATTCGCAGACGCCGAGCGTGCCCGGCGAGGGCGCGCGGGTCCTGCTGGTCGAGGACGACCCGCAGGCCGCCGAGCTGTTGAAGACGCAGATGGAGAACGCGGGCTACCACGTCGACGTGGCCGGCACGGGCGAGGCGGGCCTCACCGCCGCCGGGGCACATCCGCCCGACGCGATCGTGCTGGACGTGGCGCTGCCCGGCATCGACGGCTTCGAGGTGCTGCGGCGGCTCAAGGCCGACGCCCGGCTCTCCGGCATCCCGGTCTTCTTCGCCACGATCATCGACGAGCGGCAGGCCGGGCTGGCCCTCGGCGCCGACGACTACTTCGTCAAGCCGGTCGACCAACCCGCCCTGCTCGGGGCGCTGGCCCGCACGGTCGCCAACCGGCCCGCGCCCCGCGTGCTCGTGGTCGACCACGACGACGCGATCCGCCAGGCGATCGAGGACGGCCTGCGCGCCGGCGGCGCCGACGTGGTCGCCGTCGCCGACGGCCGCGACGGGCTGGCGAAGAGCCGCGAGAGCCACTTCGACCTGATCGTCTGCGACATGCAGGCGCGCGAGGTCGACGGCTTCAGCATGCTGGCCGCGATCGAGCAGGACCCGGCGACCCGGCACACGCCGGTGCTCGGCCTGGCCCCGGCCGCGGGCGACGCTTCCCTGGTGGCGACGGCGATGGCGGGCGGCGTGGTGGCCACCGCGATGGCCGGCGGCGCCGGCTCGGACAGGCTCGCGCCGCTGTTGGGCGTGCGCAACGACGTGGACAAGGAGAAGCCGTGACTGCCGACAACCCGCGGATCCTGCTGGTCGAGGACGAGGAGCTGAACCGCTCCCTGGTCAAGGCGGTCCTGGCCCGGGCGGACGTGGAGGCCGTACGCGACGCCGAGATCCTGGACGCGCCAAGCCTGGCCGCCGCCCGCACACAGCTCGGCCGCGAGGACGTCGACCTGGTGCTGCTCGACATGAACCTGCCGGACGGCAACGGGCTGACGCTGGCCGGCGAGCTGGTCGCCGGCACGGCCACCGCGGGCCGCCCGCGTCCGTCGGTGGTGGCGGTGACCGCGAGCGTGCTGCCGCAGGACCGGGCGGCGGCGCTGGAGGCGGGCTGCGACGGCTTCCTCGACAAGCCGTACGCGGCGGCCGATCTGGTCGCCGTCGTTGCCGAACACCTGTCCCGGCGCCCCTAGCGCTCCTAGGCGGGTGCCAGCACGATCTCCGCGCGCGCCTTTCCGCCCCGCTCGGAGACCACGGCCAGCAGCTCACCGGCCGGGCCGAAGACCGCGTACGGCCCCTCGATGCCCACCGGCTCGAGCGGCCCGCCGTGGCTGAGCACCCGCGCCTCCTCCACCGACGCTTCGCGCTGCGGGAAGGCCCGGCGCGCCGCCTCGGCCATCGGCAGCGAGACCACGTCGGGAGCGCGCTCCTCCAACTGCTCGAGCGTCGCCGCCTCGCCCAGCGACAGGCCGCCGACGGCCGTACGCCGCAGCGCGGTGAGGTGACCGCCGACGCCGAGCGTGCGGCCCAGGTCACGAGCGATGGCCCGGATGTACGTGCCGCTGGAGCAGTCGACGTCGACGTCGACGTCGACGACCTCGCCCCGGCGGCGGATCTCCCCCACGTCGAGGCGGTGGACGGTGACCCGGCGGGCGGCCAGCTCGACCTGCTCGCCGTCGCGCACCCGCTTGTACGCCCGCTGCCCGTTCACCTTGATCGCGCTCACCGCGCTCGGCACCTGGTCGATCTCGCCGGCCTGCGCGGCGAGCCCCGACCGGATGCCCTCGTCGGTGACCTCCGCGGCGGAGACGCTGCCGGTCACCTCGCCCTCGGCGTCGTCGGTGACCGTGGTCTGCCCGAGCCGGATCGTGGCGCGGTAGCTCTTGCGCGAGCCGATCACGTACGTCAGCAGCCGCGTCGCCCGGTTGACCCCGATCACCAGGACCCCGGTGGCCATCGGGTCGAGGGTGCCGCCATGGCCGACCCGCCGGGTCCTGGCGAGCCGCCGGATCCGGGCGACGACGTCATGGGACGTCATCCCGCCCGGCTTGTCCACAACGATGAGACCGTCCGCGTTCACGGCCTCCACCCAACCAGACCGCCGTCAACGGCTCGCGCCCAGGACCACCCACCGGGGACCACGCCAGCGGATCAGCAGGGCCACCAGGCGGACCAGCGTGAACAACGCGAGACCCGCCCAGATCCCGGGAAGGCCCCAGTCGAACGCGTACGCGAGCCAGATGAGCGGCAGGAATCCACCCACCGCGCCGACCAGGGTCATCGTGCGCAGGTAGCCGACGTCACCGGCCCCGATCATCACGCCGTCGAGGGCGTAGACGACGCCGGCGAACGGGAGCATGCCCACGAACCACGGCCACACCACCGCCGCCTGGTCGTGCACCGACCGGTCGCCGGTGAAGATCCCGGGAATCACGCCCGCGCCCGCCGCGGCGAGCACCGCGAAGGCCACCCCGGCGACCCCGCCGACGACCGTGACCCGGCGGGCCACCGCGCGGGCGGCCCGTTCGTCGCCGGCGCCGAGCGCCGCGCCCACCAGCGACTGGGCGGCGATCGCCACCGCGTCCAGGGCCAGCGCGGCGAAGAACCAGAGCTGCAGCGCGATCTGGTGTGCGCCGACCGCGGCCACCCCGAAGCGGGCTGCCACCGCGGTTGCCGAGAACCAGCAGGCCTGGAACGCCGCGCCGCGCAACAGCAGGTCGCGGCCGAGGAGAAGCTGGTTGCCGATGACCGCCGGCACCGGCCGCAGCGGCGCCCGTTCCCGCGCGATCGCCCACAGGAAGAGGGCGCCGGAGACGGACTGGGCGGCGACGTTGGCGGCCGCGGAACCCGTGAGTCCCCAGCCCGCCGGATAGACCAGCAGCGGGCAGAGCGCCGCGGACAGCACGTTCGCGCCGAGGACGAACCAGAGCGGGCGGCGGGTGTCCTGCACCCCACGCATCCAGCCGTTACCGGCCGCGGCGAGCAGCAGGCCCGGGGCGCCCAGCACGGCGATGCGCAGCCAGTCCGCGGCGGCACCGGCGGCCTGCGGATCGCTCGCCAGGGCGCGGCACAGCGGGTCGGCGAAGATCTGGACGAACACGATCAGCAGGACGCCGGTCGTCAGCGCCAGCCAGGACGCCTGCACGCCCTCGGCGACGGCGGCGGTGCGGTCACCGGCGCCGAACCGGCGGGCGGCGCGGCCCGTCGTCCCGTACGCCATGAGCGTGCCGAACCAGACGGCCAGCGACATCACCGTGCCACCGACGGCGACCGCGGCGAGCGGAACCCGGCCGAGGTGACCCACCACGGCGGTGTCGACCAGGACGTAGAGCGGCTCGGCCGCGAGCACCACCAGAGCCGGCAGGGCCAGGCCGGCGATCCGCCGGTTGAGAGTGCGGTCGACGACGGCGGGCGGGCTCATGAACAGTCATGATGCCCGCCGTGCCGTAAGGATCAATGCGGGTACGCCAGTTACCCGCGGGGTTGTCTACTGGCGCGTGTCCATGGACGTCTGCAGGGCCCGGCGGGCCTGTTCGCGGGTGTCTTCGGACGACTGGGGCTTCGGCTTGGCGGCCATGAGCGTGGACCTCCCACAGAATCGGGTCGAGCGGGGCGCCGCTGAAGCCGGCCCGGGATCACCGGGCGATGGCGGACGACGCGACCCGGATGGGTGCATCCGAGTGGCTCGAGGTCATCGCGACGGCACAGGATCGGGACCGCGCGAAAACCAAATCACCGTTAACCCAAGCTATCGTTCAGTCCCGCTCTGTGCCGCATCCTTCCCGCGCAGCGGGACAACTATCTCGACGTTCGCCCTGCTAGACGATCAGATGAGCGTCGAGGTGCTCGCGGATCGCGACCACGACCTCGCCCGGTGCGCCGTAGCCGGTGAACCCGGCGGCGAGCCGGTGACCGCCCCCGCCCAGCGCGACCGCCACGGCGCTCACATCGACCGCGCCCTTGCTGCGCAGGGACACCGCCCACTCGCCCTCGGCGATCTCCTTGACCACCACGGACACGTCCACCTCGGCCACGCACCGGACGGGGTCGATGAGGGCGTCCAGCACGTACGGGCGCTGCTCGTGGCGGGCCAGGTCGTCCAGGGTCGCGTACGTCCAGACCATCCCGTGCCCGGCCGCCGCCGTGGGATCGAGCTGCGCGCGGCCCAGCACGTCGGCGAAGAGCTTCATCGCCCCGAACGGCCGGCTGTCGAAGATGCGCCGGGAGATCTCCCCGGGACGCAGCCCGGTCGCGATCAGCCGGGCCGCCATCTCGTGCACCCGCGGCGTGGTCATGTCGAAGCGGAACGACCCGGTGTCGGTCGCCAGGGCGACGTACAGGCACTCGGCGATCTCCACGTCGAGCGGCACGTCGAGCCGGTCGAGCAACTGCTCGGCCACCACGGCGGTCGCGGCCGCGGTGGCGTCGACCAGATGCACACCGCCGAAGCGGGTGTTGGAGGCGTGGTGGTCGAGCACCACCGTGGCCCGGGCGGTCGCCAGCCGGTCCACGAGGCCGCCGAGCCGGGACTCGGAGGCCACGTCGAAGACCAGGACCAGGTCGGGGTCCGGGTAGGCCTGCGACTCCGGCACGAGCAGATCCAGGCCGGGCAGGTCGACGAACGGCTCCGGGATCTCGAACGGGTCCGGGAAGGTGGCCTGCAGGTCCCGTACGCCCAGACGACGCAGGCCCAGCGCGAAACCGAGCATGCTGCCGAGCGCGTCACCGTCCGGGCTGACGTGACAGATCAACAGCACCCGCCCGGCCGGGGCGAACTCCCGGACCGTCCGTACGGCGTCGGCCCACTCCCTCTCGGAAACGCTGACCGGCACGGTCGTGGCGACCGTCTCCGTCACCGTTTCTCCTCGGCGCCCACTCGCTCGTCGACCGCCTCGCCGTCCTCGTCGTCCTCGTCATCGGACTTGTAGGGGTCCGGATCGCCCGCGTACTTCTTGCCGGCGGCCAGCCGCTGCACCTCGGCGTCCCGGTGCCGCGCCGCGGCGAGCAGGTCGTCGATCTCCTTGGCGTGGTCCAGCACGTTGTCCAGCACGAAGGTGAGGCTGGGCGAGTGCCGCAGCCCGAGCGCGTGCCCGACCCGGCTGCGCAGCATGCCCTTGGCACTCTCCAGCGCGGCGGCGGTCGAGGCCTGCTCGGTCTGGTCGCCCAGCACGGTGTAGTACACGTGGGCGTCGCGCAGGTCACCCGTGATCCGGGCGTCGGTCACGGTCACCATGCCGAGCCGGGGATCCTTGATCTCGCGCACCAGCGAAGCCACCAGCTCCCGCACCCGCTCCGCGTGCCGTCGCGTCTTGGCCGGGTCCGACATATCGCCCACCTCCGACAACCGTGCCTCCGGGGTAAGACCAACCCCCGCCCAACGCTGAGAGCCTACCCATGACCGCCCCACCCCGAACGTCCCGCCGGTGCGTCGAGCGGCCTGCACCACCCTGTATGTCCCACTCGACACATCAAGACGCCATCCCCTCACCCGCCGAGCGGACCCACCGAGCCGCACCGACCGCTCAGCGCCCAGGAAGAACCGAACACGACCCGACCGGGCCGCGGCGACCGCACAACGCCCCACGACAACCGAACGCGACCTCCGGACCGACCGACAGCGAGGCACGCCCGCGGCCACCGACACGCTCGGCGGCGCGGCGCGGCGCGGTGCGGTGCGGTGCGGCGCGGTGCGGTGCGGTGCGGCGCGGCGCGGGGCGGGCAGCGCGCGGCGCAGGACGCGGACGGCACGGGCAGCACAGCGCTGGACAGGGCGCGGGGCAGCGCAGCGCGGACGCGCGGGTAGCGCACGGGGCGGGCGGGCGGCGCAGCGCAGGCGCGGGCAGCGCACAGGACGCGCGGGCAGCGCACGGGGCGGGCGGCGCACGGGGCGGGCGGGCGGCGCAGCGCAATCGCGCAGGCAGCGCAGCGCGGACGCACAGACAGCGCACCCGCGCGCGGCACAGCGCAGCGCGGACGCGCAGGCAGCGCACCGGGCGAGGGACAGCGCAGCGCGGGCGTAGGGGCCGCGCTGCGCGGCGCAGCCCACGCGCGGCAGCGTGGGCGGGACGGCGCGGGCAGCCCCGGGCGGCTCAGTCGTCGTCGCCGTAGAGGCGGCGGCGGACCGACAGCAGCTCGATCTCGGGGCGTCCCGCCACCTGGTGCTCGCACGTGTCGATCACGGCCCGGGCCTGACCGGGCTCGGCCGCCACTACGGCGACACCGAGCTGAGCTCGGCCGTGCAGGTCGTGCATCCCGACTTCGGCGACGCTGACCTCGAATTTGCGCAGCATCGCGATGATCGGCCGCACGTAGGAACGCTTCTGTTTGAGCGACCGCGAGTCGCCGGGCAGGAGCAGGTCAAAGAGCGCAGTCTCCGTGTACATCAGCCAGCAGACTACGCCCACCCACCGACAAGATCATCCGACTTTCCGGGCGACCACCACGTCGCGCTCGATGCCCTGGTCGACGCGGTGGCTCAGATCGTCGTGGGGGACGATCTCCAGGCCGTTGGCGATCAGGATGTCCTCGGCGAGTTCTCGCTTGGCCACCTTGGTGTTCCAGGACAGTCCGATCGCTCCACCCGTGCGCAGCAGCGTCCGCCATACCGGTACGGCGCGTTCGAGCAGGTCCAGCGGCCGCCGCGACATGCCGCCCTCGTCGTCGTGGCTGCCGTGCGCGACGCCGTACGGGAGGTCGGCGACCAGGACGTCCGCGCAGCCGGCGCGCAGCAGGCCGTCGATCTGCGTGGTGTCGGCGTGCAGCACCGTCACCTTGCGCACGTCACCCGCCTTGTGGTCCTCCTTGCTCGCCGCGAGCGTGATCTCGAGGCGGCGGGCGGCGCGGCGGCCCTGGCGGCGTACGGGAATCAGGTCCGCGGTGTGCTTGAGCCGTTTGCGCTTGAGCCAGGTCTGCAGGAAGAGCTTGTACGCCTCCACGTCCTTGCCGTCGATCTCGATGCCGAGGGCGTCGTAGCCGTACATGAGGGCCTGGTTGAGGGTGGTGCCGCGGCCCGCGAGCGGGTCGCAGACCGTGAGCCGGCCGTCGAGCATCCTCGGCGCCGACGCCGAGGCGAGCAGGGTCAGGTTGAGCAGCAGCTTGGTGAACTGCTCGTTGGTCTTGCCGGCGTACTTCGGGATGGTGATGAGGTCGCTGTCGAAGCTCGCCAGCGGGCTGAGGGTGAGCGGGCGCAACAGCTCGTCCTCCACCTGCAGGAAGAGAGCGTAGGCGGCCGACAGGTTCGACAGGTACGCGATGTCTCGCGCCTCGAGTTCGCCTGCGAAGGTGAGGTAGCCGACGCCGCCGATGGTGGTTTCCGCGACGTCCGTGAGCGGGCCGGAGAGCACCGGGGAGAACGCCGCCAGTTCCGCTCGGGAGAGGCGGCCGGCCTGGTCGGCGTAGACGCGGTTGGCGGAGGGGGCGAGCAGCAGGGCGTAGCGGGACATCCCAGTAGTAAAGACAACGGCCCCCGGTGCTCCAGCACCGGGGGCCGTTGTCATGCCGTGGCCGTTACGACCGCGGCTTTTCGCGCATCTCGAAGGTCTCGATCACGTCGCCGACCTGCGGCGTGCCGAAGCCCTGCAGCGTCAGACCACACTCGAAGCCCTCGCGGACCTCGGTGGCGTCGTCCTTGAACCGCTTCAGCGAGCTGATCGTGACGCTGTCCGCCACCACGACGCCCTCGCGCAGGACGCGCGCCTTGGCGTTGCGGCGCAGGAGACCCGACCGGACCATACAACCCGCGATGAGACCGATCTTGGACGAGCGGAAGACCTCGCGGATCTCCGCCGTGCCCAGCTCGACCTCTTCGTACTCGGGCTTGAGCAGGCCCTTCAGCGCCGCCTCGATCTCCTCGATGGCCTGGTAGATCACGCTGTAGTAGCGGATCTCCACGCCGGCGCGGTCGGCCATCTCCTTGACCTTGTTCGAGGCCCGGACGTTGAAGCCGATGATCGTCGCGGTCTGTTCCGACGAGGCCGACGCCAGGTTGACGTCGCTCTCGGTGATCGCACCGACGCCGCGGTGGATGACCTTGAGCTGGATCTCGTCCGGAATCTCGATCTTGAACAGCGCGTCCTCGAGGGCCTCGACCGAACCCGAGCCGTCGCCCTTGAGCACCAGGGTGAGCGAGGTCTTCTCGCCCTCCTTGAGCTGCTCCATGAGCGTCTCGAGCGTGGCGCGGCCGCGCGAGTTGGCGAAGCTCGCGGCACGGCGGCGAGCCTGCCGCTGCTCCGCGATCTGCCGCACCGTGCGGTCGTCCTCGGCCGCCAGGAACGTGTCGCCCGCGCTGGGCACCGAGGTCAGACCGAGCACCAGGACCGGACGCGCCGGACCCGCCTCGGGCACCTGGTTGCCGTTCTCGTCGAGCATGGCGCGGACGCGGCCGTGCGCGCCGCCCGCCACGATCGAGTCGCCGGCCCGCAGCGTGCCCTTCTGGACCAGGACCGTGGCAACCGCGCCGCGGCCCTTGTCGAGGTGGGCCTCGACCGCGACACCCTGCGCCGGCCCGTCGATCGGAGCGGTGAGCTCCAGCGACGCGTCGGCGGTCAGCAGGACGGCCTCGAGCAGGTCGTCGATGCCGATGCCCGGCTTGGCGGCCACGTTGACGAACATCGTCTCGCCGCCGTACTCCTCGGCGAGCAGCCCGTAGTCGGCCAGTTGCTGGCGGACCTTCTCCGGGTTGGCGTCCGGCTTGTCGACCTTGTTGACCGCGACCACGATCGGCACCTCGGCGGCCTTGGCGTGGTTCAGCGCCTCGACCGTCTGGGGCATGACGCCGTCGTCGGCCGCGACCACGAGGATCACGATGTCGGTCACCTGGGCACCGCGGGCACGCATGGCGGTGAACGCCTCGTGGCCCGGGGTGTCGATGAAGGTGAGCGCGCGGTCCTCGCCGTTGTGCTCGTACTGCACCTGGTAGGCGCCGATGTGCTGGGTGATGCCACCCGCCTCGCCGGCGACCACGTTGGTCTTGCGGATCGCGTCGAGCAGCTTCGTCTTACCGTGGTCGACGTGACCCATGACGGTCACCACCGGCGGCCGGGTGACGAGGCGGTCCTCGGCGATCTCGGCGTCGAGGTCGATGTTGAACTGCGCGAGCAGCTCGCGGTCCTCGTCCTCGGGGCTGACGATCTGCACGTCGAAGCCCAGGTGCTCGCCGAGCAGCAGCAGCGTGTCGTCGGAGCACGACTGCGTCGCCGTCACCATCTCGCCCAGGTTGAACATCTCCTGGACCAGCGAGCCGGGGTTGGCGTTGATCTTGTCGGCGAAGTCGGAGAGCGACGCGCCGCGCGACAGCCTGATCTCCTGGCCGTTGCCGCGGGGCGCGCCCGACGACATGGCCGGAGCCGACAGGTTGTCGAACTCTTGACGCCGCTGCTTCTTCGACTTGCGACCGCGGGTCGGCCGGCCGCCCGGACGCCCGAAGGCGCCTGCGGCACCGCCGCCACGGCCACGGCCGCCACCACCGGGACGACCCGGGGCACCGGCACCGACCGGTCCGCCGCCACCACCGCCGGGACCGCCGCGGTAGCCACCGCCACCGCCGCCACCACCGCCGGGGCCGCCGCGGTAGCCACCGCCACCGGCGCCACCACCGCCGCCGGGGCGGAAGCCGCCACCGGCGCCGCCGCCACCGCCGCCGGGGCGGAAGCCGCCACCACCGGGGCCGCCACGGCCGCCGCCACCGCCCGGACCGCCGGGACGGCCCGCACCGGGACCGCCCGGACGACCGGGACGCTGCGCGGGCATGGATGCCGGGCTGGGCCGCGGCGGCATCGAGGCAGGGCTCGGCCGCGGCGGCATGCCGGGCTGGTTGGGACGCGGCATCGCCGAGGGGGTCGGGCGCGGTGCGCCGCCGCCGGAGACGCCGAACGGGTTGTTACCGGGACCGCGCGCCGGCGGACGCGGCGAGCCACCCGGACCGGGGCGACCCGGCGTGGGCGTGCCCGGCGCGCCGGGACGTGCGGCCGCGGGCGAGCCGGGACGCGGCGGAACCGTGCCCGGCCCCGGAGGGCGCGGGCGCGAGGCGCCGTCGGCCGGGGGCTGCTGCGCCCGGCGCTCGGCGTCACGGGTGCGGGCGGCCTGAGCCGCCTTCACCGCGGCTTCCTGCTCGGCCTTGAGTGCCGAGGCGCGCGCCTCGGCGGCCGCCACCTCGATGTCGTGGGCACTCGCCGGCTTGGCGACCGGGCCGGGCGTGGGGCCCGGACGGCCGGGAACCGGCGGCTTGGGCCGGGCCATCGCGCCGGGGCTCGGCGCCGGGGACGTGGGCGCACTGGGTGCACCCGCGGCCGGGGCGGCGGGCCGGCGGGGCGGCTGCGGCCGTGCGGTGGACGGGGTGGGACGGGGCGCGCTGGGCGCGGGGGCACTCGAAGCCGCCGCGGCGGGGGCCGCCGGAGCGGCACCGCCCTGGGCATCGAGGGCACCACGCAGCCGCCGGGCCACCGGGGCCTCGACCGTGCTCGATGCGGATTTGACGAACTCGCCCATCTCCTTGAGCTTGGCGAGAACGGTCTTGCTGTCGACCCCGAGCTCCTTCGCGAGCTCGTGTACGCGGGCCTTACCTGGCACTGCACTCCTCACTTCGAGGTCGTGCGAGCCAAACCCGCAGCGACCTCACTCCTGCACTTGAAGCCTGGTCATTTCAGGGACTTCATCGTGTGCTCATGTCGGTCGTCCTACCTTGCTGGGTCGTGACGGGACTCTGACGCCTCGTCATCGGTCGTTCCGGGCGGCGTGGCCGCGCGGATGTGCTCGGCAAGCAAGCCGGTGTCAGCAACACCGGTGAGACGCAACGCCCGCCCGAAGGCTCGGCGCCGCTCCGCCTGCGCGAAGCAGACCGGATCAGGATGTAGATGCGCTCCCCGACCCGGCAGCCGACGGCCCGGATCGGGCTGCAGCCGGGCGTCAACCCCGGCCTTCACCGCGACGAACCGCAGTAACTCGGAGGTCGGCACGCGTGAGCGACAACCGATGCAGGTGCGCATCGGACCGACCTCCGAAAAGTCTACCCCTCGCACGCGGGATCCGCGTATCCGGTCAGCTTCCGGTCTCGGCGGCATCCCGCTCCGCAGCCGTTGCCGGCTCGTTGTCGGGACGGATGTCGATGCGCCACCCGGTCAGCCGCGCTGCGAGACGGGCGTTCTGCCCCTCGCGGCCGATCGCCAGCGAGAGCTGGAAGTCGGGAACGATCACCCGGGCGGTCCGCGCCCCGGCGTCCACGACCTCCACACGCAGGGCTTTTGCCGGCGAGAGAGCGTTGCCGACGAACTGCGCGGGATCCTCCGACCAGTCAATGATGTCGATCTTCTCGCCGTGCAGCTCGCTCATGACGGCGCGGACGCGCTGACCCATCGGCCCGATGCAGGCGCCCTTGGCGTTGACCCCGGCGACCGTCGAGCGGACCGCAATCTTCGTACGGTGACCTGCCTCACGTGCAATGGCGGCGATCTCGACCGTACCGTCGGCGATCTCCGGCACCTCGAGCGCGAAGAGCTTCTTCACCAGGGCAGGATGCGACCGCGACAGGGTGATCTGCGGCCCGCGGAAGCCCTTGGCCACGTGCACGACGATCGCGCGGATCCGCGACCCGTGATCGTACGTCTCCCCCGGCACCTGCTCGGCCTGCGGCAGCACCGCCTCGAGCTTGCCGAGGTCGACGATGACGATGCCCTTCTCGGCCCGGGCGGCGTCGGCCTGCACGATGCCGGTCACCAGGTCACCGTCGCGGCCGGCGTACTCGCCGAAGTGCGCCTCGTCGGTGGCCTCGCGCAGGCGCTGCAGGATGACCTGCTTGGCCGTCATGGCCGCGATACGCCCGAAGTCGTGCGGGGTGTCGTCCCACTCCCGGACGATCGTCCCCTCGGGGTCGAGCTCCTGCGCGAACACCATCGCCGCGCCCGTCTTGCGGTCGATCTCCACCCGGGCGTGGCTCTCCGCCCCGTCCGTGTGCCGGTACGCCGTCAGCAGCGCCGTCTCGATCGCCGCGAGGATCGTCTCGAACGGGATCTCCCGCTCGCGCTCCAGGGCGCGCAGCGCCGCGAGGTCGATGTTCATCTGTCCTCGCCCTCCCCATCCTCGTCGTCTACATCCACGTCGTCATCGTCTTGCTCGTCGTCCAGGTCGTCCTCGTCGGCGAAGACGGCCTCGTCGAGCCGCTTGAACTCGATCTGCACCCGCCCCGGGCCCAGGTCGGCGTAGGCGACCTCACTCGTCGTGCCGCCCGAGTCCAGCACGATGCCGGCGTCGTCGGCCGCCACGACGCGGCCGGTCGACGACCGTCCCGCGACGGTGACCGCCACCAGCCGGCCGACGTTGCGCCGCCAGTGCCGCGGCAGGGTCAGCGGCCGGTCCACACCGGGCGAGCCGACCTCGAGCTGGTACTCGCCGGCGAGCAGCTCGCCCCCGGCCTCCTCGGCCGCGTCCAGCGCCGCCGAGATCTCCCGGGACACCACCGCGACGTCGTCCAGGCTGATCCCGCCGTCCGCGTCCACCAGTACCCGGACCACGTGGCGCCGGCCCGCGCGGGACAGATTCACCTCTTCGAGGTCGTACCCGGCCGCCACGACGACCGGCTCGATCACCGACCGGACCCGGGCACGGGCCGCCACCAGGTCGATCCGGGGAGCAGCCGGCGAGCGATTCTCGTCGGAGGCGTCCCGGCCGCGGCTCCCGGAGCGGCGGTTCGCCGGCCGGGCGCCGGCGCGACCACGCTGCGTCATCGGGCCCAACCCTTCTGCTCGAGTACGGCGGTAACCTGCCGTCCGCCGTCCGATCGCCGGAAACACCGGCACGCCACCGGGGCCATGTCCCCGGAGGCTGACGCAGAGCGTAACGCGCCGGGCCCGTGACCCGGCCGCCGCCGCACCGATTCCGCGCCATGCGCAGGTCAGCGGCACACCCGGATGCGGCGCTCCACCGGCCGAGGCCCGGATGAGCGGCCATGGTGTTGACTGGCGGCGTGAAAAGACGTCAGCTCCTGGGTGCGGCCGCGGGTACGGCCGTGGGAGTGTCCACGGTCGCGGGATGCGGGCTGTTCGACGACGACTCGAAGCCGGCGCCGCAGCCGGACGCGCTGCAACCCCTGCTGGACGAGGCGCTGCGCCTGGCCGCCTCGTACGACCGCACCATCGTCGCGGAGCCGGCGCTGCGGGACAGGCTGAGCCCGCTCGCCGACGATCACCGGGCCCACGCCGCCGAACTGGCCGCGGTCATCGGCGTCACCGCGCCGTCGGCCGCACCGTCCGCGGCCGCCGGTGACACTCCGACCCTGGCGTCGCTGCGCAAGTCCGAGCAGGCGGCGCAGAAGACGGCGGCCGCCGCGTGCCGTACGGCTCCGTCCGACCGCGCGGCGCTGACCGGGTCGATCGCCGCCGCTCGGGCCGCCCACGCCGAGGCGCTGCGGTGAGCCCCCCGCTCGCGGCCGCCCTCGCGGCGGAGGAGGCGGCGATCTACGCGTACGGGGTGCTCGGCGTCAAGCTCACCCGCGACGGCGACCTGGTCGAGGCCCGCGCGACCGAGGCGGTGCACCGGGACCGCAGGGACGTGCTGGTCAGCAAGCTCGCGGCGGCGCAGGCGAGCGCGGCACCGGCGCCGGCCGGATACGAACTGCCGTTCCCGGTGACCGACCGCAAGACCGCGCTGAGGTTGGCGATCGAGGTGGAGGACCGGGTGGCCCAGGCGTGGCGGGCGGTGCTGCCGGTCACCGAGGGCGGCGACCGGTCGACGGCGCTGAACGCCCTGACCGACGCCGCGGTCCGCGCGGCCCGCTGGCGGCGGCTCGGCTCGGTCACCCCGGCGACACTGGCCTGGCCCGGACGCCCCTGAGCCATCGAGGATCTTCCACTCGGGGTCGGCGTACCCGAGAATCAGGCGGTGGCGCTGGACGAGATCGACCTGGCCGACCCGCGGTGGTATCTGGCCACCCGGCTCCGCGACGTGATCCTGCGGCGGTGGTCCGCGGAGGTGCGGGCCATCGCCGTGCACGGCTCCCTGGCACACGGCGACGACACCGGCAGCAGCGATGTCAACCTGGTCGTCGTCACGTACCGGCCGACGGCCGGGCCCCGAGCGGCCCTGCGCCGCGTCGACGGCATCCTGGTCGACCTGAGCGTGACGACCGGCGAGGAGGGACTGCGCCGCTGCCGGGAGCTGACGGCGCAATGGCCGCTGGAGGCCGACCGCTACCTCACCACCCGCGACCTGTTCGACCCCAATGGGTGGTTCGCCGCGCAGCGCGACGCGCACCTGACGCGGCTGGCCGAGGCCCGGCCGGCGGAGTTCAGCGGGCTCGCCCGGCACAACTGGTGCCTCGCCTCCGCCGCGCATGAACGCGCCGTCCGCCTCGCCGAGTGGTACGAGACCGACGCCGCGCTGGTGCTGATGGCCGAGGCCCGCCTGCACGCCGCCCTGGTCACCGGGCTGCTCACTCGCACGTACTTCCGCAACCGGGCCGACGCGGTGAAGCGCACCGGGCTGGCCGGCGCCGATATGACCGAGCTGGGCGCGATCCTGAAGACCCAGGCGGAGGAGCTCACGGCGCGCGGCCGGCCGGTCGACGGCCCGCTGGGTGCGCTGTTCGAGGTCTAGCGGGTCAGGGCAGCGTCAGGATCTCGTAGCCATCCTCGGTGACCACCAGGGTGTGCTCGAACTGCGCCGTCCACTTGCGGTCCCTCGTGACGACCGTCCAGCCGTCACTCCACATCTCGTACTCGTGGGTGCCGAGGGTGATCATCGGCTCGATGGTGAACGTCATGCCCGGCTCCATGACCGTGTCGAGCCGCGGGTTGTCGTAGTGCGGGATGTAGAGCCCGCTGTGGAAGGTCTCGCCGATGCCGTGGCCGGTGAAGTCGCGCACCACGCCGTAGCCGAAGCGGCGGGCGTACGCCTCGATGACCCGGCCGATGGCGTTGATCTGCCGCCCCGGCGCCACCGCGCGGATGCCGCGCATCATCGCCTCGTGGGTGCGCTCGACCAGCAGCCGGGCCTCCTCGCTGACGTCGCCGACGCAGAACGTCGCGTCCGTGTCGCCGTGCACACCCCCGATGTACGCGGTGACGTCGACGTTGACGATGTCCCCGTCCTCGAGCACCGTGCTGTCCGGGATGCCGTGGCAGATCACCTCGTTGAGCGAGGTACAGCAGGACTTGGGGAAGCCCTTGTAACCCAGCGTCGACGGGTATGCCCCATGGTCGGTGAGGAACTCGTGCACCACGCGGTCGATCTCGTCGGTGGTGACGCCCGGCTTGCAATGCTCACCGGCGAGCTGCGTCGCCTGAGCGGCGAGACGGCCCGCGACCCGCATCTTCTCGATCGTCTCCGGGTTCTGCACGTGCGAACCGCGCCACTCTTTCGGGCGCTTCTTGCCGACGTACTCGGGACGGACGATCTGCGGCGGCACCGCCCGCCAGGGCGTGAGCTTTCCCGGGGTGAGCGGGGCACGAACGGTCATGGCTCCAGCCTATCGCCGCCGATGTGACCGATCCCCGGTGCGTGCAATGGTTGTTGCCGCTCCTGGGCCCCTGTGTAATCGTGTCAGCGTGGATCAAGACGGGCCAGAGAACATCTTCTCGGCCACCACATCGGTGGCCGGCGACCGGGTCACCGTGGTGGTGACCGGAGAGGTCGACATGTCGACGGCGGACGGGATGTTCCAGGCCGCGACCGGCGACGACGCCCGCGCCGCCACTCTCGACCTGCGCAGCGTCACCTTCTTCGACTCGGCGGCCATCCACACCCTGATCCGCCTCGCCGAGCGCTTCCCCGCCGCCCTCGAGGTCATCCCCTCCCCGCAGGTGCGCCGGGTCCTCGACATCTCCGGGCTGGGCGACCAGCCCTGGCTGGTCACGCGCGGCTGAGCGGCCGGCGCAGGGTCACCGTGGTGCCCGCCTCCGAGCGGATCACCGACAACTCCGCCAGGGCACCGATCAGAGCCAGCCCACGTCCGCGGAAGCTCGGACCGGTGGCCGGCCGCCAACGGCCGGTGTCGTGCACGGTCGCGGTCACCGCGTCCTCGTCGAGCGAGACCCGGATCGCGATCACCGGCTCGGCCGGGTCGACCGGGTGCTCGATCGCGTTCGCCGCGGCCTCCGAGACCGCCACCATCAGGTCGAAGATGTCGCTCTGCGGGACCTCGTTGCCGGTGAGGAAGTCCTCCAACCGCCGGCGCAGCACGCTGAGCCGAGTCGGATCGGCCGGGAGCCGCAGCTCGAACTCGCGCGGCTCGGTGGCCTGCAGGGCGAGCAGCGCGATGTCGTCGCGGCGGGTGTGCCGGGCCGCCTTGGCCAGCAGGTTGTCGAGCAGATCCTCGACGTGGTCGGCCGGCTTGGCCAGCTCGGCGCACACCTCGGCGAGACCGGTGTCGATGCCCTGCCGCCGATCCTCCACCAGGCCGTCGGTGTAGAGCAGCAGCCGGTCGCCGGCTGACAGCTCGGTCCGCAGGGTCGGATACGCCGAGCCGGCCAGCGCACCGATCGGCGGTCCCAGCGCGGCGGTGTAGAGGAACTCGCCCTCCTCGCCGGGGGCCGCGCGCACCGGTGACGGGTGTCCCGCCGCGGAGTAGTGCAGTTCCCGGGTATGCGGATCGAAGCGCACGCACACCACCGTCGCGAACTGCCGCCGGCCCAGGTTGTCCACCAGCCGGTTGAGGCGCGTCAAGGCCTCACCGCAATCGAAACCTTCGAGGATGTACGCCCGCAGCGCGTTACGGAGCTGCCCCATCCCCGCGGCGGCCTGCACCCCCTTGCCGACCACGTCACCGATGACGAGGAAGAGCCGGTCGCCGGGGGCGACGATGACGTCGTACCAGTCGCCGCCGACCTCGGCCTCGCTGCTCCCCGGCAGGTAGCGGCTCGCCACGATCGCGCCCGGCACCCGCGGCAGCGACTGCGGGAGCAGGCTGTGCTGCAGCGTGCTGGCGATCCGGTGCTCGGCCTCGTAGAGACGGGCGTTCTCCAGGCGCAGGCCGACGAGGCGGGCGAGCTGGGTCAGCAGCACCGGTTCGGGCGCGCCGTCGGCACCGGACCAGACCTTCAGCTCGCCGAGCGTCGCACCCGCGGTGTCCGGCAGCGGCAGGACCGCGTCGGGCTCCGGGGGGCCGGTGAGGTCGCCGACCACCTCCGCACGATTTCCGGTGGCGGTCAGCACGACCCGGCGGGCCGAGGTCATCGCCGCGACGTGCCGCGCGGCCACCTCCAGCACCTCGGCGGTCGTCCGTACGGTGTTGACCGCCGCCGCCGCGTCGACCAGACCGCGCAGCCGGCTGATGATCTGCCGGCGGAGCTGTCCCAGTTCCAGGTTGGCCCGTACCCGAGCGGTCAGATCGCGGGCCGAGAACGGTTTCACCAGGTAGTCGTCGGCGCCCACGGAAAGACCCTCGACAGAGGACTCCTCGCCGGCCCGGGCGGAGAGCACGACGATCGGGACGTCCCGCGTACGCTCGTCGGCTCGCAACGCCTTGATCAGGCCGAACCCGTCCAGCCGCGGCATCATCACGTCGGTGAGGATCAGGTCGAACGGATCGCGGCCGGCCCGTTCGAGGGCCTCGAGGCCGTCGACGGCGGTCGTGACCTCCCAGTGCGGCCGCAGCAGCCGCGCCACGTGATCCCGCAGGTCGGCGTTGTCGTCGACCAGCAGCACCCGGCCCCGCCGCGCGTCCTCGACCTCGCCCGGAGCCGAGCGGGCCCCCGGCTCCGATCCCGTGTCGCCGAGCCACCAGTGCGCCTCCTCGACGTAGAGGCGGGCCTGCTCGTCGGGCACGGCGGCGGTGCCCACGTCGAGGATCCGGTCGGCGGCCAGATGTGCCGTGCCGAGCGGGATGGTCACCGTGAACGTGCTCCCGACGCCGGGTTCGCTGCGCGCGCTCGCCGTGCCACCGTGCATCTCGGCCAGCTCGCGGACCAGGGCCAGGCCGATGCCCGTACCCTCGTGGCTGCGGGACCAACTGCCGGTGACCCGGTGGAAACGGTCGAAGAGCAACTGCTGGTCGGCGGCGTTGACGCCGACGCCGGTGTCCGCGACCTCGAGCACCGCGCAGCCGAGCCGTTCGCCGAGGCGGACCGTGATGCCGCCGGATCGGGTGAACTTGACGGCGTTGGAGAGCAGATTGAAGACGATCTTCTCCCACATCTCGCGGTCGACGTGCACCGGGCCGCTCAGCGGCGGGCAGTTGACCTGCAGGTCCAGCCCGGCCCGCTCGGCGGCCGACCGGAAGGTGCTGGCCAGCCGCGCGGTGTAGTCGGCGAGATCGGTGGGCCGGTACTCCGCGCGCAGCCGCCCCGACTCCAGCCGCGAGAAGTCGAGCACGGTGTTGACCAGCCTCAGCAGGCGCAGGCCGTTGCGCTGCATCGGCAGCAGGCGCTCCCGCAGCTCATCGTCGCCGATGCCCCGGCTCGTCAGGAGGTCCTCCAGCGGGCCCAGGATCAGGGTCAGCGGGGTCCGGAACTCGTGGCTGACGTTCGAGAAGAAGTTCGTCTTCGCCGCGTCCAGCGCGGCGAGCTCGGCGGCCCGCTGGCGTTCCTGCTCGAAACTCCGCAGATTCGTCACGGCGCGCGAGATCTGCGTGGTGGCCAGGTCCAGGAAGTCCCGGTAGCCGTCGTCCATGGCCAGGTAGCGGCTGACCCCGACGACCAGTGCGCCGGCGTCGCTGCCGCCCGTACCCACCGGGAGCACCAGGGCCTGGTCCGCGGCCGACGGCGGCGCCGCGTCCGTGACGTCCGCGACCGGCACCGAGGCGGGCCGGTTCGTGCGCATGACCTCCTGGACCATCTGTCGTGCCTCGGCGCGCAGCGGACCGGACGCCGCCGGGACGCCGCAGGACCCGGCAGGGGCCGGACCGTCGCCGTCGGCGGGACCGTCCAGGTACAACAGGGCGAACGGCACGTCGCCGGGATTGTCGCCGAGGACCCGCGCGGCCTGGGCGCCGAGCGCCCCCTGGTCCGGCGAGTCGGCCAGCAGGGAGCCGAGCCGGCTGAGCGTACGGACCCGGCGGTCCGCGAGCACCCGGCGGGTGGTGTCGCTGACGATGCAGAACACCCCGCCCACCGTGCCGTCGTCGCGCCGGATCGGGTCGTACGAGATGTCGAAGTACGTCTCCTCGAGGAAGCCGTACCGTTCGAGCATGAACGGATGGTCGGCGGCGTAGTACGCCTCGTCGGTCGCGGTCACCCCGTCGAACAGGTCCTGCAGCAGCGACCAGGTCTCGGCCCACATCTCCCGGCCGGGGCGGCCCAGGTGGCCGGGATGCTTGCTCCCCATCGCGGTGATGTACGCGTCGTTGTAGAGCGCGCAGTAGTCGTCGCCCCAGAACAGCACGATCTGGGCCTTCGAGGCGAGCATCGTGGCGACGGCGCTGGCGAGCTCCGCGGGCCACTGCGCGGGCACGCCGAGCGGGGTGTCCGCCCAGTCCAGGGCGAGCATCCGGCGTCCCATCTCACCGCCGCGCTCGAACGCCGTCCGGAGTCGCTCCGGCAGCGCGCCGCCCATGCATTCCTCCAGGACTGGTGCCTTCTGAAAATTGCACGGTAACGGTATCCAGCCTTCCCTGCCTGTCGAGCCCGGCCCGGGACCGGGGTCCGCGAACACGCCCGTCCCCTTCGGCCGGGGGCGCTGCCGCTTTCGGCCGGCCGGGCCCGCTGCCGCTTCGGCCGGGCCTTGCGGGGTGGCCCCGGGTCAGGCGGCCAGGCTCGTCCGGCCCAGTCCCGAGCGGACGGCGGCGGCCTCGGCCAGGGCGGCGAACACGCGCAGATCGCCGGTGCGTTCCGGATGCCATTGCACGCCCAGGGCGAACGTCCGGTCGCGGTTCTCGAGGATCTCGGCGATCCGGTCGTCGGGGCACCAGCCGCTGACCGTGAAGGTGCCCGGGTCGTCGACCGCCTGGTGGTGGAAGGAGTTCACGGTGAGGTGCGACCCCAGCAGGCCCATGGCCCGCGAGCCGCGCCGCAGCACGACCTCGTGCCGGCCGAACGACGAGGAGTCCGCGGCGAGCGGGTCGGTGCCGGAGGCGGCGCGGTGGCGATCATGACCGACCAGATCGGGGAGGTGCTGGTGCAGCGCCCCTCCGGTGGCTACCGCCATGAGCTGCATGCCCCGGCACACTCCGAGGACGGGCAGGTCCGCGTCGAGCGCGGCCCGCATCAGCATCAGCTCGGAGAGGTCGCGGACGGGATCGGCATCGGTCGCCGGATGCGGCTCGGCACCCCAGTGCGACGGATCCACATCGCCGCCGCCGGCGAAGACGATGCCGTCCAGCGACTCGATCACGTCGGTGCCGGGATCGTCGGGGGTGATCAGCACCGCGCGCCCGCCAGTGGCGTGCACGGCCTTGACGTAGGACATGGGGAGCATCCCGGCCAGGACATCGTTGCCGTTGTACTTCACGTGCTCGGCGTACGAGGTCAAACCGATCAAAGGCCTGCGCATGCGGTGCGAACCTCCTGGGTCTTCAGATCTCGGTTATCGGCCGGCGATGGCAAGGCCTTGAGGGGTATTCCGGCGACGATGCCGATCTACCTTCCATAACCCACCGCCGCCCGTCGCAATCTGTTGATCACCGACGTTTTCCCCGGAGGCGCCGAATTCGTTCGAGCAGGTGACACCCGCGCGCGGGGTCGAATTCCCACCAATCACCCCGTGGGGCGGGTAAGCCCCCCACGCGGGGACGAGGCCTCCATAAGCGCGGCGAACAACCGTTTGTCCCGCATCACTTCCGGATGCCATTGGACGCCGAGCACGAAGGACCGCGCCGGATCCTCGACCGCTTCCACACCGCCGTCCTCCGCACGCCCGGTGACGAGCAGCGTGCCGGGGTCCGCGACGCCCTGATGGTGGTAACACCGCACCTCCCGGTCGTCGCCCATCAGGGCGGCGATGCGGCTGCCCGCGGTGAAGAGCACCTCCTGCCGTCCGTAGACGGCGGGAGCGGGCCGGTGCCGGTCGTGCCCCAGCACGTCGGGTAGATGCTGGTGCAGCGTTCCGCCGGCGGCGGCTACCAGGAGCTGCATCCCGCGGCAGATGCCGAGCACCGGCAGGTCCATCTCGAGGGCGGCCCGGGCCAGCAGCAACTCCGCCGAGTCGCGGTCGGGCCGGGTGACGGTCAGCGGCTCGGGGCGCTCGCCGTACAGCCCGGGGTCGATGTCGGCGCCGCCGCTCAGCACCAGGCCGTCGAGGACCCGCAGCACGTCGGCGTCGAGGTCGTCGGGCGGCAAGAGCACCGCCCGGCCGCCCGCGGCGGTTACCGCGGCCACGTAGTCGTGCGGGATCAGCACGGTGGGCAGGTCGTGCCAGACCGCCCAGGTGGCGGGCTCCACGTAGGTGGTGATGCCGATGACGGGGCGCATCACGCCGACCTAGGTGTTTCCGCCGGCGGCGCCGGCACCTCGAAACCCGTCTCGGCGGCGATGCCGAGCTCGCCCGCGATGCGCCGGGTCGGTTGGCAACACGAGCGCGCGACGCCGGTCCCAGAGGGCTGACGCCGCGCTCGGGCCCGTGCGTCCCACCGACGCAGCGATCGAAGCGTGCACCGGCGGGGATTCGACCCCTGCGCCCTGCCTGAGCAGCGCGTGAAGGTCCCGTGCCCGCGGACTGATCGTCCTAAACAAGCCATCACGGATTAGGTGTGCCAGATCGTGAATCACAGGGGCGTCACATAGGCCCCGGTGATACCGCCGTCCACGACGAACTGCGCGGCCGTCATGAACGACGCGTCGTCGCTGGCCAGGAAGGCGACCGCCGCGGCGATCTCCTCCGGCTCGGCGAAGCGGCCCATCGGCACGTGCACCAGCCGTCGCGCCGCGCGCTCGGGATCCTTGGCGAACAGCTCCATGAGCAGTGGTGTCGCCACCGGCCCCGGGCACAGCGCGTTGATCCGGATGCCCTCGCGGGCGAACTGCACCCCGAGCTCACGGGTCATGGCGAGCACGCCACCCTTGCTCGCCGTGTACGCGATCTGCGACGTGGCCGCGCCGAGCAGTGCGACGAACGACGCCGTGTTGATGATCGACCCCTTGCCCTGGCGCTGCATGTGCGGGATCGCGTACTTGCAGCAGAAGAAGACGCTCGTGGTGTTCACCTTGAGCACCCGCTCCCAGGCCTCGATCCCGGTGACCAGGATGGAGTCATCGTCGGGCGGGGAGATGCCCGCGTTGTTGAAGGCGATGTCCACCCGGCCGTGCCGCTCGGCCACCCCGTCGAAGAGGGCCCGCACGGACTCCTCGTCGCTGACGTCACAGGCGACGAACTCGCCGCCCACCTCGTCGGCGGCGGCCTTGCCCGCGTCGGGCGAGATGTCGACGCAGACCACCCGGGCACCCTCGGCCGCGAAACGCCGGGCGGTCGCGAGGCCGATGCCGCTGCCGGCCCCGGTGATGACGGCGACCCGATCCTGCAAACGTTGCATGCCGACCCCCTCAGTTGTCCGTCGAGATGAACACGTTCTTGACGTCGGTGAAGCTCAGCGGCGCTTCGGGGCCAAGCTCGCGGCCGAGCCCGGACTGTTTCATCCCGCCGAACGGCGTCCAGTAGCGCACCGATGAGTGCGAGTTGACGCTGAGGTTGCCGGTCTCCACCGCCCGCGACATGCGCAACGCCCGGCCGAGGTCGCGGGTCCAGATGGAGCCGGAGAGACCGTACTCGGTGTCGTTGGCCAGCTCGATCGCCTCGGCCTCATCCCGGAACGGCATGACCGACAGCACCGGACCGAAGACCTCCTCGCGCCAGTGTGGATCGCTGGACGAGCGGGCGAGCAGGACGGTGGGCGGGAACCACCAGCCGTCGCCGATGGGTGCCTCGCCGGTGAAGGCCACCTCGGCCGCCGCGGTGTAGGAGGCGACCTTGTCGCGGTGGGTGGCCGAGATCAGCGGACCCATCTCCGCGGTGGCGAGGCTCGGATCCTGCACTCGGAAGGCCTTGACGGCCGGCTCGAGCAGCGACAGGAAGCGCTCGTACACCGATTCCTGCACGAGCAGCCGCGACCGCGCGCAGCAGTCCTGACCGGCGTTGTCGAAGACGCCGCCCGGCGCGGCCGCCGCGGCACGTTCGAGGTCGGCGTCGGCGAAGACGATATTGGCGCTCTTGCCGCCCAGCTCGAGCGTCACCCGCTTCACCTGATCGGCGCAGCCCGCCATGATCGACTTTCCGACCTCGGTGGAGCCGGTGAAGCACACCTTGCGCACGGCCGGATGTGCGACGAAACGCTGCCCGACGACGCTGCCCTTGCCCGGCAATACCGTGAACACGCCCTCGGGCAGCCCGGCCTCCAGCGCCAGCTCACCGAGGCGGATCGCGGTCAGCGGGGTCAGCTCGGCCGGCTTCAGCACCACGGTGTTGCCGGCGGCCAGCGCCGGGGCGAACCCCCACCCGGCGATCGGCATGGGGAAGTTCCACGGCACGATGATGCCGACCACGCCGAGCGGCTCGTGAAACGTCACGTCGATGCCGCCGGGCACGGGAATCTGCCGCCCGGACAGCCGCTCGGGCGTGCCCGCGTAGTAGTCGAGCACGTCGCGGACGTTGCCTGCTTCCCAGCGCGCGTTGCCGATCGTATGCCCGGCGTTGCGCACCTCGAGCCCGGCGAGCTCCTCGACATGCTCGTCCACGACGGCCGCAAACCGCCGCAGCAACCGCGCCCGATCCCCCGGCGCCACCCGCCGCCACGAGGGGAACGCCCCGTGCGCCCGCTCGATCGCGGCGTCGGTCTCGGCCACCCCATAGGCCGGCACGGTCGTCAGGAACCCGCCGGTCGCCGGGTCGATCACCTCGCTGCTGTCCACCCCAACACTCACATTCTTTCGAAGCCGCGGCGGAGCTCCCAGTCGGTGACCGCTGCGTCGAACGCCGTCAGCTCCACCCTGGCCATGTTCGCGTAGTGCGCGACCACCTCGCCGCCGAACGCCGCCGACGCCACCGGTCCACGCTCCCATAACTCCAGCGCCTCACGCAGCGTCGTCGGCACCCGGGGCGCGGCGGGGTCGCCATACGCGTTGCCCTGGAACTCGTCCTCGAGGGACAACTCGTTCTCGATCCCGTGCAGCGCCCCGGCGATCAGCGCGGCGATGGCCAGATAGGGGTTCACGTCGCCGCCCGGCACCCGGTTCTCCACCCGCATGCCCTGCCCGTGCCCGGCGATCCGCAGGGCGCAGGTCCGGTTGTCGACCCCCCAGCGCAGCGCCGTCGGCGCGAAGGAGCCGGGCTGATAGCGCTTGTACGAGTTGATGTTGGGCGCGAAGAGCAGGCTGAACTCGCGCATCGTGGCGAGCAGCCCGGCGAGCACCCGCTGCCCGATCACCGACAGATGCGCGGGACCGTCGCCCAGCATCGCCGAGCGGCCGTCCTGCCCCCGCAGCGAGAAGTGGATGTGGCAGGAGTTGCCCTCACGCTCGTTCGGCTTGGCCATGAAGGTCAGCGCCATCCCCTCCTGCGCGGCGATCTCCTTGGCGCCGTTCTTGTAGATCACGTGGTGGTCGGCGCAGGTCAGCGCGTCGGAATAGCGGAAGGCGATCTCGTGCTGCCCGAAGTTGCACTCGCCCTTGGCGCTCTCGGGAACCAGCCCGGCGCCGGCCATGTCGTTGCGGATGCGGCGCAACAGTGGCTCGACGCGGGCGGTGCCGAGCAGCGAGTAGTCAACGTTGTACTGATTTGCGGGCACAAGGTCGCGATAGTTCTTGGCGAACGCCCGCTCGTAGGTGTCGCGGAAGAGGACGAACTCCAGCTCGGTGCCGGCATACGCGGTGAGGCCGTGCGCGGCGAGCCGGTCGAGCTGGTGCCGCAGGATCTGGCGGGGCGAGGCGTAGACCGGATGGCCGCCGGTGGTCTCGAGGTCGGCGAGGACCATCGCGGTGCCGGGCAGCCACGGCACCGGCCGCAGCGTCGCGAAGTCGGGCCGCAGCACGAAGTCGCCGTAGCCGCTGTCCCACGACGACATCGCGTAGCCACCGACGGTGTTCATGTCGACGTCGACCGCGAGCAAGTAGTTGCAGCCCTCGCTGCCACCGGTGGCCACCTCGTCCATGAAGTAGCGGCCGTGCAGCCGTTTGCCCTGTAGGCGGCCCTGCATGTCGGTGAGTGCGAGCAGCACGGTGTCGATGCTGCCGTTGTCGACGTCGACGGCGAGGTCCTCGAGATCCATGGTGCAGTCCTATCGCATGGGGCCGACAATTTCCGCCGGCCGGGCCGGGGCCCGGCCGGCGGATGATCACTCTGGTGGAGTCGGCATGGTCTGCTCGCCGTGCGCAGCCTTCTCGATGAGGTTCTGCCGGGGCCCGGTGAACCACTTCCGGGCGCTCGTGAACCACCAGATGCCGGCGGCGCCGACCACGACCAGTACGGCGACGATGGTGTAGTTGAAGGTCTTGGCCGTCACCGGGCTCGCCGTGGGCAGGACGAACAGGACGCAGATGATCGCGACCCAGACGATGGCGATCCATCCGATCGGCGCGCTCCATCTGCCGAGATGCCACGGCCCCGGCCGGAAGTCGGGGCTCAGCCGGCGCAGCAGCACCGGCCCCACGTAGGCGATGTAGAGGCCGATGACGGCGATGGATGTGGCCGCCAGGTAGGCGGTCGTGTTCCACAACGACGGCAGCACCAGGATCGTGCTCATCGCCACGCAGAGCCAGATGGAGTTGGTCGGCGTACCGGTGCGGGGGTTGACCTGCTTCCACAGCCGCGATCCGGGCAATGCGCCGTCCCGGGCGAAGGCGTAGGCCATGCGCGAGTTCGCCGTGACCGATGCCATGCCGCAGAACCACTGCGCCACCATGCAGATGAAGAGCAGGAAGGTACCCAGGTCGCGGCCGACGGCATCGATGAAGATCTGGGCCGGCGGCAACCCCAGTGCGGTCGCACGCTCCGCCTCGTAGTCCTGGATGGACCAGGTGATGGCGACCAACAGCACGAAACCGGCGATCACCGAGACCACCACCGACATCACGATGCCGCGCGGCGCTGCGCGCGCCGCATCGTGGGTCTCCTCCGCCACATGGGCCGAAGCGTCATATCCGGTGTACGTGTACTGCGCCATCAGCAACCCGACGAGTACGGCGTAGACACCCGCCCCGGCGAACGTGAACCCGGTCGCGTTCTGGACCTCGAAGAACACCTCGGAGAGCGGCTTGTGGTTGTCGGGCACGATCGCGAGCACGCCCACGATCACGGCGACGCCGACGAGGTGCCACCACGCGCTCACGTCGGACAGCAACCGGACCAGGTTCACGCCGAACGTATTGAGCAGACCGTGCACCACGATGATGACGATGAAGATCAGGAAGGTCCGCGCCGCGGTGACCTTCATGTCGAAGGCCAGGCCGAGGAAGGCGGAGGTGGTGATCGCCGCGCCGAAGTCGATCGCGGCGGTGACCGCGACCTCGCCGAGGAAGTTGAACCACCCGACGAACCAGGCCCACGCGGCCTTGTTGCGCTTGGCGAGGGCGGCGGCCCACCAGTAGAGGGCGCCGGCGGTCGGATAGGCGGAGCAGACCTCCGCCATCGCCAGCGCCACGAAGGTGACCATGACACCGACGAAGAGCCACCCGAGGGTGATGGCGAGCGGCCCGCCGGCGGTCATGGCGATGCCGTACGAGGTGATCGCGCCGGCGAGGATCGAGATGATCGAGAAGGAGACCGCGAAGTTCGAGAAGCCGGACAGTCGGCGGTGCAGTTCCTGCTGGTAGCCGAGCTGGGCGAGCCGTTCTTCGTCGGTGCTGGGGACAGGGTCAGCGCTCATGCATGCTCCCTAGACCGAGGGTCGGCTGTGACCTGGGCCACCGCCGTTGGGTGATGATCCACCCGCGGCGCGACAGCCGTCAATGAGCCGAGGTAATTGCGTTGCCCAGCGCGAATCGCAGGACGCACACTCGTACGCATGTCAGGGCTCATGAACGCGCGACGCGGCCTCATCCGCCGCAAACGCGCGGCCCTGCCGGTGTTCTGACGCCGCAACGCGGCGCGCGAGCCCTCGGCAGGCATCGCGAACACCAGAGGAGCAGCCGCCACGGCGCTCCCACCCGCGGCGGCGCGGGGCGCGGTCACCTCTCTCTCGCACAGCGATGCGCTGTGCCACGCGCCCGCCCCGCGCCGCCACCCTCTCCATGGCCCGCGCCCGCGTCGCGCCGCCACCCTCTGGCCCGCGCCCGCGTCGCGTTGCCGGCCTTCGCCGCTCGCCTTGCCGGCCTCCTCTCCCCGCCACTTCTTCCCCTTGGGTCCCTCCCTCCCCCCTCGCCCTCTCCTGCTCCGCCCTTCAGCCTTGTCCTTCCCTCGCTTCGCCCTTTCCGGCTTGCCTACCCGGCGCGGCGGGCGCAGCGCGAAAAATCTACAGCGGCGAGTCTAGAAATTGACACCTGACGGGCCTAACATCGTGGTGGTCGGCCACGCACAGCCGACACGCAACTGGCATAGACCCTGAGTTGGTTAAGGAGGACGAGATACCGCAGCAACGCGTAATCGCCACGTCCCCAAATCGACAAGAGGTGATCGCAGCCGATGCCCATCACTCCGGCCATCCGCTAGCGGCACGCAGGCGGAAAGGCCTTGCCGGCGACGGTCGGCATCAGAATTGAAAAGCCAAGGCCCCGGTAACCCGCCGGGGCCTTGGACTATGCGCCACCCGACTCTGGCCGCCCGCCCTCTCCGTCACCGGCCCTTGTGCCCCCCGGGCCGCCGCGCTCCACCCCGCGCTGCACCAGCCGACGCAGCGTCACCCCAGCCTTGCCCTACCTAGTCGTCGCACCACCCAGCACCACGTCACACAGCCTTTGTGCCACCCAGTCGTCGCACCACCCCGCACCGCATCACCCAACCTCTTGCGCCGCTGGCCGTTGCACCACCCGGCCGCCGCGTCACCCAGCCCGTTGCGCCGCTGGCCGTTGCACCACCCGGCCACCGCGTCACCCCGCCGCTTCGCCGCCCCTACCTTTGTGTCGTCCCGATCACGTGTATGTCCCCCGGAAGGCCCGATGACCACCACGCTCGACGACGCCGACTTCCCGGCGTACACCATGGGCCGCGCCGCCGGCATGCTCGGCGTGACGCCGGCGTTCCTACGCAGCCTCGGAACCGCCGGGCTGATCGAGCCGGAACGCTCGCTGGGCGGTCACCGGCGATACTCACGGCACCAGCTCGAGCTGGCCGGCCGGGTGCGCCAACTCCTCGACGAGGGCATTCTCCTGGCAGCCGCTTGCCGCATCGTCACCCTGGAAGACCGGCTCGCGGCGGCCCACCGCCGAATCATCGAACTCGGCGGCACCCTCACCCCCGACGACGACGCCAACCTGCCCACGCCAACGCACCCGGACATCGCCACGACGAACTACTACCCGACACCCCTGCCTGACCACTCCCCTCCAACACCACGAGACCACTCCCTTCCCACACCACGAGCCCGCTAGCACCGCGAAACCCCACCCCGAGCGACCATCACCCCGACCTGCTGGACGCGCCGGACGTGTTGCTAATCGCAGCACAAGCCGCCACTACCGACGACCAGCACGTGAGCCATCACCGCGAGCCGCCCCACCGCAGCCACCACCGCCAGCCAGCCACCGCCAGCCAGCCACCGCCAGCCAGCCACCGCCAGCCGGCCACCGCCAGCCGGCCACCGCCAGCCAGCCGCCGCCAGCCAGCCGCCGCCAGCCAGCCACCCACCGCCAGCCAGCCACCGCCAGCCAGCCACCGCGAACCGCCGAACCGCCGACTCCCAGCGCGGCGAGCCCGCCAGGCATCCTGAGCGCCAGCGCGAGCCCGGGCACGGGTGACTCGGTCAGCGCCAGTAGCGCGCTAGATTCGTGAACCGCCAGGGCCCGGGCGAACCCACGCACCGCCGCGAGCCCGCACACGCCTCGAACTCGGACAGATCCTGAACGCGGCCGCGAGCCAAACGTGCCGCAGTCGACTGGCCTTCGGCGCCGTGAGTGGCGCGGCGAATCAGGTCAGGCCGGTTGCGGCGAGGCTCGACTCCCACAGCCGTTCCGCGCGTTCCGGATCCGTCGACCGGCTCGTGGCACCGAAGGGGCGTTTCCACGCGAAGTAACCGCCCGGCACCAAGCCTTCCGCCTCCCTCGCCAGCCAGATCAACGTCTCGGCACCCCGCGCGGGTGTCCGAAACAGCACCGGCACCACTCCCACCAGGGAAAAAAGCGCGCTGCGCCGCCCGAAACGGCTGCGGATCAGGCCTGGGAAGAAGCAGGTCGGCACTATCCCGTACGGGGACCAGCGCCGCGCCGCCGCCACCGTGAAGAGGAGGTTGGCCTGCTTGCTGGCCCCGTACGCGAGCCACCTGCTGAGCTGACGCCGACCGGGACGCCGCACGTCCAGCGTGCCCCACGACTCGGCCGCGGAGCCGGTCGTGATCACCCGAGCCGGGCCGTCCGTGTCGGCCGTTTCCCGGAGCCGGTCAAGCAGCAGGTGGGTCAGCAGGAACCCGGCCAGGTGATTCGTCTGCATCGTCGGGTCGAAGCCGTCGGCGGTGGGCCGGCGAACGGCCGCGAGCTGACCGGCATTGTTGATCAGTACGTGCACCCGTTCGCGCTCCGCCGCCAGTCGCGTGCCCACCTCGTACACCTCGTCCAGCAAGGCGAAGTCGGCGCGATATGCCGCTGGTGTGCGCTTGCTCACCTCCCGAACCGCCTCCACGGCATGTCGCAGCCGTTCCGCGTCTCGTCCGAGCAGGACGAGCTCGTCACCGCCGCGGGCGAGTTCGACCGCGGTGGCCAGGCCTATGCCCGAGCTGGCTCCTGTGATCACCACCGTCCGATGCACCCGGACATTGGATCACCTCATTAGCGTGGACCCATGCTGCTGCGGATCATGGAGAGCCACGCCGTCCGCTTACGCGGTGCGACCGCCGGACTGGCGATCCTGGCGGGGGCGGGGGTCATGCTGGGCGCACTGGTCGCCGCGCCGGGCTCCTGGCTGCTGGGATACGTGAGCGAGGCGGGCACCGCGGCGGCGCCGTGGGCTTCCGCGTACCGATGGGGTTTGATCGTTCTCAGCGTCGGGGTGGCGCTGCTCGCGCTGGCGCTGCGGCCGCAGTCCCGACCGGTCGCCGCCCTGCTGGGCGGCACCGCCGTCTTCGGCGCCACGTCGGGAACCGTGCCGTGTACCAACCGGTGTCCCCTGCCGCCTTTCGAACCGACCACCGCGAGCGATGTGGTCCACTCCGCCGCCAGCATCGCCGGCATGGTCCTGCTGGCGGGCGCCATGCTTCTCGTCGCCGCGTCGGCCGCCTTCCGCCCCGCCGCACGTCGGCTCGCCGGCGTTCACGCCGCCCTCACCGTCCCCCTTGGTGGCGCGCTGGGGCTGATCATGCTCTTCGTTGGCCGCGGACCAGCGGGTGCGATCCTCGAACGGATCATGCTCGCTGTTGCCGTGAGCTGGCTCATCGGCACCTCCACATTGACGTTATTACGTAGTTCCGTAAGACTACCACCATGGATGCCTCAGCCGAACCCCTCGAGCACCGGGTCTCGGAGCTCGAACGCCGCCTCGCGGAACTGACCAGCACGGTCGAAGGCCGCACGCCTCGCGCCGGCGACCGGCGTCCGCCCGACGTCTTCTGGGCGCTGGAGGGACTCCGTGAGAGGGTCGGCGACGACAACGGAGGCGCCGTGCTCTTCACCGGCACGGTCCACCTGCCCACGGGTGAGCACTACGACTGGCAGTTCGGCACGGCAGTGGACGACATATTCGAATCCGACTGGTCCGATTGGGCCAGCACGCTCGGAGCTTTAGGCCATCCGGTCCGGCTGCTGCTACTGCGCCGAGTCCTGGCCGGCACGCGGACGGCTACGGAGCTCGCTGACGACGACGCGCTCGGGACCACCGGCCAGATCTACCATCACCTGCGCCAACTCGTCGCCGCCGGCTGGCTGCACTCGTCGGCCCGCGGGCAGTATGCCGTGCCCGGCGAGAGGGTCGTGCCCCTGCTCGTCGTCCTGTCCGGGGCACAGCGATGAGCGCACCCGCTCTCAACGCGGCGGTCGCGCTTCCCCAGCCACGCGAACGCGGCACGCCCGCGGCCGCCTCCGACCATTGGCGACGGCCTGGCCCGACGGCTCCCCAGCGGAGGGCGGACCTGGCCATCGGACTCGGTGTTGCGGCGCTCGCCGTTCTGAACGTCGTCCTGGCCCGCAGTGCCGGCATCTTCGCCAGCGCGAACCCGCCGTCCCTCGCCGAGCAGACCTGCTGGGCCTTGGCGGTCACCCTTCCGCTGATATGGCGTCGCACCAGCCCTGAGATCGTCTCGATCGTCGTCGCCGTAGCCTTCATCGCCGAGCAGTACCGCGGCGTGCAGGAGCAGCAGGTGGCCTCGGGGGCGATCTTCGCTGCGATCTACGCTTTAGGCGCCTGGGGACGCGATCGGTCACGGGCCCGCTGGCTGCGGCTGGGAATCATCGCGGCGATGTTCGTATGGCTCGCCGTCGCCTGGCTGATGGCCCACGACGAGCTGCCGGCCGACGGCATGCCGGGAGCCTCGGGCGAGCTGCCGCCCCTACTGGCTTCAATCATCAACGGCGTCCTCATCAACGGGCTCTTTTTCGGCTTCGCCTACCTGTTCGGCGAGACGGCGTGGCAGGCGGCGCGCCGACGGCATCAGCTCGAGGAACAGGCCGCCCAGCTTCGCGCGGCCCAGGCACTGATCAGCGAGCAGGCGGTGCTGGGCGAGCGGGTCCGCATCGCCCGCGAGCTGCACGACGTCGTGGCACACCACGTCTCGGTCATGGGAATCCAGGCCTCGGCGAGCCGCCGGGCGATGGACCGGAACCCGGAGCTCGCCCGCACCGCCCTCTCCGCGATCGAGCAGTGCTCCCGCACCGCGGTGGACGAGCTGCGCCGGATGCTGGGCGCCCTGCGGGCCGCGGATCGCCCGGGTGACGGGGAGGGACTTCCGCACCAGCGTTCCGTCGACAATCCGGCCGGAATAGAGCGCGTGGAAGAGCTCGTCGACCGGGCTCGCGCGGCTGGCCTGGAGGGACGGCTCGGCGTGCACGGCACGCCCCGGACGGTGCCGGAGTCCGTCTCGCAGGCGGCATACCGCATCGTGCAGGAGGCCGTCACCAACACACTCAAGCATGCGAACGCGACGATGATCGACGTCCGGATCCGTTACCTCGTCCATGATCTCGAGCTCGACATCGCCGACGACGGGCGCGGCGACGCGTCCGGCACGGCGAGCGGCCTCGGTCTGATCGGCATGCGCGAGCGAGTCGCCGTGCACGACGGCAACCTCGAAACTGGCACCCGCATCGGCGGCGGCTTCCGCGTGCGCGCCCGCCTGCCGATCGCGCCGGATACCGAAACCTCGGCGGTGCCGGGCACCAACACCACAGGAGAGCCGTCTTGACCAGCCCCCGCAGCGCCGCCTTTGCCAGCGCCGGCTCAAACCCCGTCGAACCGACGCCCGTGGCCGCACCGCTCATCCAGACCACGGAAGCCGCGCCAGTCTCACCGCCTGCCGAGTCCACGCCGGCAGCCCGCTCCGCCGGAGCGACACAACCGGTAGGGGTCGCGCCAGCCTCAGACCCAGCGGGGGCCGCCCATCCAGCAGGAGCCTCGAGGGTGGCGAAGATCCGGCTATTGCTTGCGGACGACCATGACCTGGTGCGGTCCGGACTGCGTGCCATCCTCGAGTGCGAGGACGATCTGGAGGTCGTCGCCGAGGCCTCGGACGGATTACGGGCGGTGGAGCTCGCCCGGCTCACCGGGCCCGACGTCGTGCTCATGGACGTGGAGATGCCTGGGATGGACGGGCTAACGGCCACCCGGCAAATCACCGCCACAGACGGGCCGTCGGTGCTCATCCTGACCACATTCGACCGTGACGACTACTTGTTCGCCGCGCTCCAGGCCGGCGCCTGCGGGTTCCTGCTGAAGAACAGCACCCCGGAGACCCTCGTCGACGCCGTCCGGGTCATCGCCCGCGGTGACGGCCTACTTGCTCCCGCGGTCACCCGCCGGGTCATCGCCACCTTCGCCAGTCCCGGTGCCGTGCGCTCGCGGGAGTCCGCTACCAAGCTGGCCGAGCTCACGCCCCGCGAACACGAGGTCTTTGTGCACCTGGCCGGCGGTGCGACGAACGCCGAGATCGCGAGCGCCCTGCACCTGGGCGAGACGACGGTGAAGACGCACGTCAGCCGAGTGCTGATGAAGATCGGCGCGCGGGACCGCACGCAGGCCGTCGTACTCGCGTACGAGCTCGGCGTCGTCCGGCCCGGCGGCTGAGGTACGGCACGATGCCCGCCCTGTCGCACATGTCGAGCGAATCCGCTCGGTATCTCTGCCCACTCGTTGGTCAAGCCCGCCCGTGGGGCAAGCCCGCCCGTGGGGCAAGCCCGCCCGTGGGGCAAGCCGCCCGTGGGGCAAGCCCGGCCGTGGGCAGGCCCGCACGTGAGTTAAGCCCGCTCGTGGGCAGGCCCGCACGTGAGTCAGGCCCGCACGTGAGTCAAGCCCGCCCTCGGGACAAGCCCGCCCGTGGGGCAAGCCCGCCCGCGAGACAAGCCGATCAGCAGGCTGTGGATCGGCGGCTAGAAGAACGCGATCTCTCTGCCCGCTCGTGGACGGGCCCGCCTGTGGGATGAGCGCGCTCGTTGACTTTGGTCGGTGGTTGGCCAGGCCTCCTGCTTGTCGGCGAGTCTGCGTCTGCCAGCCGGGCGGGAGATCGGGAGCGACCGGGTCCTCCTCAAGGAGGACGTTGGTGGTCGTTCGCGGGCCGGACGCCGCCGGCTTCCGCTCCACCTAGCGTTAGGGAATGACCAAAGTGCTGACCGTTGACACCGTGAGCCGTAGTTTCGGGGATCGGCAGGTGCTCAAGGATGTTTCGTTCACCGTGGAGCCCGGCCGGATGACCGGATTCGTCGGCGCCAACGGGGCCGGGAAGACGACGACGATGCGGATCATGCTCGGGGTGCTCGCCGCCGACAGTGGTGAGGTCAAGTGGCGTGGTGCGCCTGTTACCCGGCAGGCGCGGCAGCGGTTCGGTTACATGCCCGAGGAGCGTGGGCTCTATCCGAAGATGAGCGTGACCGACCAGGTTGTCTACCTGGGTCGGCTGCACGGGATGTCCGCTGCGGACGCTCGGCGGAATACGGCCGCCCTGCTGGAACGTCTCGGCCTCGGTGAGCGCGCCGGCGACCACGTCGAGAAGCTTTCCCTGGGCAACCAGCAGCGGGTGCAGATCGCCGCTGCGCTCGTACACGATCCGGAGGTGCTCGTGCTCGACGAGCCGTTCTCCGGTCTCGACCCGCTCGCCGTCGACGTGGTCGTCGGCGTTCTGCGGGAGCGTGCTTCCGCCGGCACGCCGGTGCTGTTCTCCAGCCACCAACTGGATGTCGTCGAGCGGCTCTGCGACGACCTGGTGATCATCGCGGACGGGTCCATCCGCGCCGCCGGGTCGCGGCAAGAGCTTCGGGCCGCTTACGCGCTTCCCCGGTTCGCGATCGAGGTCGAGGCGGACGCCGGGTGGCTGCGTGACCATCCCGGCCTCACCCTTGTCGACCTGGACGGCGCCCGGGCCGTGTTCGACCTCGCGCCCGGCGTCGATGACCAGCCGGTTCTGCACGCGGCCCTCGCGCGGGGGCCGGTCCGTTCCTTCGGCGCGGTCGCCCCGTCGCTCACCGAGATCTTCCGAGAGGTGACCCAGTGACCACCTTCCAGGCCATCCAGTTGGTCGCGGCCCGCGAGCTGCGGGTCAAGCTGCGGGACAAGACCTTCATCTTCAGCACCGTGTTCTTCCTGTTCATCGCGGTCGCGAGCACCGTGCTGCCGGCCCTGTTCGACGGCGGTCCCACCAAGGTCGCCGTCTCCAACGGTGCAGCCGGAGTCCCTCTGCAACGCGCCGGGCTCGACGCAGGCACGGTCGGCGCCGTTCTGCAGCGCGCGGAACTCGACGTACGCACGGTTGTCGACGACGCAGCCGCCGAGCGGGCCCTGCGCGACGGCGACGTCGAAGCCGCGGTGATCGCCGGCCCGACGGTGCTCGCCATGGAGGAGGCACCGTCCGATGTGGTGAGCGCTCTCAGCGCGGCCCCGTCGGTACGCCTGCTCGAGCCGGACGAGGTCGACCCGTTCCTCAAGTTCATCGTGCCGTTCGCGCTCGCCTTCCTCTTCTTCATCACGTCCTTCACCTTCGGCTTGCAGATCGCCCAGAGCGTGACCGAGGAGAAACAGACCCGCATCGTGGAGATCCTCGTGGCCAGCGTGCCGGTACGTGCGCTGCTCGCGGGCAAGGTGGCCGCGCTGACCCTGCTTGCCTTCGGGCAGATCGCCCTGATCGCGCTCGTGGCGACCGTCGGCATGCGGATCGCCGACGTGGACGCGCATGTGGTCAGCCTGGTCGGACCGGCGATGGGTTGGTTCCTGCCCTTCTTCACGCTCGGCTTCGTCATGCTCGCCACCCTGTGGGCGGGGGTCGGCGCCCTGGTCACGCGACAAGAGGACGTCGCGGGAGCGTCGACCCCGCTCCAGATGGCGGTCATGCTGCCGTTCTTCGCGGTCCTCTTCCTGACGGACAACGAGGCCGCGATGCGCATCCTGTCCTACATCCCGCTGTCGTCACCGATCGCGATGCCGATCCGCCTCTTCAACGGAGAGGCGGCCGCGTGGGAACCGATCGTGTCGCTGGGTCTGCTCGCGATCTCGGCGGTGATTTTCCTCGGGTTGGGCGCCCGCATCTACGAGGGGTCGCTGCTGCGGACCAACGGCCGCACTTCCCTTGCCGCGGCGTGGCGTAGCCGGTCGTCGGTGGGCTGACCGAGCCGGAGGCGGTTCCGTCCCGCGCTCGGGGCGGAACCCGCCTGGCCGGCCGATCGGGGGCGGTCGTCCCGACGGCGGTTCCGTCCCGCGCTCGGGGCGGAACCCGCCTGGCCGGCCGGTCGGGGCGGTCGTCCCGACGGAACGAAGCCGGGCCGGCAAGGCCGACCGGGTGGACCAGGCGGATGGACCGGGCAGGACGGACCAGACCAGACCGGCCAGGGGCCAGACGGCGCCGGGCCACGCTGGCCGGGGCCGGGGCAAGGATCAGGCCGAGGGCAAGGGTCAGGCCGGAGCCAGGCCAGGCCAGAGCCAGGCCAGGCCCTCCGTGCCCGGCGAGGGGAAATAGAGCCTGGACGGTGGCACGGTGTCGGCCAACATCGGGTAGGCCTGTCCCTGAGGCAGCGTGAGCCGTGGTGCGCCGGGCGGTATGGACGGTTGCGGTGGGTCAGACGGCGCGGCGGACGACGTTGAGGAGGGATTGCTCCACTTCCTCGATGCTGCGGTCCGGTTGGAAGACCAGCCAGTCGACCGCCACGACCAGGCCCACTCCGAAGAGAGCCGATGAGGCCACCCGGACGTCCAGGTCGGCGGGGAGGTCGCCTGCCTTCACTCCCGCCTTCAGCGTTTCCGCGATCACGCTGATCGCCTGTTCGCGGAGCAGCACCAGGGTCTGCTGCCACTCGCGGTTCGTTCGCCACATCTCCGAGAGCAGGAGCTGCGCGAACGCCTGGTAGCGCCGGATGTACTCGAGCTGGGTACGTACCAGCGCCGCCACCGCCTCACGGGGTGGCAGGCCTTCGACCGCGGCTCGGAACTCATCGGTGAGCAGGCCGATGCCGTGTGTCAGCAGTTCCTCGAAGAGCGCCGTCTTCGAGGCGAAGTTGTAGTAGACCGTTCCCTTGGCGACCTTCGCCCGCAGTGCGATGTCGTCGACCGTCGTCGCCGAGAAGCCCTGTTCGGCGATCAGTTCCACCGCTGCCTCGTACAGGCGTTGGCGGGTGTCATTCCGCCTGCGGGTTCTTCCATCCACGGTTGTCAGATCACCAGTTCCACAGTTGTCAGATCACCAGTTCCGGGTGCAGGTCCGACGGGGTCAGGCGGCGCTTACGAAGGGCTACCGCCACCGTCAGCGCCAGGGCGGCCGCGCCGTAGCCGAGCAGCGCGAGAGCGCCGGTCATCACCGTACCTGTCGATCCTCCGTCGATTGCGTGGCGCAACGCCGCTACGACGTACGTCATCGGCAGGAACGGGTGTACCGCCTGGAAGAAGCCCGGCGTGGTCTGCACCGGGTAAGTGCCGCCGGATGAGGTGAGCTGCAGCATCAGCAGGGCCAGCGCCACGATGCGGCCCGCGGGGCCGAGGGCCGCGCCAACCAGTTGCATGATCGCGGCGAAGGCCGTCGCGGTGAGCATCAGCAGACCCAGGGTCACTGCGGGGTTGTGCGGGCCGAGGCCGAGCCCGAACACCACCACGACGAAGAGCAGCAGCGCCTGCGCGAAGCCGATCGCCACGGCCGGCAGGAGACCGGCCAGCACCACGCGGTGCGGTGGTGCGCCTGAGACGACGTAGCGCCTGTTCAGCGGCCGCAGGACCATGAAAGTGATCATCGCACCGACCCACAGCGCAAGCGCCAGGAAGTACGGCGCGAAGCCCACGCCGTAGGTCGCCGCCGGGTTGCGGACGGTGCGATCCACTCGCACCGGGTCGGCGAGCAGGTCCGCACGGTCCGACGGGTCCTTCCCGTAGCCGGGGATCTCATCGGCGCCGTCGCTCAGGCCCGATGCGAGTTCGTCCGTCCCTTTGCGCAGGTCGCCGAGGCCCTTGGCGAGCTGGCGGCCGCCGTCCGAGAGTTCCAGCAGGCCATTGTCGAGTCGGCGGGCGCCGGAGGCGAGCTCGAAGACGCCGCCGCGGATCGCCACCGCGCCTGCCGCGGCGTCCGAGTTGCCGTTACTGATCTTCTGCGCACCGGTCGCGATCTGGCCGAGTGCGGCGGCCAACTTGTCCATCTTGGCGCGGGCACCGACGATGTCGTCGGCAAGATGCGGCGCGACGTCCGCGATCTCCCGCGCGGTGCTCGCCACGTCCTTCAGGCGCTTACCCCACGCCTCCAGGTCTGCGTCGTCGATGGCGGAACGGATCTGCTGTGCCGCGGTGAGGAGCTGCTTCGCGTAAGCCCGCGCTTCGGCGATCCCCGGCGTGGTGTCCGGCAGTCCGTCCAGGTAGTTCTGCAACTTCGTCGCGTTCGCCACCGCGTCGTCGGCGGCCTTGTCGAGCCGGTGGACGTTCTTGGACAACACGTCGGCGCCACGGGCCACGAGGTTCGCCCCGGTCTCGATGAGTTGGGCGTTCTCGCGCAGCATCGGTTCGTACTTGTCGGCGGCGGCGCCGATGGCCGTCGCGAACTGACGGGTGCCGTCTGCGGCTTGCCGCGTACGCCGTGCGAGCTCGGCCGAGCCGCTCTTCAGGGTGACCAAACCGCTGGCCAGTTGGTCCATGCGGTTGGCGGCCGTCCCGAGGCCGCCCGCGATCTTGCCGGCGCCCTTCTCGGAGGCGTCGATGCCACCCTCGACCTTCTTCGCGCCGCCGTGAAGGTCGGTGGCGCCGTTGTCGATCTTGTTCGCACCGTCGGCGGCTTTCTGCGTCTCCTGCTTGAGGTCCGTGAAGCCGATCAGCATCTTGTCGAAGTAGCCGGACTGGGCGCTCTGCGCGGCGGCGGTCCGGACCTCGTCGAACACCGTCCGGGAGAACACGCCGGACAGGTAATTGGTCGCGTCATCGTTGATGACGATGAGCTGCGCGGGCTTGGGCGTGGCGTCGGCGTCGGGACCGGTGGTGAGGTTCGCGGAGAAGTCCCGGGGGATCCGCAGCGACAGTTGGTAACGGCCGTCGACGAGTCCGTCCTCGGCCTCCCGCTCGTCGGTGACGTGCCAGTCGAAGATCTCGCGTTCGATGAGCTCGTCGGCGAGGTCCTTGCCGGCGTGCACCTTGGTGCCGTCGGTCGCGGTCGCCTCGACGTCCTCGACGACGAGCGCGACGGGTACGTGGTTGAGGCGCCCGTAGGGATCCCAGAAGGCATACAGGTAGAGCGCGCCGTAGAGCAGCGGGATGACGCAGATGACGACGAGGGCGGCGGCGGGGAGCCGGCCGCGGAGGAACCGCCGCAGCTCGAAGCCGGCCAGGCGCAGGCTGGAGGTTCCGGTCACTTGTTCGCTCCGAGGTGGTCGATGGGGTGGTCATGGTCGTCAGACGCGGATACCGAAACGGCCTCGACCGGCTCGGCAATCGGCTCGGTGATCGGCTCGTCGACCGGCTCCGCGTCAGCCGCAGGCTCGACCGACGAAGCAGCCACAGACTCGACCGACTCCGCGTCGACCGCAGGCTCGACCGACTCCGCATCGGCCGCAGGCTCGTCCGACGAAGCAGCCACAGACTCGCTCGACGAAGCAGCCACGGGCTCGACCGACTCCGCGTCGGCCACAGACTCGACCGACCCCGCGTCGGCCACAGGCTCGACCGACGAAGCAGCCACGGGCTCAGGCGCGGGCTCGGCCACAAGGGACGTTGGAAGGGAATCCGAGCCGGCGGGCGCCTGGGCCGCTGCGGAGGCAGGCGCCGAGGCCGCTACGGTGGCAGGGGCAGAGGCCGCCGCTGTGGGGACGGCGGCTGCAGGGACGGCGGCTGCAGGAACGGCGATCGGCACCGTCGCGATCGTGTCCGTCTTGTCGACCGGACCGCCGCCAGCGACCGGCTCGCCGACCGCACCGCCCAGACGCACCACTGTGGATACCAGAGCCTCCTCGACCTCCCGCGCCGCGACCAGCACCGTGACACCCTCCGCCGCCAGGTCGGCGATCAGGCGCCACAGCGCCTCCCGCTCTCCCGCGTCGAGCCCCTCGTCCACCGCGTCGACGGCGACGACCTGCGGCTCGCCGATCCGGGCCAGAACCAGACCCAGAACCCGCTTCTCGTACGGGCTGAGCGTGAACCCTTTGGCCGCCGGATCGAGTCCGTGCAGCACCACCTCGTCCGCTCGTCGTCCAATGAGGAGAGCCCTCTCCCGGACGTGCTCGGCAACGGTCAGGACGGACTCCGGTTCGCAGACGCCGGGCACGTACCCGAGGGCGGCCGCGCCGGCGAGCTCGACCCGGCCGGCGGAGAGCTTGAAACGCTGGGACAGGGCCAGCAGGACCGTGGTTCGCCCGCTGCCGGGCGGCCCGACGATCGCGACGACGTCGCCTGCCGAGGCGGAGACGTCCAGGTCGCGGAAGAGCCACTGGCGGTTACGGCGTACACCCGCGCCGCGCGCGCTGAGGACCGACATGATGAGAGCACCCACTTTGCACTGACTGGTCAGTGCAAAAACATACCGGCGGCGATGGCCGCCGACCTCCTCCCGTGGTCGACCTCACTCATGGACGCCGATACGTTCGGTGACCTCTCCATGGCGGACCGAACGGGGCATAACTCGACAAAGTCACATGGCTGTTCGGTAGACCGTGGCTCGCCCCACAGGGCAGGATCACACCATGGCGCAGCGATGGGGCATGACGATTCCACTGGGCGGGGTTCCGCTCGCCGATCACGCCGCGGTGTTCGCGGCGCTGAGCGACGCAGGGTTCACGGATCTGTGGTCGAGCGAGGTGAACGGCGCCGACGCCTTCACACCCCTCACCCTCGCCGCGGCCTGGCAGCCCCGCGCCCGTCTCGGCACCGCCATCACGCCCGTCTTCACCCGCGGTCCGGGACTGTTGGCGATGACCGCCGCCTCCCTCGCCGAGGCCGCACCGGGCCGCTTCCAGTTGGGCATCGGCGCCTCGTCACCCGTGGTCGTCGGCGACTGGAACGCCGCCGACTTCGCCCGGCCGTACGCGCGCAGCCGCGACATGCTCCGATTCCTGCGCGCCGCGCTCGCCGGGGAGACGGTCGACCGGTCCTTCGAGACGTTCGAGATCCGCCGATTCCGTCTCGAGCGCCCACCGGCGGTCCCGCCGCGGATCCTGCTGGCCGCCCTGCGTCCCGCCATGCTGCGCCTGGCCGCGGCCGAGGCCGACGGCGTGATCCTGAACTGGCTCGCCGCCACCGACGTCCCCCGCGTCCTGGCCGAGGCCAAGTCCGAGGATCCGGACTTCGACGTGGTCGCCCGCATCTTCGTGTGCCCCACCGCGGACGCCGCCTATGCCCGCACCATCGGTCGCCGCCTGATCGCCGCCTACCTGACCGTCCCGGCATACCTGGAGTTCCATCGCTGGCTGGGCCGCGAGCCGGAGCTCGCTCCGATGTGGAAGGCGTGGGCCGCGGGTGACCGCAAGACGGCCCTCGCCGCCATCCCCGACGAGGTGGTCGACGAGCTCGTCGTGCACGGGGCTCCCGAGGAGTGCCGCGCGAAGGTCGCCCGCTACGCCGAGGCGGGCGTGCAGGTGCCGGTCATGGCGCTCCTGCCCACCCCCGAGCTCGAAAAGCAGGGACCCACGGCCCTGGCCACGCTCATCGCCGCACTCGGCCCCGCGTAGAAACGGCGCCCGACCCCGCGGGAAGACAGCACCCGACCCGCGCGGGAAGACAGCACCCGACCCGCGCGGGGAGACAGCACCCGACCCGCGCGGAAAGACAGCACCCGACCCACGTGGCAACGGCGCCCCCGCCTCCGTAAGGGAAACGACGCCGACCCCACGGAGAGGCGACGCTCAATCCGGTCTAGAAGAGGATGGTCGCGAAGCTGCCCTGCTGCACGAATCCACACCGCGCATATACCCGCCGGGCGGCGGTGTTGTAGTCGTTCACATACAGGCTCACCGTGGGCGCCACCCGCCGCAGGGCGTCATGCACCACCGTCGCCATCGCCGCGGCCGCCAGTCCGCGGCCGCGGTATTCCGGGTCGACCCAGACGCCCTGCACCTGGGTCGTGCGCCGGGTCACGATCGCCAGCTCGGCCTTGAAGATCACCCGGTCGCCGACGAACCGGGCGTAGGCCCGCCGTCCCCGCACCAGCTCGGCGATGCGCCGCTTGTAGCCACGGCCGCCGTCGTCGAGCAGGGGTGACACGCCGACCTCCTCGGTATACATCGCCACCGCGGCCGGGAAGAGCTGGTCGACCTCCTTGAGCGTGACCAGCCGCACGGCCGGGTCCGGCGCGACCGGCGCGTCCCGGTCGGCGATCAGCAGCGGCTGGTGCGGCCGGACGTCGCGGGCCGGCCCCCAGTGCCCGCCGAGGCGGTCCCACAGCTCCAGCACCGCGTCGGCGCGGCCGATGATCGAGGAGCAGACGCGGGGGTCCGCTCCGAGCAGGTCCGCGAACGCGGCGAGCGCGGGAGGCGTCGCGCAGACCGGCACCAGATGGGCCCCCGACCAGCACAGGGACTCGACGCTGCGGCCCGTGCCGTAGCCGAAGATCCGCCCGTCCGATCGCCACCAGTTGAGCCCATGCGCCGCCACGCGCTCGGCGATCTGGGCGCCGGCGTACGGGTCTTGGTCAAGGATCCGCTCGACCGTCGCGCGCTCGGGCTCCCCGAGTTGGCGAATGGGCACCGTCAGCACAGGTATCAGATTGCCAGATGGCACGCCCCGCGCACCCGACGCTACCCACCCGGATTCAGAAACCCTTGCCGCCGACAGGTTGCCGATATATCGTCTAACTATCGGCAACAGATCGGAGATAGTCATGAGGCACGAACACATGCGTCGGCTGCACGAGGCACGGATGCGCGGCTTCGGCTTCCCGCCCGGATTCCCCTTCGGCCAAGGTGGCCCCGGCTTCGGCGGCCCAGGATGGGGACATGAGGGTCCCGGAGGTCGCGGCCATCGCCGCGGCGGGCGAGGCAGCCGACCGAACGTCCGGCCGGCTCTGCTCGCGCTCCTGCTCGAGCGCCCGATGCACGGCTACGAGATGATCCAGGAGCTGGAGAGCCGCACCGGGGGCATCTGGCGTCCGAGCCCCGGCTCGGTCTACCCGACCCTGCAGTTGCTGGAGGACGAGGGTCTGATCGAGGCCGAGGCCACCGGCGGCCGCAAGCGCTTCTCGCTCACCGACGCGGGGCGCGCCGAGGCGCAGACCGCCGCGGAGAACCCGCCGTGGGCCCAGTTCAGCGACGACACCATGTCGCAGGTCCAGGACTTCCGCGACGCGGCCGTCGGCATCATGAGCGCCCTGCGCCAGGTCGGCTTCAGCGGCACCCCGGAGCAGCGTCAGCGCGCCCTCGAGGTGCTCAACGAGACCAAGCGCAAGCTCTACGCCATCCTCGCCGACGGTGAGTGATCACCAAGAACGACGGGGCGCACCGATCCGGTGCGCCCCGTCGTTCTTTCTGACGATCAGTGGACCGTGACCTGAGGGCCGGGGACCAGGTCGCGCAGCTCCTCCGGGAGCTCCGCGCCCATCTCGTCGGCCAGGCGAAGCGCCTCCTCGACCAGCGTCTCCACGATGATCGATTCCGGAACCGTCTTGATGACCTTGCCCTTGACGAAGATCTGGCCCTTGCCGTTGCCGGACGCCACGCCGAGATCGGCCTCGCGGGCCTCGCCCGGGCCGTTCACGACGCAGCCCATGACCGCGACGCGCAGCGGGACCGGGAAGCCCTCGAGCGCCGCGGTGACCTGCTCGGCGAGCGTGTAGACGTCGACCTGGGCGCGGCCGCAGGAGGGGCAGGAGACGATCTCCAGGCCGCGTTCGCGCAGGCCGAGCGACTCCAGGATGGCCTGGCCGACCTTGATCTCCTCGACCGGCGGCGCCGACAGGGAGACCCGGATGGTGTCGCCGATGCCCTCGGCGAGCAGGGCGCCGAACGCCACGGCGCTCTTGACGGTGCCCTGGAAGGCCGGACCCGCCTCGGTGACGCCGAGGTGCAGCGGGTAGTCGCACTGCTCGGCGAGCTGGCGGTAGGCGCGGATCATCACGACCGGGTCGTTGTGCTTGACCGAGATCTTGATGTCGCGGAAGCCGTGCTCCTCGAACAGCGAGCACTCCCAGAGCGCCGACTCGACCAACGCTTCGGCGGTGGCCTTGCCGTACTTCTCCAGCAGGCGCTTGTCGAGCGAGCCCGCGTTGACGCCGATGCGGATGGGCACGCCGGCGCCGGAGGCCGCCTTGGCGATCTCCTTGACCTTGTCGTCGAACTGGCGGATGTTGCCGGGGTTGACCCGGACCGCCGCGCAGCCCGCGTCGATGGCCGCGAAGACGTAGCGGGGCTGGAAGTGGATGTCGGCGATCACCGGGATCTGCGACTTCTTCGCGATCGCGGGCAGCGCCTCGACGTCGTCCTGCGACGGGACCGCGACCCGGACGATCTGGCAGCCCGAGGCGGTCAGCTCGGCGATCTGCTGGAGCGTCGCGTTCACGTCCGCGGTGAGGGTGGTGGTCATCGACTGCACGCTGACCGGTGCGCCGCCGCCGACGAGGACGCCGCCGACGTTGATCTGGCGGCTCTGCCGGCGGGCGGCCAGCGGTGGCGGCGGTACGGCGGGCATGCCGAGGCTGATCGCGGTCATTTCACACTCACCTGGAGAAGATGGAGATCGGGTTGACGACGTCGGCGGTGATCGTCAGCAGCGTGAACGCGCCACCGATCAGGATGACCGCGTACGTCAACGGCATGAGCTTGTAGTAGTCGACGCGGCCGGGATCGGGCTTCTTGAGGCGTGCGTACACCCACGACCGGGCCCGTTCGTACCAGGCGATCGCGATGTGGCCGCCGTCCACCGGGAGCAGCGGCAGCAGGTTGAAGAGGCCGATGAAGACGTTCAGCGAAATGAAGATCATGAGGAAGATCTCCGGAACGCCCTTCTCGATCGCCTCGCCGCCGAGCCGGCTGGCGCCGACCACGCTGATCGGCGTGTCCGGGTCGCGCTCGTCGCCGGTGATGGAGTTCCACAGCGCCGGGATCTTCTCCGGGATGCGCTTCATCGCGGCGAAGGAGGCCTTCACCATGCTCCAGCCGTAGTCGAAGGTCACCCCGATGCCCTCGACCGGCCCGTAGGTGACCAGGGCGGGCATGTCGAGCCGGGGACCGACGCCGGCGACGGCCACCTGCTTGACCTCGCCGTCCGGGTCGTCGAGCGGCGGGCGCTGGGCCGCGATGAGCGTGACCTTGGCGGTGCCGGCCACGCCGTCGCGGGTGTAGCCGAAGTCGACGGCGCCGGCGGGTAGTGAGCGGATCGTGTCGGTGAGCTGGCCGTAGTTCTGGATCGGCTGGCCCCCGACGCTGGTGATCAGGTCACCGCTCTTGAGGCCGGCGGCCGCCGCGGGCGCCCTCGGGTCGGTCGGGGCACAGCCCTGCCGGCTGGAGAGGACGACCTGCACGCACTCGGCGACGGAGATCTTCGCGGGGATCGCGCGATCCTCGGCGGGGGTCTTCGGCAGATCGGGGTTGGGCAGACCGACGAAGACGGCGGCGAACCACGTCGCGACGATCGCCAGGGCGAAGTGGGTGATCGAGCCGGCGGACATCACGACAGTGCGCTTCCACACCGGGTAGCGCCACATGGCCCGGTGCTGGTCCTGCTCCTCGACGTCGTCGTCCTGCGGCGTCATGCCGACGATCTTGCAGAAGCCGCCGAGCGGGATGGCCTTGAGGCCGTACTCGGTCTCGCCGCGCTTGAAGGAGAAGATCGTCGGGCCGAAGCCGACGAAGTACTTGGTGACCTTCATGCCGAACCGCTTAGCCGTGATCATGTGGCCCAGTTCGTGCAGGCTCACCGAGATCAGGATGGCGAGCGCGAAGGCCGCCGTCCCCACCCAATACAGCATCAGGCTCCTTCAGCCGCAGTCGCGATCATCCGCTGTGCCTGGGCCCGCGCCCAGGTCTCCGCGGCAAGCACCTCCTCGACGGTACCCGGTTCGTCGAAATCGGGAGCCGCCGCGAGCACCGCCGCCAGGGTGTCGACGATGCCCAGAAAAGGTAGCCGACCAGCCGCGAAGGCGGCCACACACTCCTCGTTCGCGGCGTTGTAGATCGCCGGACGGCAGCGGCCCGCCCGGCCCGCCGCCTTGGCGAGCTCCACGGCGGGGAACGCATCGGCGTCCAGCGGCCGCAGCTCCCAGTTGTGCGCCATCGTCCAGTCGACCGCGGCAGCCGCCTCCGGAACCCGGTCGGGCCAGGCCAGCGCCAGTGCGATCGGTAGGCGCATGTCGGGCGGGCTCGCCTGGGCGAGCGTCGAGCCGTCGGTGAACTCGACCAGCGAGTGCAGCACCGACTGTGGGTGCACCATCACCTCGATGTCGTCGTAGGCCACGCCGAACAACTCGTGCGCCTCGATCACCTCCAGCCCCTTGTTCACCATGGTCGCCGAGTTGATCGTGACCACGGGCCCCATGTCCCAGGTCGGATGCTTGAGCGCCTCCTCGGGTGTGACATTCGTCAGCTCGCTGCGCCGGCGATCGCGGAAGGCACCCCCGCTCGCGGTGAGCACCAGCCGCCGTACCTCCCGCTGCGCGCCGCCGCGTAGACACTGGGCCAGCGCCGAATGCTCGGAGTCCACCGGCACGATCTGCCCCGGCCGCGTCACCGCGGCCCTGACCAGCGGGCCGCCGGCCACGAGCGACTCCTTGTTGGCGAGCGCGAGGGTACGCCCGCAGCGCAGTGCCGACAGCGTCGGAGCGAGCCCGAGGCTGCCGACGACCCCGTTGAGCACCACGTCACAGGGCCACTGCGCGAGCTCGGTCATCGCCTCCGGGCCCGCCACGATCTTGGGCAGCTTGAAGTCTCCGCTGGCCCAGCCCCGCCGCTGCGCCTCGGCGTAGAACGCGAGCTGAAGGTCCTGCACGACGCTCGACCGGGCCACCCCGACGGCGTCGACACCCAGCTCCAGCGCCTGCTCGGCGAGCAGCTCGACGTTGCCGCCCCCGGCACCGACCGCGACGACCCGGAAGGCGTCCGGGTTGCGCCGGACGATGTCGATGGCCTGGGTACCGATGGACCCGGTGGAACCGAGCAGCACAACCTCACGCATGACAGCCATCTTTCCGGACGCCCGCACCCCGGCGGCGCCCAGCCTTGCTCGTCCGGGGCGGTCGTGAGAACCACGACGCCCGGGGTATGTGGGGTGGATGCGAAAGCTGCGCCGGACGTTGACCGCCCCGTTCCGCCCGCTGCGCGGCCGGGATCTGGCGCTGCATGCCGCCGCGGTGACGTTCTACGCCGGGATCGCCGTGGTGCCGGTCGCGCTGCTGGCCGTGTGGATCACCGGGCTGGTCGCCGGGCCGGAGCGGGTACGCCGCCTCACCGGGCGCACGATCGACGCGCTGCCGGACGCCCTCGGGGCGCCGCACGCCCTGGAACGGCTGATCGACGCCGGGCTGCAGCTCACTCCGCTGCTGGCGCTGGCGAGCCTGCTGCCCGCCACGCTCTACGGCGAGGGCCTGCGCCGGGCGTTCGTCAGCCTGGGCGAGGGCGGCGAGTCGCTGGCCGGGTGGCGTGGGCGGCTGCTCTGGCTACCACTGCTCGCCGCCTCTCCCGCCCTGCTGCTCGCCCTGTTCCTGGCGCTGCCCGTGACCAGCGGCCTCTGGGTACGCGGCGGCTGGTACGCGGTCGCCGGAGTGGTCCTGTCGTTTCTCGCCGCCTGGCTGGTGCTGACCCCCGCGGTGGTCTGGGTCTACCGCGGGGTGGCGCCGGGCCGACCGGACTGGCCGGCGACGGCGCTGGTCGGCTCGTTCACCGCCGCCAACCTCTCCGGCTTCCTGCACGGCTTCGTGCTGTTCTGCGCGCTGCCGCTGGATCTCGGCGTCCCGTTCGGCGGGTTCACCGCGATCGGCGGCGTGGTCGCCGTGGGGTTGTGGCTCTACCTGTTCCACGTCATCGTGCTCGCCGGGTTCGCCGCGACGCGGAGCGCGAGCGGGTGCCGGCGGCTCAGACGGTCACGGAGTCCCGTTGCGGATCCGGCGCCTGCCGGGCCGGCGCCTCGTGGATCCCGTAGCGGTTGTAGAAGCGGCCCAGCGGGCCCGGCGCCCACCAGTTCCACCGGCCCAGCAGCCGCATCGTCGCCGGGACCAGCAGCGCTCTGACCAGGGTGGCGTCCACGATGATGGCTACGATCATGCCGACGCCGATGGTCTTGATGACGCTCATGCCGCCGGTGGCGAAGCCCGCGACCACGGTGATCAGCAGGACGGCCGCGGCGGTGATGATGCCGCCGGTGTGCTGCAGGCCGGTGGCCACCGCGGCGGTGTTGTCGCCGCCGGCGTCCCACTCCTCGCGGACACGGGACAGCAGGAACACCTCGTAGTCGGTGGCGAGGCCGAACAGCACGGCGAGGACCAGGATCATGTTGCTCGGTTCGATGAAACCGGTCGACTCGAAGCGCAGCAGATTCTCGAAATGCCCGTCCTGGAAGATCCAGACGACCACGCCGAAGGACGCGCCGATCGAGACCGCGTTCATCAGGACGGCCTTGATCGGCAACAGGATCGAGCCGAATGCCAGGAAGAGCAGGATCATCGTGGCGACCGCCATGATGAGCGCCATCCAGGGGAGCCGTTCGGCGAGGCTCTCCAGCAGGTCGAGGTCGATCGCCGGGCGGCCGCCCACGAGCACCTCGGCGCCGGCCGGCGGGGTGAGGTCGCGGATGCCGGAGACGATCTCGCGGGACTCGGCGTTGGAGAGGCCGGGCGGGTACGTCACCGTGAGGAGCGTGGAGTCGCCCTGCTGCGCGGTGACCGTGGCTCCGGTGACGTCCGGCAGCGCGGAGATCCGCTCGGCGAGGCCGCCGGCCGGCCCCTTCACCAGCACGGTGATCGGGTCCTCGCCGCCGCCGGGGAACTCCGCGTCCAGCCGCTCGCCGACGACGCGCGGCTCCGAGCCGGGCGGCAGCACGCGCTCGTCGAAGCCGCCGAACTCGACGCGCAGGAACGGCGCGGCGAAGGCCAGGAGGACGACGAGCACGCCGACGGCGTACAGGACGGGGCGCTTCATGACGCTGTGCGCGACCTTGGCCCATCCGCCGCCCGTTCCGGGGCGCCGGCGCGCCGGGAGTGGGATCGGCAGCTTGTCGATGCGGTGCCCGAGCAGGGACAGCACGGCCGGCAGCACGGTGAGCGAGGCGAGCATCGCGACCAGGACGGCGGCCATGCCGCCGATGGCGATGCCGCCGAGGAACGGCTGCGGGAAGATCAGCAGGCTGGAGAGCGCGAGGACGATGGTCAGGCCCGAGACCACGACGGTACGCCCGGCGGTGGCGACCGTGGTGCGCACGGCGGCCGGCACCTCGTGACCGTGGGACAGCTCCTCGCGGAACCGGCTGACGACGAAGAGCGAGTAGTCGACCGCCATGCCGAGGCCGAGCAGCGTGATGACGTTGATCGCGAAGACCGAGATGTCGGTGACATAGGTCAGCGCCCGCACGGCGAGGAACGCGCCCATGATGGCGATTCCGCCGATGAGCAGGGGCGACAGCGCGGCGATCAGCCCGCGGAAGATCAGCACGAGCAGGACGAACAGCACCGGCAGCGAGAAGATCTCGGCGCGGGTGATGTCCTTTTCGGTCTGGGTGTTGGCCTCGTCGGCGAAGGCGGTGAGGCCGCCGACCTGCGTCCGCAGCCCGGGCGCGGCGAAGTCGGACTCGATGCGGTGGTACGCCGCCCGCTTGCCGTCCTCGTCGGCCGCCTTGAGGTAGACGGCGGCATAGGTCGCGCGCTTGTCGGTACTGACCAGGGTCGGCGGGGCCTTCGGATCGGTGTAGGCGGCCACCTGCTGCACGTCGGGCCGCGCACGGATCCGGTTCACCGCGGCGGTGACCGCCTGCCGGACGGCGTCGTCCTCGACCGTCGCGGAGCCGGTGGACCAGACCACCACGAGGTCGGGGTCGCGGGTGCCGAGCTGCTGTGCGATGGCCGCCGCCGCGCGGTTGGACTCGCTGTCCGGGTCGTCGTAGCCGCCGCCGGTCAGCGCGCCGAAGACCCCGGTTCCCCACGTGGCGCCGCCGACGATCAGCGCGAGTGCGGCCGCGACGACCCACCAGCGCAGCGTGACGACCGTTCTGCCCCACCAGTCGAACATTCGTCCACCTCCTGCCCGAGCCGTTACAGTCGCCACAGATCGTCGACTTCTCAGTGAACACCGTTTACGGTTGCAAACACCGTTCGCTACGTCAATGGAGCCCCTGCTATGACGGCCACCACACCCAGCCGGCGCGAACGGCTGCGCGCGGAGACCGTCACCGAGATCAAGGACGCCGCGCGGCGTCTGCTGGTCGCCGGCGGCCCGACGGCGATCTCCCTGCGCGCCATCGCCCGCGACGTCGGCATGACCGCACCGGCGCTCTACCGCTACTTCGCCAGCCTCGACGCCCTGGTCACGGCGATCGTCACCGACCTCTTCGAGGAGCTCCGGGCCGCCGTGGCGGGCGTCGCGGCGGCACACGCCGACGAGGATCCCCTTACCCGCATCGGGCACATGGCACGCGGTTTCCGGCGCTGGTCGCTGGACCATCCGGCTGAGTTCGCACTGATGTTCGGCAGCCCCGTGCCCGGCGTCACCCCGCTGCCGCAGCGGGGACCGCCGCTGGACGAGGCCGGAGCCCGCTTCGGCGAGACGTTCTTCGCCGTCATGAGCGAGCACTACGCCCGGCACTCCTTCGCGGGGGAGCCGCACGAGCTGCCCGATCCGGCACTGCGCGAGATCTTCCGGCCGTACCTGGAGAACTTCGGCGACCGGTTCCCAGCGCCGGTCATCTATTTCTTCATCACCTCGTGGACCCGCCTGTACGGCATGGTGGCCATGGAGGTCTTCGGCCATCTGGCCTGGGCGGTCACGGACGTCGAGCCCCTGTTCGAAGTCGAGTTGGCCCGGGCTCTCCGGCAGTTGGCACGATAAGCTTCGCGGCCATGAGTGCTCTGCCGGAACGCGCCGATGTCGTGATCATCGGGTCGGGTCACAACGGCCTGGTCTCCGCCGTCCTGCTGGCCCGCGCGGGCCTTTCCGTCGTCGTCCTCGAGGCCGCCGACGTGCTCGGCGGCGCCACCCGCACCGAGCATCCCTTCGCCAAGGTGCCGGGCCTGGGCCAGTCCACCGGCTCCTACCTGCTCGGCCTGATGCCGCCGGAGCTGATCGCCACCCTCGGCGTCGACATCCCCGTGCTGCGCCGCGACCCGCACTACTTCCTGCCGACGCCGGGCGGGCCCGGCTCGCCCTATCTGCTCTTCGGCACCGACCGCGAGGCCACCCGCGCCCAGATGGCGCGGTTCTTCTCCCCCCGCGACATCGCCGCGGACGAGGCGATGCAGGTCGAGATCGCCGCGCTGCGCGCCGATCTCGCCCCCGCCTGGCTCGAGGAGCCGCGGCCCGTCGAGGAGATCGCCGACCGCCACATCCGGCCGCAGCTCCAGAGCACCTTCATCGATCTGGTACGCGGCTCGGTCGCCGACTACCTCGAGCGGTTCGGATTCAAGAGCGAACTGCTGACCAGCATGTACGCGGTGACCGACGGCCTGTCCGGGCTGAACGCGGGCCCCGACGACCCCGGCACCGGCCACAACTTCCTCGTGCACAACATGTGCCGCCTGCCGGGCGCGGACGGCACGTGGATGATCGCCGCCGGCGGCATGGGCACCGTCTCCCGCACCTTCGCGGCGGCGGCCCGGTCGGCCGGCGCCCAGATCTTCACGGGTACGCCGGTGAGCGCGGTGACCGTCTCCCAGGGCGCGGCGACCGGCGTGGCCCTCGCCGACGGCCGGACCGTCGAGGCCCGGGTCGTGCTGGGTGCGTGCGACCCCTACCGGCTGATGTCGCTGGTGCCCGAGGGCGCGCTGCCCACCACGCTCACCGAGCGGATGGCGGCCGTGCGCAGGACCGGCACCACGATGAAGGTCAACCTGGCGCTGTCCGGGCTGCCGCGCTTCTCCTGCCTGCCGGAGGACACCCCGTCGCCGTTCGGCTCGACGATCCACCTGCTGCCGGGGTCCGCAGGGCTGAGCCCTACCGCGGCGGAAGACCGCGGCAAAACCGTCATGGGTGGCCTCGCCGACTACAACTCCCCGATGGCCGCTCTGCGCGCCATGTGGGCGGACGTGCAAGCCGGGCGCCTGCCCGCGGAGCCGACCATCGAGTGGTATCTGCACACCACGGTCGACCCGTCACTGCGCGACGGCGCGGGACACCACTCGTCGGCCCTCTTCGTGCAGTCGGTGCCGTTCGAGCTCGCCGACACCACCTGGGACGAGGCTCTCCCCGGCTACGTCACCAAGCTGCTGGCGATCTGCGACCGCTACGCCCCGGGCACGTCGTCCCTGGTAGCGGACATGATGCCGCTGACCCCGCCCGGCATCGAGCAGCACTTCGGCATCACCGGCGGCCACATCCACCACGTCGACAACACGGTCGCCTTCGACGAGCGCATGCCCTACTTCACGGGTCTCGACGGCCTCTACGCCGGCTCGGCGGGCGCCCACCCGGCCGGGAGCGTGATCGGCGCCGCCGGCCACAACGCCGCCCAGCGCATCCTGCGCGACCTCGGCCGCTGACGCGGGGTTGACCTTCGGGCGCGACCACTCACGCACGTCGCCGGGGTGGGCCGAGCGTTCTGGGCGCCCCGCGCCCTGCTCGGCCCGCCCCGGCCCTCGGCGGGAGCAGCGGTCTGTACCCACCACCCCGCTACGACATCACGCTCTTAGGAACCTGTCTTTTCCGCTCGGATCTTGTGCCCCACACTCGTCAAGCACTTCCCGCTCGGCAAGTCGAACTTCCAGCCGTGGAGCTGACAGGTGAGCACATTCCCCTCGACGATCCCGAACCGGCTCAGATCCGCCTTCAGGTGCGGGCAGCGCCGCTGGACCGTCCACTCGCCCAGGTGGGTGTCCTCCGCCTCGACGGCCTTCTCGTGCTCGTCATACCAGCCCTCGGCGTACTGCAGTCGCTCCTCGCTGAGGCACTTGAAGAACGCGTAGACGAACTCGTTGTACTGCCCGATGCGGGCGGCGGAGAAGCGGCAGCTCAGGAAGAGGGAGTTCACCCAGTCGCCCTCGTCGATGAAGATGAGGTGCTCGATCAGCTCGCGCTGGGTGCGGAAGCGGTAGCGGACCTTCTCGTCGGCGTACGCGCGGACCTGCTTGCCGGGGAAGTCCACGACGATCGACTCGACCGCGTCGCCGTCGTAGCTGACCAGGTCGAAGCGGACCGGGCCGCCGACGCCCTTGGCCAGGTAGATGGACTCCTCGAGCAGCGGCTCGATGCGCTTCTTCAGCTCGCCCAGCACGTCGATCTCGGGGTGCCGCCAGGAGGCCTTCTCGGCGGCGATGATCGGCGCCTTGCGCTCGCGCATCTCCTCGAGGTGCGCCTTCTTGTTCGCGAAGAACTCGTCGACGTCGGTGGGGTGGGTGGTCGTGATGTCGCCCGTGGCGGTGACCTCCGAAGCGCTGCCCGGGAGCAGCACGACGCCGTTGGTGCCGCCGACCTTCGCGTACTCGCTCATGAACACCGACTGGTCGGGGAAGATGTTCCCCTCGTCGCCGAAGATGTCGTTGAACTGCCACAGCTCGTCGTCGAGGAAGCACGGCGGGCCGGCGATAGGGAAGACGTGGTCGGCCTTCAGGTCGTCGATGTAGCGCCAGGTGCGGTCGAACTGCCGGTCGCGCTTCTGCTTGCCGAAGGCCGTCTTCGCGGCGGTGGGCAGCTCGTAGACCATCGGATACCAGATCGCGCCGGAGAACTGGAGCATGTGCGCGTGCACGTGGCCCAGCTCGGCGAAGCGGGAGAGGTCGGACGGCCGGGCGTCGTTCTGGTTGAGCAGGCGGACACCGTCGTATTCCACCCAGAGGGAGGAGTCGCCGATGGGGCCGTCGGTAGGGCTGATCAGCGCCTGGATCATGACCTTGAGGCCGCCGTCGAGCTCATGCACCTCGTCGCTCCTGGTCCTCAGGAAGCTGGTGAAGCCGAGGTCACGCAGCTCGTCCTCGAGCTGGCTGGTCGGATACTCCGGGAGGAGGACCGTGGCTTTCTTGCTGATGAACCGCTTCAGATGCTCGGCGTCGAAGTGGTCCCGGTGCAGGTGGGAGACGTAGAGGTAGTCGACGTCGCCCAGCGCCTCCCAGTCCAGCAGCGAGTTGTCCGGGAACGGGAACCACGACGCGAAATACGCCGGGTTGACCCACGGGTCGCACAGGATGCTGCCCGCGCCCGTGTCGATCCGCATGCTGGCATGCCCAGTGCCCGTGATCCGCACTCTCGCTCCCTCGGCTCGCACAAATCCGACGGCATCGAAGGTACCGGGTACGGGTTGGTGAGCCGCGCGCGGAGGCGTCGTGCGACACTGTGTGCCACCAGGGAAGCGTTCGTTTCGGGAGGACCTCGTGGCAGAAGAGCCGGTTTACGCGCCTGACCAGCTCAAGCCGGGCAACCGCAAGTCGGCCCGGATCGGCGCGCTCGGGACGGCCGTCGTCCTGCTGACGATGCTGTGGGGAAACCACGAAGGCAACACCGAGAACATCTGGCTCATCGGTACGGCGGCGATGCTGGTCCTGATCGTGCTGGGCGACGTGGTCCTGCGCCGCAACGGCCTCAAGCCGAACGACCAGTAGCCTCCGCAGACGCGCGAAGGCCCGCTCTCCCTGGTGGGAGGCGGGCCTTTTTCGCGGCTCACCGCTTGTCGCGGGCTCACCGCAGGTGTAGCAGGATGTCCTTCACCTCGCGTAGGGCGGCGTCGACCTCGGCCTCGAAGTAGCCGCCGGGAACCAGCCCGAACTGCAGCGTGTCGAGCTCGTTCTCGGGCACCGGCATCGGGCCCCGGCCGGTCATGGCCTGCATGATGCTCTCGAAGAGGCGGTCGACCTGCGCCGGGTCGTATCCGCTGCCGAAGCGCCGCGGCTGGAAGGTGCGACGGAGCTGGTCGACGCGGTAGAGCTCGGGGCTGCCGCCCGGACCCCCGCCGGGGCCTCCCCCGGGGCCGCCGCCCATCGGAGGGCCGCTCATGGGCGGGCCGCTCATCGGGGCCGGGCCACCCATCGGGGGACCGCTCATCGGCGGGCCGCTCATCGGGGCCGGGCCGCCGAAGCCGCGGTCGCGCTCCGGCATGCGGATCTCCGCGGTCATGTCGGGCTTGCCGTGCCGGCCCGGCTCGAACTGCTCGTAACCGCCCGTGTCGTAGCCCTGCGGCCCGGCCGGCCGCTGCGGCATCTGCTGGCCGTAGCCGGTCGGCTCGTCGTAACGCCCGTACGGGTCCGGCGCCGGCATCTGCTGCCGCTGCGGCATCTGCTGCGGCGACATGCGGTCGTCCTGCGCGTACGGGTCGCGGGCGTACTGGTCTTCGCGCGCGTACTGGTCCTCGCGGGCGTACTGGTCTTCCCGGGCGTACTGGTCCTCGCGGGCGAACTGGCGGTCGTCGCGGACCGGGGCGGACAGCCGCTCGGTCGGCGGGGAGGAGCGTCCCAGCGACTGGCCCATCCGGTCGGCGGGCATGCCCCCGCCGCGCATCGGTTCGGGTTGCATGCGGGCCTCCGGGGCACGGCCACCCCGGTCCTCGAACTCGGCGAGCTGCCGCTCCACCCGGTCGAGGTGCAGGTCGACCTGCCACTCGTCGTAGCCGCCGAAACGCACGCGGAAGACGACGTCGTGCACCTCCTGGGCGCCGACGGGCGCGCCGACCTGCTCGCCGGCGAGGGTCGCCTCGACCCGGTCGAGGAAGGCGTCCACCTCGTCCACCTTGTAGCCGCGGCGCAGTGCGCGACGGCGGAAACGCTGCCCCTGACTCGTCACAACGTCTCCCAAATTCGCGTCCGCTGGGAACCGGCCCCAGTCATCGTGCCACCTCCGCGTCGGCGGCGGCGCCCCCTGCGTCCACCACCGTCAGCTCGCTTGCGGCCAACTGGCCGCACGCACCATCGATCTCCCGCCCCCGGGTGTCGCGGACCGTCGTCGCGACGCCCGCCTCGCGCAGCCGGCGGACGAACTCGCGCTCGACCGGCTTGGGGCTGGCGTCCCACCGGCTGCCCGGCGTCGGGTTGAGCGGGATCAGGTTCACATGCGCCAGCTTGCCGTGCAGCAGCCTGCCGAGCAGGTCGGCACGCCAGGGCTGATCGTTTACGTCCCTGATCAGGGCGTATTCGATGGAGATCCGACGACCGGTCTGCGCCGCGTAGTCGAACGCGGCATCGAGCACCTCGGCCACCTTCCAGCGCTGGTTGACGGGCACAAGCTCATCGCGCAGATCATCATCGGGGGCGTGCAGGGACAACGCAAGGGTCACAGACAGCCCTTCGGCTATCAACCGGCGCATTGCGGGCACCAGACCCACGGTCGACACGGTGATGTGCCGTTGTGAGAGCCCGAGACCCTCCGGTGCAGGCGCTGTGAGGCGGCGCACGGCCTCGATCACCCGCGGATAGTTCGCCAGCGGCTCGCCCATGCCCATGAAGACGACCCGGGACAGCCGCGGCGGCGAGCCGGTGACCGCGCCCGAGGCGGCCACGCCCGCGAGATACACGACCTGGTCGACGATCTCGGCCACGGACAGGTTGCGGGTGAGCCCGGCCTGCCCGGTGGCGCAGAACGGGCACGCCATGCCGCAGCCAGCCTGGCTGGACACGCAGGCGGTGACCCGGTCGGGGTAGCCCATGAGCACGCTCTCGACCATGGCGCCGTCGTGCAGCTTCCACAGCGTTTTGCGGGTGGCGCCGTCGTCACAGGCCAGCTCCCGCTGCGGGGTGAGCAGCGTGGGCAGCAGCACCTCGGTGAGACGGTCGCGGGAGGCGGCCGGCAGGTCGGTCATGGCCGCGGGGTCGCGCACGAGCCGGCCGAAGTAGTGGGTGGAGAGCTGCTTGGCCCGGAAGGCAGGCTCGCCGAGGTCGGCCACGGCGGCCCGGCGCCCGGCCAGGTCGAGGTCGGCGAGGTGGCGCGGGGGCATGGCGGGACGACGGCGCGTGGACACCGCGTCGGGCTGGTCGGGGCTGGTCGGAATGACCGGAAGAATCGTCATGACGGATCCAGTCTCCCACGTCGAGTACACATGCCTACCCCGGCGGCGCGATGAGGGAGAGCAGCAGATATGCCGCGGGGACCGCGAACAGGATGGAGTCGAGCCGGTCCATGAGCCCGCCGTGGCCCGGCAGCAGGTTGCTCATGTCCTTGACCCCGATGTCGCGCTTGAGCATCGACTCGGCGAGATCACCCGTGACCGCTGCGACGGAGATCACGGCACCGAACAGCAGACCCCACCCGAACGAGACGTCGAGCAGGAAGTACAGCAACAGCCCGCTGCCCACGGCGGCGGCGGTCACCGAGCCGGCGAAGCCCTCCCAGGACTTCTTGGGGCTGATCGTGGGGGCCATCGGGTGCTTGCCGAAGAACACACCGGCCGCATACCCGCCGGTGTCGGAGAGGATCACCGCGATCAGCGCGGACAGCACGCGCGAGGGTCCGTCGTCCGGCTCGGCGAGCAGCACGCCGAAGCCGAGCAGGAACGGCACGTAGACGGCGACCAGGGCGGCCGCGGCCAGATCCCGCCGGAAGCCGGCCTTGTGCTCGCTGAAGCGCCAGACGACGGTGGCGAGCAGCGTGGCCAGCAGGCCGAGTTGGAGCGCGTCCGGCCCGTAGAACCAGGCCAGGCCGATCATCAGGATGCCGCCGGCGAAGAGCGGGACCAGCGGGGGCCGCGCCCCGGCGACCTTGAGCGCTCGGACGGTCTCCCAGATGCCCACGCCCGCGACGACCACGAGGACGCCGAGGAAGGCTTCCTTCCGGATCACCAGAGAGAGCAGGATGACCAGGCCGAGGCCCACGCCGACGCCGATCGCCGCGGGCAGGTTGCGGCCCGCTTTGCCCTTCTGCTTCGCCGGCACCGGCTTCCCGTCTCGTCCCGCTCGGCGCTTACCCGGTCCCCGGCGGCCGGCTTCCGCGGTGGTCAACTCCCACTCCGCCTGAGAGGTGGAGGTCGCGGCCGTGGGTGCCGCCCAGTCCGGCTCGGCCGCCCGCAGCGCGCCGGACGGCCGGGCCGGGGCGACGGGATGCCGGTCCTGCCCGAGCCGCTCGGCGGGTGCATGCCCGGCGTTGAGCGGGGCGTCGGAGGGTCCTGACGCCCGGCTGCCGGAGGGGTGCCCGCCGCGGGGCTCGGGGTACGTCATCAGACCTCGAGCAGCTCGGCTTCCTTGTGCTTGACCAGCTCGTCGACCACCGCGACATAGCGGTGGGTGACGTCGTCGAGCTCCTTCTCGGCGCGGCGGCCGTCGTCCTCACCGGCCTCGCCGTCCTTGACCAGGCGGTCGAGCTGCTCCTTGGCCTTGCGGCGCACGTTGCGGATCGCCACGCGCCCCTCCTCGGCCTTGTGCCGCGCGACCTTGATCATCTCGCGACGCCGCTCCTCGGTCATCTGCGGCAGGTGGATGCGCAACTGGGTGCCCTCGTTGTTGGGGTTCACCCCGAGGTCGGAGTCGCGGATCGCGCGCTCGATCGCGCCGAGCTGCGACGCGTCGTAGGGCTTCACGATCACCATGCGCGGCTCGGGCACCCCGACGGACGCCATCTGGGTCACCGGGGTCGGCGCGCCGTAGTAGTCGACAACGATCTTGGAGAACATCGCCGGCGTGGCACGACCCGTACGGATCGCGGCGAACTCCTCCTTGGCGTGCTCGACCGCGCTCTCCATCTTTTCTTCGGCCTCGAAGAGGATCTCGTCGATCACCGCTCCGTCGCCTCCTTGCTTCTGCTGAAAAATCCGATGGTGGGGGTGGCGCGGGATCAGGTGGTGATCAAGGTACCGATCTTCTCGCCGCTGACCGCGCGGACGATGGTCTCGTCACCCTGGGCACCGAAGACGAGCATCGGCAGGCCGTTCTCCTCGCACAGGCTGAAGGCGGCCTGGTCGGCCACCCGCAGGCCCTGCTGGAGGACGCCGGCGAAGGTGATGTGGTCGATCTTGCGGGCCGCGGGATCCGTACGGGGGTCGGCGGTGTAGACGCCGTCGACGCCGTTCTTGCTCATGAGCACCAGATCGGCGTGGATCTCCAGGGCACGCTGCGCCGTGACGGTGTCCGTGGAGAAGTACGGCATGCCGGCGCCGGCGCCGAAGATGACGACCCGGCCCTTCTCGAGGTGGCGGATGGCACGCAGTGGAATGTACGGCTCCGCGACCTGGGCCATCGTGATCGCGGTCTGCACCCGCGTCTCGATGCCCTCCTTCTCGAGGAAGTCCTGCAGGGCGAGGCAGTTCATGACCGTGCCGAGCATGCCCATGTAGTCAGCACGGTTGCGGTCCATGCCGCGCTTCTGCAGCTCGGCGCCGCGGAAGAAGTTGCCGCCTCCGACGACGACGGCGATCTGGACGCCACGCCGCGTCACCGTAGCGATCTGCCGGGCGATGCCCTGGACGACGTCGGGGTCGACACCGACCGCACCACCGCCGAAGACCTCGCCGGAGAGCTTGAGGACAACCCGCCGGGGCCGTTCGGGCCGCGGCGCCGGGATCTCGCTCACCGCAACAGTCTGCTCGGTCACCATCGTCATGCCGACCCCGCCCTTCCTTCGCTAACCCGAGACCTTATGTGACGGGGAGGCCGGGCGCTTGTCCAGCGTCCCGACCTCCCGCGCAGTACGCCGGCGGCTGGATTACTCCTGGCCGACCTCGAACCGGACGAAGCGGGTGACCTCGATGCCGGCGTCGGCGGCGACCTGCTTGACCGTCTTCTTGTTGTCGGTGACCGACGCCTGCTCGAGCAGGACGAAGTCCTTGAAGAAGGAGTTCACCCGGCCCTCGACGATCTTGGTCAGGGCCTGCTCGGGCTTGCCCTCCTCGCGCGCGGTCTCCTCGGCGATGCGGCGCTCGTTCTCGACCGTCTCGGCCGGCACCTCGTCGCGGGTGAGGAACTTCGGCCGCATCGCGGCGATCTGCATGCCGACGGCGCGGGCGTCGTCGGCGCCGGCCTCGTCGTCCTTGCCGGTGTACTGCACCAGGACACCGACCTGCGGCGGCAGGTCCTGGGCCTTGCGGTGCAGGTAGACCGCGACGGTGCCGTCGAGCTCGGCGAAGCGGTTGACCACGATCTTCTCGCCGATCTTGGCGGAGAAGTCCTGGACCACGTCGGCGACGGCGCGGCCGTCCTCGAGCTTCGAGCCGAGCAGCGCGGCGGCGTCGGCGGCCTTGGTCTTGGCACCGTGCTCGACCAGCTGCTGACCCAGCGCGACGAAGTCGGCGTTCTTGGCGACGAAGTCCGTCTCGCAGTTCAGCTCGAGCAGCGCCGTGCCGGAGTGCGCGACGATGCCGTTGGCGGCGGTGCGACCCGCGCGCTTGCCGACGTCCTTGGCACCCTTGATGCGCAGGAACTCGACGGCCTTGTCGAAGTCACCGTCCGACTCCTCGAGCGCCTTCTTGCAGTCCATCATGCCGGCGCCGGTGAGGTCGCGGAGCTTCTTGACGTCCGCGGCGGTGTAGTTGGCCATGGCTCTCTCTTCGATCCTCTGAGTATCGGGTCTGCGGCACCGGCCGCCGTGCGGCGGCCGGCACCGTGAGGAATTACTCCGCGGCGGTCGCGACCGGCTGCTCGGTCTCGTCGGCCTTCTTCTCGGCGCCCTCGTAGAGGTCGCGCTCCCACTCGGGCAGCGGCTCGCCGGCGGCGACGGTGGTGGCCTCGGGCTTGGCGTCGGCGTCGCCGCCCCGGCCCCGGCCGGAACGGGCGATCAGACCGTCGGCGACCGCGGTGGCGACGACCTTGGTCAGCAGCTCGGCGGAGCGGATCGCGTCGTCGTTACCCGGGATCGGGAAGTCGACCTCGTCCGGGTCGCAGTTGGTGTCGAGCACCGCGATGACCGGAATGCCCAGCTTGCGGGCCTCATCGACGGCGATGTGCTCCTTCTTGGTGTCGACGACCCAGATCGCCGACGGCACCTTCGTCATGTCCCGCAGGCCACCGAGGGTCTTGGTGAGCTTGGTCTTCTCGCGGAAGAGCTGCAGGGTCTCCTTCTTGGTGTAACCCGCGGCGGTGCCGGTCAGGTCACCCAGAGCCTCGAGCTCCTTCATGCGCTGCAGGCGCTTGTACACCGTCTGGAAGTTGGTGAGCATGCCGCCCAGCCAGCGGTGGTTGACGTACGGCTGGCCCACACGGGTCGCCTGCTCGGCGATCGCCTCCTGAGCCTGCTTCTTGGTGCCGACGAAGAGGATGTGGCCACCCTCGGCGACGGTGTCCCGCACGAAGCTGTACGCCTTCTCGATGTAGTCGAGGGTCTGGCGCAGGTCGATGATGTAGATACCGTTGCGCTCGGTGAAGATGAAGCGCTTCATCTTCGGGTTCCAGCGCCGGGTCTGGTGCCCGAAGTGGACACCGCTCTCCAGTAGCTGACGCATGGTCACGACGGCCATGGTGAATTGCTCCCTGTGATCCCTGGTTGTCACGCTCACCGGCGGTGGGCGTCCTGGCGCCCGGTCGCCGGCCCGGAGTGGGCCCGAAGCAATTCGGGACCAGGGAGGGCCGTCGCTGACGGCTCATGATCGAACATGGCACTGATCGATTCACAGCAGCGGCAGAGGGCGCGCGAGGTCGACCGCGCAGGGCGGTCGCCGCCGACAAGCATACGCCGTGCGCCGGGGTGCTCGCTCCCGGGCTGGTCCGGGCCCGATTTGCGGGCCGTCTACCACGGCTGCACCGCGCTTGGGCGTTATCCACATTTCTGTACCGTCCACAGCGCCGGTAGGCGATTCCGTCTCCCCCGGGCCAGGGTGGCGGCCATGACGAAGCAGAGACAGGCGGTCGGCGCGTACGGCGAACGCCTCGCGGAACGCCACCTGAGCGATCAGGGCCTGGTCGTCCTGGCCCGCAACTGGCGCTGCGACGACGGCGAAGTCGACCTGATCCTCCGCGACGGCGAGGACGTCGTGTTCTGCGAGGTGAAAACCCGGCGCGGCGACGCGTACGGAAGCCCGGCGGAGGCCGTCGACCGCACCAAGGTCCAACGGCTGAGGAAACTCGCGTCCCGCTGGCTGGCGCAGAGCACCCTGCGACCACGAGAGGTCCGCTTCGACGTGGTGGCGGTCACACCACAGTCCAGGGGCGCGACCCGGATCGAGCACCTCCGCGCGGCGTTCTGAATGAGCTACGCAAAAGTGCTCTGCGTCGGCCTCGTCGGCGTGCGCGGTCACCTCGTCGAGGTCGAGGCCGACCTCTCCCAGGGCCTGCCCGCCGTGGTGCTGACCGGGCTGCCGGACACGGCGCTGAGCGAGGCGCGCGACCGGGTCCGTGCCGCCCTGGTCAACTCCGGACAGGTCTGGCCCAACCGGCGCATCACCGTCAACCTCCTCCCCGCCGCGTTACCCAAGTACGGCAGCGCCTTCGACCTGGCGATCGCGTGCGCGCTTCTGGCGAGTGCCGGGGAGCTGCCACTCGCGCCGATGGAGGGTGTCGTCGTGCTGGGCGAGCTCGGCCTGGACGGCACAGTCCGCCGCGTCCGCGGAGTCCTTCCGATGGTCACGGCGGCCGTCGAGGCGGGCATCACCCGCGTGGTCGTGCCGGTGGGCAACGCCCGGGAGGCCGCCGCCGTACCCGGCATCACTGTCGGGCCGGTGGATTCGCTGCATCGGCTCGTCGCCTTCATCAAGGGCGAGAAACCCCTCCCGGATCTCCCTCCCCGCCAGGCCGCGCCCGTCGTCGACGGCCCCGACATGGCGGACGTGGCTGGCCAGGAGCTGGGCCGTTATGCGATCGAGGTCGCCGCCGCCGGAGGTCACCACGTAGCCATGGTGGGACCGCCGGGCGCCGGGAAGACGATGCTGGCGGAGCGCCTGCCCTCGATCCTGCCCGAGCTGGACGACGCGTCGGCCCTGGAAGTGACCGCCCTGCAATCCATTGCGGGCGTCCTCCCACCCGGCGGCACCTTGATCAGGCGCCCCCCGTTCCAGGCACCACACCACAGCGCCAGCCTGGCGGCCCTGGTCGGCGGGGGCGCAGGCCTGGCGCGGCCCGGTGCGATCTCGCTCGCCCACCGCGGCCTCTTGTTCCTCGACGAGGCGCCCGAGTTCGCGCAGGCCACACTGCAGGCCCTGCGACAACCGCTCGAGAGCGGCCGCGTCGTCCTCGCCCGTGCGCGCGGCACGACGGAGTATCCGGCCCAGGTCCAGATCGTCCTGGCCGCGAACCCCTGCCCCTGCGCCAACCCGGCCGGAGATCAGCATTGCCAGTGCTCGGCGATCGCCCGCCGCCGCTACCTCGGCAGACTCTCCGGTCCGCTGATGGACCGCATCGACATCCACATCAAGCTCGAGCCGCTCGGCGTCGCCCAGCTCATGACGCCGGAGACCCCGGCCGAGTCGTCCGCCCGGGTGGCGGTCCGGGTCGCGAGAGCCCGCGCCGCCGCGGCGGCGCGCTGGTCCGACCGGGGCTGGCGGGTCAACGCCGAGGTGCCGGGGCCGCAGCTCCGCCGCCCGCCCTGGCGCCTGCCACCCCAGGACACCCGGGCACTGCGCAACGGGCTGGAAAGGGGCTCGCTGTCGGCCCGCGGCTTCGACCGCACCTTGCGGCTGGCCTGGTCGATCGCGGATCTGGACGGCCGGGACAGACCGAACGGGTCCGACGTGGACGAGGCCGCTCAATTGAGGATGGGAGAAGCACATGATCGTCACGCCCGGAGTTGAGCGGCAGGGAAACGACGACAGACCGAGCGGTGAGGCCGGCCGGCTCAGCGGTGAGGGGGACCGGCTGGCCCGGGTCGCGCTCACCTGGCTGGCCGAGCCCGGCAACCGGATCGTCTGGCAGCTCGTGCAGGCCCATGGCGCCGAGGAGACCCTCGATCGGCTGATCGGCGGCGACATACCCGAGGCCTCGCTGCGTGCGGCTGTGGCCTCGCGATCGAGCTCAGGAGACCCGCGGCGGGTCGCCGAGTACGCCCTGCGCCGCGCGCAGCGGCTCGGTGCCCGGGTGGTCGTGCCGTCCGACGACGAATGGCCCACCGGGGTGCAGTCGCTGGCGACGCTCGAACTGGACGTCGGAGGCCGGATCAGCCGGGACGTCCGGCCTCCACTGTGTCTCTGGGTGCGTGGCTCACGGCCGTTGGGCGACGCGTTCGAGCGGTCGGTGGCGGTCGTCGGGGCTCGAGCAGCCACGCCGTACGGGTTGCACGTGACCGCGGACATCGCCTATGGCCTCGCCGAGCAGGAGTGGACGGTGGTCTCCGGCGGGGCGTTCGGGATCGACGCCGCCGCGCACCGGGCGACGCTGGCCGCGGGCGGGTTCACGGTCGCGGTGCTGGCGTGCGGCGTCGATCGTCCGTACCCGGTGGGCAATGCCGCGCTGTTCGAGCAGATCGCGGAGAGTGGGTTGTTGATGAGCGAGTGGCCGCCGGGCGCGGAGCCGCTCAGGCACCGGTTCCTGATCCGCAACCGCGTGATCGCCGCGGCCACGGCCGGCACGGTGGTGGCCGAGGCGGCGGCCCGCAGCGGCGCCGTGCAGACGATGAGCCGCGTGGTGGCCCTGAACCGGCGCGCGATGGTCGTACCCGGCCCGGTCACCTCGGCGATGTCCGTCGGCTGTCACGAACTGTTGCGCCGATATCCGCAGGCGCGCCTGGTGACGGGCGTCGCGCACGTACTCGACGAGGTCGGCCGGATCGGCGAATACCTGGCGGAGCCGGCTCGGGGCGGTGACCACGTCCGCGACGGCCTCGACGAGGAATCGGCCCTGGTGCTGGAGGCGGTGCCGCGCCGCGGGATCGCGGGTCCCGAGCAACTGGCAGCAAGGGCGGGTCTGGGGCTGCGCACAGTGCTGCGGCGGCTGTCACTCTTGGAGATCAAAGGTCTGGTGGTACGCCGGGACGGCGGCATCGCACTGGCGGCGTTGGCCAGGACACCGGTCGCCCGCACCGACACGCCGCCACGGACACGCTTCCCGGCGTAACACCGGCGCGTTCCCCGCGCACTGGTGCACAAGTCCCTCGGCGCTGGCTCGCAGAACCCATTCGCGCATCGTGTCGAAGAGGCCCGTGCTGGCGTGGCAGAGCCTTTCGCGCCCGGTGTCGAAGGCGTCCCCTGCACCCGGGCGCAGGATCCCCCGCGTCGAGTTCCGCCGGCCTCGCCGCGTCGAGTTCCGCCGGCCTCGCCGCGTCGAGTTCGGCCCGGCCTCCGCCGCGTCCGGCGACGCGGGAGTACCGCGCCAAGCGTCGAACCTTCCTCGGTGCCGGCTTGGCAGCACCGAGCGGGTCGGGGCGGAGCGTCTCGGCGTGCGCTGGCGCGTGTTCGCTCGCCGACCTCGCGGCACCTTCACGCTCGGTGCCCGGGGCTCGTTCCCGGGGTCTGCGCACCCGTTCATGCTGCATGTCCGCGCGCTCGTTCACGGGCTGGCCCGCGCGCGCTCGTTCACGGGCGGTGCCGCGAGTCGCGTTGCGTCGGCGGCCGCGCTCCACGCGGGACAGCGAGGCCGAGAGCCCTCGGTGCCCTGCGAGGAAGCGAGGCCGACCTAGCCTTCGGTGTCGTCGAGGTCGCGCCGATGAACCTTCATCCACGCCTCCACATCCTCGGTCAGCCAGACCTTGCCCTGCGCGAGATCCGCGATCGGCGCGGGGAAGTCGGCCCTGCTGGTGATCTGGTATGCCCGCTGCCGGCTCACCCCGCCCAGACGGACGCGGATCTCGTGCGCACCCATGAGTCGGATCGACTTAGCCACATGATCGACCGTAGGCGCATGACTATTAGTCATGGGTCAACTTGTTCTAGGACAGGTTGTTACGGGTCAACTACAGTGACGGCATGACAACCCCACGCGGGCGAAGCCCAGATCCGGCTCCGCACCCCAGCTCCCACAGACGCCAATGGCGCAGCCTGTGGCGACGTTGCGTATGCGGCCACCAGGCTTCCTGCCCCTTCGGCACGGCGCGAAATCCCGGCGATTCTCGGACCCGCGATGACCCTCGGACTCGCGACAATCTTGGTACTCGCGAGAACGACACAGCGAACCGGGATGTCGGGTGGCTCGCGGTCTCCGCCCCTGAGCCACCCCGGGCCGACGCCACCTGGCGCAACGGTCGACCCTCGCATCCATCACCAGCGCGCGAGTTCCAGAGACGTCCACCCGACGCTTCTTCGCACGCGGCATCCGCATATCCGCCGACACCAGGCGCCTATCCGCCGACGGATCATCCGTCCACGGACGAGTTACAACCGCACTACGCCTTCATGAGTAGAGCCTCACCCCAGGGCGGCCATTCCCAGCGAACCTCTGCCCCTCTCGCGCCGGAACCGACGCGACTAGGGCACTTGACAAATGAGGTCTCGGCCGACGAAAGCCCAAGCCCCGGAGCGGACCGCTCCGCATCCGCGGTCCGCGCGCCTTTCGGGCCCGACCGCCTTCGAGCCGGAGCGGATGTCTCGCGGAGCGAAGAGGCACAGCCGACGAACTGGGCGCCGCGTGAGGATGTACAACCGGTTCGGCATCTCTTCAACGAGGAGGTGCGCCCGAGAAGCAGGATCCGCCCAACAGCCGTTTCCGATGCGGACGAAGCGCAACACGGGACTTCCGCGACCGGCACCAGCCGCCTCCCACCCGGAACCGCTCGCCTTCCGCCCGAGACCGGACGCCTTCCGCCCGAGACCGGACGCCTTCCGCCCGAGACCGGACGCCTTCCGCCAGGGACCGGACGGTTCTCAGTTCCCGCCCAGTGGTCCGTGCCACGTCCTTCCACACCGGGCCATGACGTCGGGGCTTCGGCGAACGCGCGTTCGCCCACGGAACATCGATATCAGCACGGCCCTACGGGCACGGCCCCGCCGCTGCACGAAACCGCAGGAAGTGGCGCCGTACCGGGCTGGGCGGGGCCCACGGTGGCCTTTGACCAGATCGGCAGGGCGGGTGCACTCACGCCGGCGCAGGCCTTCCGTGCGAATCAGGGCCGCGCATGACACCCACCGGCACGCATCGTGCCGCAGATTCAGAGAGCGAACACAGTGACCATTTCTCTCTACTACTCAGGCGCGTCCTCTCGACGTTGCCCCAACGCACCTGGCTGCGGGGGATGCATCGGGGCCGCCCGTGGTAAGCCATCCCTACCCGGCATGGCCACCGATCGAGCATCTGGGCAGCCCGCCTCGATGGGACTGTGCGGCGTGCGCACAGCCGTGGCCCTGCGCACAGGCGAAGGCGGAACTCATCGCCGAGTTCGCGCACGCTCCCACATTGTTGACGCTGTACTTGTCCTCGTACATGTCCATTGCGGCCCAAGATTTGACGGCTCTCGGCGGGCTGCCGCCAGCCGATCTCTGGCAGCGGTTTCTGGGGTGGGTTCCTCGCACGACCGGCGGAACCGGGCCCGATGCAGTGCCTTCGCAAGCAGCACACGATGGCACGCCTCCGGGCAGTGCGCCGAACGACGGACTCCCGCCGTCGACGCACGAGGACATGCCTTCGCAAGCAGCACACGATGGCACGCCTCCGGGAGAGACGTCGGGCGACGCGCCTCCGCGGGATTCGCCGGGCAACGACGAGACGGGCGATCAGTAGTGGGTGCCGGCGTTTCCCTGGCGGCGTCTGGCTCGCAATGCGCGTGCGTGCGGAGCAGCCGCGGGGTTCCCTCGCCGGAGAGCCGCGGTCAGTCCGTGGCGGGCGAGATTGTGCGGGTCGCAGGGCCAGCAGCTCCGGCATGCGGTGCAGAAACCATCCTCGCGGGACCGGTGATCGTGGTACAGGCCATAGGCCAGGCGCCAGATCAGCGGGTCCGCTCCGGTAGGTGGCTCGGCGGGTGGATGCTGCGGATCTCCGTCGAAGGTCGACACAGCCATCCCTGGTTGACGCAACAGTGAAGGGCAGACGGCGGCCGGGACCTTGGGGGACCGCCGACCGCCGCTCGCCACGCGATCAAGCTCGGCCTTCTCAGCGTGGCACGAGGATCATACCGACGTTCCTTCGTACGTACAATATTATGGAGCATCGTGACCACGTACGGTGTCTGTCATGATCGATCCCTCGGCCGACCGCGCGGTGTTCCGCCAGCTCGCCGATCTGCTGCGCAGCCAGATCGAGTCGGGCGACCTCGCGCCGGGCGAGCCGTTGCCGAGCGAACTGCGCCTCGCCCAGGAGTACGGCATCAGCCGCACGACGGTCCGGCAGGCGATCGGCCAACTCCGCACCGAGGGCCTCGTCACGGTCGACCGTCCTCGAGGGACGTTCGTGCGCGTGCCTGAGCCGATGGAGATCGTGACCCTGGGCCGCGGCGAGAAGGCCGGAGCGCGCATGCCCACCGACGCGGAACGCCGCACCTACCGCCTCGGCGAGGGCGTGCCCGTCCTGGTCGTCACGGCGACCGACGGCACGGTCACGGTGCACCCCGCCGACCGGGTCCAACTGACGCGCCCCTGACGGACGTCCCGCTTCGCGGGATCTACCACAAGTGGCACTGCACTTCCGCCTCGACTGCCAGCCGCAGGATCGGAAAGGCGCCGGCGTAGCGGAACGGTCAGCCGCCAACGAGACACCGACGACGCCCAGCGAGGCCAGATAGGCCCGATCGCCAAGCGGCGACTCACCGACAGCGCCCAGCACGGCCAGAAGACCCCATGGCCCATCGGCGACACACCGACAGCGCCCAGCACGGCCGCGGTGCAGACCCACCCGCCCAACGGCGAGACGCCGACGACGCCCCAGCGCTACCGGAAGTCACCCGCCTGGCTGCCATCAACGAGTGGTGGGTTCTGGCCCACGGAGTGTGGAGGCGAGCGGGGGGCGCCGTCATTCTGCAGATGTCCTACCTGCAAGTGCGGGTACCTGTTGGCTCCGCTCGCTCCTGGCGCATGACCGCCGCGATCGCGGCGTACGGCCGATGAGTGCCATCGCCGGGTCGATGCAGGCGCTCGACCTCTGTGAAGCCGGCCTGCATCAACCGCTCGGAGAACTCGTCGACGGGCCAGCGATAGGCAGTCACGACTTTGTGATCGAAGCGGCTGGCCTCGGCGCCGTCGAAGAAGCCGACCACCAACGTGCCGGCTGGTGTCATCACCCGCCGGAACTCGGCGAGCACTCCGTCGAGCTCCTGCGGCGGTAGATGGATCAACGAGAACCAGGCCAAGATGCCGGCGATGGTATGACTCTCGACGTCGAGACGTTTCATCGACCCGAGTTGGTACTCACCGGTCGGGTGGGCCGCCTTCGCGTGAGCGATGAACTCGGGAACGATATCGATCCCCATCGCATTGATGCCGAGCGACCGAAGATGGTCGGTGATGTGGCCAGGTCCGCAGCCCGCATCAAGCACTTCGCCAGGCTGAATCGACAGATGCCGTCCGATGAAGGCTAGGTCATCGGCATGTACCTGTTGGATCGTGCCAAACAGCTCGATGTAAAGGCCTGTCACGGAGGCATACGCGTCCCGCACCTGCTCCAAGTTCACCGCGTGACTATATTTGCCCTTAGGTCTTCGGACCTGCGAACCCCGTGAGGCCGGGCAGTGCTGCCTGCTGAGCGGCGGCGATCCAGGTGCCGAGTTGGCCTCCGTGCAGGTTGGTCAGCATGTCGGCGAACGAGCGCACGAGGTCGGCTGCGGTGTCCAGTTCTGGACAGTGGTCGAGAAGGGCTCGGAGCCCGTACGGTGTCCCGCTCGACAAGGTGATCGGGGTGGCGGCAGATCCAGCCGGTCACCTCGCGGACCGACGGCGGTTTGACCACCGCGCTCGGATCCGGGCGGGTGCGGTGGTGCTCGACGAAAGCGCAGACGATGCCGTAGCCGCCGGTGAAGCTCCGGGCGGTGACCTCGCCGTGCAGGACGGTGGCTTTGAGGCAGCCTTCGCTGATGCGCCGCAGAAGGTGAGCCGTGAACGGGGGTCGAGGCTGCTCGGGCGTGGTTTCTGCCCGACGATCATCTCTTGCCAGGTAGCGGCGCGGGCGTAGCGCTGGACGGTGTGCCGTCCCCAGTTCAGGTGCCGGGCGATCTGTCGAGGGCCAGGCCGATCTGCGTGAACGTCTCTCGCAAGGTGCGGCAGTAGCTGCTGGACCGTCTCGTCACACAGGAGCGCAACGTACGGCTGGGCCTCGGGGAATCGCGCGGCCGAGTGGTGGCCCCATCTACGGGCGAGTTTCGGCTCCCCATGTCGCTCGTTGACACGTGATCGCGAAGAAGTCTTGGACCTACTCGAGCCACCGCTAGTCGCGGGCGCCGATGGTAAGAAGGACCCATGCTCACGATCGGGTTGCTGGGTGGGATGAGCTGGGAGTCCAGCGCCCACTATTACCGGTTGGCCAACGAACTGGTCCGGGACCGCCTCGGCGGCCTGCATTCGGCACGGTGCGTGCTGTACTCCGTCGACTTCGCCGAGATTGAGCACCTGCAGAGCAGCGGGCAGTGGGAACAAGCTGGTCGCCTGCTTGGCCAGGCCGCCGCCGCGGTGCAGGCCGCCGGCGCCGACCTGTTGCTGTTGTGCACCAACACCATGCACAAGGTCGCCGACCAGGTGCAGGCCGCCGTCACCATACCGCTGCTGCATCTGGCCGACGCGACCGCCGACGCGGTCACCGGTGCCGGCCTGCACACGGTGGGACTGCTCGGCACCGCCTTCACCATGGAACAGGATTTCTACCGCGATCGGCTCGCCCGCCGGGGCCTGCGCGTGATCATCCCCGAACCACGCGACCGCGCCGAGGTACACCGCGTCATCTATGACGAGCTGTGCCTCGGCGACGTCCGCGAGACATCCCGACAGACCTACCGACAGGTCATCGACCGCCTCGTCCAGTCCGGCGCGCAGGGCGTCATCCTCGGCTGCACCGAGATCGAACTGCTGATCTCGCCCGCCGACAGCCCCGTTCCCGTCTTCCCGACCTCCCGGCTGCACGTCCAAGCCGCCGTCAACGCTGCGCTGCAGGGCCGGACCACGCACCTCAGGCTCGCCGCAGACTGATTCCGCAAAACCCTAAATGGTGGCCAGAGACGACGGATGGCAAGCCCGAACGGGAATCGCGAAAGAACAAGTCCACGACCGAACAGAGTCCGCACCGAACGCGAAGTCCGCCGCCGAGTGGGCAACCACCGAACGGGGAGTCCGCCACCGAACGGGAGACTGCCTTCTTAGCGGAGGGCCGCCGGCTGCCTCCCCGCGGCCGGACGGGATGGCTCTGCGGGCTCACTTACGGGTGCGGCGGCGGTAGCCGTGCTCCGTGTCCCAGGACTCGATCACCAGATGGTCCGCCGGGTCGCCCACGTAGGTCAGGGACACCTCCCGCACATCCACCCGGAAGTAGCCCGAATCCGGGAACGGGCTGTCCGCCGGCACCGGCATCTCCACAGCGGTGCCCGCGAGCTTGGCGTCGCCCGGCCACCGCTCCGGATGGTCGGGCGGGGGCTCGAGCGTGGGGCTGTGGATCGCGATGCGGGGGTCGCGGCGGACGTCGAGGAGTTTCATCGAGCCGCTCATCGAGCCGAAGGTGATCTCGCCGGCGTCGAAGCCGAGCTCGGTGCCGCTGATGCGGGGAGAACCATCGCGGCGCAGGGTCGCGATGGTTTTGTTGGTGCCCGCCTCGAAGCGGGCCTTGACCTTGGCGGCGAACGCCGGGCTGTCCTTCTCTATCTCCTGCCAACTCGCCATGGTTCGACCCTAGAGCTTGGGCCCGACAACTTCCGCCGCGCTCGCGTGGACCGGACGCGGAATGATGGACCGATGAACACCCGCGATGTTCACGAGGCGCTGCCTCCGGCTCTGCGCCAGGCCGTGGACGACTTCGGCCTGCATCTGGCCCGGGTCGACAACCGCTCGGTCCACACCGTACGGGCATATGTCGGTGATGTCGTCTCTCTGCTCGACCATGCCGCGCAGCGAGGGTGCTCCTCCCCCGGCGACCTGGACCTCGGGGTTCTCCGCGGATGGCTCGCGCAGCGGATGTCCGGCGGCGCCGCGCGCACCTCGCAGGCGCGGCGGGCGGCCGCGGCACGCACGTTCACCGCGTGGGCGCATCGCTCCGGGCTGTGCGCGGCCGACGTGGGCGCGCAGCTCGCCAGCCCCCGCGCGCATCGCGATCTCCCGTCGGTGTTGCGCGCCGATCAGGCGGCGGACCTGGTCGTGACCGCGACCGATCCGCATGGCGTACGCGACCGAGCGGTGCTCGAGCTCCTCTATGCCACTGGCGTACGGGTGAGCGAGCTCTGCGGCCTGGACCGCACCGACGTGGACGAAGCACGCCGCGTGGTCCGCGTCCTGGGCAAGGGCAACAAGGAGCGGGCTGTTCCCTACGGCGTGCCGGCGCAGCGCGCCCTCGACGACTGGCTGCGGGACGGACGTCCGACGCTGGCCCACGCAGGCAGCGGCGACGCCCTGTTCCTCGGCGCTCGTGGCGGCCGGTTGCAGCCCACCGTGGTACGCCGCATCGTCGACGCCGCGGCCCGGGCGGCCGGCCTGCCCCACACCAGCCCGCACGACCTGCGCCACTCGGCGGCAACCCACCTGCTGGACGGAGGCGCCGACCTGCGCGCGGTCCAGGAGCTGCTGGGGCACGCGTCGCTGTCGAGCACGCAGATCTACACCCACGTATCGACGGAACGTCTCCGCGCCGCCTTCGACCAGGCCCATCCCCGCGCTTAACGGGCGTCCTCGCTACTGCCGCGGGGCAGAGCGGGAACACGGTGGCCGTTTCGGCCAGGCCCATGCCGCACGTGAGACGCCGCGACCCGCCTCCCGCGTACGGCGGCAGGGATCCCGCTGCCGTCTTTGATCACCGCACCCCGGCAACCCATGGTGACGTACGATCGCAGCGTGAGCGCCGGAGATCCGCCCCCGCCCATTCCGGGAGCGCGGCTCCTCTTCTCGCTCGATGCCGCCACCGCCTACCTCAATCATGGCTCGTTCGGTGCCGTGCCGATCAGCGTGCAGCGGGCCCAACAGCGGCTGCGGGACGAGACCGAGCGCAACCCCATGGCCTTCTTCGCGCCGCCCGGGCTCACCGATCGCATCGTCCATACCCGACGTCATGTGGCCCAGTTCCTCGGCGCCGACCCCGAGGGCAGTGCTCTCGTGCCCAACACCACCTCCGGCGTCTCCCTGGTGCTGCAGTCGGTGCGGTTGCAGCCCGGTGACGAGGTGCTGCTGACCGATCACGGATACGGGGCGAACGCCCTGGCCACCCGGCGGCAGTGCCGGCGGGACGGCGCCACCGCGCGGACCGTCGCGCTGCCGGTCGACGCCGGGGATGCGGAGGTCGTGTCGCGGATCCGGAGTGCGCTGCGGCCGGGACGGACGAAGCTGCTGATCGTCGACCAGCTCACCTCGCCCACCGCCAAGGTGCTGCCCGTACGGGAGGTCGTGGCCGCCGCTCGCGAGCACGACATCCCGGTGCTCGTCGACGCCGCCCATGTGCCGGGGATGCTTCCGGTCGAGGTCGACCGGATCGGCGCCGATTTCTGGGTCGGGAATCTGCACAAGTGGGCGTACGCGCCCCGAGGCACCGCCCTGCTGGTCGTGGCCCAGCCCTGGCGGCGCCGGATGGAACCGTTGGTCGTCTCGTGGGAGCAGGAGGCCGGCTTCCCGCTGTGTGTGGAGTTCCACGGCACGGTGGACTACACGTCGTGGCTCTCCGCCCCCACCGGGCTGTTCATGTTGCGCACCCTCGGCGTGGACACCGTGCGGAGTCATAATGCGGCGCTGGCCGCGTACGGTCAGCGGGTGGTGGGTGCCGCCCTCGGCCTCTCGCCCACCGACCTGCCGGACCCCGGCGCCGCCGAGGCCTCGATGCGCGTGCTCCCGCTCCCGCCGGGCGTCGCCACGACGTATCCCGAGGCGCACGCCCTGCGCCAGCACATCGCGGAGAAGCTGGCGACCGAGGTGGCGGTGAACGCGTGGGGCGGCCGTGGATGGCTGCGGCTGAGCGCTCAGGTCTACAACCGCGCGGAGGAATACGATCGCTTCGCCCAGCACCTCCCGGAGCTCCTGAGCGGTCTGCGATAGAGCGCAGGACGGCCGCCTGAGGCAAGGCGACGAAGAGCCGGACAGCGGCATCACAGCGGGAGCAGGCGCACTCGACCGAGGCCCAGCAGGGTCAGCGGGTCCAGATAGTCGTCGCCGCGGCGCAGGCCCCAGTGCAGGCACGCCGGGGCCGGGCAGCCCGGGTGGCCCGGCGCGAGCCGCCCGATCTCCTGCCCGGCGGTGACCGGATCGCCCACCCGCAGCGACGTCACCGTCAGCGGTTCGTAGGTCGTGCGCAGGCCGCCGGGATGGGCGACGCTCACGACCCCCCGCTCGGCGACCCTGCCGGCGAAGACGACGGTGCCGGCCCCGGCGGAGCGGACGGGTGCGGACGGCGCGGCGGCGAGATCCACGCCGCGGTGACCGGCCAGCCAGGGTTGTGGTGGCGGATCGAAGCGACGAACGATCGCGGCGCCCGGGACCGGCCAATGAAAGACCGGCCAGGGGAGCAACGGCAGGGAGAGCAGGAACACGACCAGCGAAGCCATGCCGGCATAGTGCCGGGATCAGCCGGCCGCCGCAGAACCGCCTGTGGAAAAGCGAACTCCTGTGGAAAAGGGTCAACCCGTGGGACGGCCGCGGCCGTCGGGATCAGCCGCCGAAGTTCGCGTCGTCCGGCAGGGAGATGTCCGGCTTCTCGAGCTCCTCGACGTTGACGTCCTTGAAGGTCATCACGCGCACGTTCTTGACGAAGCGCGCCGGCCGGTACATGTCCCAGACCCAGGCGTCGTGCATCTCCACCTCGAAATACACCTCGCCGTCGGAGTTGCGCACGTGCAGGTCCACCTGGTTCGCCAGGTAGAAGCGACGCTCCGTCTCCACCACGTAGGAGAACTGGCGGACGATGTCGCGGTACTCCCGGTAGAGCTGCAGCTCCATCTCGGTCTCGTACTTCTCGAGATCCTCTGCGCTCATCGCTTCTCGCCCTCCATGGCCTCATCTTCCCCCACCGGCACCGGCGGCCGAGGCTGCTCGCCCGACGCCACGCCGACGGTACCCTCAAGCTCCGGCCAGAGCATCAGCGGCTCGGCAGAAGCCACCACGGAAAGCGACCCGGCACCCGAAGACGAGGACGGGGCGGAGGCGGAGGCCGCCGCCGGACGCCGCGCCCGCGGCGGGCGATTCCCGCGCCCGGACGCCGCGGCGACGTTCACATAAGAGAACCGGTGCTCCGCGCACGGCCCATGCGCCGTGAGCGCCGCGCTGTGCTCGTCCGTGATGTAGCCCTTGTGCACAGCGAACCCGTAATTCGGGAACCGTCCGTCCAGCTCGACCATGAGCCGGTCCCGGGTGACCTTGGCGAGCACGCTGGCCGCGGCCACGCAGGCCGCCACCCGGTCGCCCTTCCAGACCGCGAGCCCAGGTGCGCCGAGGCCGTCGACCGGGAAGCCGTCGGTGAGGACGTAGTCCGGGACGGTGGCGAGCGACGCCAGCGCCCGGCGCATCGCCGCGAGGTTGCAGACGTGCAGGCCCCGGGCGTCGACCTCGGCCGGCGGGATGACCACGACGGACCAGGCCAGGGCTCGCTTGACCACCTCGTCGTAGACGCGTTCGCGGGCGGCCGCGGTGAGCAGTTTGGAGTCGGCGAGCTCGTCGATCTCGCCGCGCTTGCCCTCGGGCAGGATCGCCGCGCCCGCGACGAGCGGTCCCGCGCAGGCGCCCCGGCCGGCCTCGTCGGCGCCGGCCACGTGCCGGAAGCCGCGGCGTTGCAGGGCCCGCTCCAGCGCGTAGAGGCCGCCTTCGCGTCGGACGACGGTGCGGGGTGGGGCGAGCATCAGTGACCCCGTGCGAGTGCGAGGCACCGCCGGAGCAACCCGGTGAGGCCCGGTGGGTAGATCTCCGCGTCCGTGCCGTCGATCTCGGTAAGGGTCCACCAGCGGTGCTCGGTGATGGTTTGGCGTTCCTGGGCGTCGAACCCGGCGAAGTCGACCTCCCAGGCCGGCACGCGGTGGAGGAAGAAGTGCTGGTCCTGCCGGTACTGCCGGCCGTCGTAGCTGAACTCCGTCACCTCGTGGTGCACGGGCTCGCCGAGCTCCGCGGGATCGAGACGCAGGCCGGTCTCCTCGAACAGCTCCCGGGCGGCGCCCTGAGCGGGCGTCTCGCCCTCGTCCAGGCCGCCTCCGGGGGTGAACCACCATCGCAGGCCCGGCCGGGCGGGGTCGCCGCCGTGCAGCAGCAGGACGCGCTCGCCGGCGTCGACGAGGAGCACCCGGGCGGCCCGCCGTTCGATGTACGTCACGCCTCCAGCCTATTGCGCCAGAGATCGATCTTGACCCCGGCCCGGGGCTACTCGACGGGTGCGGTATCCGGGATGGCGTCGAACTGCTCGGGGACCGGCAGCCAGCTCGCGCGCCCGACCGGCCAGAAGATCGTGAAGGCACGCCCGACGATCGACTCCTTCTCGATCGTGGCTTCCTCGATGCTCTGGCTCTGCTGCCAGTGCTCCAGCGAGTCTCCCGAGGCCGAGCGGTGGTCGCCCATCACCCAGAGCCGGTCCTTCGGCACGGTGATGTCGAACGGCTCGTCCGCGACCGGGTCCTGGTTGCCGCCCGCGTCCTTGTAGATGTATGGCTCATCCAGCGACTGACCGTTGATCATCAGGCGTTGCTGTGGATCGCAGCAGATCACACGGTCGCCGGGTACACCGATGATGCGCTTGATGAAGTCCTCGCCGTCGCCGCCGCTCTGCCAGTCGGCGGGCGCCTTGAAGACGATGATCTCGCCGCGGCGGGGCTCGCGGAAGTCGTAGACGAGCTTGTTGACCAGCACCCTGTCCCAGATGTTGAGCGTGTGCTCCATCGATGGCGACGGGATGTAGAAGGTCTGCAGGACGAAGGCGCGGACGAGAACCGCGACCAGGATCGCCACGCCCAGCAGGATGGGCAGCTCGCGCCAGAAGGAACCGCGGCGCTGCTCGCCGGTCTGCTCGTCAATCACGAACGGAGCCTACGTCCCCGAGGCCTCAACCACAGTCCGGAACGCGCGGATACGCCGATAGTCAGCAGCAAGGGGAGCGCCGCCGCCGTGGTGGCCGGATCGGGCTCGCGGGCCGGCGCGGAGCCGAGCGGGGCAGCGCCGACAGGCTGCCCGGCGGCGTACGCCTTCCAGTTGTCGGGCACGGAGAGGCTGGTGAAGCGACTCGTCGGCCAGACCACCACGAAGGCGCGGCCGATGACGTTGTCGATCGGGACGGTGCCCTGGCACCGGGCGTCCTGGGAGACCAGCCGGTGGTCGCCCATGACGAACATCTCATCCTGCGGCACGGTCACCTCGGCGAAGCGCCGGCTGCTGCACTGCCGCGGGTTGGGCGGCGCATCGAGCGGGGAGTCCTCGAACAGGTACGGCTCGTCGATGGGCGCGCCGTTGACGGTGATCCGGCCCTTGTCGTCGCAGCAGGCCACCTTGTCGCCGGGCAGCCCGATCACCCGTTTGATGAAGTCACGCTCACCCGGGCGGCTGACGCCGACGAGGTCGCCGATGGTGCGCCCCAGCTTGGCGCCGAAGGTGTTGCTGATCGGCTCGGCGGGCTGCTCGGGCGCCCAGTTGTCGGTGCCGCGGAAGACGACGACCTCGCCGCGGACCGGGTCGCGCATGTCGTAGACGACCTTGTTGACGAGCACCCGGTCGCCGACGAGCAGGGTGTTCTCCATGGAGCCGGACGGGATGAAGAACGCCTGGACGAGGAAGGTGCGGATGAGCACCGCGAGGCAGAAGGCCACGACCAGCAGCAGCGGAAGCTCCTGCCAGAGCGGCATCTCCTTGCGCCGGATCACCCGGCCGCGGCGGCGCCGGGAAGAGGAGCCCCGGTACCCCTGCATCGGTTCCACGCTACGCATCTCCCGCCGCCGATCCGGTCGACCGCCCCGGATACAGCACTACCGCCCGCATTCCCCTCGGGGAACAGATCGGGCGGTAGTGCGAATGGCCGCCTTCGCGGCGGACGCCGCAATGGCACTGATTCCCATCCGTCACCGGCGCAAGCGTAGTTCGCCCGCGCTGTAAACGTCAGTCCGAGTGAATACGGCCCGGACCACGAGGGGGTTCAGCTGACGGTCTGCTTCTCGCGCAGCTCCTTGATCTTGGCCTTCTTGCCACGGAGCTCGCGCAGGTAGTACAGCTTGGCGCGGCGGACGTCACCACGGGTCACGACCTCGATGCGGTCGATCGCCGGGCTGTTGACCGGGTATGTGCGCTCGACACCGACGCCGAAGCTGATCTTGCGGATCTTGAAGGTCTCACGGAGGCCACCGCCCTGGCGGCTGATCACGACGCCCTGGAAGACCTGGACCCGGGAACGGTTACCCTCGACGACCCGGGCGTGGACCTTGAGCGTGTCCCCGGCACGGAAGGCGGGAATGTCGGTGCGCTGCGACTGGGCGTCGAGAGCGTCCAGCGTATTCATCGCTGCATCCTCGTGTAACTCAAAGCGCACCGGGAGTTCGATGCGCGAATGGGTGATTCTGATCCTCCGCCAACCGCGGGAGGATCCTCGTCCGGCCGCCACGGCGTGGGGACGAACGGCAACCTCCCTACTTTGCCACATCCGACCCCGGGATCCGAAATCCGGCGTCCTCGATCGCGGCCCGGTCTCGTCTGTCGAGCCGGTCCGGCGGGTACGCGTCGAACAGGTCCGGCCGGCGGGCGGCCGTCCGGAGCAGCGACTGTTCCCGCCGCCAGCGGGCGATCCGCCCGTGGTCACCGGAGCGCAGCACCTCGGGCACGTCCATCCCCCGCCACGACGCCGGCTTGGTGTAGACGGGCGCCTCCAGCAGCCCGGCCGCGTGCGATTCCTCGGTCAGCGACTCGGCGTTACCCAGCACGCCGGGCAGCAGCCGGGTGACGGCCTCCATGATCACGATGACGGCGACCTCGCCACCGAAGAGGACATAGTCCCCCAAAGACACCTCGCGGACCGGCATCCGGGTCGCGGCGTCGTCAAGAACCCGCTGGTCGATGCCCTCATACCGGCCGCACGCGAAGACGAGATGATCGAGCGAGGCCAGCTCGTGCGCGTCCGCCTGCGTGAACGGCCGGCCCACCGGGGACGGCACCACGAGCGTGGCCGAGGGGGACGCCACGGCGGAGAAAGCGGCGGCCCACGGTTCGGGGCGCATCACCATGCCCGGCCCGCCGCCGTACGGGGTGTCGTCCACCGTCCGGTGCACGTCGGAGGTCCAGAAACGCAGGTCGTGCACGGACAGGTCGAGAATCCCGCCGGCGCGGGCCTTGCCGATCAGCGACAGTTCCAACGGCGAGAAGTAGTCCGGAAAGATGGAGATGACGTCGACGCGCACCAGGAGCCTTCTAGAGGTCGAGCAGGCCCTCAGGCAGGTCGACGACGACGCGGCCGGCGGCCAGGTCGACCGTCGGCACGATCGCGCTGACGAACGGCACGAGCGCGACACCGCCCGCGGACTTGCGGAGCACGATCAGGTCGGAGGCGGGCGCGTGGTCGATGCGGTCGACCGTGCCCAGCTCGGTGCCGTCGAGCGCGACCACCGTGAGCCCGATGAGCTGATGGTCGTGGAACTCGTCCGGGTCGTCCGGCGGCGGCACCTCCGCGCTGTCGACCTGCAGCAGCACGCCGCGCAGCGCCTCGGCGACGTTGCGGTCGTGCACGCCCTCGAACTGGGCGATGATCCGGCCCTGGTGCCAGCGCAGCGATTCCAGGGTCAGCTTGGCGGGGACCCGGTAGGGCACTCCCGGGACGGCGGCGGTCGCCGGACCGGTGCTCACCCTGCGGTCCCGGGGGACCTCGGTGGTGAACACCGATCCGGCGACGAATCTCGCCTCTGGCTCATCGGTCCGGACGGTCACCAGAACCTCCCCACGGATGCCGTGGGGCTTACCGATCTGGCCGACTACCAGCAGCATCGCGCGACGGGTGGTCAGTAGGCGTCGACGATGTCGACGCGGATGCCGCGCCCACCGATCGACCCGATGACCTGACGCAGCGCCTTGGCCGTGCGCCCGCCACGCCCGATGACCGTTCCCAGGTCCTCGGGGTGCACGCGCACCTCGAGCCGCTTGCCGCGGCGCGAGTCGACCAGCCGCACCCGGACGTCGTCCGGGTTGTCGACGATGCCTTTGACGAGGTGCTCCAGCGCGGGCCGGAGCGCCCCGTCAGCTCGCGTCGGCGCCGGCACCGGCCGGGTCCTCTGCGGTCTCGGCGACGGCCTCGCGGTTCGGCTCGGCCGGGTCGGCGGCCTTGGTCTGCGCCGGCTTGGCCGCGGCGGCCTCCGGAGCGGCGGCGACCTTGGTGGCCTTCTTGGCGGGCTTGGCCGGGGTCTCGGCGACACCGGCGGCGGCCTTGGCCTCGGCCTCGTAGGCGGCCTGGCGGCTGGCCTTCTCCGGCGCGACGAGCAGCGGCGGCGGGGCCGGCAGACCCTTGAACTTCTGCCAGTCGCCGGTCTTCTCGAGGATGCGCTGCACGGCCTCGCTCGGCTGCGCGCCGACCGAGAGCCAGTACTGCACGCGCTCGCTCTTGACCTCGATCAGCGAGGGGTCGTGCTTGGGCTGGTAGATGCCGACGTACTCGATGGCGCGACCGTCACGCTTGGTGCGCGAGTCGGCGACGACGATGCGGTACTGCGGGTTGCGGATCTTGCCCATCCGCAGGAGCCGGATCTTAACGGCCACGGTTGTTTCGCTCCTGATGATCACGAGGGTGAGCCGACGGAACCCACGTGGGGATGCGGGACCGATGTCTCGGTGGACTGGCAACGCGATCAGGGTTAGAGGGCGCCTCACGCGTGCCGGATACCAGCCGTTCATTCTGCCAGACGATGGGCGGTCGTTCCCAATCGGGCCGGGAAGAAGGGCGGTCAAGATCAAGATCAAGGTCAAGATCTGGATGTCGTGCCTGGTTGCATGGTACGAACCGTCGCTCCCGCCGAGGCCGGGCGCGGAGCCCCAGGCGCCTGGCGGCGCCAGAACGGGCCTCCGCACCCTTCATTCTGCGTGAGTGGGCGAACCCGTCACGCCAGCCGCTGCAACGCGGTGCGCGCGGTCTCTGTCAGGACGGCGTGCGCGGCGTCGACCTGCCCATCCGGCCACGGCATGTCGGCATGGCGATCGGACACCGTCACCCGCAGGCCCAGGAAGACGTTGCTGTCGAGGACCGCCACCGAAAACCTGCGCAGGCGCTTCCCGGCCACCTCGGCCTCGTCGGGGTCGAACGCCGCGAACGCACGCTCGCCCAGGTCGGCGACCTGGGAACGCCCAGAGGCGTTGCCTTCGGCGAGCGCGAAGTGCATCTCCGCCGCCAACGCGGAGTCGAACCACTCCACTCTGAGTTCGCCGATGGCCCGCGGGCTCACATCACGGCCGTCGATCGAGGAGGCACAGGCCGCCCGCGAGAGGCCGCCGTACCGCTGCGGAGCACCCGGCATGTCCTGAACGTCCGGGACGGTCAGCGCATCGGTGAGCGGGCCGAGATCCAGCATGGGGCAGACGTCCGCCCGGACCCCGAAAGGGGCGCGCACGAATCCGACGACGCCGTAGAGCCCGAACGCCGTGCCGGCGATGACAAGGAGCAGTGCGACCAGGGCGGCGATCCACCGCGGTGGGCGAGGCCCCGGGTCCCAGGCAGGGGCCGGAGGGGCCTGAGCGACCGGTGGGGCCAAAGTCACTCGAAGGCAGGCTACGGATCGGTGCACCGTGACGCAGTCCAGAGTGATCAAGGACGCGGGACCGGTGGGCGGTTCCAGCCGGATGGGATCGACGTGGGGACCGGCCAGGTGGGGTCCGGGTGGAAGTCGGTCCAGGTGCCGTCGAAGGGGAAGTCGCCCGCCTCGATCTGCTTGATCACGCGGAGGCCCTCGGCGCGGACCGCGGCCTCGTCGCGGACCCAGTAGTGCTCCGGGAGGGCGAGGCGCTCGGTGAACTCGTCCTCGTCCTTCCACTCCCAGGAGCGGTCCGGGCGGGCCACGACGTCGAGGTCCTGGTCGATCACGTCGACGCCGGCCAGGTCGCCGTCATCCCAGCGCAGGGCCCGTTCCTCCAGGTTGACGTACCAGCCGGTGAAGCGGCCCTCGTCGTCGCGGAAGAACCAGACCGAGTGGTCGGCGTCCGGCGGGATGAACTTGAGCAGGCCCGGACCCCGCCACACGGCCGGGACGACACGGTGCTCCAGGCCGGCCCACTCCGGGAACGGCATGTCGCGGATGCCGCGCCCGTCGGCGGCCTCCTCGACGAGCACGGCCGAACCCCGGGCCAGCCAGAGCAGCAGGCCGCGCGCGTCGTCGGAGATCACCCGGCATGGGCGTACGGAGGCCAGCCGCGGACCGTCGACGTTGCGGTACAGGACCTGACGGCCGGGGGCGAACATCAGTACGCGCGCGCCAGGATCGCCAGGACGCCGGGCTCCTCGTCCGACTCGGGCACCGAGCCGTCGGGGCGGATCAGGCAGCGGACCGTGACCGCCTTGCCGTTCGCCTCGGCCTCGCCGTCGGTGCCGACCGCGGACCAGGGCACCCGCGCCCAGCCGGTCTGTGCCGCCTCGATCGCGTCGCCCAGGGTCTCGACGTCGACGGTGCGCTCCTGGCGCAGGGCCAGCGCGCTGTCGAGGAGCCGCTGCTGGTCGGTCTTCAGGGCGCCGGTCACCTCGGTGACCACGTCGGCGAGCGCCACCGGGGACTTGGTGCCGTCGATGCGCCGGGCCACCACCGCGTTGCCGGCGGCCAGGTCGCGCGGGCCCACCTCGATGCGGACCGGGATGCCCTGCAGCTCGGCGTCGACCGCGCGACGCCCGAAGGGGATGTCGGCGCGATCGTCGAGCTTCACCCGTACGCCCGCGGCTTTGAGCTCGTCGCGCAGCTTGACCGCCGCCTCCGTGACGCCCTCACCGGCCTTGACCACCATGATCTGAGCCTGGATCGGGGCGAGCAGCGGCGGCAGCCGCAGGCCGCTGTCGTCGCCGTGCACCATGATCAGGCCACCGATCATGCGGGTCGTGCTGCCCCACGAGGTGGTCCAGGCGTGCTCGACCGTGCCCGCCTGCGAGGTGTAGGTGATGTCGAACGCCTTGGCGAAGTTCTGACCCAGCTCGTGCGAGGTGCCCATCTGCAGGGCCTTGCCGTCGCCCATCATGGCCTCGAGGGTCATGGTGTTGGTCGCGCCGGCGAACCGCTCGCCCTTGGTCTTGCGGCCCGGGACGACCGGGATGGCCAGCAGGTTGACCATGAAGTCCTCGTAGACCGAGTGCAGGATCCGCCGCGCGTAGTCGCGGGCGTCGGCCTCGGTGGCGTGCGCGGTGTGGCCCTCCTGCCAGAGGAACTCGGTGGTCCGCAGGAACGTGCGCGGCCGCAGCTCCCAGCGCACCACGTTGGCCCACTGGTTGAGCAGCAGCGGCAGGTCGCGGTAGGAGTCGATCCACTTCGCCATGAACTCGCCGAAGATCGTCTCGCTGGTCGGGCGGACCACGATCGGCTCGGCCAACTCCTTGCCCCCGGCGTGGGTGACCACGGCCAGCTCGGGCGAGAAGCCCTCGACGTGCTGTGCCTCACGGCTCAGGTAGCTCTCCGGGATGAACAGCGGGAAGTAGGCGTTCTGCGCCTCGGCTTCCTTGATCCGCGCGTCCATCGCGGCCTGCATGCGCTCCCAGATCGCGTACGCGGCCGGCCGGATCACCATCGTGCCGCGCACCGGCCCGTTGTCGGCCATCTGCGCCTTGGCGATGAGGTCCTGGTACCAGCGGGGGAAGTCCTCCGCACGGGGAGTGAGCACGCGAGCCATGAGGCAGCATCCTAGCCGCGCCGCGGTGGCCGCCGGGGCGCGGGCGGCCCGTGTCAGCGGACGATCCGCCCCTTGAGGACGATCCGGCCAGGTTCGCGCACCACCCGCAGGTCGGCGCGGGGATCCTCGGGATAGACGACCAGGTCGGCCAGCCCGCCCTCGACCAGCCCGGGGAAGCCCAGCCATGCGCGGGCCCGCCACGAGGCGGCGGCCAGCACGTCCACCGCGGGGATGCCGGCCTCGTGCAGTAGCAGCATCTCCTCCGCCGCGAGCCCGTGCCGGATGCTGCCCCCGGCGTCCGTGCCGACGTAGACGGGCACGCCCGCCTCGTGGGCCGCCACGACGACCTGCGGGAAGCGGTCGCGCAGGCGCAGCATGTGGTCGGCGTACCCGGGGAACTTGGGCCGCGCCTGATCGGCGATCTTCCCGAAGGTCCGGATGTTGATCATCGTGGGCACCAGCGCGGTCCCCCGGCGCGCCATCTCGTCGACCAGGTCGAGCGAGAGCCCTGTCCCGTGCTCGACGGAGTCGACGCCGGCCCGCACCATCTGCGCCACCGCCTCCTCCGAGAAGGTGTGCACGGCGGCCCGCGCCCCGGCGGCGTGCGCGGCCTCCACGGCGGCGGCCATGGTCGCGGCGTCCCACGAGGGTGCCAGGTCGCCCACGGACCGGTCGATCCAGTCCCCCACGATCTTGACCCAGCCGCTGCCCGCCTTCGCCTGCGCGGTGACGGTCTCGACCACGTCGGCGGCGTCGACCTCGACACCGATGTCCCGCAGGTAACGCCGGGTCGGCGCGACATGCCGCCCGGCACGCACCAGCCGCGGGATCTCGGGCTCGTCGTCCAGCTCCGGGTACGGGTACGGCGACCCGGCGTCCCGCAGCGCCAGCACCCCGGCGTCCCGGTCCTTGGCGGCGAGCTCGCGGGCCTCGTCCAGGCTCTCGATCGGTGACGCGCCGTAGCGGATGCCGAGGTGGCAGTGAGCGTCGACCAGTCCTGGGACGATCCAGCCACCGTCGCTGATCGTCTCGGCGTCCTTCACGGGCTCGAAGGTCACCCGGTCGCCGACGAGCCAGAGGTCGCGAACCTCCCCCTCGGGCAGCACCACGCCACGCACATGCAAAGCCATGCGTCAGTCCTACCCGATGCCCGCCTCAGCCCTCGCCCTGGGTCCGCCCGAGCAACGCCTTCCACCGCGCCGTCGGCCCCGGCAGATCCAACGTCACCGGAAACGGCACCTCCGTCTCGAAGCGGCTGAGCGCAGCGGTCATCGATTCCTCCCCGGACGGACCGCTGCTCAGCTCACTAGACATGCGACTAGCTGTCTCCTGCCATCATCAGCGCTTGTCGTCGTCGTTCTTTTTGCGAGTGAGCTTGTTGAAGTCGAGGTTGGGGAGCTTGAAGCCCGGCGGCAGACCCTGGCCGCCACCGCCGCCGAGGGCGCCCGGGTCCATGCCCGGGGGAAGCTGGGGCATGCCGCCCGGGAAGCCCGCCGGCATGCCGCCGCCCATCCGGGGCCGGTTGCCACCCTTGGTGCCCTTGCGCTTGTTCTTCGGGCTCTTGGTCGCCTTGCGGCGGCCCGCGCCCGGCAGGCCCATCATGCCGCCCATCTGCTTCATCATCTTCTGCGCGTCGGCGAAGCGGTTGAGCAACTGGTTGACGTCCATGACCGTCACGCCCGAGCCGTTGGCGATGCGGGCGCGGCGGGAGCCGTTGATGATCTTCGGGTTCGTGCGCTCGCCGGGGGTCATCGAGCGGATGATGGCCGTCACCCGGTCGAAGTGGCTGTCGTCGAGCTCGGCCAGTTGGTCCTTCATCTGGCCCATGCCCGGCATCATGCCGAGGATGTTGGCGATCGGACCCATCCGGCGCACCGCGATGAGCTGGTCGAGGAAGTCCTCCAAGGTGAACTGCTCGCCGCCGAGCAGCTTGGCGGTCATCTTCTCCTTCTGATCCTCGTCGAAGGCCTGCTCGGCCTGTTCGATGAGGGTCAGCACGTCGCCCATGCCGAGGATGCGACTGGCCATCCGGTCGGGGTGGAAGACGTCGAAGTCCTCGAGCTTCTCGCCCGTGGACGCGAAGAGGATGGGCTCGCCGGTGACGTGGCGGACCGAGAGCGCGGCACCGCCGCGGGCGTCACCGTCGAGCTTCGACAGCACCACGCCGGTGATGCCGACGCCGTCGCGGAAGGCCTCGGCGGTGCTGACCGCGTCCTGGCCGACCATGGCGTCGATGACGAAGATGACCTCGTCCGGGTCGACGGCGGCGCGGATGTCGCGGGCCTGCTGCATCATCTCGGCGTCGATGCCGAGGCGGCCGGCGGTGTCGACGATGACGATGTCCTTCGCCGTGCGCCGGGCGTGCTCGATGGAGTCCCGGGCGACCTGGACCGGGTCGCCGACGCCGTTGCCGGGCTGAGGCGCGTACACGTCGACGCCGGCCCGCCCGGCGAGCACCTGGAGCTGGTTGACCGCGTTGGGTCGCTGGAGGTCACACGCGACCAGCAGCGGCTGGTGGCCCTGACCCTTGAGCCAGCGCGACAGCTTGCCGGCGAGCGTGGTCTTACCGGAACCCTGGAGACCGGCCAGCATGATCACGGTGGGCGGCTGCTTGGCGAACTGCAGCCGCCGCCCCTCGCCGCCGAGGATGTTGATCAGCTCTTCGTGGACGATCTTGATGATCTGCTGGGCCGGGTTGAGCGCCTGCGACACCTCGGCGCCGCGGGCGCGTTCCTTGAGGCTGGCGATGAACGCCTTGACGACCGGCAGGGCGACGTCCGCCTCCAGCAGCGCGAGGCGGATCTCCCGCGCGGTGGCGTCGATGTCGGCGTCGGTGAGCCGGCCCTTGCCCCGGAGCTTGGTGAAGATCCCGGAGAGGCGGTCGCTCAAGGTGTCAAACACGGCACAACTTCCCGTTGGTCAGTAGGGAGGAGATGCCCGCAAGCCTAGCGGCCCGCCGGAACGCTCACCGGTTGCGCATCCGGTACGTCTTCGCGGCCGCCTCGATCCGGCGCTGCGTCCGGGTGCCGGGCGCGAGCCCCTTCTTGGCCTTGCCGTACAGGTAGACGCCGCCGCCGACCACGAGCGCGCCCACGATCAGGTATCCGAGCGCGCCGAGCAGCGTGTCCAGCACCACCACCGCCACCCAGCCCACGACGATCACACCGGCGATCATCGCCACCAGGTAGGCCACTGCCTTGCCCATGTCGTTCTCCCTTCGAGAGCCCGTTGTCCACGATGCCTCCGCGGTGCAAGGCGGCACATCAGGGCGCACCCGTAGGGGTGGGCCGCCGCCGTTTCCCGGCGCCATAGCGGCAAATCGCGTATACCGCAGATATCAGGCGTAACGGTGGAATAGCACAGATGTCCGAAAAGCAGTCATCGACCGCAACCATCCGGCAGATCTCGCCGTTGAGGCACAGGAACCGGGCGGCTGAGCGATCGGCCCCGACGACATCCGGCGGAAGGACGAGTTCGTGCCTCTACGGCGGATCCTGCGACTGGCGCCCTGGGAAGTCCGGTCACGCATCCTCAAATCCGTGCAACGCCGCGTGCTGCCGCACGTCGCCGAGGCCCAGCGGCTCGGGGTCGCCCGCCGCCTGGTGTCGCTCGACCCGCCGCCGCGGCTTTCGCTGATGCGCGGCGCGGACGCGCCGACGATGCGGGTCCGCACCGCCCGGGGGTGGGTCACCGCCCGGCGCGAGACCGCCGCCAGCCCCACGGGCGTACGCCGGGAGAACCTGGACCGGGTCGTCGCCGCGCTCGACGAGGCGGGCGTCGACTGGTTCCGGATCCCGACCAAGGCCCTGCGCACGACGGCGGTGGCCGTTCGCGCGGCCGACCGGCCCGCGGTGCTGCGCCTCCTGCGGGGGATCACCGAGGGACACGCCGGCATGCTCGACGTCGTCAAGCCCCGCCGCGCCAAGCCGGGTGCCGCGGCGATCCTGAAGGTCTGCTGGCCGGTCACCGACCCGCGCGGCCGGCTCCTGCTCGGCCCGGACCTGGGCTGCGAGATCGAGTTCTGGACCGAGCGCGACGGCGTCCTGACCGGCCCGCGCGGCAACCCGATCGCCGACGTGATCCCGCTCGACGAGCCGGTGGTGACCGCACCCGAACCGGCCTTCGGCCCATTCAGCTCGCCGCACGACCGCACGGCGTACCGGACCCGGCAGATCTTCACCCTGCCGAGCCCGGACCGGATCGATTTCCCGATCGACGTCGTCTACACCTGGGTCGACGGCGGCGACCCGCAGTGGCGGGCCCGCAAGGCGGCCGCGCTGGCCGAGAACGCCTGGCTGGACGAGGCGAGCCGGCTCGCCAGCAACGATTCGCGCTACACGTCCCGCGACGAGCTGCGCTACTCGCTGCGCGCCCTGCACTGCTTCGCGCCCTGGGTGAACCACGTCTACCTGGTCACCGACGACCAGGTGCCGGACTGGCTGGACGCCGGCTACCCGGGCCTGACCGTGGTCAGCCATCGGGAGATCTTCGGCGACACCGGCCGGCTGCCGACCTTCAACTCGCAGGCGATCGAGTCGCGGCTGCACCGCATCCCCGGGCTCAGCGAGCACTTCCTCTACCTCAACGACGACGTGTTCCTCGGCCGGCCCGTCTCCCCCGACATGTTCTTCACGCCGGGCGGACTGACCCGGTTCTTCTTCTCGAGCGCCCAGGTGGACTCGGCGCCGCGGCGGCCCGACGACCCGCCCGCCGACTCGGCCGGCAAGAACAACCGCGAGCTGATCCGCGAGACGTTCGGCCGGGTGCTGACCCGCAAGATGATGCACACGCCGCATCCGTCACGGCGCGGCGTCATCGCCGAGATCGAGCAGCGCTTCGCCGAGCACGTCGACGCCACCGCCGGGCATCAGTTCCGGCACCCCGACGACATCTCCCTGTTGTCGTCGCTGCAGCAGTACTACGCGTACCTGACCGGCCGGGCAGTGCCGGGGACCATCGCCTACGCGTACGCCGACCTGGCCAATCCGGCGACGCCGCTGAAGCTCGCCGGCCTGCTGCGGCACCGCAACCTCGACGCGTTCTGCCTCAACGACACCGACTCGAACGAGGCGGTCGCCGCCGAGCAGGCGGCGCTGCTCGACGAGTTCCTGCCGGCGTATCTGCCGTTCGCGTCGCCGTACGAGCTGACCGGAGCGCGACTCGCTCCCCCGCTCCTGCCCCAGGTCGACCGGGGCCCGGCGCTGGCACCCGGCGCCACCGGCAAGGCGCCGGAGGTCGCCGTGCCGGTCCAGCCGCACGGCGGGCCGGCCGCCACCAATTCGCCCGTCGCCTGACGGGTCCGTGCAAAGGAGATCTACGTGAGCTTCGACGTCGTCATTCTCGGCCTCGGGTACGTGGGCCTGCCGCTGGCCCAGCAGGCCACCCGCGCCGGCCTGTCCGTGCTCGGCTTCGACGTCAACCCGGCGGTGGTCGACGCGCTCGGCGCGGGCCGCTCGCACGTGGACGACCTGTCCGATGCCGACGTGGCGGAGATGATCGCCGGCGGGTTCCGCACGACCGCCGACGAGACGCGCATCGCCGAGGCGGGCACCGCGGTCATCTGCGTGCCGACGCCGCTGTCCGAGGGCGACGGCCCCGACCTGCGCGCGGTGATCGGCGCGACCGAGGCCGTCGGGCGCCACCTGCGGTCCGGCATGCTGGTCGTGCTGGAGTCGACGACCTATCCGGGCACCACCGACGACGTGGTACGCCCGCTGCTGGAGAAGCTGTCCGGCCTGACCGCGGGCATCGACTTCCACGTCGCGTTCTCGCCCGAGCGCATCGACCCGGGCAACGAGCGGTTCGGCGCGCACAACACCCCGAAGGTCGTCGGCGGCTACACCCCCGGCTGCACCGACCTGGTGGAGGCGTTCTACGGCCGGTTCGTCGAGACCGTCGTGCGCACCCGCGGCACCCGTGAGGCGGAGACCGCGAAGCTGCTGGAGAACACGTACCGGCACGTCAACATCGCGCTGGTCAACGAGATGGCCCGGTTCTGCCACGAGCTCGACATCGACCTGTGGGACGTCATCCACGCCGCGTCGACCAAGCCGTTCGGCTTCCAGGCGTTCTACCCCGGCCCGGGCGTCGGCGGGCACTGCATCCCGATCGACCCGAACTACCTGAGCCACAACGTCCGCAGCAAGCTCGGCTACCCCTTCCGCTTCGTCGAGCTCGCCCAGGAGATCAACGCGACCATGCCGGCGTACGTAGCCCGCCGCGCGCAGAACCTGCTGAACGCCGACGGCGTGGCCGTGCACGGCGCGAAGATCCTGCTGCTGGGCGTCACCTACAAGCCGAACATCGCCGACCAGCGCGAGTCGCCGGCCACTCCCCTGGCTCGCCACCTCTCGTCGCTGGGCGCCGTCCTCACCTTCCACGACCCGTACGTGACGCAGTGGAGTGTGCCGCGCACCGACGACCTGGAGGGCGCCGCCGCGGCCGCCGACCTGGTCATCCTGGTGCAGCACCACCGCGAGTACGACGCCGACCACCTGGCGGGCATCGCGAAGCGCTTCTTCGACACCCGGGGCGTCACCACCAACCGGGAGGCGCACCGGCTGTGACCGAGATGAGCATCGCGCCCGTCGCGCCCTCCCCCCGGCAGACCCCGCGAGCGAGCGGACCGGCCCCGGCCGGCGGCACTCCCGCCCCGGCCGCGGCAGCACCCCGGCACCGCCGCGACATCGAGGGGCTGCGCGCGGTCGCGGTGCTCCTCGTGGTCGCGTACCACTGTGGTCTGCCCTTCGTCTCCGGCGGCTACGTCGGCGTCGACGTCTTCTTCGTGATCTCCGGCTTCCTGATCACCGGCCTGCTGCTGCGCGAGGCGCGGGGCTCCGGCACGGTGTCGATCCCGCGCTTCTACGCCCGCCGGGCCCTGCGGTTGCTGCCCGCCTCCGCGGTCGTGGTGGTGGTCACGGTCGCGGCCTCCGCGCTGTGGCTGCCGCCTCTGCGGCTGAGCGCGATCCTGTCCGACGCGCTGCACACCGCGGTCTACGCGATGAACTACCGGCTCGCGGCGGTCGGCACGGACTATCTGCAGACGGACGCGGAACCGTCGCCGTTGCAGCACTTCTGGTCACTGGCGGTCGAGGAGCAGTTCTACCTCGTCTGGCCGCTGCTGATCATCGTCTTCATCCGCCGGCGCGGCCTCGGCGCGGTGCTGTCGCTGCTGACCGTGGGCTCGCTCGCCGTCGCGCTGTGGCAGACGCGCGAGAATGCCGGGTGGGCGTACTTCGGGGCGCACACCCGCGCCTGGGAGCTCGGCGTCGGCGCCCTGCTCGCGCTGACCGCGCTGCGGCTGCCGCGCTGGTGCGTCCCCGCCGGCCTCGTCGCCGTCGCCGCGTCGGCAGTCCTCTACACCGCGCAGACCCCGTTTCCCGGGTACGCCGCCCTGCTGCCGGTCCTGGGCACCGCCGCGGTGGTCGCCGGCGGCACCGGGCGTCCGGCCGGTCTGCTCGGGCTGCCCGCGTTGCAGGCCGTCGGGCGGCTCTCGTACTCCTGGTATCTGTGGCACTGGCCGGCCCTGCTTATCGCGCCGCACGCGCTCGGCCGGCCCCTCGCCGTCTGGGAGAACGTGCTCGTGGCGCTGGGCGCGCTGGCGCTGGCCGCCCTCACCTACGCGCTCGTGGAGAACCCGGTACGGCACCTCGCCGCCCTGCGGAACCGCCCGTGGCGCGGCATCGGCGTGGGCTTCGGCATCTCGGTGCTCTGTGCCGCGCTGTGCGTCGCCGTCACGTCCGCCGCCACGCATCTCAGCGGGGCGCCGACCTACCGGGCCGCGGAGCTGGACCCGGCGACCCTCGACCCGAGGAGCCTGGCCACACAGATCGCCGCGAGCGTGGACGCGCCCGCCGTACCCACCAACCTGACGCCGAAGCTGCAGCACGCGAGCAAGGACAAGCCGCGCTACTACAGCGAGGGTTGCTCCGGCGACTTCGACGATCCCGAGGTGAAGAAGCCCTGTGCGTACGGCGACCTGACTTCGGATACCACGGTCGTGCTGTTCGGCGACTCGCACGCCGGCCACTGGTTCCCCGCGTTGGAGGCCGCCGCCCAGCAGGAGCGGTGGAAGCTCGTCGTGGTCTCCAAGAGCGCCTGCACCGCCGCGGACAGCCTGATCTACCTGCCACAGCTCAAACGCGAGTTCACCGAGTGCGTGCGGTGGCGCAGGGACGCGTGGCAGCACATCCGCTCGCTGCGCCCGGCGAAGGTCCTGATGGCGTCGACGTATCCGAGCAGCGAGCTGCTCGGAGTTCCCGGCACGCAGGAGGAGGCATGGGTCTCGGGATGGGAGCGGTCCGTCCGGGCGGTGTCCGCACCCGACACCGAGGTGTTCTTCATGAACGACACCCCGTGGATGGTCGGTAACGTGCCCGACTGCCTCTCGGAGCACCTCGACGACGTCGGTGCGTGCGCCCGATCCCGCGAGACGGCGCTCGCCAAGCCGGAGCGCCGCACGCTGGTCGCGGCGGCGGCACAGCGGGCGGGCGCGAAGGTCATCGACCCGACGCCGTGGTTCTGCACCAGGACGACGTGCCCGCCGGTGATCGGCAACGTGCTGGTCTACCGCGACCAGCACCATGTCACCACCGCGTACAGCCGGCTGCTGGCTCCGGAGCTGGCGGCTCGGTTGCGGTGAAGGTCCAGCGCGAGTTGAGCGCGTAGTTCACGATCGGGATGCAGACGATGGCGAAGGCCTGCACGTAGGCGTAGGGCAGGCCCAGCACGGAGGTGCCCGTACCGACCGTGACGGTGTTGACGGTCCAGGCCACGGCGGTGACGGCGAGGAACCGGGCCGCGCCCACCCCGTGGCCGACCGCCGACCGGAACACCCAGTTGCGCTGCAACGTGTACGACACCACGATGCTCGCCGCGAACCCGACCGTGGTCGCCACGACCGGCCACAGCCCCGCGCCGTCGTGCAGCGCGAGGGCCACGCCGAGGTGGGTGACGGTGCTCGCGGCACCGCTGACGCCGTAGCGCAGCAGGCGGCCGAGGTCAAAGCTCGGCATGCTCGGCCCGCTGCCCGACGATGACCGGCTGCTCGCCCGCCGGCGGACCGGTCCGACCCTGGACGAGGTAGCGCGGGCGTCCGCGGACCTCCTCGTGGATGCGGGCCAGGTACTCCCCGATCACCCCGAGGCCGAGCAGGATGAACGTACCCATCACGAGCAGCACGAGAATCACGGTCGGGAAGCCGGCGACGGAACCGCCGCGCAGCCACCTGACGAGCGTCTGCACCCCGAGCACGACCGAGAATGCGGCGAAGCCGAAGCCGACGACCGTCACGAGGTGCAGCGGCGCGGAGGTGAAGGACGTCAACCCGTTGACGGCGAGCCGGCACAGCGACCGGAAGGTCCACCGGGACGCGCCGTCGCCGCGGTGGTCGATGTCGACCTCCACGACCGTACGCCGGAAGCCGATCCAGCTCGAGGTGCCCCGGAAGAACGACGAGTGCTCGGGCAGCCGCAGCAGCGCGTCGCACGCCGGTCGGCTCAGCAGCCGGAAGTCGGTGGCGTTCACCAGGTCCACGGTGGTGAGCCGGGTGAACGTCGCGTTGAACAGCGACGCGGCGAGGCGGGCGACCGGCGGCTGGCCGGTCCGGTTGCGCTTGACCGCCTCGACGACCTCGGCGCCGTCGCTCCAGCACTGCACCATCGCGGGAATGGCCGTGGGCGGGTGCTGAAGGTCGGCGTCGATGACCACCACGGCGTCGCCCCCCGCGTGCTCCAGCCCGGCGAGGACGGCGGCCTCCTTGCCGAAGTTGCGGGAGAGCTGGATGCCGCGGACGCGCGGGTCGGCGCCACTCTGCGCGCATATCCGCGGCCACGAGTCGTCGGTGGAGCCGTCGTCGACGAGGATCAGCTCGTAGCGCAGCCCCGCCGCCTGCAGCACGGCGCCGGTGCGCCGCACGAACCCGTCCACCCCGTCGCCCTCGTCGAAGACCGGCGCGACGACCGACACGAGTGGATCGGCAGGCCTACTCACGGCTGGTCCGGGGCGCAGAACCGGCGGCCGTAGAGCTGTCTGGTGGCCATGTCGATCGTCACCTCGAGGCGTTCGGTCGGTGTCGTGGTGCCGGGAAGCTCGGCACGGGCGAACCGGGAGTAGGGAGAGTCCGGGTAGAGCGCGCGGAACTCCGTCTTCAACGCGCACCGGCGGGCGTTGCCGGCGGGCGTCCGGTCGAAGACGGCGACCTCGTGCGCGATGGCGTTGTTGAGCACCGAGGACTGGCGGTCCGCGGTGTTCACCGCGTACCTGCCGTTGGCGGCGGCGGACGCGGCGGCGACGAGGACCAGCAGCGTCAGCAGGGCGGCCGGGGTGTGCCGCCATCTCGCGAGGGCGAGGACCAGGCCCAGCAGCGCCGAGGCGCCGGCGGCCGCGGCGAGGCCGCTGTCGCGCCAGCCGAGGCCCCACCGACCGGCGCTCGCCGCGGCCTGGTTGTCGGCGGCGGCCGCCGCAAGGGCCGTGCCGAGGACGAGCACGGTGCCCGCGCCGACCGCCACGGCCAACGCCGCCCGGCGGTCGGTGTCGGGCAGCCTCCGCAGGTCCGCGGCGGTGCCCGCGGCGAGCAGGACGAGTACCAGCAGGGCCAGCACGGGCAGCAGGCCCCCGGCCCAGAACCCGTGGGTGCCGCGCGTCGCCTCCTGCCACTGCACCGGGGGAAGCCACGCGACCATCCGATGCACCCAGGCGTGGCCGAGATCCGGCCCGAGTACGACGTCCGATCCGCCGTAGCAGTCACCCGCGCCGCAGGCCCGCGCGATCAGCCACCGCACCGGGACGAACACCGGAAGGAAGCCGAGCCAGAGCAGGCCCACAAGGTGGGTCGCCCGATTGCCGAGCAGGGCACGCGGATCGAGGCCGAGGACGAGGCGCCCCCGGGCCACGACGGCGACGGTGGCGAGCGGCAGCGCCAGGTAGGCGATCTCGTTGAACGCGGCCAGCGCGGAACCCGACAGCACCGCGGCCACGGCCGGGACCGCGCGCAGCGGCGCTCCGTCCGCGGAAACCGCCCGGCAGCACACGGCGGCGACGCCGAGGACCAGCGCCGCGGAGAGGAAGTACAGACCGCCGAAGAGCACGGTCGTGCTCGTGCCGCCGGCCGCTACGAGCGCGGCCCCGACGCCGTACGGGACCAGCATCGCGCATGCCGACGGCGGGGTGCGCCACAGGCGCCCGCGCGCCGTGACGCTCTCCACCAGCAGCATCGCCGCGGCGGTCAGCACCATCGCGGCCAGCATCGACACGACGCGCAGGGCGATGTTCGCGGGGAGCTGAAGGACCTCCATCAGCAGGTAGGTCGCCACGTCCACGCCGCGCTCCAGCAGCCGCCCGAGCGGCCGGAAGTTGCCGAACTCCAGGTACATCGGCACGGTCCGGAACGGCTCGGCGAGCTGGCGCAGCGGGTGCGCGCGGAAGTCGCCGCCGTGCCAGTACACGTTGAAGCGGTGGTCCGCGGTGGGCGCGAGCGTCACCAGCGGCAGCAGCACGGCCAGTGGCACCAGGGCGGCGCGCAGCATCGCCCGCCGCCAGGGCCGCCCGGCCGGCCCGCAGCGATTCGCCGGCACGACCGCCGCGGGCGTCGCCACTTGCCGGGGGACATCCATGGTCTCGGCGCTCACACCAGCCCAACGATGTCCGGAATGTCGCAGTGACGCGGGGTCGGCAACCCGTCTGCACCCGGGCCTCGACCGGTGTTGCAACCCGGCTCGACCAGGTACCCGACCGGCAACCCAGCACTCACGGCAAGGCACCTGAACAGGCATCAGTGAATGCCGCCAGGCCTCCGAAGGGAATGGCGTACCTGGCGAACAAGCGCCGGGGCGGAGTTCCCGAAAGGTTGTGCCCGTGCCGAAGACCCTGGTCCGTCGCCTCGCCACCCTCGCGCTGATCCCCGCCGCCGCGTTCATCGGCCTGGTCATCGCCGGAGCGCCCGCGCAGGCGGCCGTGGTCTCCACCTCGACGCTGCAGACGCAGGTCGTGAGCCTGTCGAACCAGGCGCGGGTCAAGGCCGGCTGCAAGGCGCTGAAGGTCAACGCGGCGCTGCTCTGGGCCGCCCGCGGCCACAGCAAGTACATGGCCACCAGCGGCAGGTTCAGCCACACCGGCGCCCGCAACTCCACGTTCGCCGCCCGGGCCCGCGCCGCCGGCTACACCGCCGCGCGCAGCGAGAACATCGCCTGGGGCTACCGCAGCGCCCGCGAGGTCGTCAACGGCTGGCTGAAGTCGCCGGGCCACCGTCGCAACCTGCTCGACTGCGGCGCCAGGACGTTCGCCGTCGGCGTCGTCTACTCGACCAACGGCACGCCGTACTACACGCAGATGTTCGGCAGCCGCTGACCCCTTCCGACCACCCCACCGCCACCCACGGGCGGACCGAAGGCTTTTTTCTCCCCCTCGACCGGCCGGCATGCCCCCGCATGCCGGCCGGTCTTTTTCACGCGGGTACGGAGGCCGGCGCGCCGCTGCGCGAGTACGACAGCACGGCGTGCCGCCCCAACAGCCGGGGCTCGGCGGTCAGGCCGGTGATGTTCTCGGTCCAGCGCCGGACGGCGTCCTGCTCGTCGGGCCGGTCGGCGTCGTCGAGGACCACCGTGGCGACCGGGGCCAGGCGGCTCTGCAGGGCGTGCAGCGCCGGATAGCGGGCGTCCGGTCCCGTCGCCGCGGGCGGGCCGTCGATCAGCAGCAGGTCGATGTCGCGCACGTCGGCGAGCTTCTCGACGTCGTACCAGCGATAGGTCTTGCCATCCACGGCCAGCTCGGTGAGCGGCGCGGTACGCACCTCGGCCACCGCCGACAGCCCGTGCGCGTCGAGCTGCTCGCGGGTCTTCCGGGCGTAGTCGCCGTCGTGGTCGAGCGAGACGAGCCGCCCGCCGGTCTTCTCCAGGGCGTACGCGAGCCACACCGTCGACGTGCCGCTGCCGAGCTCGACCACCAACTGCGGCCGGCGCAGCCGGACGAGGTACAGCAGGTCGAGCAGGTCCGTCGGGTTGAGCGCGAAGTCGCCGGAGGACGGCATCGGCGCCCGCGGCGTGAATTCCGCGAAGAGCTGGAACATCGCCTCGATCTCCCGGCTCTGCGCGCGCAGCAGCAGGTCGTTGCCGTGCCCGTGCTGGCGCAGGCCGCGGGCGAGGGTCCGGGTCAGCTCCTGGTGCCGGTCGCCCGCGCTGAGCCGTTCTTTCTCGACCCCCGCCACCACCCGGCGTTGCATCTGCTCGACCACGATCCGCAGATCGCGGTGGGCGGCCTGGTTGGCACGGTAGAGCCCGGCCATCCAGCGCGACAGATGCAGGATGCCGAGCAGCACGCCGAGCAGCAGCACCGCGACAAGCGAGGTGGCGAGGCCCGCATGCCCGGAGGCGGCCGCCGTCCAGACGCCGGCGACGAGCGCCAGCACCACCATGAGCACCACCGCTTGCGGACGGGTCAGGCTCTGCAGCCGTACCGCCAGCCGACCGCCGAACCGGGTCAGGCCGCTCATTCGCTCAAACCTCCGATGTGCGCGCGTCTCAACACGTCCCCTAACTCCGGCGCCTCCCCGCCCGTTACGCGCACGCGGGCTCGGGTGTGCGTTGGGCCGGCGTGGAGTGCCGCGGCGCGTGCACCAGAGCGGCGATGCGGTCCACGTACGCCTGCGGAGGATGGGCGTTGGCCACGACGGCGCGGGCCCGCCGGCTCTGCTCGGCGAAGAGCACCCGGTCCTCGGTGTAACGCTTGACAACCCCCGCGACCTCGGCCGGTGCACAGTAGACGGCGGCATCGCCGAAGACCGCCGCGTGCCGTTCCTGGGTGACCACCACGCACCCCTGCGCCGCCGCCTCGCACGCCGGGCGGGAGAAGGTCTCCACCGTCTCGGGGTGCGGGAAGTGCAGGTAGAAGTCGAGCTGGTGCAGGAAGGTCCGCAGGTCCAGGTCGCCGGCCTCGTAGACGAGATGCGAGCGCGGACCGCCGAGCTGCACGTCGATCCGCGGCCAGTCCGGCAGTCGCAGCCGCACATCCACCCTGCGCAGGCCGTCGAAGACGTACAGCGACTCGCGGGTGTCCCGCGGCCACACTCCCTGGTCGCACAGGTCCGTGCCGGCCACCGGCGCGTCCCGCGTGGCGCCGTCGCGCGCCGCCGTCCAGCGCTCGGCCCCGATCACGACAGGCAGGTCGTACGGCGTCAGCTCGAGCGCCGGATACCCGCGCAAGGCGGTCCGGACCTCGGGATCCTGCGGGCACCACACCACGGGCGCGTCGAACAACCGCGTCGCCGTCGCCGTGCACGCCGCGGGCTCGTACCGGTGGTCGAGACCGTCGCGGCGCACCGGGGCCTGATCCGCGACGATCAGCACCCGCCGGGGCCGCAACAGGCACTCGTCGTCCGGCGCGAACTGCAGCGCCGCCGCGTGCCGGACGACGACCAGCGCCGCCTCGTTGACGTCGCCGGGCAGCACCTGGGCGATCCGCCCCGCGTTGACCAGCTTCTGGATCGGGCCCGCCAGCGGATAGCGCCGCCGGGCCGGCGGCCGCAGCGATTCGAGGTGGAGCACGGCCACGCGCAGCCCCCGGTCCGCGAGGGCCAGCATCTCCTCCACGGCCGACAGTTGCGGGCCCTGCAGAAACCGCCAGTCGCCGGCCATCACCACGTCGTACTCCGGGCGGGGCGGCGCCTCCCCGCGGCCGTACCGGAGGTGGTCGGGTGCCGCGAACGGCCGATCGCCGCCCTCGCGGGGAAGGTAGGGCTTCGCTGCCCGGGCCGCGATGCGGCCGTGCCACTGCTGATAGGCCGAGGAGTACGCGACCCGAGCCGGGTGCATCCAGTACGCCCGGATCTCCGAGCGCGACAGCGACCCCTGGGACAGCCGGATCAGCGCCAGCGGCTCGGAGTCGATGTGGCGCACGGCCCGTTCGCCGTAGACCGCCCGCATCCGTCCGATGTATTCGGAGTCCGCGGCCTTGCGTACCTGGTCGAAGTAGCCGATCCGGTCCATCACGAGCTGGCGGCGGAACAGCAGCGAGGACGGGTTGAAGCGGCCGCGCCGCACCGCCGGGCGGGTCAGCACGAGCCGCTCGGTGACGGCCAGCCCGTCCGTGGTGGTGGCGACGATGCGGGCGTTCTCCAGCATCGGCCGCACCTGCAGTTCGAGGCGGCGCGGGTGGGACCAGTCGTCGGAGTCCTGGAAGGCGGCGAACTCGCCCTCGGCCGCGTCGAGCCCGGCGTTGCGGGCCGCGTACGTGCCCTGGTTGTACGGCTGCTTCACCACCCGGATCCGCGGCCCGAGCGCGGCCGCCCGTTGCAGGATCTCGTCGTACTCCGGCGGCGACGCGTCGTCGACGACGACGATCTCGACGTTGCGCCAGGACTGGGCGAGGATCGAGCGGACCGCCGTGATCAGGCCCTCGTCGGGGTGGAACGCGGTGACGATGACCGAGATCCGGTGCGGCTCGTCGACCGGCAGGGGCTCGGCGGCCGCCGTGAGCCGGTCGAACGGCGGCAACCCGTTGGCCGGGTCGAGCGCCGGATAGGGCTTCGGCATCAGCCGCTGGAACGCGGCGAGCCACGGCGCCACCGGCAGTTCGCCGTCGCCGGCGAACGGATTCGCCACGTCGATCTCGAGGTCGGTTCGGATGGCTTCGCTCATCCCCGAGTACGTCCGCAGCAACGCGCGAGCCGCGTCGGCGCCGCGCCAGGTGTACGTGAGCTGTGCGTGCAGTCCCTGGTGGGCGCCCGGCATCGCGGGGGCACCCCACGCGTCACGGACGAGCGCGTACAACCCCAGCGCGTCGGTGCGGTCCGCCGGAAGCATGTCCTGCAACGCCAGCGTCTGCGCCAGCCCGGCGAGCACGGAGGAGCGGGCGTCCCGCTTGATCCGGCGCAGCCAGGCCACGTCACCGCTGCGTACGGCGGCAAGCAGGTCCGCGTACGTGGCCCCCGTCTCCCGCAGCGCGATGTACGCCAACAGCCGGCGCATCTCCAGCGAGCGCAGCCGGATCGCCGTGGGCGGCACGGCCCGCTGCACGTGGTACCGGGCGATCCTCAGGTAGTCGTCGAGCAGACCGGCTGGTTCCCCCATGCGGCAACAGACCTCTTCTTAGCCCCTGAATGTCACTAAGGCAACGCCGCCGCCGCGCGGGAAGTGACGGTTCAGGCCACGGCCAGCACCGCGGCCTCCACCCGGGCCCGGGCCGCCGGATCCGCCCAGGCCCCGACGAGGTAGAAGGCGTCGACCACGTCACCGCCCAGCGTCGAGATGCGCGCGGCCCGGACCTCGGCGCCGGCCTCGTCCAGCGCGGTGGCGACCCGATGGAGCAGCCCGGCCGAGTCGGCCGCGCGCAGCTCGAGGACCACCGCGTCCGTGGCGGCGGCGCGCAGCCAGACCACCCGGGGGGCGGCGCCGTCGCGGGCCGGCACCGGACGCGACCGCAGCCGCTGGGTCACCGAGACGTCGCCGGCGGCGACGCGGCGCAGGTCGGCGGCGAGCGCGAGCGGGTCCGCCGGCGAGCCGAACCGGGGCTGGGTCAGAAACTCGACGATCGCCCGGCCGTCGATCGTGGACGCGTCCGCGGCGACGACGTCGAGGCGGTGCAGGGCGAGGCAGGCCGCGACCGCGCCGAGCAGCCCGCGGCGGTCGGCCACGGCCACGGCGACCCGGTCGCCGTCGAGGTGCACGGCCGGCAGGTCGCCTGTGCGCAACTCGGGTCCGGGCTCCGGCGGTGCGGGCAGCTCCCCGGTGTCCAGCGCGGTGTGGACCCGGCGGACCAGCTCGGCCATCAGCCGGCCCTTCCAGTCCGACCAGGCGCCCGGGCCGGTGGCGTGCGAGTCGGCGCGGGCGAGCGCGTGCAGCAGGTCCAGGGTCGCCGTGTCGCCGACCTGCTCGGCGACCGTGGAGATGGTCACGGGGTCGCCGAGGTCGCGCCGGGTGGCCGCGTCCGGCAGCAGCAGATGCAGGCGGACGAGCCGCTCGACGGTCGCCACGTCCGCCTCCGGCAGGCCGATCCGGGCCGCGATCCCGGCGGCGATCGGGGCGCCGACCAGGCTGTGATCGCCGGGCAGCCCCTTGCCGACGTCATGCAGGAAGGCGCCGATCAGCAGCAGGTCAGGGCGGTCCACCTCGCGGGCGTACGCGGTCGCCTCGAACGCGGCCTGCACGAGATGCCGGTCCAGCGTGAACCGGTGCACCGGATGGTGCTGCGGCAGGCTGCGCATCCGGGCCCACTCGGGCAGCCAGGCGTCGATCAGGCCGTACCGGTCGCACGTCTCCCAGGTGGGCAGCAGCCCCGGCCCGGAGCCGAGCAGCGAGACCAGCGCGCCGCGGGCGGTGGCCGGCCAGGGCGTCGGCAGCGGCGGGCAGAAGGCGGCGAGCCACTCGCAGGTGGCGCGGGCGATCGGTAGGCGCACGGTCGCGGCCGCGGCGGCGACCCGCAGGGACAGCGCCGGGTCCGGTACGGGCCCGATCGCCGTCCGGGCGAGCACGAGCTCCCCATCCTGCTCGACCACGTCCCGGGCGACGGGCCGCCGCACAGGGTTGCCGGGGGCGGTGCCGCGGCGGCGTACCCCCCGCAGCCGGTCGGCGGCACGCCAGGCGTCGTCGAGGGCGTGCGCGACGGTCCGGGCGTCGCCGGAGACGCGGCGCAGCAGCGCGTCGGCGTCCTCGAGGTCCAGCAGCTCGGCCACGGTCGAGCGTTCCTGGGCGACCAGCCGGTCGACCCGGCGGCCGGTCGCCAGATGCAGGGCGTCGCGGGCGTCCAACAGGCGCAGGCCGGCGGCGCGCACCGCCGGGCGCAGGGTGTCGGCGAGCCCGGCGCGGCCGATGCCGCGCAGGATCGTCAGGTCGCGCAGGCCCCCGGCGGCTTCCTTGAGGTCGCCCTCGAGCAGGAACGCGAGCTCGCCGTGCGCCGCCCACCGGGCCGCGGTGAGCTCTTTGAGCTGCGGAAGCAGGCGTACGGCGGTGCGCCGCCACTGGTCGCCGGCTGCCCCGACCAGCTCGGCCGACAGGGCGGCGTCGCCGGCGACGTGCCGGGCGTCGAGCAGGCCCAGCGAGACCTTCACGTCGTCGTGGGAGACCGAGAGGGCCTCGGCGAGGGTCCGCACGGAGTGGTCGAGGCCGATCCGCGTGTCCCAGATCGGATACCAGAGCGCGGCGGCGATCCGGTCGATCCCGGCCGTGCCGCGGTGCAGCAGCACGAGGTCGAGGTCGCTGTGCGGCGCGACGTCGCGCCGACCCAACCCGCCCACCGCCACCAGGCTGACGCCCGGCACGTGGCCGGGGAACACGGAGGTGAGCCACGCGTCGAGCGCCGCGGCCCGGGCATCCCGGGCCGCGGCGCCGACGTGGCCCCGGAGGGTGTCCGGCGAGGAGCCGGACGGCACCCGCGGCGCCTCCGGCGCCTCAGAGCGCGTCGAGGCCGCGTTCACCGGTGCGGACCCGGACCACGTCGTCCACCGACGTGACCCAGACCTTGCCGTCGCCGATCTTGCCGGTACGGGCGGAGTTCACCACCGCGTCCACGACCTTCTCGACGTCGATCTCGTCGGTGACCACCTCGACCTTGATCTTCGGCAGGAACTCGACCGTGTACTCGGCACCCCGGTACACCTCGGTGTGGCCCTTCTGCCGTCCATATCCCTGCACCTCGCTCACGGTGAGCCCGGCGACGCCCAGGGCGTGCAGAGCCTCCTTCACCGCGTCGAGCTGGTACGGCTTGATGACGGCGGTCACCAGCTTCATGTTCAGTCCCTCCATGTCAGAGAACTTATCCGGCAACCTTCTCCGCCGAGGCCGCCTTGCCCTCGGTGTCCGCCTGTGCGGGCGTGGTGCCGGTGAGCCCGGCCATCGCGAAGGCGCCACCGCCGGTGCCCGCACCGCCGCTCGGGGTGAGGTCGTAGCCGGTCTCGCCGTGGTCGGCGATGTCGATGCCCGTGATCTCGGCCTCCGGCGAGACCCGCAGGCCCTTTGCGGACCGGATGATCAGGGCGATGGCCGCGGCGATGGCGAAGGAGTAGAGCGTGACGACGAGGCTGCCCAGGAACTGGCGGCCGAGCTGGGTCACGCCGCCGCCGTAGAACAGACCCTCGCTCGCGTTGAGGATGGCGGGATCGGTGATGCCCGCGTTGACCTGCGCGGTCGCGAAGAAGCCGATCGCCAGCGAGCCGATCCAGCCGCCGACGAAGTGCACGCCGACCACGTCGAGCGAGTCGTCGTAGCCGAGCCGGTATTTCAGGCCGACCGCGAGGGCGCAGACCGCACCGGCGACGAGGCCGATCAGCACGGCCGGCAGCGGGGCGACGAAGCCGCAGGCCGGGGTGATCGCGACCAGGCCGGCGACCGCACCGGAGGAGGCGCCGACCAGGGTGGGCTTGCCGTCGCGGATCCACTCCACGACCACCCAGCCGACCAGGGCGGCCGCCGTGGCCACCTGGGTGTTGAGGAAGGCGAAGACGGTGGTGCCGTCGACGGTGAGCTCGGACCCGGCGTTGAAGCCGAACCAGCCGAACCACAGCAGGCCGGCGCCGAGGGCGACGAACGGCACGTTGTGCGGGCGCATGTTCTCCCGCGGCCAGCCGGCACGCTTGCCGAGGATCAGGCAGAGCGCCAGCGCGGCGGCGCCGGCGTTGATGTGCACCGCCGTGCCGCCGGCGAAGTCCAGCGCGCGGATCTTGGAGCCGACGAAGCCGCCGCCCCAGACCCAGTGGGCGACCGGTACGTAGACCAGGGTGAACCAGGCCAGCGCGAAGATGACCCAGCCGGCGAACTTCATCCGGTCCGAGACCGCGCCGCTGATCAGGGCGACGGTGATGATGGCGAACATCATCTGGAAGCCCATGAAGGCGTACGTCGGGATGCCGGTCTTCGCGCCGAAGAAGAGCCATTCCTCGGTGATGCCGCTGGTGCCCGTACCGAAGTACGAGAAGTTGCCGATGACGGTGTTCAGGCCATCGTTGCCGTTCACGCCGAAGGCCAGGGTGAAGCCGTAGATGACCCAGAGGACGGAGACGAGCCCGATGCACGAGAAGCTCATCATCATCATGTTCAGTACGCCCTTGGACCGGTTCAGGCCACCGTAGAACAGCGCCAGACCCGGAGTCATGAGCAAAACGAGCGCAGACGACAGGAGCAACCAGGCTGTGTTGCCGGTGTTGATCTCCACGCTGCCTCCTCTCCGATAGGTGTCCTGCCGCGCTTGCCCACGGCGGGGCCGTGCGGGCAATGCGGAGCCGGTGCCGGGGCAGCGTCGCGCCGTTCGACCGGTGTGAGGCGCCAGCCTTCCGGTCGGCTGTTTCGCGCAGGGTCAACGCGCGATTTCCGGCAGGTCACCGTTTGTTTCGTACGTGTGAAGAAACTCTCACAAGCGGCTTCTCACCGCAGGGCGTACTCCAGGGTGTGGCGCTCGTAGTCGAGCAGGCGGAGATCTCGCATCGGTCGCCGCAGATGTCCCTTGTGCACGATACGGACGAAGGCGGGGTCGCCCGCCGCGGCCATCCTGCGGATGCCCTCGACGTGGTCGACGATCCGCTTGCGGATGGTCCGGACCAGGCGGTGACGGTCGCGCGGGATCAGTCCGTACGCGTCCGCGAAGAGCCGCAGCCGCCGCGGCCGGTTGGGCCGCTTCCAGCCCAGCGTGTACGAGTCCCGGTCGCTGAACAGCGGCACCCAGGTCCAGGCCGCGTACGCGACGTCGTAGATCCGCGCGCCCGGCGAGGCCAGGTCGAAGTCGATCAGGGCGAGGGTGCCGTCCGGCCGCCAGACCACGTTGTGCGGTGCGGCGTCGTGGTGGCAGATCACCTCGGTGTCCGGCGGCGGCGGGCCGAAGCTGCGCCAGACCGCGCCCGGCGGCGGCTGGAAGCCGTACTGCGCGTCGTGGAACATCCGCAGCATCGTGCCGACCGTGACCAGGGCCTCCTCGGTCGTCCAGTGCGGGGCCAGCGGATACTCGCCGCACTCGCCATCGAGGTAGGACAGGACCTCGCGGCCCTTCTCGTCCATGCCGAGGGCGTGCGGAGATCCTGTGAAACCCACCTGCTGCAGGTGGTTCAGCAGCGAGTGCACGGCCGGCGTCCACGGCCCGGCATTACGGCGTACCGTGTCGCCCAGTTTGGAGACCGTGCTGACGTTGCCGCCGTGCAAGGGGATCTCGCGACTGCTGTCGGGAGCGCTGCGCTCCTGGGTCACCCACGACCTCCCCTGGAAGTTCCCCGCTTCACGGGTTTGCCACCCCGTCACGGGCTTGCCGCCTTCGAGCCTACGCGTCGGCGCCAAGCAGGGCCTCGACGAAGGCGGCGGGCTCGAACGGCGCGAGGTCGTCCGGGCCCTCGCCCAGGCCGACCAGCTTGACCGGAATCCCCAGCTTGCGCTGCACGGCGATGACGATTCCACCCTTGGCGGTGCCGTCGAGCTTGGTGAGCACGACGCCGGTGACATCCACCACCTCGGTGAACACCCGGGCCTGCTCGAGGCCGTTCTGACCGGTGGTGGCGTCCAGGATCAGCAGGGTCTCGTCGACCGGGCCGTGCTTCTCCACCACCCGCTTGACCTTGCCGAGCTCGTCCATCAGCCCGACCTTGTTCTGCAACCGGCCGGCGGTGTCGATCAGCACGGTGTCCACGCCGACGTCGATGCCCCGCTTCACGGCGTCGAACGCCACGCTGGCCGGGTCGCCGCCCTCGGGACCCCGGACGGTCTCGGCACCGACCCGCTCGCCCCATGTGGTGAGCTGGTCCGCGGCGGCGGCCCGGAAGGTGTCGGCGGCGCCCAGCAGCACCGTACGCCCGTCCGCGACCAGCACCCGCGCGATCTTGCCGCAGGTGGTGGTCTTCCCGGCGCCGTTGACCCCGACGACCAGCACGGTCGCCGGACGGCCATCGTGCGGTGCGGTACGCAGGCCACGGTCGAGCTGGGGATCCAGCGCGGCGGTCAGCTCCTCGGCGAGTTGCTCGCGCACCCCGGCGACCGTCCGCGTGCCGAGCACGCGCACCCGCTCGCGCAGCCGCTCCACGAGAACCTGGGTGGCCTCGACGCCCACGTCGGCGGTGATCAGACTGTCCTCGATCTCCTCCCACGCGTCCTCGTCCAGGTGGTCGCGGGAGAGCACGCTGAGCAGGCCGCGACCGAAGACGTTCTGCGAGCGGCTGAGCCGGGCCCGCAGGCGCACCAGGCGGCCGGCGGTGGGCTCGGGCTTCTCGAGGGCCGGCTTCGCCGGAGCCTCGACCACCGGCTCGGCGGGCGGCGCGGCCGGGCGTTCGATCAGCGGCGGCAGCGCCTCGGCTTCGGGAGCCGGCGGCGCGACCGGAGGCCGTTCGAGCGTGGTCGTGCCCGCCCGGGTCTCCCCCGGCCGGCTCTCCCCGGGCGGCGGAAGCTCCCGCCGCCGCAGCCGCGGCACGACGAGACCGACGGCCCCGACGACGAGCACCGCGAGCAGGATCAGGGAGGCGACCACGTATTCCATGTACGAAATCCTGACAGATGGACCGGAGGACCGTGGTGCCACCCGTCCGTTGCCGCCGGACCCGCCCGGTGATCACGAGGTGACCCAAAGCGTGGTGGCGGAATCCCGGGCCGGTGGGGAGGATGGCAGCATGGCTCTCACCACGGCGGTACGGTGACCGCGTCGCTGCTCATCGGGCCGGTCCTCCGCCGAGTCGTCGGCGACAAGGCGACGATCTGGGTGGAGACAAGCGGCCCGGCCCGGGTGCGGGTCGAGGCGACCGGCGGCGGCGCCGGCTCCGCTCCCACCTTCTCCGTGTACGGGCACCACTACGCGATCGTGGTGGTGGAGGGCCTGCGTCGCGGCGTGGCGAGCGAATACCGGGTGTGGCTCGACGAGCGCGAGGTGTGGCCGCAGCCGGACTCGCCGTACCCGCCGACCGTGATCGTGACCCGCCCGGCCGAGGACGCCGACCATCCGGTCAGCATGATCTTCGGTTCCTGCCGCGAGGCCACCCCGCACGCGACCGCGCGCAAGCTGCCCCCCGACGCGCTGGACGCGTACGCCCGGCGGCTGATGACCGACCCCGGCGACCCGGACCTGCGCCCCGACCTCGTGGTGCTCCTCGGCGACCAGGTCTACGCGGACAAGACCTCGGCGAAGGTACGGCGCTTCCTGCGCCGCCACCGGCCGTCGGGTCACAAGGGCCCGGCGGACGAGGTGGTCTCGTTCGACGAGTACACCAAGCTGTATCTGGAATCGTGGCGCGACCCGGAGGTCCGCTGGCTGCTGGCCACCGTGCCGAGCGTGATGATCTTCGACGACCACGAGATCATCGACGACTGGAACACGTCCGCGTCCTGGCGCTCGGACATGTCGGCGCAGCCCTGGTGGGCCGAGCGCATCGCGAGCGGCCTGGCCTCGTACTGGGTGTATCAGCATCTCGGCAACATGAGCCCGGACGAGCTCGCCGCCGATCCGCTGCTGGCGAAGATCCTCGCGGTCCCGGACGCGACCGAGCTGCTGCACGACTTCGGCCTCTCGGTCGACTCACCGACGTCGGCGGAGAACATCGACCGGCCGTACCAGTGGAGTTTCGCCCTCGACGTGGGCCGCACCCGCCTGGTGATGCTCGACAACCGCTGCAACCGGGTCCTGATCCCCGCACGCCGGGAGATGCTGCCGGCCGCGGAATGGGCCTGGTTCGTCGACCAGGCCCACGGCGACTACGACCACCTGGTGATCGGCTCGTCCCTGCCGTGGCTCATGCCGCCCGCGATCCACCACGTCGAGGCCTGGAACGAGAAGCTGACGGCCAGACCCGGCACCCGCCGGGCGGCCTTCGCCGAAGTGATCCGCCGGGCCATCGACCTCGAACACTGGGCGGCCTTCGGGCGCTCGTTCCACGCCCTGACGGAGCTCTGCCGCCGCCTGGGTGAGGGCGGCGAGGGAGCGCCCCCGCAGCGCGTCGGCGCGGGCGGGGCCTACGCACCCCCGGCCACCATCAGCGTCCTCTCGGGCGACGTCCACCACTCGTACGTGGCCCGCGCCCTGCTGGGACCGGCCGTACGAACGCCGGTGCACCAGTTGACCTGCTCGCCCATCCACAACCAGGTGCCGGCCCCGATGCGGCCCCTGATGCGGCTGAGCTGGTCCCGCCTGGCGGCAACCGGCATGCGCGCCCTGGCCAGGTCGGCCGGCGTGAAGCGTCCGCCACTGACCTGGAAACGGCTGGCCGGCCCCTACTTCGGCAACGCGGTCAGCACCCTGCGCCACACCGGAGCCCGCGCCGAGGTCGAGGTCGAGGGCACCACCAAGGACGGCACCCTGTTCACGGTCGCCGCGGTCCGCCTGACCGACTAGCGCAGCGCCACCACCAGGACAATGCTGGAAGCGGCAGGCTTCGCCATCACCGACGAGGGTGTGGCCCGCTGGCGCGACAAACTCCGCCGCCCCACAGAAGCCCAGCGCGCCGAAAGCCGCCGCCGGCTCGACGCGATCGAGGCAGGTCGCTGGCCCGACCAGGAGCCGACGGCATGACCGACCTGCACCCGGAGATCCGGGCCGTCCTCGACCGGTCGGCGATCCAGTCCTACGCTCAGGGTCATGTCCATGTCGGCGAGGTGATCACCGAAATTGCCGGCGAACGCGCATACGTCGGCATCCCGGCAACCGCTCTCCTCGACGCTCACGCGCGATGCGGGGACGACAAGGTCGCCCGGGCCCGCCTCGACGTGCTGGTCCACCTGCCCGGCGCCCGCACACTCGACCTGACGGCCGAGACCGCGGGCCGCGTGGCCGGTACCGTCGCGTTCACCGGGGGCGACCTGGCGCGTTCGCATGCGATATGGGCAGCCCTCGAGCACTCAGCGGCCTACCTGACGGCCGAACCGCAAGAATCCACGCGCCTGGTCGCTGACGACCGCATCATCATCGTCCCGGCCGGGGACGCATAACCGGGACGAGAATTGTCGTAGGGGCGGTCCACCATGTCTGCGTGACTTCTTGGACCGCGCCTGCGGCGCAACGAGTGAGCGAACCCCGGACCGGCGACGAGCGCGCCATGCTCGAAGGCTGGCTCGATTGGCATCGGCAGACCCTGCTGACGAAATGCGCGGGCCTCTCGGCAGAGCAGCTCAAGACCAGGGCGGTCGAGCCGTCCACGCTGACGCTGCTCGGGCTCCTCCGGCATATGACCGAGGTGGAACGCGGCTGGTTCCGCATCCAGGCGGCGGGCCAGCAACTCTCCTACCTCTACTGCGACGACACCAATATTGACGGCGACTTCGACGACGTGGTGGAGGCCGACGCGGAGAAGGACCACGCCACGTTCCTGGCCGAGATCGAGGCGGCCCGCGCCGCGGTGGCGAGCCTGCCTCTCGATCACGAGTTCACCACGGAGAACCGTCCGACGACGAGCCTCCGATGGGTCTACCTGCACATGATCGAGGAATACGCCCGCCACAACGGCCACGCCGACCTACTCCGCGAACGCACCGACGGCCAAACCGGCGACTGACCCACCGCGCGGCGACTCGATGACCCGCGCCTGCGATCCACGCCTTGCGCTCGGCGAACGCTGGGCCGTCCTCAGAAAACACCGGCGAGACACCACGCTCGTCGTCGAGTCGTCGCAGACCCTCGCGGACGCACCTTCATGCCACGCCTCACCGACGGGTTCACCACCCGAAGGTTCCTCGCCGCCGGTCTCACCGCGGTGGTCCTTACCGCCGCGTCGCCGGCGGCCGCGATCGCTGCTCCGACGCGAACACTGCCCACCTCGACAATGGTCCTGGCCGCCACCGAGTACGAGCAGAAGATGGCCCTCGCCATCAAGTTCGGCCTCGGCGGCCGATTGGACCTGATCGAACTCGTTGACCGCGATTTCGTCATCGCGATCTGGACCCACGTCAAGGACAAACCTCAGAACGCCGAGGTCCGGGTGGCGGCCGAGCTCGCATTCAGCGCCACGCCGCAGGACGTCGAGCAGGCCTGCGCCGACTTCATCCTCACCGAGGCGCAGGCGGCCCTCGACCGCGAGCGCGAGCGGCGGAGCGCCGAGGAGAAGCGGCGGAGCGACCTGGCTCGCAGCACGGCCGCCGCCGCCATCAACGTAACTGCCGACGCCGCCCTGCTCGACGGCACCGACGCCAAGTTCGTCGAGCTGATCTGGCAGAGAGTCGTCGAGGATTCGCAGTGGCCGAAGGTCAAGGCCGCGGCCGCCGTCGCCCTCCAAGGCACCGCCGGACAGCAGCAGGCGTTCATCGCTTCGGGGCTCGCAGAGGCCGCGAGGCAGGACACCAAGGACCGCATCGCCAAGGACGAGGCGCAGACGGGAGCCGCGAAGGCCGCCGCGTTGGTCCGTGCCGCGAAGCGTTTCGCCGCCAACCGGATCGGCCTGCCGGTCACCGACGAGCTGCTCAACCTGCCCGACCGTGACTTCATCGTGACGGTCTGGAACCATGAGGCCGGCGGGACCAAGGTGCAGGACGCCGCTGTCGAGGCCTCGCGCAGCCTCGACCCGGCGATCTGGAAAACCTTCATCGACACCGGCATCCACCAGGCCAAGGACCGGGACATCCAGGCCGCCCTGGACAAGAAGGAAGCCGAGGACCGGACGGCGGTCCGGGCCATCGTCGACCGGGCGGTGAAGCCGGTCATGCAAGCTTGGCAGCAGCCGGGCGCGTCGCGCTGGCGGGCGACGCGAACACCGTCGCCGCCTTCCGCCGGGCCGGGCAGTACCAGGTCGGACCGGACCTGAAGCTGACCGGCTTCGCCCAGATCGTGAGCGGCCGCTTCGACGGCGACAACCATGACGATCTGCTAGCGATGCCGTCACGGGAGAACACCTCGCTTCGCGGAAAGGCGCGCCTCTACCCGGGCACCGCGACTGCCGCCGTGCTGCGGTCTCCCGGCACCCTTGCGGGAGTCGACCTCTCCGACGCCGTCGGAGTCGCCGCGGGTGAATTCACCGGCGACGGCAAGGACGACCTCGCCGTGCAATGGCGCGCCGGCAGCCTGTTCGTCTACCCGGGCAACCGAGACAACAGGTTGCAGGGCTCTACGCCGGCATCCCTGGTGCCGACGTCGGCTATCCGTTCCTAGAACGGCACGATGGAGGGCTCCTCTCCGCGGAGAGGAGCCCTCCATCGACTCACTCGTCAAAGGCGACGCCCGTGCCGACCACTGTCACGGCCACCGGACCGGTGGTCGATGTCCGGATCGGAGCATCACAGAGCCACTGGGCAGCCCCGGGTTGTCAGGCGGGGAGGCCGAGGGCCTTGCGCAGGTAGGGCAGATCCTGCGAGCCCGACCACCGGAAACCGAGCAGCTTGGCCGCACGGGCCCCGCGGATCACCCGGTCGTCGTCGTCCACGAAGAGCACCCACGGCGGGTCGATGCCGAGGGCGGCGGTGGCCTGCGCGAAGAACTCCGGGGCCGGTTTGTGGATCTTCAGCTCCCAGGAGCTGAGGATCGCGTCGAACTCGCCGATGAGGCCGAGGGATTCGAGGTCCTCGCGGAGCCGGTCGGTCGCGTTGGTGGCCAGTCCCACGGGGCGACCCGCCGCCCGGACCTCCCGGACGAATGCCAGGGCCTCCGGGTTGACGGTGCCGCGGTGCTTCTGCCATTGGGCGACCGCGGCGGCGGCCTCGTCCTCCGGCAGGGGGAGGCGCTTGGCGATGAGGTACATCCACTCCGCGTCGGTGATCTCGCCGGCCACGGCGGGACGGAGGAGATCCCAGGAGAACGCCGTCCGCATCAGCACGCCGTCCGGCAGGGAGTGCTCCGCCTCGGCCGCCGCCGCGACGGCGGGGTCCCAGCGGCGGACGACGCCGTCCAGATCGATGAGCATGGCCTGGGCGGGTTGGCGCTGCATGCGGCGAACGATCCTCTCTCGACGGCTTTCCCGAGCGGCCGGCGACGCCATGACCTGGCGCGGGGGCGAGCCTCGGACGCGGCGAAGGGCACGCCGCTCGGACGCCCAAGATTACGCCGTGCCCGAGCGTGCGATCCCGGCCGCCTCGGCAAGCGGCCGCTCATCGTCGCCGTCAACCTGATACGTGCGGCGGCCCTGACCGTCTGGGAACCCGCGCGGCCCCGTCTGGGAACCGGCGCGCGGCCGCTGCTCAGTCCTCCGGCTCCCGGTTCAGCCGCTGGCTGATCACCTGCGTGACGCCGGACCGCATCGTGACGCCGTACAGGGCGTCGGCGACCTCCATCGTCCGCTTCTGGTGGGTGATGATCAGGAGCTGGCTCTTCTCCCTGAGCTGCTGGAAGAGCGTGATCAGACGGCCCAGGTTGACGTCGTCGAGGGCCGCCTCGACCTCGTCCATGATGTAGAAGGGGCTGGGCCGGGCACGGAAGATGGCGCAGAGCATCGCCACCGCCGTCAGGGATCTTTCACCACCGGACAGCAGCGACAGACGCTTGATCTTCTTGCCGGGCGGGCGGGCCTCGACCTCGACGCCCGTCGTCAGCATGTCTTCCGGGTCGGTCAGCACCAGGCGGCCCTCGCCGCCCGGGAAGAGCACTTGGAACACCGTCTGGAACTCGCGGGCGGTGTCCTCGAAGGCCGACGTGAAGACCTCGAGGATGCGGTCGTCTACGTCCTTGACCACGGTGAGCAGGTCCTTGCGGGTGGCCTTGAGGTCCTCGAGCTGGTCGGACAGGAACTTGAACCGCTCCTCCAGCGCCGCGAACTCCTCCAGGGCGAGCGGGTTGACCTTGCCGAGCAGGGCCAGGTCGCGTTCCGCCTTGTTGGCGCGCTTCTCCTGGGTGGGGCGGTGGAACGGCACCGGTTCCGGTACGTCCTTGCCGTCCTTCTCCGCCTGCGCCACCTCGGCCTGGGTCGGGGGTACGAGCTGGTCGGGCCCGTACTCGGCGACGAGGGTGTCGACGTCGAGGGAGAAGTCCTCGGCCGCCTTGGCCTCGAGCTGTTCGATGCGCATGCGCTGCTCGGCGCGGGCCACCTCGTCGCGGTGGACCTCGCTGGTGAGGCGGTCGAGCTCGGCGACGAGGCGCTTGGCGGAGGCCCGTACCTCCGACAGCTCCGCCTCGCGGGCCGTGCGCGCGCGGGCGAGTTCGTCGCGGACCTCGACCGCGGCGGCCAGGGAGACCGCCACCCGGGCCAGCGCCGACGCGGCGCCCAGCGCGACCGCCTTGGCGACCTCGGCACCGCGGGCGCGGGCGGCCCGGCGGGCCGCCGCCCGTTCCCGGGCCTGGCGCTCGGCGTTGGCCTGACGCAGCAGCGAGTCGGCTCGTCCGGCGATCGAGGAGACCCGCTCCTCCGCCGTCCGCACGGCGAGCCGCACCTCCATCTCGTTCTGGCGGGCCTGGGGCACGAGCGCGGCGAGCCGGTCGCGTTCCTCGGTGGACGGCTCCTCGTCGATCGGCGTGGCCTCGGCGAGCCGCAGCCGCTCCTCGAGCTCGGTGAGGCCGGCGAGGTCGCGGTCGCGGTTGGCCTCGGCCTTCTGGCGGGAGGCGCCGAGCCGCTCGGACTCGGCCTTGGCGGAGCGGGCGGCGGCGCCCAGCTCGGCGAGGCGGCGGGCCGCGGCGTTGCGTTCGCCCTCGGCGGCGCGCTTGGCGGCGGCGGCGACGTTGACCGCTTCCTTGTGCTCGGCGACCTCGGCGCGGGCCTCGGCGAGCCGGTCCTTCAGCTCGCCGATGGACTGCTCGGCGGCTTCCCGGTTGGCGCGGGCCTCGTCGACGGCGGCCTGCACCTCGATGTAGCTGGTGGCCTTGCCGGAGCCGCCGGCCGCGGCGTGGGCGCCGAGGACGTCGCCGTCGGGGGTGACCGCGCGCAGTTCGGCGTTCCGGGTCACGAGCCGGGAGGCGGCGGCGAGGTCCGGCACGAGGACGACGTCGCGCAGGGCGCGGTGCAGGGCCGGGCGGATCGTGTCGGGGCAGTCGATGACGTCGGGCGCCCAGACCGCGCCCTCCGGCAGCGACGGCCGCAGGGAGTCGAGCGATCCCTGCATGCCCGGCGCGGCGGGGCTCGCGACGACGAGGGCGGCGCGGCCCGCGTCGGAGATCTTGAGCGTACGCATGGCCTCGACGGCCTCGTCGATCCCGTTGAGGGCGACCGCGTCGGCGAGCGCGCCCAGCGCCGCGGCGAGGGCGGCCTCGTGTCCGGGCCGGACGGTCAGCATCGAGGCGAGGCTGCCGAGCAGGCCGGGGACCTGGTCGGCCTTGCCGAGCAGCGCGCCGGCGCCGTCCTTGCGCTTGAGGCCGAGGGCGAGCGCCTCCTCGCGGGCCTTCCAGCTCGCGGCGTCCTTCTCGGCGGTGCGCTCGGCGTCGGAGAGCTCCTTGACCACGGCGGCGGACCGATCGTGCGCGGCGACCGCCTCGGCGTGCCGGGCGTCCAGCTCGGCGTTGTCGCGGTCGGCCTCGGTCGACTCCGCGGAGACCGCATCGACCTCCGCCTGCGCGGCCTCGGCGCGCATGAGCGCGTCGTCGTGCGCGACGGCGAGGCGTTCGATCTCCTCCGCGGCGCTGGACGTCCGGGCCTGGGCCGCGTGCACCTGCCCGGTCAGCTTCGCGAGGCCCTCACGCCGGTCGGCGATCGCCTTCGCCGCCGTACGCAGGGCGCCCTCGGCCGCGGCGAGCTGGCGTTCCAGCTCCTGCCGGTGCTCGACCGCCTCGGCGAGCCGCATCTGGTCCTCGGTCAGCGCCTCGCGCAGCTCCTCCTCCTGCTCGCGGACCCGTTCGGCCTCGGCCACGAGCTGGTCGGGGTCTCGGCCGGTGCGCTCGTCGTCGGGGGTCGCGGCGAGGTGGCGGAGCCGCTCGGAGGCGAGCTGTTCGGTGGAGCGGAAGCGTTCCTGCAGGGCGGACAGCTTGTACCAGGTGTCCTGGGCCGCCTGGAGGAGTGGGGCGTCCTCGGCGTGCTGGGCCTCGAGGTCGGCGAGCCAGCGCTGCACCTCGCGGTTCTCGTCCTCGACCTGCTGGCGGCGCTCGCGCATCGCCGACTCGTCGGCGATCTCCTTGTCCAGGGTGGTACGCAGCGTGTACAGGTCGTCGGCCAGCAGCCGCAGCCGGGCGTCGCGCAGATCGGCCTGGATGCCGGCGGCGCGGCGGGCGACCTCGGCCTGCTTGCCGAGCGGCTTGAGCTGGCGGCGCAGCTCGGCGGTGAGGTCGTTGAGCCGGTTGAGGTTGGTCTGCATCGCGTCGAGCTTGCGGATCGCCTTCTCTTTGCGCTTGCGATGCTTGAGGACGCCGGCGGCCTCCTCGATGAAGGCGCGGCGGTCCTCGGGCTTGGCGTGCAGCATGGCGTCGAGCCGGCCCTGGCCGACGATGATGTGCATCTCCCGGCCGATGCCGGAGTCGCTCAGCAGTTCCTGAATGTCGAGCAGGCGGCAGGAGCTGCCGTTGATCTCGTACTCGCTCTCGCCGGAGCGGAACATCCGGCGGGTGATCGACACCTCGGTGTAGTCGATGGGCAGCGCCCCGTCGCCGTTGTCGATCGTGAGGGTCACCTCGGCGCGGCCGAGCGGCGCCCGCCCGGCGGTGCCGGCGAAGATGACGTCCTCCATCTTGCCGCCGCGCAGCGCCTTGGCGCCCTGCTCGCCGAGGACCCAGGCGATGGCGTCGACGACGTTGGACTTGCCGGAACCGTTGGGGCCCACCACACAGGTGATGCCCGGCTCCAGCCGCAGCGTCGTTGCGGAGGCGAAGGACTTGAAGCCCTTGACCGTCAGGCTCTTGAGGTGCACGGGACTCCGGGGGTCGCGGTTTGCTCTCCGGCAGGAGGTTACCCGCAGGTGCGGGCCGTGTCCGTGCACGCCGCGCGTCCCGGATCCTCTCCATCTGAGCCTGTTACCGCCTGCTTGTCCTTTTCGGCGGAGCACAGGATAGCCACGTCCGCGCGCAAAGCGACGAAGCTAGCGCGAACAGCGAGGATATCGGCCTGAAGTTGGCACGCGACTGCGACGGCCGCGCCGTTGGTGAGCGTGTTCCGCAGTGCCCTCGGCGTAGGCGCGCGGCTCGGCGGCGGATGGTGGCACCGGCGGGCAGCCCGGCCACCAGCGCGCACGCGGCTCAAAAAGATGCGCGCCGCCACTTGTGTCTGTGGAGGCGCGCTGTTCTGTTGGCGTTGCCTGGTGCGAGGGGGACTGCGGGGCGCCCGGTCACGGCGCCACGCGGAGCTCAGGTCAGCGCGGGCTCGGTCAGCCGCATCAGATCGTCCGCCTCCGCGGCCGCCGCCGCGAGACGATCGTTCTCCGCCCGCAGGCGTGTGATCTCGAACTCCATAGCCTGCACCCTGGAACGCAGCCGGGTGACCTCGTCGAGCAGGCGCCGGTCGGGCGCCGCACCTACGTGGCCGTAGAGGGCCTTCGCCATGACTTCTCCTTGTGAGACACTGCGTCTCTTGTGTAAGCGCTGCCGAAAAGGCCGGCCAAACGCGCGCCCAGTGGTTTCGCACACCTGCACCACGGGCACGCGTGGGGCAGCGATCTGCACCCGACGAACTTGTGTGGGTGGCAGATATTTCCGCGCTCAGGACTCGACTGAGCACAGATGGGCGCGACTGGCGACTCTTCTATGGTGCGCCGATGACCAGGCTCCGTCAAGCCGTGGACAACGCGCCGACCCCCGTCTACCAGTGAATCACGCCACCTTGGCATGCCACCCGCGCTTGGATCAAGCGGTTTCCTCGTCCGGGCGACGGTCGCCGAGGTCGACGGCCGCATCGCGCCACGCGACGGTTACGGCGTGCAGCAGTTGATCGAAGGCGGAATCCATGGCGGCGAGGACCGCACCCGCCAGGTCCTCGCCGGCGAGCCGATCAAGGAGCACCTGCTGGCGCTCGAGGTACCGGTCGCAGTCGCGCAGGAGTTCGAGATGCCTCGGGTCGAGCATGTCTGTGGCGTACCGGGCAGGTAGGCGCGGCAAACGCCGCCGTGGCCCGACGAACCGTGCGGCGCCGCACCCGCGCCGAAAGGCCGAACCCGAATTGGTGGGTCCCTGCCTGAAGGGAGCCTTAGATCTTCCTTAGCTGGTTTGCCGCGTATCGGCCGGAGTGCTTACCGTCGCCCGGGTCGAATTTCCTCGATCCCTGGGGACGACGGAGGCAGGACGTTGCGCGGGCCGATCGAGCAGACCGACCGGGAAGAGTACACGGGACGGGCCGGGCGGCACCGCGGGCGAGGGACGATGCCGTCGGCGGCACGACTGATCCTGCCGGTCGGCGGCGTGCTGGCCGCCCTGGGCGTCGGAGCCGTCCTCCTCCCCTCGGACTTCACCGGCTCGGGCACCGCCGCCGAGCGCTCGGAGGCCGCCGTCGCCGCCGCGGCGCCGGAGGGCGGCGGAACGACGGGCACCGCCGGCACTCCGGCGGCACCGGCCACGTCCAGCACTCCAGCGGCGCCTTCGTCGAAGCCCGCCACCAAGCCGGCGGTGAAGAAGACCACGGCCGCGCCGGCCGCGAAGGCCGCACAGGCACCGGAGGAGGCCCCGAGGAAGCCGGCGGCGAAGCCTCCGGTGGCGGCCGGGCTCGCCGGTCAGGAGTCCGAGGTCATCCGGCTGGTCAACGTCGAGCGGGACCGGGCCGGCTGCGGCGCGGTGGACCTCAACACCGACTTGCGTACGGCGATGCGCCTGCACGTCCAGGAACTCGGCACGCACGACGACCTCTACATCAGCCACGTCAGCGACGACGGCCGGGACTTCGCCCAGCGGGCGAGGGAGCAGGGCTACGACGATCCGGGCGGCGAGAACGTGGCCCGGGGGCAGAGCGACGCCGCCGCGGTCATGGACGCCTGGATGAACAGCCCCGGGCACCGCGCCAACATTCTCAACTGCGACTTCAAGGCGATCGGCGCGGGCGCGGTGAAGGGCGTCGACGGCACGATCGTCTGGGGGCAACTTTTCGGGCGTTCCTAAGCAAAGGAGTCCGCAAACCCGGCAAAAGGGTCAAAGATCTGTCGTTTAGCCGACAGGATCCCCGTCCTTCGCGCCGCTGCGTCGTTGCAGCCTTCGTGATATCGCCCCTGACGTGCCCGCAGTGCTGACCGCATGCGCATCTGTCTGCTCACCGGGGGCGGCTATCCGTTCCGCCGGGACGCGCTAGGCGGCTGGTGCCGGACGCTCGTCGACGGTCTCGGCCGGTTCCGCTTCGACCTGGTCACCGTCTCGGACCGCGAGCCGCCGGGCGGTCCGGCGTATCCGCTGCCCGCCCATGTCACCTCCGCCCGGACGGTCGCGCTGCCCCGGGAGACGCCGCGACGCGAAGGCAGGGACGAGCACGCCACGGCGGCGGCCGTGCTCCTGTGCCGGGGACTGGTGCTGGAGCGGGACGACCTGTTCGCCAAGGGACTGATGGGGCTGGCGGTGCTGGCCGACGGTGGCGGCGTGGCCGCCGGGGCGCCGCTCAACGCCGTACCCCTGGCGGACGTGCTGCTGGAGGCGTGGCGCGCCGGGCGGGCCTCGGGCGCCGACGAGCGGCTGCCGCGGCTGAGCCTGCGGGACGCACGCACCGCGGCCACCCTGCTGCGCCACGCCGCGCGGGCGCTGGCCGTACCGTTACCGCAGGCCGACGTGGTGCACTGCGTGGGCGGCACGACCCCGCTGCTGGCCGCGCTGGCCGGCCGCTGGCGCACCGGGACTCCGCTGCTGCTCACCGAGGCCCGGGCGCCCGTGGCCAAGCTGCGGGCGAACGAGGAGCGGCTGTCCCCCGCCGTGCAAACCGTGCTGCGCCGCTTCCGCCGGGCCGTCGCCCGTACCGGGTACGACGAGGCCGGGCTCATCGCGCCGCTCAGCGAGTACCACCACTCCTGGGCGCTGCGGCACGGAGCCGAGCCGGACCGGCTGGTTCCGGTGCCCGCAGGCGTCGATCCGGGCGACTTCCCGTGCGCGCCGGAGTCGCGTACCCCGCCGGCGATCGTGTGGGCGGGCAACGGCGGGCCGGAGAGCGGCCTGGACTGCCTGCTGGCGGCCTTCACCCAGGTGGCCGCCGCCGTACCGGGCACCGTGCTGCATCTGGTCGGCGTCACCCCCGCCCACGAGGACCACTGCGCCGAGCAGGTCGAGCGCACCGGGCTCGGCCGGGCGGTCCGCCTGCACCCGCTGCCCGCCGATCCCCGGGACCGGTACGCCGCCGGCCACCTCGTCGTGCACGTGCCGGGGCCGTCGGATCCGCCGTACCGGTTGATCGAGGCCATGATGTCGGGCCGTGCGGTCGTCGGGGTGGACGTCGGTCCCGTCGCCGAGACGCTCGGCGACGCCGGCGTCGTGGTGCCGCAGCGGGATCCCGGCGCGCTCGCGGCCGCCTGCACGGCGTTGCTCACCGCGCCGGCCCGCCGGCGCGCCCTCGGCGACGCGGCCCGCCGCCGGGCCCTGGCCTGTTTCACCGCGGACCGGGTCGTCCGCGTCTACGGCGCGCTCTACACCGACCTGGCCGGCCCGGCGCCGGCGCCCTCCTACGAGCTGACCCTGGCCGTTCCCGCGCCCCGCGACGCGCGCCCGGCCACCGTGCGATGGCTCGCCGGAGCCGGGGAGGACCGGTGACCGCGGACCTCGCCCTGCACGGCGGCAACCTGCGCGCGCCCGCCCTCGGTGCCACGCTGCTGCGCTGCGCCCTCTACCTGGGCCCGCTGAGCGTGGCGGTGGCGGCGGCCGGCCCGCTCGGCCGGGTCGCCCGGCCGGTGACCGCCGGCACGCTGCTGCTCGGCTGGAGCCTCGCCCACGCCCTCACCGGAGTCGGCGCCGTCATCGCCCGGCGCTCCGGACGCGGCCCGGCCGCCACGGTCGTCGCGCGGGGCTTCGCCGCCGCGGCCGCGCTGTGGGTGGCGCTCGTCCTGGTCGCGCCCGCCGGCCTGATCGGCCCGGACCGGGGACTCGCCGTCACGGTCGGCCTGTGCGGCCTGCTCTCCCTGGGTACGGTCACCGTCGCGCTGGTGACCCGTACCGAGGCGGCGGTGGTCCGGTGGAGTCTGCCCTGCTGGCTGCTCGCCGCCCTCGGCATCGCCGGGACCGTAGGCGACACGCTCGCCGAGACGGTGCCGGTCACCGCGCTGGTCCCGGGCGCCGTGGCGCTGGCCGCCGCCCGCGCGTTCCGACCGGTCCTCGGCTCCTCGCCGGTAGGCCGGCTGCGCCCCGGCGACCTGCGCCACGGCGGCATGCGTCTGCTGCTCGGCGCGGCGCAGGCGGCCTGCGTCGCACTGCTGTGGCACGCGGGCCCGCCCGCCGCCACCTCCCTGGCGGTGGTGCCGCTACTCGCCGCCGGACCGATCCTGGAGGCGCTGATCGCCTGGCATCGCCGCCAGGTCCAGGCGGGACTCGACGTCTCCGAGAGCGACGCGGAGTTCCGCGAGCATCTGAGCGGCGTCACCGTCGTGACCATCGCCGCGCTGCTGCCGCCGCTCGCGGCCGGGACCGCGCTGGCCGCGGCCGCGTACCGGATGCCGGGCGGTACCCGCGGCGCCGTGCTCGTCCTCGCGGGCGGAATCCTGCTCAGCGGCATCCTGGCGATCACCCTGCTGCTCGGCTGGCGCGGGCGTACCGGGATCGCGACCCTGCTCGCCGCCGCCCCGCCGACCGTGGCGGTCGCCGTGCCGGCCGTCGGGGCGCCGCCCGTCGCGCCGTTACCCACCGCCGTCGCCCTGCTGGTGGCGACGCACCTCGCCGGCCTGCTCATCGTCGCCCGTACCGCCGCTGACCCCCGGAGGACGCCGTGAAGACCCTGTTCCCCCCGTACGCGCAACCGTCGCCCGAGCTGTCCGTGGACCCCGACACCTGGATCGTGCAGGACCGGCCCGGCCCGCCGCGCACGGCGCACCAGCGGCTGGGCCGCGTCGACCTGGACTGGGGCGGGCGCTCCCTGGCAGACGTGCTCGGCGACGTGGACGCGTGGCGCGAGGACGGCGTCCAGGGCCTCTTCCTGGACCGGGCGCCCGCCGGATCGAGCGGGGTGGGGCCGGTGGCGCTGACCGTACGGCTGGCCGCCCGCCGCGGCCTGCACCGGATCGTGCTGAACCCGGGCGTGCCCACCCATCCGCTCTACCGCGACCTGGGCGTGAAGATCTGCACGTTCGACGGGCCGTGGTCGGCCTACCAGGGCTGGGACGGCGACGGGGTCCGGACCGGGGACGGCCACCTCGTGCACGGGGTGCCGCCGGAGCTGCTGACCGCCGCCCGCCGGCTGATGGGTCGCCGCGGCGCCGGTTTCGGGCTCGCCACCGACGCCGGGCCGTACGTCAGCGGAGCGGCCTCCGGGGGCGGGGCTGGCAGCGCGGGCAGCTGTACGACGAGCGGTTCATGAACTGCTCGCGACGCAGGGCGGTGCCGCACCGGTGGCAAGGCTGTCCCTCGCGCCCGTACGCGTGCAGCGCCCGGTCGAAGTAGCCGCTCTCCCCGTTGACGTTGACATAGAGCGCGTCGAAGCTGGTTCCTCCGGCGACGATCGCCTCGGCGAGGACGTCGCGCACGTGGCCGAGCAGCCGCCGCACCGCCGGCGCGGTCAGCGCGTCCGTCGGCCGGGCACCGTGCAGCCCGGCCCGCCAGAGCGCCTCGTCGGCGTAGATGTTGCCCACGCCGGAGATCAGCGTCTGGTCGAGCAGTGCCCGCTTGACCTCGGTGTGCTTGCGCCGCAGCGCCGCCACGAACGCCTCGTCGTCGAAGAGGGGGTCCATCGGGTCCCGGGCGATGTGCGTGATCTCCGCCGGCAGCGTGGCGCCGCCCTCGGAGACCGACAGCCCGCCGAACGTACGCTGATCCACGAAGCGCAGCTCCGGGCCGTCGTCGGCGAACCCGACCCGGACCCGCAGGTGGGTCTCGTCCGGGGCGTCCGCGGGCTGCATCAGCAACTGTCCGCTCATGCCCAGGTGCGCGATGATCGCGTCTCCGGAGTCCAACGGCAGCCACAGATACTTCCCGCGGCGGGAGACATCGGTGATCGTGCGCCCCGCGAGCACCGCCGCGAAGTGCACGTCGCCGGGCAGGTGCCGACGGATCGCGCGGGGGTGGCGCACCTCGACCGCCTCGATGCGGCGGCCGGCCACCCACTTGGCCAGGCCCTGGCGGACGGTCTCGACCTCGGGAAGCTCAGGCATCGCGCTCTCTTCTAGATGGTGTAGGGCCACACGGCCAGCAGGTACGCGCCGTACCAGAGGCCGAAGGCGGCCCAGGCGGCGATCGCCAGGACGGCCACGCGGGGACGCGCCCGGCCCGCGGCGACCACGGCCGGCAGGAGCGTCAACAGGACGGGCAACAGCAGCCGCGGCTTGGAGTGGTAGTAGCCGGCCTGGCCGTACACGAGCACCATGGCGACCACGCCGTAGACGGTGAGCGGCAGCCAGGGACGGCCGGCCAGGGCGACGGCCGCCGCGGCCGCCGCGACGAGCAGGATGAGCGCGACGCTCATCGGCACCCAACGGTCACCGGTGGTCAGCGTGTCGACGAGGAAGGTCAGCGTGCTGGCGCCGAAGTCGAAGGACGTACCCCAGCCGGCGGTCTGGATCCGAAACCAGGCGTCGGCGTCGCCTACCCGCCACCCGACCCAGCCGAGGAACGCCGGGACCCCGGCCAGCGCGACGCCGGCCGCGACGAGCGGCGGCCACTTCCGCGCCGGGTCGCTGCGGACCGCCATGATCGCGGCGACGGCCAGGGCCACCGCGGCCGCGGCGCCGGTCGGCCGGGTCAGGGAGCAGCCCAGGCCGAGCAGCCCGGCAGCCCACCACACCTTGCGGTGGGCGGCGACGAGCATCCCGGCGAGCAGGGCGAGGAAGAGGCTCTCCGAGTACGCCATGGAGAACACCACCGACATCGGCGCCGTGCAGCAGAGCGCGACCAGGGCCCAGCCGCTGCGGCGCCCGTAGAGGCCGGTGCCGAGCAGGTGCAGGGCCACGGCCGCGCCGATCGAGGCGAGCCAGCTCACCGTGAGCGCGGCGGTTCCGGCGTCCGGCCCTAACTGGGAGAGGCCCCGGATGAGCATCGGGTAGAGCGGGAAGAACGCGAGCTCGTTGCCGTCGAGGGCGCCGTCGGCTCCGTACGTGTAACCCTGCGGGTAGCCGGCGGCGGCCCTGACGAACCAGCCGCCGTCCCAGATGAGCAGGTTGGTGCGCAGCCCCTCCGGCTTCTCGCCGGCCTGGTCCAGGCGGACGACCAGGAAGATCTGCAGGATCCGGGAAAGCGCGAGGATGCCGACCGCCACGGCGGCGCCGTGCCAGCCCCCGGCGGCGTCCCAGAGGCGCTCGGGCCGGGACCGGGGAGCCGCGTCACCGTCCGTGGCCGGGACCTCGCCCGTGCCGGAGGCCACGACGCTCACCGGCCGGCGGCGCTTCTGTCGTCGGCCCCGGCGGGGTTGCCGCTGCTGTCGGCCACGGCGTCTCGGCCGTCGGCCGCGGCCACGGCGTCTCGGTCGTCGGCCGCGGCCGCGGCGTCCCTGCTGTCGGCCCGCGACAGCTCCGCGTGCCCGCCGCCCGCGACCGCCGGCGGCGGGGTCTCCGCCTCGGCCCGTTCGGTGAGCGTGCGCCAGGCCGCCGCGGCGGCGCGCTGCTCCGCCTGCTTCTTACTGCGCCCGTCGGAGCCGCCGTAGCGCTCCCCGGCGACGACCACCCAGGCGGTGAAGGTCTTGGCGTGGTCCGGGCCGGCGTCGTCGATGACGTAGTCCGGCACGCCGAGGCCCAGGGCCGCGGTCAGCTCCTGCAGGCTGGTCTTCCAGTCCAGGGCGGCGCCGCGGCCGGCCGACTCGGCCATCAGCGGATCGAACAGCCGGTGGATGACCTCGCTGGCGGTGTCGAGCCCGTGCTCGAGATAGATCGCCCCGAGCAGCGCCTCCAGGGTGTCGGCGAGGATGCTCGCCTTGTCCCGGCCGCCGGTGGTCTCCTCGCCCTTGCCCAGCAGCAGGTGCGGTCCGAGGCCCTTCGGGCCCAGCGTGCGGGCCACGTCGGCGAGCGCGTGCATGTTGACGACGCTGGCCCGCAGCTTGGCGAGCTGCCCCTCGGGCAGGTCCGGGTGGTTGTGGAACAGCGCCGAGGTGATGACCACGCCGAGGACCGAGTCGCCCAGGAACTCCAGGCGCTCGTTGGTGGGCAGGCCGCCGTTCTCGTACGCGTACGAGCGGTGGGTGAGCGCCCGTTCGAGCAGCTCCGGCTCGAGGGGAACGCCGAAGGCCTCCTCGAGCGGCTCGGTGGAGGGCCGCAGCCGCCTCTTGTCGATACTGCTCATGAACCACCTCTTGCGCTCTGCGGATCCGGGGTCTTGCGGTCCGTCGCCGGAGCCTCGGGACCGATGATCAAGTCGGCGATGGCCGGGACGGCGGCCCGGCGGTGCAGGGCGGCGGCGAAGCCGATGCCCGCGGCGATGTCCGCTCCCGACGCGGCGCCGTGGCAGACGACCACCGTGCCGCCGACGCCGAGCAGGACGGCCGCCCGCGGCGGTACCTCGCCCGGGTTCGGGGCGCCCAGCAGCGCGTACGCCGTTTCGAGGCCCTTGAGCAGGACGTTGCCGGTGAAGCCGTCGGCCACCACGACGTCCGCGGGCGCGCCGGTGACCACGTCGTTGCCCTCCACGAGGCCGGCATAGCTGCCCCCGGCGGGCAGGTCGAGGGCGGCGAGGACGGCGGGGACGGCGCGGCGCAGGCGGTCACCCTTGCCGCGTTCGGTGCCGATGGTGAGAAGGCCGACGCGGGGGGCCGCGACGCCGTGCACGACCGAGGCGTACGCGGCGCCGAGGCGCGCGTGCATGGCGAGGGTGGTCTCGTCGGGGTCGACGGACGAACCCACGTCGAGCAGGACGATCCGGCCGGCGGCGGTGGGCAGCACGGCGGTGAGGGCGGGGCGGCGTACCCCGGGCCAGCGGCCGAGGCCCAGCGCCGCGGAGGTGACGGTGGCGCCGGTGTTGCCGGCCGAGACGACGGCGTCGGCGAGGCCCTGGGCGACGGCCAGCACGGCCGAGCGCACCCCGGACTCGACGCTGCTCACGTCCCGGTCCTGGGCGTGCGGGCCGGTCGGCGCCGCGACGGCGCACACCCGGCCACGATCCGCCGGACCCAGGGCGGCAAGAACCGCGTCGGCCGCTTCCACCGGGCCGACGAGCAAAAGCTGGAGGGCCGGGTCGGCCTGGCAGGCGCGCAGAGCGCCGTCAACCACGACGGCGGGAGCTTGGTCCCCGCCGAGGAGGTCGACGGCGATCCGCGCGGTGCCCGGCTCCCGCACAGCGCCGGCCTCGCGGCCGGCCTGCGTCGGGCCCGGGGCACCGGACGTTCGCCGCTGCTCAGGCTCGACCCGCCCGATGATCGGGCGCGTCACTCCTCGAGGCTCAGACCTCGAGGACCTGACGACCGTTGTAGGTGCCGCAGACCGAGCAGGCGGTGTGCGGCAGCTTCGGCGACTTGCACTGGGGGCAGGCCACGGTCGATACCGCGGTCGCCTTCCAGTTCGCCCGGCGGGACCGGGTGTTGCTGCGCGACATCTTGCGCTTCGGGACGGCCACGGTACCTACTCCTCGTTCAACTTTTGCGGGTGTTGCGGCGAAGCCGCCCTCGGCAGCTCAGTCAGGTTTTGCGGGTGTTGCGGCGAAGCCGCCCTCGGCAGCTCAGTCAGGTTTTGCAGAGCGGCCCAGCGTGGATCGACTTCCTCGTGGCTGTGATCGGCCGGGAGGTCGTCGAGATGCACCCCGCACTCGGGGCACAACCCTGGGCAGTCCGGCCGGCAGACCGGGTTCGTCGGCAGTGTGAGCACCACCGCGTCGCGGACCGCCGGTTCCAGGTCGATCAGGTCGCCCTGCATCCGACCCACCTCGTCCTCGTCCGTCGTCTCCTCCGTGGTGCTGTCCTCGTAGGCGAACAGCTCCGCGATCGAGACGTCGAACGACTCGGAGATCTCGTTGAGGCAGCGCCCGCACTCACCGGAGAGTGAGCCGCGCACGTTGCCGCTGACGTACACGCCCTCGGAGACCGACGTCAAGCTCACATCGAGCTCGAGGTCGGAGCCCTCGGGCACCGAGATCAGCTCAAGACCGAGGTCCGCCGGTGCCGGGACGACCCGCTTCAGGGCACGCGTCGCCCCGGGCCGGCGCGGGAGCTTCGTCGTGTCGACGACCAGCGGCTGCCTGGGATCGAGGTGTTTCTGCGGTGACTTGGGCATCGTGAATCCTCAGCCTTGGGTAGGCCGACAGGAAAGGTTACCTGAGCAGGGTCGGCAGCGTCGAATCGCCCCCGAAGGCTCAGAACGGCAGCGGCCGCTCGCTGTCTTCGCCCTGGAAGGTGCCGATCTCGCGCAGCGCGTGCATCTTGTCGCGGCCACGCTCTATCGACGCCAGGGCCCGGGTGAGGAACTGCTCGAAGTTGGCCAGGGCGGTGTCGACGTAGTCGTCGACCTCCTCCCGCAGGCGCTGCGCCTCGGCGCGGGCCTCGGCGATGATCCGGGCACCCTCGTGCTCGGCCGATACCGTGATCTCGTTCACCGACACGAGCCGGGCATGTTCCGTCTCGCCCTCGCTGATGATCCGGTCCGCCTCGCGCTTGCCGGCATCGATGATCTTGTCGCGCTCCTCCAGGAGGGCGACGGCCCGGCGCAGGTCCCCGGGGAGCTCCGAGCGCAGCTCGTCGAGGAGCGCCACCATCTCGGCACGGTCGAACATGAAGTTGGTCCGGGACATCGGGACGGACCGTGCCTGCTCCACCATGGAGATGATCTCGTCGATGCGGTCGAGCGGATCCACCGGCGCCTCACTCCTGTCAGACAGCACTCACGCTGAGTGGTGCGATCACGTTACTGCCGAACCCGGCGACGAAGCCGCGAAGGCCACGCCGTCAGTTTTGCCGCAGCCTCGTCACGAGCCGCTCCCCGACGAAGTCCGGGACGTACGGCGACGCGTCCCCACCCCACTTGACCACGTCCTTGACCAGACTGGAGGAGAGGAAGGAGTAGAGCGGGTTGGTCGGCATGAACAGTGTCTCCACGCCGGAGAGGCCGATGTTCATCTGCGCCATCTGCAATTCGTAGTCGAAGTCGCTGACCGCCCGCAGGCCCTTGATCACCACGGCGGCGTCCTGCGCCCGGCAGAAGTCGACCAGGAGACCGTGAAACGACTCGACGCGGACGTTGCCGTAGCCAGCGGTCGCCTCGCGGAGCATCCCGATGCGCTCCTCGACGCTGAACAGGCCGGTCTTCGAGTGATTGATCAGCACGCCGACGATCACCTCGTCGAAGAGCCGACTGGCCCGCCCGACGATGTCGAGGTGGCCGTTGGTGACGGGATCGAAGGATCCGGGACAGACCGCTCGTCTCATGATCGGCGACCGTACCAAAGTGTGGTCTCGCCGTAACGACGACTGCGGTCCGCGGTGATGCCGTCCACCCACTCCAGGGGCTCGCCGCGCACGGCCGTCCGCGAGGACCGCTCGAAGGTCACCACGGCGTCCACGGCGAGCCAGCCGTTCTCCACCAGCAGCCGCTGCACCTCGGCGACCTCGTCGTCGGTGACCGCGTACGGCGGGTCGGCGAACACGACGTCGTACGGCCCACCCTCCGGAGGGGCGGCGATCACCTGGGCGACCCTGCCGGTGACCAGCCGGGCGGCGCTGCCCACCCGCAGCGCCACGATGTTGTCGCGGATGGCCCGGGCCGCCTTGCCGTCCGCCTCGACCAGCAGCGCGTGCGCCGCCCCGCGGGACAGCGCCTCCAGGCCGATCGCGCCGGAGCCCGCGTACAGGTCGGCGAAGCGGGCGCCCTCCAGGTCGGTCATCGTGCCCAGGGCACTGAAATAGGCCTCCCGCACCCGGTCGGAGGTGGGCCTGGTGAGCGCGCCGGGCGGCGCGGCCAGCCGGCGACCGCCATGGGCGCCGGCGATGATCCTGGTCATGCGGCGACGCTACGCCACCCCTCCGCACCCACCACTGCGGAGTGAACTTTTGCCTCCCAAATAGCACTCAGCGCATCGACTTCGTCGCCTTCCGTATAGCGAGGATCTCGAATATATATCGAAGCAATATGCGGTTTCTGCGCCATTCTTCGGATTGATCCGCAAGAGTGCCCGCCGGCGGTTTCGGCGGGCGGCACCACTGTGGATCTTTCGGACACCGCGCGACCGGGCGACGCTCCGGCCCGAGTGACGGATCGGCGCCTGACCTGGGCATATGCGCGGTTTTCCGGGGTGTGGCGACGGTCACGTTCGGCGCCTGCGCCACTCGTCCGGGTGACGGCGACAAGGGCCGATCGACACCCACCGCATCGACTCGCGGGCTTTCCGTGGAGCGATCGTCTCGGATCCGCATCAAGAGCCTTAGCCGATCCTGAGCCACTTCCCAGATTCCTCTCCGTCGCTAAGGTCAGCCGCGCCGACGAAACGCTGTCGGCTCGACGACGTGGGGAGGCGTCGTCTCCGGCCCGCCGTCGCCCGGCGCGAGCCGCCGTCTCCCCTGTGTCGTGGCCCCCCCTTGTTCGACCGCCCTCAGGAGTACGCGTGAAGTTCAACTCCCCGCTACGCCGCGCCGCGACCGTCCTCGCCGGCGCACTCATCGGTTTCGGTGGAGCCGCGGTCGTCACCGCGCCCGCCAGCGCACACGCCTCGACCGTCAGCGGCAAGGCCGTCTGCGACACGGCCACCGGCACGCGGATCGTGACCTGGACGCTCACCAACGACTATCCGACCGACGCCACCGTCGCGGACCTCACCACCACGCCCACCGCCGTCGAGAAGGCCGCCGCGGGCAACCTGGTCATCCCCAAGTCGGCGCACGGGCGCGACGGGGAGCTGACGCTCACCCAGCAGGTGACCGGCGACGCCCGGGAAGCCACCATCTCCTTCACGTCGATCTGGTCGGCCGACGGCTATGTGGACGAGCACAACTCGGCACGCGTCGACCTCAGCGAGCCGTGCGCGCCGGTCGAGACCCCGTGCGTGGAGGCGGGCAAGGCCACGTTCCACCACACCTTCGGCGTGAACGGCAAGAGCTCCACCGCCACGGTGTCCCTGGACGAGGGCGTCAAGCTGTGCGAGGGCGAGCCGGTCACGCTCGTCTCCTACTTCACGCCCAGGCCGCAGTTCTCGGTGCCGCAGTACGAGTTCGACCGCGACACCGGCACGATCACCAACGAGCAGCGCTCGGTGACGCTGGAGGTCAGCGTGCCGGACTGCAACACCCAGGTGGACCTCTTCTTCGGCAGCGACAAGGACATCATCTCGGAGATCACCGAGAACGGTCCGCGCTACGGCGACAAGAAGCTCGGCAGCAAGAGCGGCCTCGGCGCCCGCTCGAAGGGGCCGCATGGCTGGTACAACGGCGGCCAGCAGGGCTGCCAGACCCCGGCCGTCGAGCCGCTGTCGCAGTGTGACGGCACGATCGCGCTGAACCTCAGCAACAACGGCGAGATCAGCCGGTACGCCGTCGACTTCACGGTCACGGCGGGCGACTTCCGCAAGACCGTCACCATCGACGCCGGCAAGGGCGAGACCGTGACCGTCCCGGCGGGCGCCGGCACCGTCACCGTCAGCGCCGAGGGCATGGACGACGTCACCTACGACTGGGAGCGGTCCGAGGACTGCGAGTGGCCCACGGTCATCGTCGAGAACGACTGCGAGACCGTGGCGATCACCGTCGAGAACCCCAAGGGCGTCACCCCGGCGATCGCGAAGATCACGTACGGCGACAAGACCGAGACGATGACCGTGGCGGCCGGCAAGTCGGAGCAGGTCGCCTTCAAGCTGGGCAGGGCCACCTACGCGACGATCGACCTCCCCGAGCTGGGCGTCGAGCCGATCAAGGCCACGCTCGAGGGGCTCGAGTGCGAGAACGGCGGCGGTGGCGGCGGCAAGGCCGACGAGCCCACCCTGCCCGTCACCGGCCCGGTGGCCGGCGGCATCGCGGGCGGCGCGGCCCTGCTGCTGCTCGCGGGCGGCGCGCTGTTCCTGATCTCCCGCCGTCGGAAGATCACCTTCACCGCGTAAGGCACGACCCGACGGAGACGCGTCAGGCACGACCCGACGGAGACTCGGTCAAGCACGACCCGACGAAGATGGGCGCGCCGGCACCTGCCGGCGCGCCCGCTTCTCATTCCCGACCGGCGGAGATCCAGTCCTTCGGCGCGAAGCTCAGGTTGCGGCCTCCCTGGACGAGGTCGGCCGCGCTGTCCAGCCGGGCCTTCTGCGCCGGGCTGAGGCGCACCCGCAGCGCGCCGGCGTTCTCGGTCACCCGCGCCGCCACCCGGGTACCGGGGATCGGCACGACCGGCAGTCCGAGCGCTTCGCCCCGGGCCCAGAGCCAGGCGAGCGCCACCTGCGCCGCGGTCGCTCCGGTTTCCCGACCGACCTCCCGCACAAGATCGACGATCCGCTGGTTGGCCGCGAAGTGCTCGACGAACCGGGGTTCTCCGCGCAGGATGCCGGCCGAGACCTTCTCCGGCGTCATGGCGCCGGTCAGGAAGCCCCGCCCCAGCGGGCTGTACGGCACGAATCCCGCCCCGACCTCGCGCGCCGCCGGTACGACCCGGGCCTCGACGTCGCGTGACCACAGGCTCCACTCGCTCTGCACGGCGGCGATGGGATGCACCCGCGCAGCGGCCCGCAGCTCGTCGGCGGTCACCTCCGACAGGCCGAGGTGGCGGACCTTGCCCTCCGCGACGAGCTCGGCCATCGCCCCGACGGTCTCCTCGATCGGGATGTCGAGCTGGCGGCGATGCAGGTAGTACAGGTCGATGACGTCGGTGCCCAGCCGCCGCAGGGATGCCTCGCAGGCGCTGCGCACGTAGTCGCGGTCTCCGCGGGTCGCCTTGATGCCGGGGGTGCCGACCGCACCGGTGATGCCGAACTTCGTCGCGAGGCTCACCTCGTCGCGCCGGTCCGCCAGGAGCCTCGCGATCAGCTCCTCGTTGGTCCCGGCCGGCCCGGTGCTGCCGTCGCGCGGCCTGCCGTAGACGTCCGCGGTGTCGATGAACGCCACTCCCTGGTCCACCGCGTGGTGGAGGGTCCGCAGGGCCTCATCCGGATCGGTGTCCCCATAGGCGTGGCTGAGCGCCATGCCGCCGAAGCCGATCCGGCTGACGTGCAGCCCGTCTCCGAGGGCGACGGTGGGTACGGTAACGGTCATCCCAAGCTCCTCTGCTGGGCAAGGATCGCCGGATCGGTCACTTTCGAGGCGTCGCAGTCGCGGCCCTCGGAGATGAGTCCGACGTAGTGGTCGATCTTGTCCTCGATGGCGTGGAGGTCGCCCTCCAGTTGTGCGAGATGCGCGCGCACGCGCTCGCGATGTTCTCGGAGGAGGGCCAGTCGCCGCCCGTGGGTGGCCGCACCCTGCCGGGTCATCGCGATGAAGTCCTTGGTGTCCCTGACCGGCATGCCGGTGCGACGCAGCCGGACGACCAGCTCGATGACCCGGACCGCGGCATCGTCGTACGCCCGGTGACCGCTGGCGTCGCGATGCACGCTCGGTATGAGGCCCTCCGCCTCGTACCAGCGCAGCGTGTCCTTGGAGAGGCCGGTCCGCTCGGCCACCTCGGCGATCGAGATCGCGGGGCTCACCATGTCGCCAGCTCGTCCGCGCCGATGATCCCGATCCCGGCGGCGCGGAGCTCGGACAGCGTCCGGTCGTGGGCCCGGTCGCTGGTCGCCGCGCAGGCGTCGGCGACCACGGTGACCGCCCAGTCGCGTGCGGCGGCGCTCCGGGCCGCCAGCGCGACCCCATGGTCGGTCATGAGGCCGGTGAGCAGGAGGCGGCGGGTGTGCAGCCGGTCGAGCAGGACCGGCAGCTCGGGAACGTCGAAGACGTCCCGGCCATGCTTGGTCACGACCGGGTCGTCCTGCTCCGGCTCGAACCCGGCGACGAAGGACGCATCCGTGCTCTCCGGGTCGGCGCGCGAGGTGTCCGTCGGATCGGCGGAGAGGTATCGGCTGCAGATCACCGGCCAGCCCCGCGCGCGGGCCGCGGACCGGACCCGTCGCGCTCGTCCGGCGGCCGAGGCGTCGTGTGCCGTCCCGGCGATCCAGGACTGCCAGTCGATCTCCAGCAGGGTGGTGTTTCCGGCTTGCTTCCCCATGGCGTCGACGCTACGGGGTGGAGTGCGCTCCAACGCAAGCCGGAAGATCGCTGCTACGAGAGGAGATCCGGGGGCCGGAACGAGCCGTCGGGCTCCGGGTGCCACTCGTGTACCGCCGAGACCGCGTTCACCGGGATCGGGGCGTACAGGTGCGGGAATTGCATGCCGCCCGGATCCGGGGGATCACCGTCCTCCCACCTCACGGGCGCCGGCAGCAGCGCCTCGTCCAGCACGAGCAGCACCAGATCCGTGCGTCCCCGGGCGAGCAGGGTCGCCGGGATGTGGACCTGCTCCGGCGTGGAGCAGTGGATGAAGCCCTGCGTCGCCAGGGAGTCGGCACGGTAGGTGCCCGTCGCGGTCGCCGCATCCCACTCGGCGCGGGGGCAGAAATGCAGGATCATCCCTTCTCCAGATACTCGGCTCGTTCCTCGTCGACCAGGGCGGCCACGGAGGCGGCCAGCGCCGGATGCCGCTCGAGGGTGGGATCGTCGCCGACCAGCTCGGCGGCCTCGGCCCGCGCGTCGGTGATGAGCTTGCTGTCTCGCAGCAGGGACAGCAGCCGCAGGTGACTGTGCCGGCCGGACTGCGACGCGCCCAGCACGTCGCCCTCGCGGCGCTGCTCCAGGTCGAGCTCGGCAAGCTTGAAGCCGTCCGTCGTGGACGCCACCGCGTCCAGGCGTTCGCGGGCCGGCGTGCCCTCCACCGCCTCCGTGACCAGCAGGCAGATGCCGGGCGCCGAGCCCCGCCCCACCCGGCCGCGGAGCTGGTGGAGCTGGGAGACGCCGAACCGGTCCGCGTCCATGATGATCATGACGGTCGAGTTCGGCACGTCCACGCCGACCTCGATCACCGTCGTGGCCACCAACACGTCCAGCTCGCCGGCGGCGAACCGGCGCATCACCGCGTCCTTCTCCTCGGCGGGCAGCCGCCCGTGCAGGACTCCGATCCGCAGGCCGTGCAGCGGACCCTCCTCCAGGATCGGCGCCACGTCGAGCACGGCCAGCGGCGGGCGGCGGGCGGACTCCGTGTCGGACGGGGGCTCGCCGTCGTCCTCGGCACCGGCCGCGTCCCCGATCCGCGGGCACACCACGTACGCCTGATGCCCGGCCCGGACCTCCTCCTTGACCCGCTGCCAGGCCCGGTCCAGGAACGCCGGCCGCTCGGGTGGCACGACGTGCGAGGCGATCGGCGAGCGGCCGCGCGGCAGTTGGGACAGCGTCGAGGTCTCCAGGTCGCCGTACACGGTCATCGCGACCGTCCGCGGGATCGGCGTGGCGGTCATGACCAGCACGTGCGGCGGCTGGGCGGCCTTGGCCCGCAGGGCATCCCGCTGCTCGACGCCGAAGCGGTGCTGTTCGTCCACCACCACCAGGCCGAGATCGCGGAAGTCGACACCCTCGTACAGAAGGGCGTGCGTGCCCACGACGATGCCCGCGCTGCCGTCGGCCACCCGGGCGAGCGCGGCCCGGCGCGCGGCCGCGCCGAGCGAACCGGTGACCAGCGTGAGCTGCGTGCCCGCCGGATCGCCGTCGATCTCACCGGCCCGGCCCAGCGCGCCGAGCTGGGCGCTGATGCTGCGGTGGTGCTGGGTGGCGAGCACCTCCGTCGGAGCGAGCAGCGCGGCCTGCCCTCCGGCGTCCACGACCTGGAGCATCGCGCGGACGGCGACCAGCGTCTTGCCGGAACCTACCTCGCCCTGCAGCAGCCGGTGCATCGGATGGGCGCGCGCCAGGTCCGCGGAGATCTCCTCGCCGACCCGCGCCTGCCCCTCGGTCAGCTCGTAGGGAAGAGCCGCGTCGAACGCGGCCAGGATCCCGTCGTCGCGTCGTGGTCGCGACCGTCCGGGAGCGGCGGCCGCGCGGGCCTTGCGCTGCACGAGCGTGAGCTGTACGGCGAAGGCCTCGTCCCACTTCAACCTGTACTTCGCCTTGAACAGCTCCTCCTTGGAGCTCGGCCGATGGATCTCCCGCAGGGCGGTGCCGATGCCGACGAGGTTGCGGTTTGCCCGGACCGCCCCGGGCAGCGGGTCGTCGGGCGGCTCGAAGGTGTCCAGCACGGTCCGCACGCACTTGGCGATCGTCCACGTCGGCACGGCGGCCGCGGCCGGATACACCGGGATGAGCGCGCCGGCGAACTCCTCGATCTCCTCGGCGGCCTCGTCCTGCGTGGCGTCGGCCCGCAGCAACTGGTATGCGGGCCCGTTGAGCTGCCGCTTGCCACGGAAGTCGGTGACCTTGCCGGCGAACAGGCCCCACCGCCCGGTGCGCAGCTCCCGCTCCCGCCAGGCCTGGTTGAAGAAGGTGCAGGTGAGCGTCGCGCCGGAGCCGTCCCCGATGCTGATCTCCAGCATGGTGCCGCGGCGCTGACGCATCGGGCGTACGGTGGCGCTCTTGACCTGCGCGAGCAGGGTGACCTGCTCACCCACCTGAAGCTGCCGCAGGTCGGTGTGCTCGCCCCGCTCGTCGTACCGGCGCGGGAAGTGGTAGATCAGGTCGCCCGCGGTGTGCAGGTCGAGATGCGTCGCCAGCGCCTTGGCGGTCCGTTCCCCGAGCACCTTGCGCAACGGGGTGGCGGTCGTCGTCGCCGTGGTCGTGTCGCTCATTCCACTCCTGCCAGGAGGTGGTATCGGGGCTGGCCGCCCGTATAACACTGCACCTCGACGAAGGGCCACGCCTGCGCGAGGTGCGCCCGCAGCGTCTCCTCGAGCGCGGCGGGGGCGTCGGCGCCGAGCACGAGGGTGACCAGTTCGCCACCGCCGCCGAGCATCCGGTCGAGGAGCCGCCGGCTGACGTCGGCGAGGGCCGCGTCGCTCGCCGTCCCGTCCTCGGGGCCGCCGCTGATCACGTTGACCTCGCCGTCGATCAGGCCGAGGAGGTCGCCGGGGTGGCAGCGGCCGGCGACGGTCAGCGCCTCCCGGGCCGCCGTCGTCACCTCGCCGTAGCGGCAGGCGCCGGCCGCCTCGGCCATCGCGATGACGTCGTCGTCGAAGCGCCGCTGCGAATCCCGCACCGCGAGCGCGGCGAGGGCCTGCACGGGAGAGCGGGTCGGCACCACCACGACCCGGGTGCCCGCGGCGGCGGCCTCCTGGGCGGCGGAGACGGCGACGGCGTGGGTGTTGGCGTCGTTCGGCAGCAGTACGACCCTCCGCGCACCGGTCTGCGCGACCGCCGCGAGCATCTCCGCGGTCGACGGGTTGCGCCCGACCACGACCGTTCCTTCGTCGACGAAGAGCGAGGTGAGCCCCTCCCCGGCGGCCACCACGACGGCGCCGCGGTCCCCGGTCTCCCAACCGCCGGTCTCCGCGTGCTCCTCCAGGAGGTTCTCGTCCCCTGCCCCGGCTCCGGGCTCGGCCTGGGTGCCGGGGTCCGGGTGCGTCGCGTGGGGGTGGGCGTGATCGTGGATACGGTCCTCGAGCCGGTTCACCGAGATCCGGTGCGGCCGCCCGGCGACGATCCCGGCCTCGATGGCGGCACCGATGTCGTCCACGTGGACGTGCACGTTCCAGGTGGGCGGCCGCCCCTCGCCGGTGCCGACCACCACCAGCGAATCTCCCAGGCCGTCGAGGGTCCGCTTCATGACCTCGACCGCCGCCGGCTCGGCATCGAGCAGGAACTGCACCTCATAACCGAAGCCACCATCCGGGAGCTCACCCGGAACCGGGACGGTCGTCGCCGTCGCGGGGCTCGCCGGCTTCCCGTCGGCGGCCGTGGTGCTGAGCGCCTCGACCAGCGCGTCGAGCAGCAGCACCAGCCCTCGGCCGCCCGCATCCACCACCCCGGCGTGCGCCAGCACGGGGAGCTGCTGCGGCGTGCGGGCCAGCGCCTCGGCCGCCGCCCGGGCCGCGGCCCGGGCCACCGCGAGCAGGTCGTCGGACTTGATCCCTCCCGCGCCCTCCGCCGCGGCGGCCGCCACGGACAGCACAGTGCCCTCGACGGGACGGGCGACCGCGGCATAGGCGGCCTCGCTCGCCGTCCGCAGCGCCGTGGCCAGCTCCGCTCCCCGGACGGATACCGCCGTGGCGAAGGTGTCGGCCATGCCCCGCAGGATCTGGGAGACGATGACGCCGGAGTTGCCACGGGCGCCCAGCAGCGCACCGCGAGCCATCCGGCGCATCACCGGCCCCAGCAGAGTGCCGTCGGGGCCGGGCTCGGCGGTGTCCCCGGTCTCCGGGGCGTCCGGGGGCTCCTCCAGCGCCTCCTGGGCCGAGGTCAGGGTCAGGACCAGGTTGGTGCCGGTGTCGCCGTCCGGCACCGGATAGACGTTCAGCTCGTCGATCTCATGCTGGTGGGCCCGCAGCGCGGCGAGTCCCGCGCCACACCAGCGATGCACTGCCGCGGCGTCCAGGGTCTCCAGCACTAGAAAAGCGTACTAACCACCTCCGACAAATGGCGGCTGCGCCCGGGGCGAGAGGGCGATTGGCTGTCCGCCCGGGCCATCGGGTAACCTGGCCAGGTTGCCCGAGCGCAGTCTGCCCGGGGCACCCTCAGTTCGCAGCCGGGTCTCGGCCTTGCCCGCCCGGCGTATCAATCCCAGGAGTACCCCGTGGCTAGCGTGTGCGACGTCTGTGGCAAGGGACCGGGCTTCGGCCACAACGTGTCCCACTCGCACCGGCGGACCAACCGCCGCTGGAACCCGAACATCCAGTCGGTGCGCACCCCGGCCGGTGGCGGCAACACCAAGAAGGTCAAGGCCTGCACCTCGTGCATCAAGGCCGGCAAGGTCGTCCGCGCCTGACGTGCGGGCGCCGGGCCTGACCGCCCGACCCTGACCTCAGCACTTCCCGTAGCCGCCGGGTCCTCGTGACCCGGCGGCTACGTGTGTATCCGAGCCGGAACAAAAGGATCAAAGCACGCGGGCGTAGGACAGCACCCCGGGCTCGCCCTTGTAGTAACCGAAGTCCTCGATCCGCTCGTAGCCGTACTTCTCGTACAGCGCGACGGCCTCGGGCTGCTTGTCGCCGGTTTCCAGGATCACCCGCTTGCGGCCCCGCTCCCGCGCCGACTCCTCGATCGCCGCCAGCACCCGGCGCGCCACACCGCGCCCGCGGGCCGCCGCGATCGTGAACATGCGCTTGAGCTCGGCGTCGTCGCCGTGCTCCCGCCAGCCGCCGCAGCCGATCAGGCGCCCGGATGCCTCCTGCGCCACGAAGAACGCCCCGCCCGGCGGGGCGAAGTCCGCCGCCGCGACCGGGGTGTCGTCACCGCTGCCGCCGTACCTGCTGCTGAGCTCGGCCATCGCCTGGCCGATGAGTTCCTGCACCGCGGGCTCGTCGAAGCGGACCTCGCGGATCTCGATCTGTTCCACGCGGCAACGCTAGCCGGACCGCTCAGCGGAAGTGATCCCAGCCCGTCCCGCCCTGCCAGGGCTTGCGGTCGACGGTCACCCCGGTGCCCTCGTGCACGCTACCGACCACCCGCCACTGCGGCGGCAACGTCACCCCGGCCGGGAACGTCGCGGCGAGGGCGTGGTCGTCGCCGCCGGCCAGGAGCCAGACGTACGGGTCCACGCCCAGCGCCGAGGCCGCGTCGCGCATCTGGTCCGGGACCTCGAACGCGTCCCGCCGGATGTCGATGCCGACCACGCTGGCGGTCGCCACGTGGCCGAGGTCCTGCAGCAGCCCGTCCGAGACGTCGATCATCGAGGTCGCGCCGAGCTGCGCCGCGGCCGGCCCCTGCACGTACGGCACCGCCGGGCGCCGGTACGCCTCCACCAGCAGCTTCGGCGTCCGGAAGCCGCGCGACAGGACCGTGTAGCCTGCCGCCGCGTAGCCCGTACGCCCGGCGAGCGCGACGACGTCGCCCGGCTGGGCCCCGCTGCGCAGGACCGGCGCCCGGCCGCCGAGGTCGCCCAGCGCGGTCACCGCGATGGTCAGCGTCGGGCTCGACGACATGTCGCCGCCCACCACGGTCGCCCCGACCAGGGCGGATTCCGCGGCGAGCCCCTCGGCCAGCTCCTCGGCCCAGGCGACGTCCAGGTCCGTCGGCACGCAGAGCGCCACCAGCAATCCCGTCGGCGTGGCGCCCATGGCCGCGATGTCGGCCAGGTTGGCGGCGGCCGCGCGGTGACCGACGTCGGCCGCGCTGGACCAGTCCCGCCGGAAGTGCCGGCCCTCCACGAGGACGTCCGTCGACGCCACCGCACGGCCGTCGGGCGCGGCCACCACCGCGGCGTCGTCGCCCGGACCGAGCACGTCGGCCCGGCCGTCCCCGAGCCGCGCGACGATCCGGGCGATCAGCCCGAACTCTCCCGCCTCCGCGATGCTCACGTCCACCGTTCCCTCGTTTCCCCGTCGCGGTGCGCGAATTCATCCCGCGCCGTTATGTTGAAGCCCGCCAGAGCGATGCGTGCCGCCAGGACCGCGCTCCGTACTGTAGTTTCACGTTCGGGTCGCCGGCGGCGGCGGATAGGAGTCGGATCGTGGTCCAGGCATACATCCTCATCCAGACGGAGGTCGGAAAGGCCCGTGACGTGGCCGCCGCTATCGACAAAATTCAGGGAGTGGTACGCGTCGACGCGGTCACCGGGCCCTACGACGTGGTCGTCCTCGCGGAAGGGCACAGCGTCGATGAACTCGGTCGGATGATTGTGAGCAAAATCCAGTACGTCCCGGGCATCACCCGGACCGTGACGTGCTCCGTGGTAAATCTCTGACATGGTCGACGTGGAGCCCCGCACCGAGTCTCAGCCACCCACCAGGGATCCGGTGACGCGCAGCGCCGCGTTGTGGGCGACCGTCGTCGCCGTGCCGGTGGCGATCCTCGCCGGGCTCCTGATCTTCTCCCAGATGGCACCGGGCGACACGAGCGGCAAGGCGGCGCCGACGGCGAGCGCGACCCAGCCCGTGGTCGTGCCGGGCACACCGGTGCAGTTGGCCGCGCCGAAGCTCGCCGGCCGGACCAAGCAGGTCTGCCTGGCGGTCACCTCGCAGCTTCCGACGCGGGTGCGCGATCTGGCTCCCCGCAAGGTCAGTGCCGGCCCGGAGCAGAACGCCGCCTACGGCGAGCCGCCGATCACCGTGGCCTGCGGCGTCCCGCAGCCCCGGATGTGCAAATCGCTGACGGAGACCGGCTCGGGCTGCGTGCCGATGGACACCGAGCTGATGAACATGAACCGGGTCTGCTGGTACGCCGACCAGCAGCCCGCCGCCACCACGTTCACCACCATGGACCGCGAGGTGCCGGTCCAGGTGACCGTGCCGAAGCACTACGCGCAGGCCGCGCAGTGGGCGAACGAGTTCTCCGACACGGTGGTGGAGACCGACAAGTCGATCACCCAGGGCGTGCCCTCCGGCTGCGTCTGAGCCGGGCGGGCCCCTGCCGGCCTCAGTGCAGGCCGGTGCCGCGGCGCAGGGCGGTGCGGATCAGACGGTCGACGACCTTCGGATAGTCGAGGCCGGTCGCGGCCCACATCAGCGGGAACATCGACGTCGGCGTGAAGCCCGGCATGGTGTTGATCTCGTTGAGGAAGATCTCGTTGTCGGCGGTGACGAAGAAGTCGACGCGGGCCAGCCCGGCGCAGTCGAGCGCCGTGAAGGTGCGGCAGGCGTACTCCTGGACCTTCCGGGCCACCTCGGGCTCGAGGTCGGCGGGGATCTGGTACGGCGTGCCGTCGCCCAGGTACTTCGCCTCGAAGTCGTAGAACTCGTCGTCCGACGTGGTGACCATGATCTCCGCGAGCAGGGAGGCCTCGGCTCCCCCGGCCGCCTCGCCCTCGAGCACGCCGCACTCGATCTCGCGTCCCACGATGGCGCCCTCGACCAGCACCTTGGGGTCGATCCGGCGGGCGCCGGCGATCGCCTCGTCGAGCTGGGACCAGTCGGTGACCTTGCTGATCCCGTAGGAGGATCCGGCGCGCGACGGCTTGACGAAGACCGGCAGCCCGAGCCGCTCCTTGTCCGCCTCGGACAGCGACTGACCGGCCCGCAGGACCGCGTACGGCCCGACCGGGATGCCCTCGGCGGCGGCGAGCTTCTTGGTGAACTCCTTGTCCATGCCGGCCGCGGAGGCGAAGACGTTCGCGCCGACGTACGGGATCCCGGCCATCTCGAGCATGCCCTGGATCGTGCCGTCCTCGCCGTACGCGCCGTGCAGGACCGGGAACACGACGTCCACGCCGGAGAGGACTGCGACCCCGTCGGCCGGGTCGACGACCATGAGCCCGGAGGAGGTGGGGTCGGGGGGCAGCACCACGGCCCGGCCCGACTCGACGGTGATCTCCGGGAGCCGGCCGCCCTCGATGGCGAGCTGCGCCGGGTCGCTTCCGGCGAGCACCCAGGCGCCCTCGCGGGTGATCCCGACCGGCACTACCTCGTACACGTCGGGGTCGAGCGCGGCCAGGATGCCGCCGGCGCTCACGCACGAGATGGCGTGCTCGGTGCTGCGACCGCCGAACACGATCGCCACGCGGGTTCTGCGAGGGGTCGTCATGGAAAGGGCTCCTCGTTGCCGGACCTGGGGGCTGCCTGCCGCGGGCATGCCGGGAAGACCCTACTCTGCGTAGAGCACTTTCCGGATACGGCAGGTACACCTCGACAGACGTCCCACGCAGAGTCGATGACATCGGCACCGAGGGTGTCAGCTCGCGGCCTGGCGGCGGATCGCCACGTCGCGCACCAGCCAGTGGCAGAGCAGGGCACCGAGCAGGGTCACCGTCAGCGACAGGAGCGCACCCACGGCCGAGCCGCCCGCCAGGACGGCGCGGCGGGTGAGGCCCGCCGCCACGAAGTGGCGCAGGTGGGACACGACCAGCAGGATACCGAAGGCGCCGACCCAGTACTTGACCGCCGAACCGGCCACCGTCATCCAGGGGCTGAAGCCCGGGTCCGTGGCGGCGCCGGCCACGAGGGCGGCGGCCACCAGGCCCACCACCAGAGTCAGGGCGACGAACAGCAAGGGAAGTCGGTTGTCGCGGGAAGGTCAGGCGGCCGCGAACGTCTGCGGCAGGACGCCCTCGTCCCACAGCCGGTCGAGATGCGCGAGGAAACCGACGAGACTGCGCTCCAGCTCACGCCGCTCCTCGGCGGCGAGCGTGGCCAGCGGGTCGGAGAAGACCAGGCCCTCGGGGTGTCTGGCCCGGGTGCCGACGAACCGGTGGCAGGCGGAACACCAGACGTAACTCACCAGGGTGGGCCGCCGGGCGCTCTCCGGAACATTCACGTACGCGCGCACACTGCGACGACCGCAGGCGGGACACTCCCGTTCCCCAGGGTCGGCGAAGAAGCTCTCGCCCTGCGCGAGCGCGGTCACCTCGGCGCCGCTGAAACTGCTCCACTCCATGGCGAGAACCGTAGATCAGGCCTCGTCCAGGGCCGCGGTGAGATCGGCCAGCAGGTCGGCCGCGTCCTCGATGCCGCAGGAAAGCCGGACGAAGCCCGGCGCGGTGTCGTCGCCCCACTGCGCCCGCCGGTCGGCCGTGGTGTGAAGCCCGCCGAACGACGTCGCCGCGAACACCAGCGCCGAGGCGGTGAGGAACCGGGCCACCCGCTCCGCGTCGCCCAGGTCGAACGAGACGATGCCGGGGATGCGTCGCATCTGCGCCCGCGCGCGTGCGTACGACGGGTCGGTCTCCAGCCCCGGCCAGCGCAACCCCGTCACGTCGTCGCGCCCGGCGAGCAGGCCCGCCACCGCGGCGGCGTTGGCGCTCTGCCGGGCCAGCCGCAGGTCCAGCGTGGCCAGCGAGCGGTGGGCCAGCCAGCAGTCGAAGGCGCCGGGGATGCCGCCGGTCTGCGCCCGCCACGTGGTCGCCCGGTGCAGCAGCTCGTCGTCGCGGGTCGCCAAATATCCGAGCAGCAGGTCGGAGTGGCCGGTCAGCGCCTTGGTGCCGGAGGCCACCACCAGGTCGGCGCCGAGGTCGAGCGGGCGCTGCCCGAGCGGCGTCGCGGTGGTGTTGTCCACCGCGACAAGGGCGCCCGCCGCGTGCGCGTCCGCCGCGACCGCGCGCACGTCACAGACGTCCAACCCGGGGTTGGCGGGGGTCTCCAGCAGCACCAGGCGCACACCCTCGAAGGAGGGGTACGGCCCGGAAGTCGGCGCCAGCACCGTGCCGACGCCCAGCTCACGCAGGGTGCCCTCGGCGAACGCGCGCACGGTGAAGTAGCCGTCCGCGGGCAGCATCACCGTGTCGCCGGGACGCAGCACCGACAGCAGCAGTGCGGTGATGGCGGCCTGGCCGCTGGCGAACGCCCGGACCGCGCCGCCCTCCAGCTCCCCGATCGCCGCCTCCAGCGCACGCCGGGTCGGGTTGTCCGGGCGGCCGTACCCGTCCTCCCCGGCTCCCTCGACGGGATCCAGGTGGTACGGCGCCGCGAACACCGGGCCGGGCAGGAACGGCCGGCCCGGCACGGGCGTGGGTAGACCGGCGTGTACGACCCGCGTGCCGTCGCCGGTCATTCCGGCTTCATCTCGCGGCCCATCAGCAGCTTCACCGCCACCCGCGGGTCGACGCCCTCGTGGCAGACCCGCTCCACCTGCTCGGTGATCGGCATCTCGACGCCGTGCGCCCGGGCCAGGTCGCGGATCGCCAGGCAGCTCTTCACGCCCTCGGCGGTCTGCTTGGTCGACGCCTGCGCCGCCTCCAGCGACTCGCCACGGCCCAGATGCTCGCCGAACGTCCGGTTGCGCGACAGCGGCGACGAACAGGTCGCCACCAGGTCGCCCAGCCCGGCCAGCCCGGCGAAGGTCATCGGGTCCGCGCCCAGCGCGACGCCGAGCCGGGCCGTCTCGGCCAGACCCCGGGTGATCAGCGAGGCCTTCGTGTTGTCGCCCATGCCCATCGCCGTCGCCATGCCGTACGCGAGCGCGATGACGTTCTTGACCGCGCCGCCCATCTCGCAGCCGATGACGTCGTCGCTGGTGTACGGCCGGATGTACGGCAGCGCGAGGGCCTGCTGCACGAGCTGGGTGCGGGCCGGGTCGGTGCCGGCGACCACGGTGGCGGCGGGCTGCTCGGCGGCGATCTCGGGGGCCAGATTGGGACCGGAGACCACGACGACCCGGCCCGGCTCCACGCCCGCGGTCTCGACGATGACCTCGCTCATCCGCTTGGTCGTGCCGAGCTCGATGCCCTTCATCAGCGACACCAGCGTCGCGCCGGAGGGCAGGTGCCCGGCCCAGTCGGCGAGGTTGCCGCGCAGCGTCTGCGACGGCACCGCCAGGAATACGATCCCGGCTCCCTCGACCGCGGCGGCGAGGTCGCTGGTGGCGGTGATCCGCTCGGGCAGCTTGACGCCGGGCAGGGCACTCTCGTTGACGCCGTACTCGCGGATGGCGGCGGCGACCGTCTCCCGGCGCGCCCAGATCGTGACGTCGGATCCGGCGTCGGCCAGGATCTTGGCGACCGCCGTGCCCCAGGCCCCGGCGCCCAGCACCGCTGCCCGGCTCATGCTGACTGCTCCGAGGCCGGGCCGGTGCGGCGGTGGGCGGGCGCCTCGAAGAGGCCGTCCGGTGGCGGCTCCTGGCGCAGCTCGGCGAGCAGGTCGCGGCCGGCCAACTGGATCGCCTCGGTCATCTGCTCCAGCACCGCCCGGGTCGGCGCCTCACCCTGCCAGCGGCTCAGGTCGACCGGCTTGCCGGCGACGACGCTGACCGCGCGGCGCGGCCTCAGCGAGATCTTCTTGGTCCGTACGTCATGCACCTGCTGCGACCCCCAGGTAGCCATGGGAACGACCGGAGCACCGGTGAGCAGCGCCAGCCGGGCCGCGCCGGTCTTGCCGCGCATCGGCCACAGCTCCGGGTCGCGGGTCGTCGTGCCCTCCGGATAGATCACCACGACGCCGTCCTGCCGGAGGACGTCGACGAGCGTGTCGAGCGACTTCACCGCCTCCACACTGCCGCGTTCGACCGGGATCTGCTCGACCTTGCGCAGCATGAAGCCCACGAAAGGGATTTTCCAGATGCTGGCCTTGCCGAGGAAGCGGGGCCACCGCTTGGCCGCGTAGATGTAGTGGGCCACGAGCAGCGGATCGAACTGCGACATGTGGTTCGGCGTGATGATGAAGCCGCCGGCGGGCAGGTTCTCCATGCCGTACCAGCGTCGCTTCGTCCAGTACCACATGGTCGGCAGCACCAGCGCCACCGCCAGCCGCCGCCAGAACCCCAGCTTGCGCTGCGCCACGGTATCTCCTCCGTCCCCACACCCTGGGACGAAATCATGCCTGCTCGCCGTCGCCGGAGCCAGCGCGGGGCGGCCCGACCCCCGGCCCGGAGCCGGCCGCGGACGCGCCGGAGCGCGGACTGACGCGCCGCCGGAGCGCGGACTGACGCGCCGCCGGAGCGCGGACTGAGGCGCCGCCGGAGCGCGGGCCGGGGCGCGGCCGGAGCGCGGACTGAGGCGCCGCCGGAGCGCGGGCCGGGGCGCGGCCGGAGCGCGGGCCGGGGCGGCCGGGGGCGGCCGGTCGGGCCGGGGCCGCCCGAGGCGGGCGCGGGCGCGCCGGTGGCAGGATTGGCGGCGTGTCAGCACCGGACTGGACGGCGGTCGTTCCCGTCAAGCGCCTCAGCGCGGCCAAGAGCCGGCTGCGTGGCGCCGTCCCCGCCGCCTGGCACGAGGGGCTGGCGCTGGCCATGGTCCGCGACACCGTCACGGCGATCGCGGCGTGCGAGCAGGTCGGCGAGGTGGTGGTGGTGACCGACGACCCCGCCGCGGCCGCCGCCGTGGCCGCCCTCGGCGCCCGGGTGGTGGGCGACGTCGGGGGCGGGCTGAACGGCGCGCTGCGCCACGGCGCCGACGTGGTCGTGGGTCCCGGCCGCCGGCGCGCCGCCCTCGCCGGCGACCTGCCGGCGCTGCGCCCGGACGAGCTCGGCGCCGCGCTGCTGGCCGCCGGCGACACCCGGGCGTTCGTCGTCGACGCCGCCGGCTCGGGCACGGTGCTGCTGACCGCGGGTAGGGGCAGCGCCCTGGACCCTCGTTTCGGCGCCGGCTCGGCGGCAGCCCACGCCGCCTCGGGCGCCACCGCCCTGGGCGGGGACTGGCCGGGGTTGCGGCAGGACGTGGACACGGCCGCGGATCTGCGTACGGTGCTGGAGCTCGGCGCGGGCGACCACACCTGCGCGCTGCTCCGCGATCTCGGGCTCGCGGGGTGCGGCTCTTCCCGCGTGCCGGCCGGGCCGCCCCGGTAGCGTGCACCCTATGCAGGGCACGATCGCGACCTTCGATCCCCAGACCCACACGGGCACACTGCTGCTCGACGACGGCAGTGAGCTGACCTTCCCCGCGGCGGCGTTCCGCGCCTCCGGCCTGCGCCTGCTGCGCCCGGGCCAGCGGGTCGCCATCGAGGCGGCATCGGACGGCTCCGTGACCAAGGTCCAAGTTCCCGGAATCACCTGAGCTTTGTTCATTTCCCCGTAACCCCGAACGGGCAATGATGGAGCGATGACCATCCCGCCCCGGACACCCCGCTCCGCCGTGCCCGCGGATACCGCGCGGCGACGCGGTGCGGACGGGCGGTTCCTGCCGCGCGTCTCGACGACCAAGCCCCCCACGACCAGGCCCCCGACGACCGAGGCCCCCACGACCGAGCCCCCGACGACCGGACCGACCACGACCAGACCGACCGCCACCGAGCCGACGGAGCCTGCCGTGACGACCGCCGCACCGCGCACCGACGACACCGCCGTGGAGCGCACCGAGCTGCCCGACGACCGCTTCCTCAACCGCGAGTTGTCCTGGCTCGACTTCAACTCCCGCGTCCTGGCCCTCGCCGAGGATCCCGGGACGCCGCTGCTGGAACGGGCCAAGTTCCTGGCGATCTTCGCGAGCAACCTCGACGAGTTCTACATGGTCCGGGTGGCCGGCCTGAAGCGGCGGCTCAAGGCGGGCCTGCCGATGCGCGGCGGCGACCGCAGTTCGCTGCGCAACCAGCTCGAGATGATCACCGAGCGGGCCGCCGACCTGGTGACCCGGCACGCCGCCTGCTTCGCCGAGGAGGTACGCCCCAAGCTGCAGGCCGATGGCATCGAGCTGGTGAGCTGGGCGGAGCTCGACGCGCCGGAGCGCGAGCGGCTGCGCACCTTCTTCCGCGAGCAGGTCTTCCCGGTGCTCACGCCGCTCGCCGTGGATCCGGCGCACCCGTTCCCGTACATCTCCAGCCGCTCGCTCAACCTGGCCGTGGTGCTGCGCGATCCGGTCGAGAGCAGTGGCGAGCTGTTCGCGCGCATCAAGGTGCCCAACAACGTGTCGCGTTTCGTGACGGTGCAGAACGACAGCCGGGGCGTGCGCTTCCTGCCCGTCGAGGAGCTCATCGCCGTACATCTTGATCAGCTTTTCTCCGGCATGCAGATCCTGGAGTGGCACCTGTTCCGGGTGACCCGCAACGCCGAGGTGGAGGTCGACGAGGACCGCGACGAGGACCTGCTGCAGGCCCTGGAGCGTGAGCTGGCACAGCGGCGGTTCGGACCGCCCGTACGCCTGGAGGTGGCCGCCTCGATCAGCGACCACGTCCTGGACCTGCTCGCCCGCGAGCTCGACATGAACGACGAGGACGTGCTGCGGGTGCCCGGCCTGCTGGACCTGGCGGCCCTGTGGCAGGTCTACGGCGAGGCCGACCGGGACGACCTCAAGGACCGCCCGTTCGTGCCGGCGACGCACACGCATCTGGCCGACGGCGAGGTGCCGCGCAGCGTCTTCAACCGGTTGCGGGAGTGCGACATCCTCGTGCACCACCCGTACCACTCGTTCTCCACGAGCGTGCAGCGCTTCATCGAGCAGGCCGCCGCGGATCCCAACGTCCTGGCCATCAAGCAAACGCTCTACCGCACCAGCGGGGACTCGCCGATCGTCGACGCGCTGGTCGACGCGGCCGCCGCCGGCAAGCAGGTGGTGGTGCTGGTGGAGGTGAAGGCGCGCTTCGACGAGGTCGCCAACATCGCCTGGGCCCGCACCCTGGAAAAGGCCGGCTGCCACGTGGTCTACGGCCTCGTCGGCCTCAAGACGCACTGCAAGACCTCCCTCGTCGTGCGCCAGGAGGGCAACCAGATCCGCCGCTACTGCCACATCGGCACGGGCAACTACCACCCCAAGACCGCCCGTCTGTACGAGGACTTCGGCATGCTCACCGCCGATCCGGAGGTCGGCGCGGACGTCACCGACCTGTTCAACGTGCTCACCGGCTACAGCCGTCAGACCGCGTTCCGCCGCCTGCTGGTCGCGCCGCACGGCGTCCGCAGGGGCCTGATCGAGCGGATCGACGAACAGGCCCGGGTGGCCCGCTCGGGCGGCGAGGCGCTGGTGCAGTTCAAGGTGAACTCGCTCGTGGACGAGGAGACCTGCGACGCCCTCTACCGGGCCTCGCAGGACGGCGTACGGATCGACCTCGTGATCCGCGGCATGTGCGCCCTGCGTCCCGGCGTACCGGGGCTGTCGGACAACATCCGGGTCCGTTCGATCGTCGGCCGCTTCCTCGAGCACTCCCGGGTGTTCCGCTTCGGCGCCGGCGACGACGCCGAATACTGGATCGGGTCGGCGGATCTCATGCACCGCAACCTCGACCGCCGGGTCGAGGCGCTGGTGCGTGTCACGCTGCCGTCCGCGCAGCAGGATCTGCGCAATGTGCTGGAATTGGCCATGAGCGACCAGAGCGAGGGCTGGGACTTGGCGGGCGACGGCACCTGGCACCGGCGTTCCTCGAGCCACGCCGAGCCGCACGTCCACCTGCAGGAGGCGCTACTGCGCCGGGTCCTCGGCAAGGCGGTCTGATGTGACGGAGACAGTCCGCGCCGCCGGTGGGGTGCTGTGGCGCCCGGCCGACGACGGGATCGAGATCTGCGTCGTGCACCGGCCGTACCTTCGGGATTGGAGCCTGCCCAAGGGCAAGCTGGACGGGTCCGAGCATGCGCTCGCCGCGGCGGTGCGCGAGGTGCTGGAGGAGACCGGCGTCCGCGGCGAGCCCCAACTTCGGCTGCCCGGTGTGGCGTACACGATGCCCGGCGGTGTGCCGAAGACGGTGGACTTCTGGTTGCTGCGGGCCGGCGACGGACCGGCCGTGGATCCGCAGGATCCGACGGAGGTCGACGCCGTGGTGTGGCTGCCGCCGCGCGAGGCCATCGCCCGGCTGAGCTATCCGGACGACCGCCGCCTGGTCGAGCACGTCGTCACCCTGCCACCGGTGACCGGGCTGACCCTGCTGATCCGGCACGCCCACGCGGGCCGGCGCAAAGATTTCGCCGGCGACGACGCGCTGCGGCCGGTCGACGACCGGGGCCGGGCCGAGGCGGAGACGATGGCCGCGGCCGCCGCCGTCTTCGCTCCGCAACGGCTGATCGCGGCGACGCCGCTGCGCTGCCGACAGACGCTCGAGCCGCTCGCCACCCGGCTGGGCCTGCCGATCGCCACGGAGTCGACCTTCGCCGAACCCGGCGACCCCGCCGAGCTCCCGGCACGCGTGAAGGCCGCGGCGGCGCGGCTGGTCGAGCTGCGCGACGGCCGGCGTACGGCGATCTGCAGCCAGGGCAAGGTCATCCCGAGCCTGCTGGCGCTGCTCGACGGCGCGGACGACCCGGCGCCCTACAAGACGCCGAAGGGCGACGGCTGGGTGCTCACCTGGTCGGGCGACCGGCTCGTGGCGCTGAGCCGGATCTGATCCGCGGCCCGGCGGCCGGAGGGCGCGGCCGGGGCGGCGGCAGCGGGTCCGCCCGCCAGAAGCCGATCAGGTCGCCGGTGAGCCAGCGGGCACGCCACAACTCGTCCTCGCGGGGTTCCCAGTCGCGCAACGGCAGCAACGCGATGCGCCAGGAGAGCAGGCTGGTCAGATACCAGCCGTAGATGGGTACGAGCCCGAGTACCGCGTCCCGCCGCCGGTACGACCCGTACGGCGCCAGCAGCAGCACGGCGACGCCGGACAGCGCACAGGTGACGAGCCAGTCGAGCACCCCCCAGTCCGTCCAGCGCTCGGCGGCGTCACCCAGCACCCAGCCGGGCAGCACGGCGGCGACGAAGACCGCGGCGGCGATCAGCGACCGGCTCACCAGCCCACGCGGCCGGGCCGGATCCGGTCTCCCGGCCGGATCCGGCGTCCCGACGGGGTCCTGCTCCCCGGCCCGGTCCCACTTTCCCGCCGGTGCGGGTGCGGGGCGGGGCCGGGCGGTTCTGCGGTCCATGAAGCGGACCGTAGGCTCAGCGGCCGCCGTGGCGCCGGAACACGCGAAAGGCGTCCACCGGAAGGGTGGACGCCTTTCGTCTCGTCAGCGGGCCGCTGAGCGGTTGCGTCAGCGGGTCTTGCGCGCGGGCGTCGCCCGCGCCGTGGTGGCCTTGCTGGCCGGAGTGGCCTTGGCCGCCGCCGTGGTCTTGCGGGCGGCCGTCTTGCGGGCCGGGGCCGACTTGGTGGCGGCCGCCGTCTTGGTGGCGGTCTTCTTCGCCGGCGTGGCCTTGGCCGTGGTCTTCTTGGCCGCCGCCGTCTTGGTGGCGGCCGCCTTGACCGGAGCGGCCTTGGCGGCGGTCTTCTTCGCCGCCGTCGCCTTGGTGGCGGTCGCCTTCGTGGCGGTGGCCTTGGCGGCGGTCGACTTGGCCGCGGTGGCCTTCGTCGCCGTCGACTTGGCGGCGGTGGTCTTCTTCGCCGCCGCCGTCTTGGTGGCGGCCGCCTTGACCGGAGCGGCCTTGGCGGCGGTCTTCTTCGCCGCCGTCGCCTTGGTGGCGGTCGCCTTCGTGGCGGCCGCCTTCGTGGCGGTGGCCCTGGTGGCGGTCGCCTTCGTGGCGGTGGCCTTCGTGGCCGTCGTCTTCTTGGCGGCGGCGGCCTTGGCCACCTTGCCGCTGGCGACCATCTCCCGGAAACCCGTGCCGGGCTTGAAGGCGGGGACGGACGTCTTCTTCACCTTGACTGGTTCGCCGGTGCGTGGATTCCGAGCCGTGCGCGCATTTCGCGCCCGCTTCTCGAAGACACCGAAACCGGTGATGGCGACCCGGTCGCCCTTGGTGACGGCGGTCTGCACTTCGCTGATCACCGCGTCCAGCGCCGCTGTCGCCGTCTTCCGGTCCCCCAGTCGGGCGGCGAGCGCCTCGATGAGCTCGGCCTTGTTCACGGTTTTCCTCCCGAACGTGAGAACTGACGCTTGTTCACGACCTACCTTGATCTGCGCTCTGCGCAAGTCGCCTACGGGGTCTCCATCGTCGTGGACAAGCATCACTGGCCCAATGCGAGCCATTCTGCGCGCACGGTATGCCCTCTGACCAGCAGACACAAACATTGGCCGGAAAAAAAACCGTTGTGTCGCAACGAATTCGCCCCCGCCGGACGGTCGGCGGGGGCGAAAAAGCCTGTACTGACAGGGTTTTGCGGCTCAGACGACGACCGGCTTGTAGGTGGGGCGGCCTTTCTCGTACGAGGTGATCGCCTCCTCGTGGCGCAGGGTCAGTCCGATGTCGTCGAGGCCCTCCATGAGGCGCCAGCGACTGAAGTCGTCGATCGGGAAGCTCCAGGCGGCATCGTCCACCCGTACCTGGCGCTCGACGAGGTCCACGGTGATCCGCTTCTCCGGCTCGCTGTCGGCCATCTCCCAGAGCGCCTCGACCGCCTTCTGGTCGAGCTGCACCGGCAGCAGACCCTCCTTGAGGGCGTTGCCGCGGAAGATGTCGCCGAAGCGGGCGGCGACGACAACCTTGAAACCCCAGTCCCGTAGGGCCCAGACGGCGTGCTGGCGCGAGGAACCGGTGCCGAAGTCGGGTCCGGCGACCAGGATCGTCGCCCCGGTGTGCGCCGGGTTGTTCAGAACGAACGACGGATCGTCACGCCAGGCACTGAAGAGCCCGTCCTCGAATCCGGTCCGGGTGACCCGCTTCAGGTACACGGCCGGGATGATCTGATCGGTGTCCACATCGGAGCGACGCAGGGGCATGACCTTGCCGGTGTGGGTGATGAACTTCTCCATGACGGTATCTCCCGGCTCAGAGGTCGGCGGGGGCGGCGAGGCGGCCCACCACGGCGGTGGCGGCGGCGACCTCCGGCGAGACGAGATGGGTACGCCCACCGCGGCCCTGCCGGCCCTCGAAGTTGCGGTTGGACGTGGAAGCGGCACGCTGCCCGGGGCTGAGCGTGTCCGGGTTCATGCCCAGACACATGGAACAGCCGGCGAAACGCCACTCGGCGCCGGCGTCCAGGAATATCTTGTCCAGGCCTTCCTGTTCCGCGGCCTCGCGCACCTGATACGACCCCGGCACGATCATCATCCGTACGCCGTCGTGCACCTTGCGGCCACGGATCACGTCGGCGGCGGCGCGCAGGTCCTCGAGGCGGCCGTTGGTGCAGGAGCCCACGAACACCACGTCGACCGGCACCTCCTTGAGCGGCGTCCCGGCCTCCAGACCCATGTATTCCAGCGCACGGCGCGCGGCGTTGCGTTCGACCTCCTCGACGAACTCCTCCGGATCCGGCACGGCACCGTCGAGCGCGGCGCCCTGCCCCGGGTTGGTGCCCCAGGTGACGAACGGGCTGAGGGCGGAGGCGTCCAGGATCACCTCGGTGTCGAACTCGGCGCCCTCGTCCGTACCGAGCGAGCGCCAGTAGGCGACCGCCGCGTCCCAGTCGGCACCCGTGGGCGCGTGCTCACGACCCTTCAGGTAGGCGAAGGTGGTCTCGTCCGGAGCGATCATGCCGGCCTTGGCGCCCCACTCGATGGACATGTTGCAGATGGTCATCCGGCCCTCCATGGAGAGCTTGCGGATGGCCTCGCCGCGGTACTCGACGATGTGGCCGTTGCCGCCGCCGGTGCCGACCTGGGCGATGAGCGCGAGGATGAGGTCCTTGGCGGTGACGCCGGGACGCAGGTCGCCGACGACGGTGACCGCCATCGTCCTCGGCTTCGACTGCGGCAGCGTCTGCGTCGCGAGCACGTGCTCGACCTCGCTGGTGCCGATGCCGAAGGCCAGCGCCCCGAACGCGCCGTGGGTCGCGGTGTGGGAGTCGCCGCAGACGATGGTGGTGCCCGGCTGGGTGAGGCCGAGCTGCGGGCCGATCACGTGGACGATGCCCTGCTGCTCGTGGCCGAGCGAGCGGATCTGCACACCGAACTCGGCGCAGTTCTTGCGCAACGTCTCGATCTGGATCCGCGAGGTCGTGTCGGCGATGGTCAGCAGGTCGCCGCGGCGGGTGTTGAACGCCGGGTCCGCGTACCCCGTCGGGGTGTTGTGGTCCTCGGTCGCGAGCGTGAGATCGGTGCGCCGGACCCGGCGCCCGGCCAGGCGCAGGCCGTCGAAGGCCTGCGGGCTGGTCACCTCGTGCAGCAGGTGAAGGTCGATGTAGAGCAGATCAGGCTCACCCTCGGCAGACCGGACGACGTGGTCGTCCCAGACCTTCTCTGCCAAGGTCCTCGGCTTCGGAGTGACTCCCACCATCTGGACATCCTAAATTCTGGGAGGTATGTTTCGGCTTGTGGGACACAGTATGAGCGGTGTCGGCGTTCTCGACAAGGCAGTGGTCATCCTCGCGGCCTGTGTCGACGGCGCGAGCCTGGCCGAACTCGTCGAGCGCACGAAGCTTCCCCGGGCGACCGCGCACCGGCTGGCACAGGCCCTGGAGATCCACCGGATGCTGGTCCGGGACACCCAGGGACGCTGGAGACCCGGACCGCGCCTCGGCGAACTGGCGAACGCGGCACCCGACGTGCTGCTGACCGCGGCCGAGCCGCTGCTGTCGGCGCTGCGCGACGCGACCGGTGAGAGCGCGCAGCTCTACCTGCGCCGCGCCGACGAGCGCATCTGCGTGGCGGCGGCGGAGCGGGCGAGCGGCCTGCGCGACACGGTGCCGGTCGGTTCGGTGCTGCCGATGGTGGCCGGTTCGGCGGCGCAGATCCTGCTCGCCTGGGAGCCGCCCGAGGCGGTCATGCCGCTGCTGCCGCGATGCAAGTTCACCGGGCGCACGCTGGCGGAGGTCCGGCGTCGCGGCTGGGCGCAGAGCGTGGCGGAGCGGGAGCCGGGTGTGGCAAGCGTCTCGGCGCCGATCCGGGACCGGACGGGGCGGGTGATCGCGGCCATCTCCATCAGCGGCCCGATCGAGCGCCTCGGCCGCCGCCCCGGCGAGCGGCACGCGATGGCCGTGGTCCGCGCGGGACAGCGCCTCAGCGGCCTGTAGCCGCAATCCGTCGCCTCGCCGCGGTTCAGGGGGTCCACACCGCGTTGTCATGCGCGAAGACGACACGTGCCGGATCGAACTCCAGCAGGCGGGCCACCCAGTCCGGCGGAACGGGCAGCGGTGACCCCGCGCCGTCGGCGCGCGCCCGCCCGGCCGGCACGTCGCCGGTGAACGCGGTCGCGTGGTCGTGGCTCTGCCCGGCGACCACCACGGTGCCGTCCCGGCGGCGCACGACCACCGACTGGTGCCCGGCGGTGTGGCCGGGAGTGGGCACGATGACCACGCCCGGCAGGACTTCCGCCTCGTCGTCCAGCTCGACGTAGCGGGCGCCGGACGAGTCGATCAGCTCGGGCAGGGTGTAATGCTCCTTCGTCCGCGCCGGCTCGAGTTCCGCCCGCTGCGTGAAGATCGGCCTTCCGGGTAGCTCGGGGTTGCCGCCGCAGTGGTCGAAATGGAGGTGGCAGTTGACGATGTGCCGTACGTCGTCGGGCCGGCGCCCCACCGCAGCGAGCGCGTCCACCAGCGGGATCCGCCGCGGTCGGTAGCGAGCCTCGACTGCGGGGTGAGCACCGATGCCGGTGTCGACGAGCAGCGCGCCGTCGGGATGGTCGATCAGGTATCCGAGACAGGGCTCGACCCGCGGCGACCCGGTCCCTGTCTCGGCGGCGGAGCGGATGAAATAGCCGAAGTCGACACGGCGCACCTGGAGATCCGTCACACTGACAGTGTTGCCGGGATCCCGTCCGCGGGGTTACGCCGAGCGCTGAACTCAGCGTGAGTGATCGGCAGCACGGCGTAGCAATGTCATAGGCAAAGCAAAACGGCCCGTGTCCATCGACACGAGCCGTTTGATGCTGGTAGTCCCGAAGGGATTCGAACCCTCGCTACCGCCTTGAGAGGGCGGCGTCCTAGGCCGCTAGACGACGGGACCAGGCCTTGCCATTGTTGCTCTTGCTTCGGTCTTTCCCGCTCCAGCAACGGTGCTGAACTCTATCAGAAGTCCAGCGCCGCCGATCTCGCGGGGAGACCTTAGCGCTGGGGTACCAGGACTCGAACCTAGACTAACTGAACCAGAATCAGTCGGGCTGCCAATTACCCCATACCCCATCGGTACGGCTTGCCGTACCGAGTAGGAACTCTACCCGAGGCCCCGGTGCCCTCCAAATCGGGTTACCAACTGGCGTTTCGGTGATGTCCCGACTACGCCCCGAAGAGCGCCGCGTGAGCGCGCGCCCAGGCGGCGAAGGTGGTGGCCGGGCGTCCGATCAATTTGGCCACCGTGGGCACCGCGCGTTGCGGGTGCTCCGCCAGAAGCCGAAGGCCGTCGGCATACCAGGCGGCGTACTCGCCCATGCTCGCCTCCAGCTCCTGCACCAGCTCGTCGTGGGGCAGGTCGACGTAGGTCAGTTCGCGTCCCAGCGCCGCGCCGATCAGGGACACGCGTTCGCGGCGGGTCAGCGACTCCGGGCCGGTCAGCTCGTACGAACGCCCCTCGTGACCGTCCTCGAGCAGGCAGCGTGCCGCCACCGCCGCGATGTCCGCGTGGGCGATCGGCGCGTTGGCGGCCGAGCCGTAGCCGTCGCGAACCACGTCCCCGGCACGGATCTGGCCGGCCCACAGATCGGCGTTGGACATGAACTCGCCCGGCTCGAGATGCACGTACGGCACCCCGCACGCCTCCACCCCGTCCTCGATGGCCTGCCAGTGGTCGCCCTTGGCGCCGGCCATGTCGACGATCCGCCGCACCCCCGCGGCGGCCGCCATTCGGCAGACCTCGGCGTTCGTCTCGATCAGCGGGGCGAGATACATCCGGTCCACGCCGGCGAGCGCCGCCGGAACGCTCGCCGGCCTGCCCAGGAAGCCGGTGACCACCTCCACCCCGGCGGGCAGCCCGGCTCTCGTCGGATTCACCGTGAGCGCCCGCACGTCGGTGGCGCCGAGCGCCAGCAGCTCGTCCACGACCAGCCGACCGACGCCTCCGGTCGCACCCGTCACCAGGATCTTCATCGCGACACCGCCATTCTCGTAAGGTCTACGAAAACCCTTCCCGTAGGCTATACGAAAACCGAAGGAGAGTGAGTGACGGATCCGGACCGGGTGCTGCCCCTGCTGTGGCGCCACCGCAATCCTCCGGCGCCGGCGCGGACCGGCAGGCCGCCGCGGCTCACCGTGGACGAGGTGGTGACGGCCGGCATCGCGATCGCCGACGCGGAGGGCCTCGAGGCGACCTCGATGGCCCGGGTCGCCGCGCGCCTCGACGTGGGGACGATGACGCTCTACACCTACGTACCGTCGCGCTCGGAGCTCGTCGAGCTCATGGTGGACGCGGTGCTCGGCGGTCGCGAGTTGCCGGGCCCCGACGATGAGCGACCGCCGGACTGGCGTGACCGGATCCACCTCTACGCGGACCGCACCCGGGCGATGTACCGGGCCCATCCCTGGCTCAGCCGGGTGTCCACGATCCGCCCTCCGCTCGGCCCGGGCACGTTCCGCGAGCGCGAGTACATCCTGTCCGCGGTGAAGGACGCAGGGCTACCGCTGGAACGGGTCAACGAGGCCGCGGTGGCGATCGGCATGTTCGTCACCGCGGCCGCCCGGCAGGAGGGCGAGAACGTGCTACTGCACCGGGCGACCGGGCAGACGAACGACGCGTGGTGGCACGCACGCGACCGGTTCTGGGCAGACTGGTTCGACGTCGAGCAGCATCCGACCATGACCCGGGTCTGGCACGCGGACGGTTTCGGCGGCGGCACGGAGGAACAGGCCGAGGCGGCATTCGCCTACGGCCTGCGACTGATGCTGGACGGGATCGCGGCCGACCGGCCCCGGCGCGGGAGAAAGGACTAGGCCGACCCCCGCCGCCGTACGGCTGCCACGACCACGCCGCCGACCAGCACGGTCATCGCCGCGGCGCCGACCAGCCACCACCGGCTCGGCGACGACTGCGCCAGAGGTGGCGCGGTCGTGCTGTGGGTCGAAACGGCCACAGGCGGGCGGGGCGCAAGCTCACTGACACCCGCGCACACGCCGGTCGCGCCGTCGCTCGAATTCACCCGATATCGCCCACCCTCGCGGAAGGGATATCCGCAGGACGCCCCGCCGGGCGACACCTGCAGCCTGAGCGCGGTCGCTCCCGCGGTGTCGCCCTTCTCGACGGACTCGACCGAGAGGGCGATCCCCGTGTCGGTCACCTCGGTCACCGTACCGACGACGATGACGTCGGCTCTCTTCTCCATCTCGGCGTAATCCACCGCGCAGCTACACGCCCAGGCCGGACCTGGCGGCGAGGCGAGCACGACCATGCCGAGGCCGAGAAAGGTAAGGGCGAACAGGATGGCAGCGCGCAGTTTCATACCGCTCCGACGCGCGCCGGCCCTCCGCGGTTCCTAGTCGAGTGAGACGACCGGGTTGCGCAGCTCCCCGATGCCCTGCACGCTCACCGACACGGTGTCACCTGCGACGAGCGGCCCCACCCCGGCGGGCGTCCCGGTGAGGATCACGTCACCGGGCAGCAGCGTCATGACGTGGGACACGTACGAGACCAGCGACGGCACGTCGAACACCATGTCCTTGGTACGGCCGAGCTGGCGTACCTCCATCTCCTCGGGGTTGCGGCCCACCTCGCACCGCACCTCCAGGTCGCTCACGTCCAGCTCGGTCTCGATCCACGGCCCCAGCGGGCAGAACGAGTCGAAGCCCTTCGCCCGGGTCCACTGCGGGTCGCTGCGTTGCAGGTCGCGCGCCGTGACGTCGTTGCCGACGGTGTAGCCGAAGATGGCCTTCGCGGCGCCCGCGCGGTCCACGCGGCGGGCACCGCTGGCGCCGATCACGACGGCCAGCTCGCCCTCGTGCTCGACCTGCCGGGTGACCGGCGGAATGCGGACGGCGTCGTTCGGCCCGATGACCGAGGTCGACGGCTTGATGAAGATCAGCGGCTCCTTGGGCACCTCGTTGCCCATCTCGGCCGCGTGGTCGGCATAGTTGCGCCCGACGCCGATCACCTTGCTGGAGAAGATCGGGGCCAGCAGCCGGACGTCGGCGATCGCCCAGCGCTGTCCGGTGAAGCGGACGTTCTGGAACGGGATGCTGTCGATCTCGGCAATCGTCAAGCCCTGGGCGCCCGGCTGCGCCTCACCCTCGACGACGCCGAAGGACACGCCACCGGCATGAACAAAACGAGCGAAACGCACGGATAACCCCATCCATCGAAAGCTTGCACGCAGCACCGAGGCTACGCCCCGGGCCTGGGGCGACCCCGGCTGCGCCGGGCCTCGCTCACCACCGGCGACGCCGAGGCTCGATCGGACTGGACTCGCTGGATACGCTGGTGCGATGGGGATCAGCGAGAGTCACGCGCTGACTACCGTGCTGCCCAGCATGAGCTGGATCCCCCTCGCCCGGGCACACGCCGAGCGCGCCGACGAGATGACGGCCGGCCACCGGGCCCGCCGGGCCGCCGGCGAGAAGCACGCCATAGAGGATTTCCTCTACGACTACTACGGCACCCGCCCGGCCCAGCTCCGCCGCTGGCACCCCGGCGTCGGCACCGGCCTCGCCCCGGCACCCGACGGCCTCCCCGAGCAGGCGACCTGGAAGTTCTACTCCACCCGCCCCGACGGCGTGGTGACCCTGGACGTCGAGGCGTACATGCAGGCCCGAGGCGAAAGCGTCCGCTACATCCACGGCCTGCTCACCGCGACGGCGTCCCGCCCCGCGTTCTCCGGTTGTTTCGGTCTGCACGAATGGGCGATGGTCTACCGCCAGCCGGAGCACCGCCACTCCCTGCCGCTGCGTCTCGGCCAGGCCGAGACCGACCGGGTGGTCGAAGAACACCCGATCCGCTGCACCCACTTCGACGCCTTCCGCTTCTTCACCCCCGAGGCGGTCGGGCTCAACCGCCTCCAGCCGACCCGCGCCACCCAGGTCGACTTCGACCAGCCGGGCTGCCTGCACGCCGCGATGGACTGCCACAAGTGGGCAAGCAAGCTCGGCCCGGCCGTCCCCGGCGCACTCGCCCTCGACTGCTTCGCCCTGGCCGGCGACATCCGCCTACTCGACATGCAGGCCAGCCCGTACGACCTCAGCTCCTACGGTCAGCCCCCGGTGAAGATCGAAACCCCGGAGGGCAAGGCCGAATACGTCACCCGCCAACGCGAGTTCGCCCGCCGCGCCGCGGCGCTCCGCGCCCGCCTCATCCGCGTCTGCGACGAACTCCTCGGCCCGGCCCTCGCCGCCGAAAACCGCGAGGCCGTAGCACCCCACAACCTCTGATCGCGTACGGGCGCACACCACCCAACCGCACCACCCCCCACCGCCCGCAGGGAAAGCCCACCGTTTCCGCCACGCCTCCGCGGGAGGCATGACGGCCCCGACCGGACGAGCGCGACCACCAACCGGCGGACTAGTCGGCGGCGACGGCCCTGGCTCGCGCCGCCATCTCGCGTGCCACCTTCGCGTGAGCACGGGCGTCGTCCGCCAGTTCCTGGTACTTCCGGTCGCCGCGCTCCTCAGCAAGGTGGTCGTGCAGTTCGGCCACCTGCTCTTCTGTCGCTGCCACCTTCTGCTCGACCTCAGCGATCTGGATTGCCAGCTCACGGTGACGCTGCGCGAAGCGGTCGGTCTCCGCCTTGCCAGCGCCGTGCGGATCGGTACTCATCACGACGGAATCCCCTGCGGATTCCCGTTTATTCACCCGCGACCGGCCGATCTCGAGACCGTTTTCCGCTAAGTCCCGCCGGAGGCTCCACGGCCCTGACCGGACGAGCGCCACCCTCGCCCGACGGACGGATGGTCGCGCGACGTAAATGCCGGAATCATCACCGAGTGCGCGGTGTGACATGGGTGCGATTCGGGTTCTTTGCGGCCGCGGGGCTCCAGATAGCCGCGCTCTTCCTCGACCGTCGGCTGGTGCCGTACTGCGGCACCTTCGCGATGGCGGGCTTGCTCGCGATGGCGCTGACGAGCCCCAACCCCGCCGGGACACGGCGGTGGACCCGGCACGCCGCCGTGGGCGGGCTGGCACTGTTGACTTTGACCGCCTTCCTTTCGGACATCTACGCCGCCGGCTACGGCTGGCCGGTCGCCTTCGCCGGTGGTGACGGCGGTGCCGCCATGCTCGAACCGATGGTGGTGGCGGTGGGCGGGGCGGCGCTGGCTGCGGCCGTCCTGGGGCGGGCCGGCCCGCTGATCAGGTGGCGGCATGTTCCTGCCGGACTGTTCGCCCTGGTCCTGCTCGTATGGATCGGCGACGAAGCGCTGCAACCGTCGGTGTCCGATTGGGAGGTGCCGGCCGACGTCAGGGTTCGCTTCATGGTGCTGATCCCCATCGGGCTCGTCATCGCCGCGCTCGGGCTGGCGATCAACGCCGGGCTGGTGTCGCGCGGAGGACTGCGGTCGGCCGCCGCCGGGCTGGGCGTCGTCACGGCCCTGGCGCTGAGCGGGCTCTCCGCCGTGGAAAGCAACGAATTGCTCGCACCACGCTTCGACGAGGCGGCGAAACGAGCCTCGGAAATCTCGATCCACGGGCCCCGGGCGACCCTGGAGAGCCTGGTCTACATCGACTCTTTCACCTCCGCGCAGGCTGACGAGTTCTACGCCGCCGACATCAACTCCTGGGAAGTGAAGCCAGACAACAGGTATCTCTACAGCGCTGACGTGAGACGACCCGCTCCGGAACCTGAGCCGGACACCGGTATCGAAGCCGTGGCGGGTCCGCCGTCGGGCATCACCAATCCGTGGGAAGGCGGCGTCGACTGGACCCGTTCCCAGCCCGCGCTGGAGGCCACACTCATTCTCACCGGCCTGGTCGCGCTCGTCACGGCACTGTTCCGCATCGACCCCGACCACCCCGCCGACGGCATCAGTCGCAGTCACCTCGGCGACCTCGTCTGACTGCACTACTGTTGTACGGCCCTGACTTCGAATGCCTTCATCAGTGTTGGCCCGCAACGCCGGCCATGCCATCGCAGGGTGCTCAGAAGTCCTCAGAAGGCCCCGGTCCGGGCGGCGCGCACTGATCCACTGCCCGCTGACGAGCCGTCTGAGCCAGGCCGCCGAGGAGTCCGTCAGCATCGCGCCAGGTGGAGGCATGCGAAGGATTGGCAGCACGGAGGAGGTCACCGTGGAAACGTTCGGGCAAGCCGCTCGGCGCCTGCGTGGTGGCATGTCACGGACGACCAATTGCCCTCCGTCTCAGCTAACGCTGGTCATAGCCGTAAGCACGATCATCGCGCTCTTCACATAGAACGCCCCGTCCGGAGGCCTTCCGGAGCGGGGCCATCTTGGCTGACCGTGGCGCTAGTCGTGGTCGCCTCGGCGACCACGTTTGATCTGGGCCCGGCGCTTCTTGTCGGCGATGCGGCGTTCGACGGCTCCCCGCGAGGGGCGGGTGGAACGGCGGACGCGGGGCGGTGGAGCGATAGCCCCGGCGACGGTGCCAGCGAGGCGAGCCGCGGCCGCCTCGCGGTTGCGCAGTTGGGAGCGGTGTTCCGAAGCGGTGATGGTCAACACGCCGTCGATCAGGCGGGTGCCGAGCCGCTCCACCGCCCGTTCCTTCAACGGAGGCGACAGGATGCCGGACGCCAGCAGATTCCACGACAGCTCCACCCGCGAGTCCGTTGTATTCACGCCCTGGCCGCCCGGCCCACTGGACCGTGAGAAGCGCCAGCTCAGCTCGGACTCCGGAATGACCACCCCCGGCCGGACAACTACATCGGCCATGAGGTCCCCATTGCAGAAAGCCGGACGCGGGAGTCCGTGGTGTTGACGCCCTGACCTCCGGGGCCGCTCGAGCGGGAGAACCGCCACGACAGCTCGGCGGCGGGGATCACCAGCCGCTCGCTCACCAGGATGTCATCGGGCACGCCACAGCATCGCATCACTCGGCGGAAGCCGCCACGCGGTTTGGATCATGCACAGGCCGTGGAGCCGATGCTGGCGAGTACCACCACGACCATCGCCGTGGCGCTGGTCCAGCCGAGGGGTTGGGCCAGCAGGAGCCAGCCGGCAAGGGCCGCCACCGCCGGTTCGAGGCTGAGCAGGATGCCGAATGTGCGCTGCGGCAGGCGGCGCAGGGCCGACATCTCCAGGGAGTACGGGATCACCGACGCCAGCAGGCCGGTGCCGAGGGCGACCAGCAGAAGGTGTGGTGAGGTGAGCGCCTTCTCCGCGCCGATCGCCCCGCCCGGCAGCAGGACCAGCGCGCCGATGGTCATCGCGACCGCGAGGCCGCCCTGTCCGGGTACCGCGGCACCGGCGCGGCTGCTGGCCAGGATGTAGAGGGCCCAGAACGCCGCGGCCACGAGGACCAGGATCACGCCGAGCGGGTCGAGGCCGGCGGCTCCGTCGGCGAATCCGAGCATCGCCACGCCCGCCGCGGCCAGCAGGACCCAGCCGAGGTCGCGGGCTCGGCGGGACAGAGCGGCAGCCAGGGTGAGCGGACCCAGGAACTCGATGGTGACGGCCGGGCCCAGTGGGATGCGGGCTATGGCCGCGTAGAAGAAGCCGTTCATTCCGGCCAGGGAGACTCCCAGCAGCAGGACGGCGCGCCACTGGTGCCCCCGCCAGGCGCGGACCGCGGGGCGGGCCAGCGCCAGGAGGACCCCGGCTGCCAGGCCGAGTCGCAGCAGGGTCGCGCCCGCGCTGCCGGTCGCCGGGAAGAGGCCGGCGGCGAGGGCCGCGCCCACCTGGAGCGAGACGCAGGAGCCCAGCACCATGAGGACGGCGGGGCCGGAGCGGGCGGCGAGGGGCGGGGCGCCGGCGGCGGTCGTGGTCACCTGCTCACCATCGCCACCGGCGATCAGTTCGTCCAGCGAATGTTTCTGGGCGATAATCGTCAGATATGTTGGATGTTCACCGGCTGCGGCTGCTGCGCGAGCTCGATCGGCGCGGCACCCTCGCCGCCGTGGCCCAGGCGTTGAACTACAGCCCGTCCGCGATATCGCAGCAGCTCAGCCTGCTGGAGACGGAGACCGGGGCGACCCTGCTCGAGCGCGTCGGGCGCGGCGTACGCCTCACCGGGCAAGCGCGCATCCTGGTGCGGCACGCCGAGGCGATCTTGGAGCGGATGGAGCTCGCCGAGGCGGAGTTGGCCGCCAGCATGACCGAGGTCACCGGCGCGCTGCGGGTCGCTTCCTTCCAGTCGGTGCTGCTGGCGCTGGTGCCGGCCGCACTGTCCCGGCTCGCGGCCGAGCATCCCGGGCTGCGCGTCGAGTTCACCCAGGCGGAGGCCGGTTCCGCCTTTGCCGGCCTGCTCGCCCGGGACTTCGACGTGGTGCTCGGCGAGGACTATCCGGGTCTGAGCGAGCCGCGGCTGCCCGGGGTGGACGAGGAGGACCTGCTGCACGACGAGATGCGCGTCGCGGTGCCGACGAGCGGGCCGTGGCATTGCGCCCGGCTCGCCGACCTGGCGGGTGCGCCCTTCGTCTTCGACCCCGACGACGTCACGCCGGGACGCTGGGCACGGCAGGTCTGCCGCGGCGCCGGCTTCGAGCCCGACGTGCGGTTCCGCAGCGGTGATCTCCTGCTCCAGCTCCGGCTGGTGGAGACCGGTCACGCCGTCGCATTCGTACCCGATCTGCTCTGGACCGACCGGGCGCCCGGAGACCTGGAGCTGCATCCCCTGCCTGGACGCCCGCGGCGCCGGCTCTATACGGGCGTGCGCAGCGGCTCGGCGGGACAGCCGGCGATCCGCGCGTTCCGCGCCGCGTTGCACCGCAAGGTCCAGGAGTGAAAACGCCGCGTTGCACCGCAAAGTCTGCCGAGTGAAAGGGCTGCGGTCCGGAAGGGACGATACTGAAGCCCGATACAGGGAGGTTGTGTGTCTGCTCAGCCCGCGCCGGTCGCCGGAACCGGTTATCCGTGGCCCATCGAAACCGCACGTCTGGACAACGGCCTGCGCCTCGTCGTCAGCGAGGACCACACCGCGCCGGTGGTCTGCGTGAATCTCTGGTACGACGTCGGCTCCCGGCACGAGCCCGCGGGCCAGACCGGCTTCGCGCATCTCTTCGAGCACCTGATGTTCGAGGGGTCGGTCCACGTCGGCAAGACCGAGCACATGCGCCACGTGCAGGGCGCGGGTGGCTCGCTCAACGCCACCACCAACCCGGACCGGACGAACTACTTCGAGACGCTGCCGGCCGAGCACCTCGAGCTCGCCCTCTGGCTGGAGGCGGACCGGATGGGCGGCCTGGTCCCGGCGCTGACCCAGGAAACCCTCGACAACCAGCGCGAGGTGGTCAAGAACGAGCGGCGCCAGCGGTACGACAACGTGCCCTACGGCGACGCGTGGCTGCGCCTGCTGCCATTGCTGTATCCGCCCGGGCATCCGTACCACCACGCGACGATCGGGTCCATGGAGGACCTCAACGCCGCGAGTCTGGAGACGTTCCAGGCCTTCCACGCGCGGTACTACGCGCCGAACAACGCGGTGCTCACCGTCGTCGGTGACGTCGTGCCCGCCGAGGTCGCCGCCCTCGCGGACAAGTACTTCGGGATGATCGAGGCCGTGCCGGACATCCCGCCGGCGCCGTCCGGCCATCTTCCCGGCCCGGCCACCTCGCCGGCCCGCGAGACGGTCACCGCCAATGTGCCGGCCCCGCGGGTGTACCTGTCGCACCGCACCCACGCGTTCGGGACGGCCGGATACGACGCGATCACGGTGCTGGCGGCGGTGCTCGGCAGCGGCCGGGGCAGCCGGCTGTACCAGCGGCTCGCCGACGGCGCCCGGATCGCGCAGCCGGACTACGTCGGCGCGTACGGCGTCGACCTGGCGCACGCGCCCGCACCGCTGATCGTCACCGCGACGGCCAAGGACGGCGTGGACGCCGCGACCCTGGAGGCGGGCGTCGCCGAGGTGCTGATGAGCATGGCCACCGAGCCGGTCACCGACGCCGAGCTGGAGCGGGCCAAGGCGCTGCTGACCACCTCGTGGTGGCGGCAGATGTCCACGGTCGGCGGCCGGGCCGACACCCTCGGCCGGTACGCGACCCAGTTCGGTGACGCGGCGAGCGCCGGCTACCGGCTTCCGCAGTGGCAGGCGGTGACCGCCGGTGACATCGCCGAGGCGGCCCGCACGCTCGACCCGCAGTCCCGCGTCACCCTGACCTACCTCCCGGAAGGGACCGCAGCATGAGTCTCGTCGCGACCCGGCCCGAACCGGGCGACGCCCGCCCGTATGTGTTCCCGGCGATCCACCGCGCGTCGGTCGCCGGCGGCGAGGTCGTCGCCGCGCACCTGCCGGGCCACCTGCTGGCGACCGCCTCGCTGCTGCTCGACGCCGGCGCGGCACGGGAGACCGGCGGGCGCGAGGGTACGGCCTCCGTCCTCGCCAAGTGCCTCGAGGAGGGTACGGAGAACCGCGACTCGGCCGCCTACGCGCTGGCGCTGGAGGGACTGGGCGCGGAGCTCACCACCGCCGTCGACTGGGATGCCTTCCGCGTCGGTGTCTCCGTACCCGTGGATCTGCTGCCGAAGGCCGTGGCGCTCATGGCGGAGGCGGCCCGCAAGCCGAGGCTGGACCCGGCCGACGTCGCCCGCGTCCGCGACGACGAGGCGACCGCGCTGCGGATGGACTGGGCCCAGCCCGGGCCGCGGGCGGATGCGGCCCTGCGGGCCGACCTCTTCGGCGCCGGCGAGCGGTACGGCCGGCCTCTGCACGGCGATCCCACCTCGATGGCGGCGGTCACACCCGAGGACGTCCGGGCGTTTCACGGCACCTGGCTGACCCGCCCGGGCGTCCTGCTGGTCGCGGGCGACCTCGACAGGCTGGACCTGAAGGAGCTGGGTGCCGCGGCCTTCGCGGGCACCTCCGGCGGGCCCGTGCCCCCCGAGGCGCCGCTGGACGTGCCGATCGCCGCGACCCGGCGGGTGCTGCTGGTCGACCGGCCCGGCTCGGTGCAGTCGACGCTGCGGCTGGGCCACCGGGCCCCGGAGCGGGCGCACCCCGACTATGTGCCGATCACCCTGGCGGCCACGGTGCTCGGCGGCGCGTTCACCTCGCGGCTCAACCACCTGATCCGCGAGGTCAAGGGCTACACGTACGGCATCCGCGCGGACTTCGCGATGACCCGGCGGTTCGGCCGGTTCGGGGTCAGCTCGTCGGTGCAGACCGCGGTCACCGCGCCGGCGCTGACCGACACCGTCGGCGAGATCACCCGTATGCGCAACGACGGCGTCACCGAGGAGGAGCTGGCCGTCGCGCGGACGTGGCGGGCCGGTTCGCTGACGGTCGACATGCAGACGCCGGGCTCGATCGCGAGCGCCCTCGCCACATTGGTGGTGCACGGCCTGCCGGACGACTACTACGCGACGCTGCGGCAGCGTCTGCTCGACGCGACCGTCGACGAGGTGTCGGCCGCCGCCGCGCAGTATCTGCATCCGCAGGGCCTGACCCTGGTCGTCGAGGGCGACAGCGCGCTCATCCGCGACGAGCTGGTCGCGGCCGGGATCGGCGAGATCCTGACCGTCGAGATCTGAGGCGGGAGCGGGGCCGGCGGCGGCCCTTCTCTTGCCAGCACGTGCGGCCGGGGGTTTCAATGGCCACCAGCTCCCGGTGGAGAGCGCTCTCAGAAGTGGGGACCCGGTCATGCCCACCAACCTCACCGCCTCGGCCGCACAGTTCTCCCGCCGCCGGACCCGGCGCCTGCCGGACCCGGCGACCGCCGGAACGCGCGGGCCCGTGCCCGCCTCCGCCGGCACCTGCCCGCTGCGGCACCTCGCCGACCCGGCCCTGGCCGCGCCGATCGGGCGGGCCTACCACTACCTCGACGTCGTGCAGGACGCCTACGTCAAGGGCGGCGAACCGCGGCTGCTGCAGAGCTACAACAACGAGAGCGAGTTGATGACCACCGCGTTCGTCTACGACAACGCGCTGGCCATCCTCGCCTACCTCGCCAGCCCGACCGTCGCGAACGTGCGCCGGGCACGGCTCGTCGGCGACGCCCTGCTGTGGGCACAGTCCCACGACGAGACGTACGCCGACGGCCGGGTGCGTCAGGCGTACGCGGCGGGCCCGATGATCTTCTACGGCGGAGGCCCGTCGTTCCCCGGCCTCAAGCGCGCGGACGGCAAGGCGGCGTTCCTGTGGCCGTTCGGCTTCGGCGGCTCGTCGACGGGCGACATGGCCTGGGTGGCGTTGGCGCTGGCGCAGCTCTACGTCGACACGCGCATCACCAAGTACCTCGACGGCGCGGTCGCGCTCGGGCACTGGATCGGCGCCCGGCGGTCGCCGTACCGCCACGGCGGCTACCACGGCGGCCTGCGCTCGGACGGCGAGACGCCGCAGCGGTGGGTGTCGACCGAGCACAACATCGACGCGTACGCCCTCTTCGTCCTGCTCGCCAAGCTGACGCGGGACCGGCGCTGGCGGGGGCGTGCGGCGATCGCCGCCGCCTTCGTCCGCGAGATGTGGAACCCCGCCGGCGGGCACTTCTGGACCGGCACCGCCGAGGAGGAGCCGGACGTCATCAACGTCGCCAACGTCCCCGAGGACGCGCAGAGCTGGGCCCTGCTGGCCCTCGGCGACCGCCGCTACGACCGGGCCGTCGACTGGGCCACCGGCAACCTGGGCACCACCGACGGCGCGGTCACCGGCGTGACGTACAGCAGCCAGGCGAAGGTCGCCACCGGCACGGTCTCCGGCAGCGCCCTGCCCACCCACCCGGAAGCGGTGTGGCTGGAGGGCAACGGTCACGCCGCGCTCGCCCTGCTCAAGCGCGGCGGTCCGGGCGACGCCGCGCGGGCCGGCCGGCTACTGCGGGCAATGGTGACGGCCCAGGAGGAACTGGGCGCCGGGCAGACCGTCGGCCTGACCCGCGACCCGCACCGGGGCCGACTCGCCAACCCCGGCGAGGGTGGCACCTGGACCGGCACTCCCCTGCCGGCCGCCGCGGGCATCGTGGCCGCCACCAGCGCCCTCGACACGGGCTTCGCCTTCGGCTACTTCGACCGTCAGCACGTCGGGACCACGGCGTGGTTCCTCATGGCGGGACAGAACTTCAACCCGTTCCAGTGACCGCGGAATGTGACGTACGACCGGATCGTTCGGTGCCGGTGGCCGCCGCCGGATACCGTCGCGGCCATGACCATCACGACCTCGGCGCCCGTCGCGAAGCCGGTCCCGGTACGCCGGACCGCCTGGCTGGTGTTCCTGTGGCTGCTCGTGCTGCCCGGCGCCGTCTGGGTCGTGCTGCGGGTAGGCGGCTGGGACCGGGGTCCGCTGGTCCAGCTCTTCGCCTTCACGCCGTACGTGGCGGCCTGGTCGGTGGTGCCGCTGGCCGTCGCGCTCGCCACCCGGCGCTGGCTGGCCGCGGCGGTCGCGGCGGTGACCCTCGCGCTGTTCGGAGTGACGGTGCTCCCGCGCGCCCTCGCCGACGGCGACCGCGGCCCGCAGACCGGGGTGAAGATGCACGTCATGACGTCGAACATGCTCTTCGGCGGCGCGGACGCGGCCCAGATCGTCCAGCTCGTCCGGGACAACGACGTGGCGGTGCTCGCGCTGCAGGAGTTCACCCCGACCGCGCAGACCCGGCTCGCCGAGGCGGGCCTGGGCCAGCTCCTGCCGTATTCGTCGCTCGGCCCCGAATACGGCGCGGGCGGCTCCGGCCTCTACTCCCGCTTCCCGATCACCAATCCCGGGATCCGCGTCAACGGCGGCTTCTTCCACCAGGCGTACGGCACCATCCAGCCGACCGGCGCGGGCCCTCTCACGCTCGAGTCGGCCCACCCCCTGGCCCCGTTCTCGGTGGACGTCGTCGACCGCTGGCGCGCCGACCTCGAGGCCGAGCCCCGAGCCGATCCGAAGGGCCCGCCGCGGATCCTGCTCGGCGACTTCAACGCGACGCTCGACCACCAGCCGCTGCGAGAGCTGATCGACAGCGGCTACCGGGACGCGGCGGACGCCACCGGCAACGGCCTGATCGGCACCTGGGGCCCGTACGACGGCGGCGCCATCCCCCCGGTGACCATCGACCACGTCCTGGTCGACAACCGCCTCGGCGTCGTCGCCGCCGACATCCACGACATCCGCGGCTCCGACCACCGGTCGATCATCGCCGAGGTGGTCCTCCCGAAGGCGTGACGCCCAGCACGGCCTCGACACCCCGGGTGTAGGTCTCGACCGGCAGGGCGTCCGGGTCGATGAGATGTTGCAGCGCGACGCCGACGTCGAGGGCGAGCAGCAACGCCGCCGCCTGCTCGGCGGGCATGGGTAGACCGTCGCCCAGCGCGGCGGCCTCCCGGGCGTGGAAGGCCCTGACCGTGCGCAGCCAGTCCCTGACGGCCGCACGATGCGACTCGTCGCGCATGCCCACGAGCCACAGCTCGAGAAACGCCATGGCGAAGCGGCGCACCTCCGGCGTCGGTACGTGCTCCTCATAGCTCTGGCCCAGGCCCGCCGCCCAGGTCTCCACGGAGGCCGGTGGCTCGGCCGGCCCATCTCCCTCGAGCTTGCGCTGCAGCAGGGCGGCGATCAGATCGTTCTTGCCTCCGAAGTTGGCGTAGACGGCGCCCTTGGTCAGGCCCGCCGCGGCGGCGATCTCGTCCAGCGAGGTCTGATGGATGCCGCGATCGCCGAAGAGGGTCTCCGCACTGTCCAGCAACCGTTCGCGGGTGCGCGCCTGTTGCTGCGCGCGGGTCAGTCGCTCGGCCATGCCTGCAGCCTACCCGGTTGACATTCCCTCGAGTATCCAGATACTGATCGGTATCCAAATACCATTCGGTATGTGAGGTGCCAGTGCTGACCATCGAATCCCTGATCAAGCTCTACCGCGGCGGCGTACGCGCCAGCGACGGCATCGACCTGAGCGTCCACGCCGGGCAGGTCGTCGGCCTGCTGGGACACAACGGCGCGGGCAAGACCACCCTGCTCCACCAGGTCGTGGGGCTGGTGCGGCCCACCTCCGGCCGGATCCGGCTGCTCGGGCGAGATCCCATCGCCGATCCCGCGTACGCCCGGGCGACCTGCTCCTTCCAACCGCAGGCTCAGGCGCCACTGACCGGCGTCACCGCCCGCCAGGCGATCGAGATCGTCGGGCGCATCCGCGGAGGCGCGAAGCGCGCGGTGCGCCGCCGCACGGCGCAACTGCTCGCCGCGCTGGACATCGAGGAGTGGGCGGACTCCCCCGCCGAGCGGCTGTCCGGCGGCGTACGGCGGCTGACCGCCTTCGGCATGGCCGCCGTCGTCCCCGGCCGGCTCGTGATGCTCGACGAGCCGACCAACGACGTCGATCCCGTGCGGCGCCGCCTGCTCTGGGCGCAGATACGGGCCCTCGCCGACAACGGCCACGCGGTGGTGCTCGTCACCCACAACATCGCCGAGGCCGAGCGCGCCGTCGACCGGGTCGTCGTGCTGGACCACGGCCGGGTCGTAGCCGCCGGCAGTCCCGCGGAACTCGCCGTGGACCACGCCGCGAGCCTCGAAGACATCTACATCGGACTCACCAGCGCCGGGGAAGGGGACCCGCATGTGGCACTGGTTCCGTAGTTACTTGCTGCTCGTCCGCTGGACCGCTCTGCGCCTGCGGTTCGTGCTTCCGCTCGTGCTCGTCGTCCAGATGTTCCTCGCCGTCGGCATCGTGGTCGGGTTCGCCTATCTGATGCCGACGATCGACCCGACGACCGCGCTTTATCTGTCGACCGGCGCGCCCACCCTCGGCCTGATCACCATCGGGATGGTGATGGCGCCGCAGATGGTGGCGCAGTCCAAGACGGAGGGCACCTTCGGCTACAACCGCACCCTGCCGGTTCCCCGGACCGCCGTGCTCGCCGCGGATCTGAGCACCTGGCTGGTCACCGGCGCTCCCGGGCTGCTGCTCGGCGTGGTCACCGCGGTCCTGCGGTACGACCTCGACCTGCGGGTGAACGTCCTCGTGGCGCCGGCCGTGCTGCTGGTAGCGCTCTGCGCCACCACGGCCGGCTTCGCTCTCGCGTACGCGACACCGCCCGCGGTGACCGGCGTGTCGACCCAGGCCCTGGTCTTCATCGCGCTGATGTTCTCGCCGATCAACTTCCCTGCGGAACGGCTGCCCGGCTGGCTCCAGGCCGTCCATCAGGTCCTGCCGTTCCAGTACATGGCCCAGGCGATCCGGGAGAGCCTCACCTCGCCGGCGGACGGGATCGCGGCAGCGCCCTATGCCGTGCTCGGCGTGTGGAGCCTCGCCGGCCTGGTCATCACCCTGCGCGTGATGACCAGGCGGGAGTGACCGCTCAGGCGTTCGCGGTGGCGCGGGCGAGGCCGTACGTGAGTGCGTCGGTGAGGGCCTTCCAGCTCGCCTCGACGACGTTCTCGTGGACGCCGACCGTCGTCCAGTCGCGGCGGCCGTCGCTGGTCTCGAGCAGGACGCGAGTGACGGCGTTGGTGCCGTGCGAGCCCTCGAGGATGCGGACCTTGTAGTCGGCCAGCTCGAAGTTCTGCAGCTCCGGGTAGTGCTTCGACAGCGCCGTGCGGAGTGCCTCGTCGAGGGCGTTGACCGGGCCGTTGCCCTCCGCCGTGGCGATGATGCGCTCGCCGCGTACGCGGACCTTGACGGTGGCTTCCGAGACCACCGCGCCGTCCTCGCGGTGCTCGACCTGCACGCGGTAGGACTCCAGGCTGAACGGCCGGGCGAGGGCCGCACCCGGCAGGGCGTCGCGGACCAGGAGCTCGAAGGAGGCGTCCGCGGCCTCGAAGGACCATCCGACGGCCTCCAGGTCCTTGACCTGGCGGGTCACTTCCGTGAGGGTGTCCGGGTGGCCGGCCAGGTCCAGCCCGAGCTCACGGCTCTTGAGCTCGATGCTGGCCCGGCCGGCCATCTCCGTTACCAGGATCCGCATGTCGTTGCCCACCACCGCGGGATCGACGTGGTTGTAGAGCAGCGGATCCACTTTGATCGCGCTCGCGTGCAGTCCCGCCTTGTGGGCGAAGGCCGCGGCCCCGACGTAGGCCTGGTGGGTGTCGGGGGCGATGTTGGCGATCTCGGCGAGCGCGGTGGAGACCCGCGTCGCCTTCTCGAGGCATCCGTCCGGTAGGACCTTCAGCCCCAGCTTGAGTTGCAGGTTGCTGACGACGGCGAAGAGGTCGGCGTTGCCGGGCCGCTCGCCGTAGCCGTTGGCCGTGCACTGGAAGTGGCGGACGCCCGCCTCGACGGCGGCGATCGTGTTCGCGACCGCGCAGGACGTGTCGTTCTGGCAGTGGATGCCGAGCCGGTCGGCGGGGACGCCGGCGCGCTCGACCACGGCGTGCACCGCGGCGGTGACCATCGAGGGCAGCATGCCGCCGTTGGTGTCGCACATGACGACCCGCTCGGCGCCCGCCTCGATCGCCGTCGTCACCACGGCCGCCGCGTACGAAGGGTCGTGGCGGAAGCCGTCGAAGAAGTGCTCGCAGTCGACGAAGGCGCGGCGGCCGTTCGCGACCAGATGGGCGACGGTGTCGCGGACCATCGCCAGGTTCTCCTCGCCGGTCGTGCGCAGCGCCCGCTCCACGTGCCGGATGTCGGACTTGGCGACCACGCAGACCACCGGGGTCTCGGCGTCGAGCAGGGCCTGCACCTGGGGATCCTCGGCGACGTCCACGCCCGCCTTGCGGGTGGCGCCGAAGGCCACCAGCACCGCGTGCCGCAGGTCCAGCTCGGTACGCGCCCGGCGGAAGAACTCCGTGTCCTTGGGCATCGCACCGGGCCAGCCGCCCTCGATGAAGCCGACCCCGAACTCGTCCAGCAGCCGCGCCACGGCGAGCTTGTCGGCGACCGAGTAGCTGATGCCCTCGCGCTGCCCGCCGTCGCGCAGGGTGGTGTCGAACACCTGGTAGGTCATGGTGAGCTTCCTTTCCGCAGGACGGGTCGACCCAACAAAAAGACCCCCCGCGGATGCGGGAGGTCTGCGCGTCGGCGATGCGTCAGCCGGCGCGCTAGGTGCGAATAATCAGCACGGGAAGGTGGGTCACGTACGGAAGCATGCCACCGACTCCCACGTCTGTGGGACGGAAGTCCAGAATCCGGGACAGGTGTCGCCTCAGCGGGTGACGTAGGTTGGAAGGGTGACCGTCGATCCGTATCCCCGGACCCTGTCCTTCTCCGCCAGCTACAACTTCCGTGACGTCGGCGGGTATGCCGGCCTCGACGGCAGGACGGTCCGCTGGCGGCGCCTGTTCCGCTCCGACTCCCTGCACCGGCTGAAGGGCGACGACCTGGCGGCGTTCGGCAAGCTCGGCGTCCGGACCGTCATCGACCTGCGCCGCCTCTTCGAGATCGAGGAGCACGGCCGGGTGCCGGAGGCGGACGGCTTCGCCTACCACAACCCGGTGATCAGGCACGTGGACTGGGACTCGGTGCCGCATCCGGAGGGCATGTCGCACGAGCGTTGGCTCGCCGACCGCTACCTGAACTTCGCGGAGGACGGCCGGGAGGGCCTGGCCGCGGCGCTCACGCTGATCGCCGACCCGGCGGCGGCGCCGGTGGTCGTGCACTGCATGGCCGGCAAGGATCGTACGGGGGTGGTCTGCGCCCTGACGCTGGCGCTGCTGGGCGTCCCGGACGCGGTCATCGCGGAGGACTACGCGCTGACCGAGGTGGCGATGGCGTCGCTGACCGAGTACCTGATGCGGACCAGGCCGGACATGGTGCAGGACAAGTACCACATGTTCGACTGCCCGCAGGACGCCATGCACATGTTCCTCGGCGACCTGCGGGAGCGCCACGGCTCGGTGGAGAAGTACGTGCGGGAGATCGGTGTCAGCGCCGAGCAGGTGGCCGCGATGCGCGACCACCTGCTGGAGCCGTCCTGACGCGTCAGAGCACCTTGTGGACCCAGCCGAACGGGTCCTCCGCGCGGCCGCGCTGGATGTCCGACAACTGCTGGCGCAGCGCCATCGTGACCTCGCCCGGCCCGCCGTCGGCGACGGTGAACTCGCCCTCCGGCGACTTGACGGTGGCGATCGGCGTGATCACGGCGGCGGTTCCGCAGGCGAACACCTCGCGGATCCGGCCGGAGGCAGCGCCCTCGCGCCACTCGTCGATGCTGACCGGGCGCTCGTGCACGGCGCGGCCGGCGTGGGCGGCCAGCTTCAGGACCGAGTCGCGGGTGATGCCGGGCAGGATCGTGCCGCCCAGCGGGGGCGTCACCAGGGAACCGTCGTCCATCACGAAGATGACGTTCATGCCGCCGAGCTCGTCGACGTACTTGCGCTCGACGGCGTCCAGGTAGACGACCTGGTCGCAGCCGTGCTCGATCGCCTCGGCCTGCGCGGAGAGCCCGGCCGCATAGTTGCCGCCGCACTTCGCGGCGCCGGTGCCGCCCGGAGCCGCCCGGGTGTAGTCGGGCGTGGCCCACACCGTCACCGGCTTGACGCCGCCGCTGAAGTAGGCGCCCACCGGGGAGGCGATGACGAGGTAGAGGTATTCCATCGCCGGACGCACGCCCAGGAAGACCTCGCTGGCGTACGCGAACGGGCGCAGATAGAGGCTGCCCTCGTCGCTCTGCGGAATCCACTTCTGGTCGATGCTGATGATCTGCCGCAGCGACTCGAGGAACATGGCCTGCGGCAGTTGCGGCATCGCCATGCGCTGCGCCGACTGGGCGAACCGCGCGGCGTTGGCATCCGGCCGGAACAGCGTGACGCCGCCGTCCGAGGTCGTGTACGCCTTCAGGCCCTCGAAGATCTCCTGCGCGTAGTGCAGCACGGCCGACGCCGGGTCCATCGGGATGGGCGCGCGGGCCTCGACGCGGGGCTCGTACCAGCCCTTGCCCTCCGCGTAACGCACGGTGACCATGTGGTCGGTGAAGATACGGCCGAAGCCCGGGTTGGCCAGCAATGTCGCGCGGTCCGCGTCACTTACGGGCGCCGGGTTCGGACGGATCTCGAAGTCGAGGTTGTCACCACCACTCATGGGGGTTGACCTGCTTTCTCTCGCGAAAGGGGTGTGGACATGAGGTAGCACCCGCAGTGCTCCATGGAACTTACCCCGAACGGCCGTTAAAGCCGACCACGCGCCGAGAGCAGTCGGAGAGGGTCAGGCAGCCGCGGCTGCCACTCGGTCTCCGACCTCGGCGGTACGCAGCGGCGTTCCCGGCGTCCGGGCGGCGACCTCGGCCGCGACCGCGTCGGATACTCGCCGGGCCAGGTCGGCGTGGCCGATGTGTTCGAGCAGCAGGGCGCCGGAGAGGATGGCGGCGGCCGGGTCGGCGATGCCCTGTCCGGCGATGTCGGGCGCGGAGCCGTGCACCGGCTCGAACGTCGACGGGAATGCGCGCTCGGGATTGACGGAGCCGCTGGCGGCCATGCCGATGCCGCCGGTCACCGCGGCGGCGACGTCGGTGAGGATGTCGCCGAAGAGGTTGTCGGTCACGATGACGTCGTAGCGCTGCGGGTTGCTCACCATGAACATGCTCGCGGCGTCGATGTGCTGGTATTCCGTCGTGACGCCGGGGAACTCGGCGGCGACCGCCTGGAAGGTGCGGGCCCAGAGCCCCCCGGCGTGGGTCAGCACGTTGGTCTTGTGCACGAGCGTGAGATGGCGGCGCTCGCGGCGCTGCGCCCGGGCGAACGCGTCCCGGACGACCCGTTCGACGCCGTGCCGGGTGTTCAGGCTCTCCTCGGTGGCGATCTCGGCGGGGGTGTCCCGGTGCAGGACGCCGCCGGCGCCGACGTACAGGCCCTCGGTGCCCTCGCGGACCACGACCATGTCGATCTCACCGGGCTTGACCCCGGCGAGCGGGCTGATGGTGCCCGGCCACAGCCGCGAGGGACGCAGGTTGACGTACTGGTCGAAGTCGAAGCGGAGCCGCAGCAGCAGGCCGCGCTCGAGCACGCCCGGCGGCACGGTCGGGTCGCCGATCGCGCCGAGCAGGATGGCGTCGTGGCCGGCCAGCTCGTCGCGCACCGACGCCGGGAGGACCTCGCCGGTGCGGTGGTAGAGGCGGGCACCGAGGTCGTACTCCTGCCACGCGACGCCGGGGAGGACGGCCTCGATCACCTTGCGGGCCTCCGCGGTCACCTCGGTCCCGATGCCGTCTCCGGCCACCACCGCGATCCGCGCCACCGCCACGTCGACTCCCTCGTCCGATTCCGAAACCGGGGCCGAGCCTAACCGGCCGTCCCGCTCTCCGGTACGAAACTCCCAGGATGTGGATGAAGGGTGGTACAACGCGAACAGCCCCCGCCGATCGCGGCAACGATCGCGGGGGCTGTCACGACGAAAACGCTGGCTCGCGCCCGCCGAGGTGCACAACCGCGCGGGATGGTCACCGGCATGTCACCCGAAGACACGCCCGCAACGCCCGCGCGGCAAGGACCAACGCTAGCGATGCGGACTAATGTCGCGCAAGACGCATCCCCCGCGTGTCGCCCCGACATCGGGATCGAACGCCCACGGGTATGGCACCATGCGCCGGTGAGTTTCGACCTCGTGGTGTGGGCCATGGACAACGCGGACATGCCGGACGACGTGCGTGCCGCCAACGAGCGGTGCGCACGCGGCGAACACCCGCTACGCCCCGCCGACCCCCGCGTCGTCGCCTTCTACGACGCGCTGACCAGCGACTATCCCGACCGTGGCCCGCGCGCGGCCCTGGACGGCTCGCCGTGGGCGAGCGCGCCGCTGCACGCGGCCGCGGACCATATCCAGATGCGGCTGGACGAGCACTGCCCGGACGAGGTCCTCGAGCGGATCGAACGCCTCGCCGGCGAGCTCAACCTGGACCTGCTGGACCTGCAGGACGGCACCGTCTACCCGCCGCCGGTGAAGGCCCGGGCGGCCGCATCCGCGATGACCACCCGCTGATCGCGCCGGCCGGCGGCCCGTCTCAGTCCTCGTCCCGCAGGTCCGCGATGTGACCGCGGGAGGATCCGATGGCCGCGGCCACCGTGGACAGCAGCTCCAGGTCCACCGACGAGTCCACCGTCAGTGCCATCAGCGCCTCACCGCCGGCCTCCCGGCGCGCCACCTGCATCGCCGCGATGTTCACACCCGCCTCGCCGAGGATCGAACCGATCGCGCCGACGATGCCCGGGCGGTCCGCGTAGCGGAAGAAGAGCAGCACCCCGCCGGCGTCGAGCTCCAGGTCGAACTCGTCCACCTGGGTCAGCTTGCGGGCCTCGCGGCCGCCGGTCGTCACCAGAGTGCCCGACACCGTCACGCGGCGGCCGTCCGGGAGCGCACCGCGTACGGTGACGAGGTTGTGATGCTCGGGGTCCTCGCCGGACACGACCAGCTCGACGTCGACGCCGCGGTCGGCCGCGAGCTGCGGGGCGTTGACATAGGTGACCTGCTCCTCGACCACCGACGCGAAGAGCCCCTTGGTCGCGGCGAGTTTGAGCACCGTGACGTCGTGCGAGACGATCTCGCCGCGCACCTCGACGGTCACGCTCGCCGCCACGCCGCCCGCCACCGCGGTGAAGACCTTGCCCAGCCGCTCGGCGAGGCCGAGCAACGGCCGCACGTCCTCGTCGACGACGCCGCCGGCCTGCACGTTGACCGCGTCCGGCACGAACTCGCCCTGCAGCGCCAGCTTGACGCTGCGCGCCACGGACAGACCCGCCTTGTCCTGCGCCTCGGCCGTCGACGCGCCGAGATGCGGCGTGACCACGACGTTGTCGAACGCGAACAGCGGCGAGGAGGTGGTCGGCTCGGCGGCGAACACGTCGAGCCCCGCACCGGCCACCCGGCCTTCGGCCAGGGCGTCGGCCAGGGCGCGCTCGTCGACGAGGCCACCGCGGGCGGCGTTGACGATGCGTACGCCCGGCTTGACGATGGCCAGCTCCTTCTCCCCGATCAGGCCCACGGTCTCGGGCGTGCGGGGCAGGTGCACCGAGATGAAGTCGCTCTCCCGCAGCAGCTCGTCGAGCGCGACGAGATGCACGCCGAGCTGCGCGGCCCGGGCCGGCTGGACGTACGGGTCGTACGCGATCAACCGTGCGCCGAATGCGGCCATGCGCTGCGCGAACAGCACGCCGATGCGACCCAGCCCGACCACCCCGACGGTCTTGCCCTGCACCTCGACGCCGGTGAACCTGGCGCGCTGCCACTCGCCCCGCTTGAGCGCCGCCCCGGCGGCGACGGTGTGGCGCGCGACGGCGAGCAGCAGCGCGATCGCCTGCTCGGCGGCCGAAACGATGTTGGAGGTCGGCGCGTTGACCACCATGACGCCGCGCGCGGTGGCCGCGGGCACGTCGACGTTGTCGAGACCGACCCCTGCCCGGGCGACGACCTTGAGCCGCGGCGCGGCGGCGACGGCCTCGGCGTCGATCCGGGTCGCGCTGCGCAGGATGACGGCGTCGGCGTCGGCCAGCCCGGCGAGAAGCGCGGTCCGATCGGTGCCGTCGACCTGCCGGATGTCGAAGTCGTGGGCCAGCACCTCGAGGGCGGCGGGGGCGAGTTCCTCAGCGATCAATACGACGGGAGTCATGCGTCTCCATCTCGCGGACCTTCCGCGATCGTATGTGGACATCGGGTGAACCCGTCACGCCTATCGATGTGACTGGCCTCACATCCTGGTGTGCTCCATGATCCAGTTCGACTCCCAGGTCCGGCCCTGTCGGCGGAGAACTCCTGGTCCCACCGCGCCGAGGTGAGCGTCCCACCATCCCCTGGAGACTGTGTCCCCCGCCAGGACCCTGCTGCGGCTCGGGCCGGACGCACGGGTGCTCGGCCCGGCCACATTGGTCGCCCCTATCACCGAAACCATCGGGGCGATGGCCGATCTCCACCTCGCATGATCGACCGTCACCGCCGCCCCGTCGGCCGACGCCGATCGGCGCAGCGCTCGGTTACGATCTGCCGACAGTGACATCACTCTTCGATGGGAAGCCGTTGCCGGAGATTCGTGCCACGCCCGAGAAGTGGTCGCTGGGCGATCTGCTCGCCATGCAGGCGCTGCAGCCGCTGATCCCGCATTACGTGCCGTGGACCGCCTGGTCGATGCGGCCCGCCGCGCTGGCCAGCGTGGTGAACGACGTGGTGCTGCGCCACCGGCGGACGGTGGTCGAGCTCGGTGCCGGCTCGTCCACGATGGTGCTCGCCCGGGCGGTGGAGCTGACCGGGGGCCGCCTGGTCGCCATCGAGCACGATCCCGGGTTCGCCACCGCCCTCAACCGCCAGTTGCGGAGCGCCGGCCTGCACGAGCGGGCTGTCGTCCGGCACGTGCCATTGACCGCACTGTCCGCGGAGGCCCCCCAGACCGGAAGCCGACGCGCTGCGGAGCACTGGTACGACCGGGAGGCCCTGCACCACGCCACACCGGACGGCATCGACCTGCTCCTCGTGGACGGCCCGCCCGCCGGCGACCTCGGCGACGTGCTGGTGCGGGAGCCGGCGGTGCGCGTCCTGCGGAACAAACTGGCCGCCTCCTTCTCCGTCTACCTCGACGATGCCGAAAGGGAGCCGGAACGGGAGACGCTCGCGATGTGGGAGAGCCAGCTCGGCATCCCCTTCACCATCGTGGAGCGCATCTCTCTCGGCATGGGGAGTACCGATGGTGGATTTGCACCAACGCTCTGAGTCCGCCTTCCCGGCGAGCGGCTCCGCCGCGGACCCGTGCCTGCACTTCGACATCCAGGTCACCGGGCCCTCCGAGCGCGTGCGACGGTGGACGTGCGGGTCGCGGCTCACCATGGAGAAGGCGGTCTTCGCCGAGTCGGCGAACCTCGACCATCCCGCCCTCGGGACGCTGTCGACCCTCGGGGAGACCGCGGATCTGCACGACGTGCAACTGACTACCGTCGGTCCGGTACGGATGGAGGTCGACCTCGAACCGCACCGCGGGCCGCGCCACGGCACCTTGTCCGGAACCGCCGAGGAGCAGCGGCGCGTCGTCGGCATGCTCGCCCGCTGGGCCTGGGGCGAGGACGGGACCGAACTCACCGACCTGGTGTTGCGGGCGCCCACGCCGGACAACTCCTCGGACCGGCCGCCGCTCTCCGAGCGATTGCGGGAGCAAGGCTGGGACGCCGCCGACATGTGGCTGCTCACATCCCTCGCGCCCCGGATGATGGAGCACCGCACGCCGTGGTGCCTACGGGCGGTCCGCGTGGTCTACGGCGGCGCCGGCGCGCTGATGGTGTGGCACCCGATCGCGGAGGACCACGACTGGAATCCGAACGAGCCGCTGCCACCGGGCAAGCGGTATCTGGTCCCGCTGCCGGAATGCCGGCGGCGCCACGGTCAGCTCACCGCCATCGCCGGCACCGATGGTACGGCCGAGGCCGGGCGGCTGGTGCAGGACATCATGCAGCACCACGACTGGACCGAATGGCAGCTCACCCAGCGGGTGGAACGCTGGGAGCGGCAGTTCTTCGCGCTCGCCCGGGACGGCGCCTTCGAGGCCCATCTGGACGCTCGCCACCTCGGCGTCGCGCTCGACGAGACGCATCAGCTCCTGGGGATGCTGCGCCGGATCAACCGGGACATGGCCCGGCGCGGGCGGTTGGGCTGGTTGCCCCAGCCCGAGGTCGCCCCGATCGAGGAGTCGGTGACGTCGCTGCGCCTCGAGGTGCAGCGCCGGACCGAGCGGGTGGAGACGCGGCTGGATCAGCTCAACGGCAGTCTGCGCGAGGGGTGGACGTTGCTGTCCAGCGCCGCCGGTGGTGCCCGGCTACAACTCGACCGGGAGACCTCGGAGCGGACTCAGGGCTTCCAGAACGCCGCTGGTCTGGTCGCCGCGCTGGTGCTCGTCCCCGGCCTGGTGCTCAGCCTCTACGGCGCGGAGGTCAAGGGCCTGCCCGGCATGGACGGCTCGTTCGGGCTGGTCGCCATGGCCGCGTACGCCGCCGTCGGCGCGCTGTCCACCTTCTCGACCCTGCGCGCGATGGCCTACCGCAAGCGCATGGGCGCGATGCTGATCCTCATCGCGGGTTTCTTCGCGCTGGTACTGACCACGGTTCTGCTGATCACTCTGGGATGGGACTAGATGACGGCCGTCGCTTTCCTCACCGGCGCCACCCGGCCAGAGCTGCTCCGGGGCCTGCACGCCTCGCTGAACGCGCAGGACCTCGACTGGACGTGGTGCGTGCAACTGGACGGCGACGCGATCGGATGGGAGCCGTCGGACGCCGACCGCGACGGCTGGCTCCGCGATCCACGCGTCGAGCTGGAATGCAATCCGAAGCCGCTGGGCTCCGGAACCACTCGCAATCTCGCCCTGATGCGCAGCTCCGCGCCGTACGTACTCTGTGTGGACGACGACGATCTGCTCTATCCCGGCGGGGTCGCCACGCTGCTGGAGGTGGCCGAGAAGCAGCGGCACTGCCTCGGGGTGTGGGGCCGCACCGATCTGATGCACGATCCGGGGACGCCGCCGGATGCCGCGGCGGCCGAGGTGTTCAAGTCGTGGCCGGAACCCGGTGAGATTCCCGCCGGGACCATCGGCGCGCAGTTCCAAGTCACGGGCAGGTTCGCCGTGCACGTCGGGGCGTTGCTGTGGCGGCGTACGCATCTGGTCGCGGTCGGCGGGTACGGCGCGCTGCCGCGGTCGATCGACACGCACCCGTTCATCTCGGCCGAGGCGCTGTTCCCCTGCTGGTACTCCGACGTGCCGGTATACCGCTATCTGATCCACCCGGGGCAGATGACGAAGACGGCGTACTACCAGGCGATCAAGGCGCGGGTACAGGGGCACACGTTCGAACGGGCCGCACTGCTGCGCCAGTTGCTTCAGGTGCGGGACGAGTAGCCGGGGCGGCCGGTCCGGCCGCCCCGGGCCCTCGTCAGGCCGTCTCGGTGATCGGCCGGTTCACCCAGCTCATCATGTCGCGCAGCTTCTTGCCGGTGACCTCGATCGGGTGCTCGGCGCCCTCCTTGCGGAACTGCTGCAGGCGCTGGCCGCCGGCCTCGTCGTCCGCGATCAGGGTCTTGGTGAACTCACCCGACTGGATCTCGGCGAGGATCTTCTTCATCTCCTCCTTGACCGACGCGTTGATCACGCGCGGACCGCTGACGTAGTCGCCGAACTCCGCGGTGTCGGAGACGCTGTACCGCATGCGGGAGATGCCGCCCTCGTACATGAGGTCGACGATCAGCTTGAGCTCGTGCAGGCACTCGAAGTACGCGATCTCGGGCGCGTACCCGGCCTCGGTGAGCACCTCGAAGCCGGTCTGCACCAGCGCGGCCGTGCCACCGCAGAGCACGGCCTGCTCGCCGAAGAGGTCGGTCTCCGTCTCCTCCTTGAACGTGGTCTTGATGACGCCGGCGCGGGTGCCGCCGATCGCCTTCGCGTACGACAGGGCCAGCGCCTGCGCGCCGCCGGTGGCGTCCTGCTCCACCGCGATCAGGGCCGGCACGCCCTTGCCGTCGACGTACTGGCGGCGGACCAGGTGGCCCGGGCCCTTCGGGGCCACCATCGCGACGTCCACATTCGCCGGAGGCTTGATCAGCTCGAAGCGGATGTTCAGGCCGTGACCGAAGAAGAGCGCCTTGCCGGCGGTCAGGTTCGGCTCGATCGACTCGGCGTAGATCTTGCGCTGCGCGGTGTCCGGCGCCAACACCATGATCACGTCGGCCCAGGCGGACGCCTCGGCCGGCGTGGCCACCCGCAGCCCCTGCTCCTCGGCCTTGGCCCGGCTCTTGGAGCCCTCCTGCAGGCCGACCACCACGTCGACGCCCGAGTCGCGCAGCGACAGCGAGTGCGCGTGGCCCTGGCTGCCGTACCCGATGACGGCGACCTTGCGGCCCTGAATGATGGACAGGTCGGCGTCGTCGTCATAGAACGTTTCGGCGGTCATTTGCTTTCCCTTTCGCACAAAATCTGAAGGTCAGGCGGCGCGCAGCGCCGGGCCGGTGGTGATGGAACGCGATCCGCGGCCGATGGCCACGAGGCCGGACTGCACCATCTCCTTGATGCCGAACGGCTCGAGGTCACGCAGCAGCGCGTCCAGTTTGTCGGGGTTGCCGGTCGCCTCGATCGTGAGGGTGTCCGGTGCCACGTCGATCACCTTCGCCCTGAACAGCTCGACCGTCTCCAGCACCTGGCCGCGCACCGCACGGTCGGCGCGCACCTTGACGAGCAGGAGCTCGCGCTGGACCGACTGCTGCGGGTCCAGCTCGACGATCTTCAGGACGTTCACCAGCTTGTTGAGCTGCTTGGTCACCTGCTCCAGGGGTGAGGAGTCGGCGTTGACCACGATCGTGATGCGGGAGACGTCCGGGTTCTCCGTCTCGCCCACCGCTAGAGAGTCGATGTTGAATCCCCGTCGCGAGAAGAGTCCACTCACCCGGGCGAGGACGCCGGGCTTGTTCTCGACCAGCACGGAGAGCGTGTGCTTGTTGATAGTCACAGGTCGTCCTCGTCGAAGTTCGGGCGCACGTCCCGGGCGAACATAATCTCGTCGTTGCTGGTGCCGGCCGCGACCATGGGCCACACCATGGCGTCCTTGCCGACGGTGAAGTCGATGACCACCGGACGGTCGTTGATCTCCATGGCGGCCTTGATGGTGGCGTCCACGTCCGCCTTGGTCTCGCACCGCAGGCCGACGCAGCCCAGCGCCTCGGCGAGCTTCACGAAATCCGGGATGCGGTGCTTGTGGGTGCCCAGCTCGGTGTTGGAGTAGCGGCCCTCGTAGAACAGCGTCTGCCACTGCCGGACCATGCCGAGGTTGCCGTTGTTGATCACCGCGACCTTGACGGGGATGCCCTCGAGGGCGCAGGTCGCTAGCTCCTGATTGGTCATCTGGAAGCAGCCGTCGCCGTCGATCGCCCAGACCTGCAGCTCGGGCTTGCCGACCTTCGCGCCCATCGCCGCCGGGACCGCGTAGCCCATGGTGCCGGCGCCGCCCGAGTTGAGCCAGGTGGCCGGCTTCTCGTACTTGATGAACTGGGAGGCCCACATCTGGTGCTGGCCGACGCCCGCCACGTAGACCGCGTCCGGGCCGACCAGTTCGCCGATGCGCTCGATCACGTACTGCGGGGCGAGGGTGCCGTCGGTGGGCTCGTCGTAGCCCAGCGGATAGCGCTTGCGCAGGTCGTTGAGCTGGGCCCACCACGGCTCGTACGCGGACGCGCCGGCCGCCGTGCCGGAGACCGCGGCGATCAGCTCGTCGATCACGTGCCGGGCGTCGCCCACGATCGGGACGTCCGCGTGCCGGTTCTTGCCGATCTCGGCCGGGTCGATGTCGGCGTGCACGACCTTGGCGTCCGGGGCGAACGAGTCCAGCTTGCCGGTGACCCGGTCGTCGAAGCGGGCGCCGAGGGTGACCAGCAGGTCGGCCTTCTGCAGCGCGTACACGGCGGGAACCGTGCCGTGCATGCCGGGCATGCCGAGATGCTGCGGGTGTGAGTCCGGGAACGCGCCGAGCGCCATCAGCGTGGTGACCACCGGGATGCCGGTCAGCTCGGCGAGCTTGCGCAGCCCGTCGGTGGCGCCGGCCTTGAGCACGCCGCCGCCCACGTACAGGACCGGGCGCTTGGCGGCCGCGATCAGCCGGGCCGCCTCCCGGATCTGCTTGCCGTGCGGGTGCAGCGTCGGGCGGTAGCCGGGCAGGTCCAGCGTCGGCGGCCAGGAGAACGTGGTCTGCGCTTGCAGCACGTCCTTGGGGATGTCCACCAGCACCGGGCCGGGTCGGCCGGTCGAGGCCAGATGGAAGGCCTCCGCCATCACCCGCGGAATCTCCTCGGCCGTCTGGATCAGGAAGTTGTGCTTCGTGATCGGCAGGGTGATGCCCTGGATGTCCGCCTCCTGGAAGGCGTCCGTGCCGATCGCGGGCCGCGGCACCTGACCGGTGATCGCCACCATCGGCACCGAGTCCATGTAGGCGTCGGCGATCGGGGTGACCAGGTTGGTCGCGCCCGGGCCGGAGGTGGCGACGCAGACGCCGACCTTGCCCGTGGCCTGCGCGTAGCCGGTGGCGGCGTGACCGGCGCCCTGCTCGTGGCGCACCAGGATGTGCCGCACCTTGGAGTCGTAGAGCGGGTCGTACGCCGGCAGGATGGCCCCGCCGGGAATGCCGAACGCCACGTCGACGCCGAGGGCCTCGAGGGAACGCACGAGGGAGCCGGCCCCGGTGGCGGGGGTCGGCGAGACCGCGGTTACGGCCGGAGCGCCGGCGGCGGCCGCGACGGTGGCCGGGGTGGCACGGTGGGCGAGGGTCTCGGGCGTGGGTCTCGTCATGGCGATTCAGACCTTCGTTCGGGTTCGGGCGTCATTCTCGTGCAACAAAAAAGGCCCTCGTGCGAAGCACGGGACCTGGCGCACTGCCCAAATGGATCGGGGGCAGCGCGCTCAACTAAGTACTACGAGGAACGACGAACACATGCGGCTAAGACTGCCCCATCTCACGAGGTGCGTCAACTGATCTCACATCCTGGTCACTCGAAAAGGCCGGGTCGGTCGGCAGCACCGCCCGGACCTGCCGCATCCCGGGCCCCAGCATGACGATCTGGCTGCGCGCCGGCACTCCCGGCGCGATCGGAGCCGGTCGGCTACGCGGCGCCGGAACCTGCCGCGAGCCGCACGACCGGCCGGCCCGCAACTGCGCCTCCAGATGCTCGGCCGGCACTCCCCAGCCGAAGAGGGAGCCCTGCCCGAGGCGGCAGCCGGCCGCCTCGACGATCTCGCGCTGCGCGGGCGTGCCGATGCCCTCGGCCAACACCTCCAGGCCGAGCCGGTGTCCCAGCCGCACCACCACGTCGACCAGCGGCGCGGCCGTGCCGGTCCGCGACTCGGGCTCCGCGACCAGCGCATGGTCGATCTTCAGGATGTCGACGGGAAGATTGCGGAGCTGCCCGAGGGACGAGTATCCGGCGCCGAAGTCGTCGAGCGCGATGCGGACGCCGGTGGACCGCAGCTCCACGAGGCGGCGGATCAGCTCGTCCATGTCCGTGGCCACGGCGTGCTCGGTCACCTCGAGCACCAGGCGCTGCGGCGGCACGCCGTACTTGTCCAGCACCGCCGCCACCTGACCGGCATAGTCGGCGGCGTGCAGCTCCTTCGGCGACAGGTTCACCGAGACCCACACGTCGTGCCCGGCGGTCAGCCACTGGGCGAGCTGGCCGCACGCCTGGTCGAGCACCCAGGCGCCGAGCATGCCGATGAGGCCGGACTCCTCGGCGACCGGGATGAACTCGTCCGGCCGCACGGAGCCGAGGTCGGGGTGGTGCCAGCGCAGCAGCGCCTCCGCACCCACCGGGCGCACCGAGGGCAGCGCGACCACCGGCTGGAAGACCAGCCGGAGCTGGTCGCGCTCGATCGCGTGGCGCAGCTCGTTCTCCAGCACGCTGTGCCGGCGCAGCAGCTCGTCGTAGCGCTTCTGGTAGCGCTCGACCCGGTTCTTGCCGCGCTGCTTGGCGTAGCGCAGGGCGAGATCGGCGTCGCGCATCAGCTCGCAGGTGTCGCCGGGCGTGAGGGAGCCCGCGACGCCGACACTCGCCGACAGGAAGACCGAGCCTTCCTCGGTCTCGTACGGCTCGCAGAGCACCGCGAGCAGCCGCTCGCCCGCCGCCATCGCCTCGTCCGGGGTGGCCCGCATCAGCACCGCGAACTCGTCGCCGCCCAGCCGCGCCGCCACGTCCCCGTGGCTCAGGTGGGCGCGCAGCCGCGCGCCGACCTCGGCGAGGACCGCGTCGCCGACGTCATGCCCCCGCATGTCGTTGACGTTCTTGAAGCCGTCCAGGTCGAGCCCGACCAGGGTGCGGGGACGGCCCGGCACGGCCGGCTCGCGCAGCGCCCGGACCAGGCCGCGGCGGTTGGCCAGCCCGGTCAGCGGGTCGGTGTGGGCCAGTTCACGGAAGTGCGCCTCCCGCTGGCGCAGCCGCAGGGTGTAGCTCCGCACGTCGCCGAGGGCGAGGTACTGCCGACTGACCAGCGCGAATCCCTCGATGCTCGCGCCGAGGAAGCCGAGCCCGGCGATCTCCCCGCCCGCCAGAATGTGACAGGTGCCGGCGATCACCATCGCGGTCATCGGGACGAACGCGTACCCGGTGCCGCGCTGGATGATGTCGCCGGAGACGGTGACCGGGCGGTCCGCGACCTTGACCGCGCGGGCGACCACCACCAGCCCGGCCGGCAGCAGCAGCGCACCGAGCAGGATCACGACCGGCCCGCCCTGGCAGATCCCACCGGGCAGAGCTGTGGCCGAAATCGCGACGAGGGTCACACCCGCGGCCACCCGGACCGTGACGTGCCGCGGCCGGTGCGCGTGCACGGCCAGGATCGTGGTCAGCCCGGTGGCGATGGTGGCCACCCCGGCGCCGAGCAGCACCGAGAGGCAGCGCACCGGCGTCAGGTCGCCCAGGATCCGGGTGGGCTCGGAGACCAGCGTCCAGCCGACGAACCAGAGCGCCGCCGCGATGACGAGCCCGTCGAGAAGATGCCGCAGCGCGGCCCGGCGGTTCTCCGCGGCACCGGGCAGCATCAGCGTGCCGGCCAGCAGGGTCAGCGTGCCCAACGCCATCGCCACCGCGACGGCCTGCCCGAGGGTCCGCACGTGCGCACGCATCTGCTCGTGCGCCATCAGGGCGCTGACCAGCCCGGCGAGCGCGGCGCCGGTGGCGACGGCGGCACCCGCGGCGAGCAGGAGGTGGGCACGCCGGGCGGCACCGGTGTGCTTACGGCCGGAGTTACCCAGCAACGCGACCGCCGGGACCGCGACGAGGAGGCTCGCCAGCCCGGCCAGCTCCACGCCGGACGGTGAGTGCACGCCAACACTCTGCCGTACCGGCATCGATTTCTCTATCCCGAGGGATGGACATGCGCGGCGCCGGTGCACCCCCGTTCGCCACCGACGGTGGCACTATGTAGTGATGCCTGAGCTGCGCTCCCGGACCTCGACCCACGGTCGGACGATGGCCGGCGCGCGCGCCCTGTGGCGCGCCACCGGCATGACCGACGACGACTTCGGCAAGCCCATCGTGGCGATCGCCAACAGCTTCACCCAGTTCGTACCCGGGCACGTGCACCTCAAGGACCTCGGCGGCCTCGTGGCCGACTCGATCGCGCAGGCGGGCGGCGTCGGCCGCGAGTTCAACACCATCGCGGTCGACGACGGCATCGCCATGGGCCACGGCGGCATGCTCTACTCCCTGCCCAGCCGCGAGCTGATCGCCGACGCGGTCGAGTACATGGTCAACGCGCACTGCGCCGACGCCCTGGTCTGCATCTCGAACTGCGACAAGATCACCCCGGGCATGCTGATCGCGGCCCTGCGGCTCAACATCCCCACGGTGTTCGTCTCCGGCGGCCCGATGGAGGCCGGCAAGACGGTCGCGATCGAGGGCGTGGTGCACGAGAAGCTCGACCTGGTCGACGCGATGAGCGCCAGCGCGAACGAGAAGGTGACCGACGCCCAGCTCGACACCATCGAGCGCTCCGCCTGCCCCACCTGCGGCTCCTGCTCCGGCATGTTCACCGCCAATTCGATGAACTGCCTCACCGAGGCGATCGGCCTGGCGCTGCCCGGCAACGGCTCGACGCTGGCCACGCACGCCTCCCGCAAGGCGCTCTTCGAGCGGGCCGGTTCGCTGATCGTCGAGATCGCCAAGCAGTACTACGAGAACGACGACGAGTCGGTGCTGCCGCGTGCGATCGCCTCGCGCGACGCCTTCGAGAACGCCGTCGCCCTGGACGTGGCGATGGGCGGCTCGACCAACACGGTGCTGCATTTGCTGGCCGCGGCCCGCGAGGCGGGACTCGACTTCAGCGTGGCGGACATCGACGGCATCTCCCGCCGGGTTCCGTGCCTGTCGAAGGTCGCGCCGAACAGCCCGAAGTACCACATGGAGGACGTGCATCGGGCCGGCGGCATCCCGGCCCTGCTCGGTGAGCTCCACCGGGCCGGATTGCTGCGCGACCAGGTCCGCGCGGTGCACTCGCCCGATCTCTCGTCCTGGCTGAACGAATGGGATATTCGCGCCGAATCGCCCTCCGCCGAGGCGCTCGAGCTCTTCCACGCGGCGCCCGGCGGCGTGCGCACCACGCAGCCGTTCTCCACCACCAACCGCTGGGCCACCCTCGACACGGACGCCGCCGAGGGCTGCATCCGCTCGGTCGAGCACGCGTACACCGCCGACGGCGGCCTCGCGATCCTCTTCGGCAACCTCGCGCCGGACGGCTGCGTGGTGAAGACCGCCGGCGTCGCCGAGGAGCTGTGGAAGTTCACCGGCCCGGCCCGCGTCTACGAGAGCCAGGACGCCGCGGTCGAGGGCATCCTCGGCAAGCAGGTCGTCGAGGGCGACGTGGTGATCATCCGCTACGAGGGCCCCAGGGGCGGCCCGGGCATGCAGGAGATGCTCTACCCGACGTCGTTCCTCAAGGGCCGCGGCCTCGGCAAGGCCTGCGCCCTGATCACCGACGGCCGCTTCTCCGGCGGCACGTCCGGCCTGTCCATCGGCCACGTCTCCCCGGAGGCGGCATCCGGCGGCCTGATCTCCCTGGTCGAGACCGGCGACGAGATCATCATCGACATCCCGGGCCGCGCCATCATCCTCAACGTCCCGGACGAGGAACTGGCCCAGCGCCGTCACGAGCAGGAGCGACGGCCGAAGCCGTACACGCCGGCCAACCGGCAGCGCCCGGTCTCGGCCGCCCTACGGGCGTATGCCTCGATGGCCACGAGCGCAAGCGACGGAGCGTATCGGCTGGTGCCGGAGTAGGGTTTGTACGGCTTTGACAAGTACGGCCACACGCGCAGACAGAAGCAGCACCGGCCGGCCCGCGTCACGCACGGATGTGCGTGCGTGGCCCGGCCGGGTCGCGCGGCCGCCGGCCGGGTCGGCTTCGGCCGCGCTCGGCGCTCGGCCCCCGCAGCTCGCCTCCCTGTCACCCGGGACGTAGCCACCCCGCCACCCGCGACGTAGCCACCCCGCCATGCCGTCGCCCCGTCGCCCCGCCACGCCCTCGCCCCGCCACGCCGTCGCCCCGCCACGCCACGCCGTCGCCCCGCCACGCCCGCCACGCCGCCTTGTGTCCGACGGCTCACAGGACCGCCGCCGCGCCGATGCCGGCTCACGGTCGAGCCAGGCGGCCCGGCCCTGCGCCGCGGGGGCGTGCGCTTCGCCGGCAGCCGCCGATCTGCGCAGCGACAGCAGCGTGGTGATGCCCAGGACAAGCCCGGCGGCCGCTCGCAGAGCCCAGCCCCGCACGAAGCTTCGTCCCTGGTGGCGCGTGCCCGGTGCTGCTCTCGGCCGCGACTGTGCCCGTACTGTCGAAAGAGCTACGGCCGATGGCTTTCCAAGTACGCCTCCGTGCGTTCCGCGGGGGCGGGCCGGGCCAGCGCGAACCCCTGCCCGTAGTGGCAGCCCGCCCGCCGGGCGAGCTCGATCTGGTCCTGCGACTCGAGGCCCTTCGCGACGATCTCGAGCCCGAGCCGCCGGCCCAGGCTCACCACCACGTCGAGGACCGCCGGGGTGGTGGCGTGCTCGCTCCGCTGGTTGACCAGGGTCTGGTCGAGCTTGAGCATGTCGACCGGGAGCCGACGCAAGTGGGCCAGCGACGCCTGGCCGGCGCCGAAGTCGTCGAGGCCGGCGCGGACGCCGAGGGTGCGCAGGCCGGCCAGCGACGCGACGATCGCCGGGACGTCCTCGGCGATCCAGGTCTCCTGGACCTCGACGACGAGGCGTTCCGGGGCGATGTCGTAGCGGCTCAGGATCTCCGCGACCCGTTCCGGGAAGCGGGCGGTGAGCAGCTCCCGCGGGGCGACGTTCACCGAGAGCCAGAAGTCGTTGCCGCCGGTGCTCCAGCCGGAAAGGCGCCGGCACGCCTCTTCGAGCACCCATTCGTCCAGCTCGGCGGCGCAGCCGACGGCGCGGGCGATCGGCAACAGCTCGGCGGGCAGCACCGTGCCGAGCTTGGGGTGACGCCAGCGCAGCAGCGCCTCGACGCCGACGGGTTGTTCGTCGCGGAGCGACACCACCGGCTGGAAGACGAGGTCGAGCTCGCCCCGGTCCGCGGCGCCGAGCAGCTCCCGTTCGAGGTCCATGCGGCGGTGCAACTGGATCTCGACGTCGGTGTCATACCACTCGACGCGGTCCCGGCCGAGCTGGCGCGCGCGCTTGCGTGCCAGGTCGGCATGGCGCAGGACCTCCTCGGAGTCCTTGCCGCCGGCGAGTTCGGCGAGACCGACGCTGGTGTGCAGCTCGACGATCATGCCGGGCAGCTCGTACGGCTCCATCACCGCCGTGACGATCCGGGTGGCCAGCGCGTATGCGAGCACCGCACCGTCCGGCGTGAGGACGGCGAACTCGTCACCGCCGAGCCGGGCCGCCACGTCGTCCTCGCCCAGCAGGCAGCGGATGCGGCGACCCACCTCGATCAGCACGGCGTCGCCGGTCTCCCGGCCGCGGCTGTCGTTGATCTCGGCGAGGCCGTGCAGGTCGATGACGAGCAGCGTGCCCTGCTGGCCCGCACGCCGCCGGAACTCGAGGAGGTCGCGCATGAGGGCGCGGCGGTTGGCCAGCCCGGTGAGCTGATCGGTGTAGGAGAGGCGGTGCAGGGTGCGCTCGAGGTGGCGGCGTTCGCCGACGTCGCGGACGTGGACGACCAGCGCGGCGACCTCGGGGACCGACCGCTGGTCGGCGACGGTGGACTCGGTGTCGCGCCAGATGCCGTGGCCGTCCAGCAGCCGGGCGTTGATCAGGGCGGGCGGCCCGTCGGCGTGCTCGCCGGCGATCAGCGCCTCGATGCCGGCCTGCGCGCCGGCGACGTCCTCGGGATGGATGAGCTCGAGGAACGTCCGGCCGACCACCTCGGCGTCGGCGAGCCCGAACAGTCGAGCGGCGGCGGGCGACTGCCAGCGGATCTTCAGCCGTTCGTCGAGTACGAGGGTGAGGTCGGTGGCCCCGGCGACCAACGACCGGAAGTGCGCCTCCTTCACCCGCAACTGGGCCGTGTAGCGCCGGATGTCGCTGACCACGAGCAGTTCGCGCATCGTGAGCACGGCGACCATCGAGACGCCGAGCGCGATCGCCGTGGTGTTGAAGGTGCCGACCAGGATGAGGTGGATCAGCGCGGCCACGACGCCCACCCCGGCCGGAACGGCGAGCAGAGGGTAGCTCGACAGATAGAGGTCCAGCTCCCGGGAATCGAGGCGCTCGGGCAGGTTACGCCGGGATCCGCCGTCGGCGGCCAGGGTGAGCCCGGCGACGATGACCAGGCCGAGGAGGGGAACGAGCCGGCCGGCGGAGCCGTCGAGCACGAGGTTGACGATCGCGCAGAGGACGATCAGCACGCCCATCACGCCGGCACCGCAGCGCAGGGCGGCGGGCCGATGCAGCCGGGCACGCAGCACGATGACCGTGACGATGGAGACGCCGGCCGCGGCGATGAGGGTGTTGGCCAGGGCCGGCCACGGGGTCCGGTGCAGCGGCGTCACCAGGTACGCCGCGAAGCCCAGGCTCACGCCGAGCCCGAGCCCGTCGAAAGCCCGCCGCAGCCGCACCGCGACCGTGGCGGCCGCTCCGGGCAGCAGCATCGTGCCGAACACGGAGGATCCGGCCGCGGCGGCGAGCCCGAGCGCCGCCCACACGGCGACCGCCGGCGGCCTGGCCAGCAGCAGCCCGCAAGTGACCGCCGTGGCCAGCGACGCCATGCCGATGAAGCCGGCTCCCCGGCACGCCGCGTAGACGCCCTCCTCGTGGTGGATGGCGAGCGCGGTGTGCCACAGGACCGCCGTGGCGAAGAGCGCGACCACCCCGACGCCCACGGCAAGGGCGGTGAGCGGCGCAAGCAGACCCGCGGTGCCGGCGACCAGGATGAGTGCACCGGCCGCCGGAGCGAGCAGGAACGCCACCCGGGCGCCGGCCCGGGTGGCGGGGCGTGCGAGGGGCGGCACTGCCACGTCGACGGGATCCTCTACGGACATCGTGGGGTGGGTGGGGCAGGGATCGGCGCGCGGAACGCCGCTCCCACACGGGTAACGATCGTCCCCCGGACAGGTTACGTGCGGAGCGCCTGCCCCCGCACGGGCGGATCGTCGGGTATGGACCTTCCCCGTCCGATGGCCGTGATAGTCATCCCCCGGCGACCGACGGGAGCACCTGGATCTCGGCGGCCGCGGGCACCGGCGTCTCCAGGCCGCCCGAGCGACGGCAGTCCTCACCGTCCACGTAGACGTTCACGTAGCGCCGCAGGACTCCGTTCTCGTCACGGATCCGGCGTTCCAGGCGCGGCCACCGCCGCGCCACCTCGTCGAGCACCGCCCGCAGGGATCCGTCGGCGGCCACCTCCAACTTCGCGGCCCCGCCGGCATCCGTCCGCAGCACGCCCGGCACCAGCATGGTCGGCATCAGACCTGCACCGCCCGCACACACAGCACGTCGGGCAGATGCGCGGCAACCGTGGACCAGCTCTCGCCCTCGTCACGGCTGGCAAAAACGTCTCCCGCCCGCGTGCCGACATAGACGCCGGCCGGGGTGGCGTTGTCGGCGCACATCGCATCCCGCAGCACGACCGGGTAGTAGCGGCCGTCGGGCAAACCCCTGTGCTGCGGCTCCCAGGTGGTGCCGGCGTCGGTGGAGCGGAAGACCCGGCACATCAGGTCGACGGGGTGCCGCTCACCGTCGGCGGTCAGCGGAAAATTCCAGATGGTGCCGGAAGTGGACGGATGGGCCACCATCGCGAAGCCGAAGTCGGCGGGCAGGGTGTCGGCGATGGACTGCCAGGAGGCGCCGCCGTCGGTCGAGCGGTAGACGCCGTGGTGGTTCTGTGCGTAGTAATGGTCGGGATTGGCGCCGTCGCGGGCCACCTTGTGCACGCACTGGCCGAACTCCGGCCACGGGTCGGGCAGGAAGTAGGCTTTGATGCCCTCGTTGGCGGGCGCCCAGGTCTCACCGCCGTCGGCCGTGCGATAGACGCCGCCGGTGGACATCGCCACGAGGATGCGCTGTGGGTCGGTGGGGTGCGGAAGGATGGTGTGGACCGCCTGGCCGCCGAACCCGGCGCCCCAGTCGGGCCGATGCGGGTGGTCCCACAGGCCGCGGATCAACTGGTAGGTGTGGCCGCCGTCCTCGGAACGCCACAGCGCGGACGGCTGGGTGCCCGCGTAGACGACGCCAGGCTGATCGGGACCCGCGGGAACGATCTGCCAGACCCTTTCCACCGCGGCGCCGGCGTCGGGCGGGAAGGCGAGCGGGGCCTTGTCGGGCTCCTGCCAGGTGGTGCCGAGGTCGTCGCTGACGGCCACGCTGGGGCCGAAGTGGGAGCTCTCGACTCCGGCCAGCACGCGCAGGGACGGTCCCCGGGTGTCGAAGGCGACGGAGTAGACGGCTTGCATGGAGAAGTGCGCAGAGCTGACCTGCCAACTCTGCCGGTCGTCGTCACTGGTGGCCAGGAACAGGCCTTTCTGGGTGCCGATGGCGAGCAGTTCGGTCATGGGGGAAAGTATGGGCGCCGGGTCCGACAAAAATTGTCCTTCCGCCGGGTGGGAGGATGACGAGCGTGAGTCGAAAGCCCGTCCTACGCGTCCGCAAGTCCGGCGCCGTCTTCTTCGCCGCCGTGATCGCGTTCGTCGGCACCGTTTCTCTTCTCAGCGCCGGATGGCAGCTCGCCCCGGTGCTGCTGATCCCGCTGGCCGTCGCGGTCTGGGCCTGGCGGGCGGGCACCGACGTGGACGCCGAGGAGCTGCGGGTGCGGGCGCTGATCGGCTCCACGAAGGTGTCCTGGTCGCGGGTGGCCGAGCTGGCGCCGGACCGGCGGGGTCGCGTCACGGCCCTGCTCACCGACGGCATGACGGTGCCGCTCACCGGGGTCACCACGAACAACCTCGCGGCCGTCCTCAAGGCGGGCGGCCAGGAGGTCAGTAACCCTCCGACACCTGATTGATCAGCGGCTCGCCGAACACGAAGCGGCGGATCTGGTCGCCCACCAGGCCGTACGCACGCGGCAGGAGACCGGCGACGGTCCCGGCGGCATGCGGGGTGATGAACGCGTTGGGCAGCCGCCACAGAGGGTGACCGGCTGGCAACGGCTCCGGGTCGGTGACGTCCATCGCGGCCGAGAGGCGCCCGGAGGCCAGCTCCCCGACCAGAGCGTCGGTGTCCACCACGGGGCCGCGGGCGGCGTTCACCAGCAGCGCGCCGTCCGGCATCGCGGCGAGGAAAGCGGCGTCCACCAGGCCGCGGGTCAGATCGGTCAACGGCACCACCAAGACCACCACTTCCGCGTACGGGAGTAAGCGCGGCAGCTCGTCCACACCGTGCACGTCCGCGCCGGGCCGAGCCGTACGAGCGACCCGCGTGATCTCCACGCCGAAGGGCGCCATGTGCTGCTCGATGGCCCGTCCGATCGACCCCGCGCCCACGATCAGCACCTTCTTCCCGGTCAGCTCCCGGGTCGGCGCGTAGGCCTTGATCGCCCACTCCTCCCGCTCCTGGGCGCGGACGAAGTCCGGGAACCTCCGAAACGCGCCGATGGCGGCGCCGAGAACCCACTCGGCGACGGGCTTGTCGTGCACGCCCCGCGCGTCACACAATGCGACGCCGGGCGGCACCTGACCCACCCACGCGTCCGCGCCCGCGGACAGCAACTGGACCGCCCCCAGCTTCGGGAAGCGAGGCAGTTGCCCGGCGGCCCGCACGGTGGCCAGGAACGGCGGCACCCAGAAGCGGACCGCGGCGGGGTCGGACGGGAAGGCCGCCGCGTCCGCGCACACCTCGACCTGGACGCCGGGAGGCACCGCGCCGAGCAGCTCACGGCCCGCCTCGTGGGCAATCCATACCATCACGTCACCAAACTAGTCGGGGCCGCGGCTGCCGGTCCGCCCGCGGCTACCCTGGTCTGGTGAACGAGGAGATCCCGTGACCGTGCGCAGTCGCCGCGCCCGCGCGTGTGCCATGACGCTCGGCACCGCGCTGACCCTCACCACCGCATGCACCTTCGGTCCGCCGGACCCGGACGTGGCCGGCGCCCCGCCCAACCTGCCCACTCCGTCGGTTTCCACGGCCCCGGAGGGCGGCGGTGAGCGAGAAGTGGCGGTGACCGTGCTGGCCAAGGGGCTGGAAGTCCCCTGGGGCATGGCGTTCCTGCCCGACGGTTCGGCGTTGGTCACCGAGCGCGACACGGCCCGCATCCTCAAGGTCGGACCGGAGTCGGACGCCGCCGGGCTGCGCGTCACCGAGGTGCAGCGGCTCGCCGAAGTCACCGCGGGTGGCGACGGCGGCCTGCTGGGCATCGCGGTCTCGCCCGGCTACGCCACCGATCAGACCGTCTTCGTGTATTACTCGACGGCCAAGGACAACCGGGTCGCGAAGCTGAAGCTGAAGGGCAAGCCGGAGCCGATCCTCACCGGCATCCCCCGCTCCCGCGAGGACAACGGCGGCCAGCTCGAGTTCGGCCCGGACGGAGGGCTCTACGTGACGACCTCGGACGGCACGGGCGGCGCCCAGTCGCAGAATCCGAAGAGCCTGGGAGGCAAGATTCTGCGGATCACCGCGGAGGGCAAGCCTGCGCCGGGCAACCCGGTCAAGGACTCACCGGTCTGGTCGTCAGGCCACCGCAACGTGCAGGGCATCGCCTGGGATTCCGGAAAACGGATGTACGCGAGCGAGTCCGGCCAGAACAAGACCGGCGAGCTGAACGTGATCCAGAAAGGCAAGAACTACGGCTGGCCGGCCGTCGAGGGCAACGGCACCGACGCGAAGTTCACGAACCCGCTGGTGAGCTGGCCGATCGCGGAGTCGTTCTGCTCGGGCGTCGCGGTGCTGGAGCGGATGGTCGCCACGGCCTGCCTGCGGGGCCAGCGGCTGTGGATGGTCGACGTGACCGGCAACGGCACGGTGTTCGGGCAGCCCCGGGCACTGCTGGCCGGCGAGTTCGGGCGGTTGCGGGCCGTGACCGCGGCACCCGACGGCTCGCTCTGGGTCGCCACCTCGAACCAGGAGGACGGCGGCGACCCGGCACCGGAGGACGACCGCATCATCCGACTTGTCTTCTCCGATGGTGGCGCGGGCCGTAGCTGACCGGCGTTACCGTTTGACGACCGGCACACGGGGGCAGGTGAGCCGTTGACCATGAAGAACAGACTTTCGCAGTTGACCGCCGTCGCCATGCGGGTGTGGCGGCACTCCTGGACCCAGCGTCTGCGCGTGTGGGCGGCCGTCCTCCTGGTGAGCCTCACCGGCGTCGTCGTCGGCACGATGCTGCTGGCCCAGTCGGAGATTCCGGTGGGCCCGTTCCGCGCGGACATGTCGATCAGCCCGTCGGTCCGGGGCGGCACCGAGGTCGACATCCCGCCCCTGGGGTCGCTGCACCTCGACAGCCACGCCGGCCCCATCCACCTGAAGGTCAACCTCGGCGCGCTGGACCAGCAGCGCACCGAGGCCCTGATCGAGGACCCGACCGCGATCGGCGTGGTCGGCCAGTCCGCGGTCGACGACGTCACCCGCGGCGTGCTGCAGTTGAGCCTGCGCGCGCTCGGCGCCGCGATCGGGTGCGCGCTGATCCTGGCCTCGCTGATCTTCCGCAACGTCCGCCGCGTGGCCTCGGCGGGCGTGATCGCCCTGACCGTGACGGGCGGCAGTCTGGGGCTGGCCGCCGGCACCGCCCGCCCGGATTCGATCGGCGAACCGCGGTACGAGGGCCTGCTGGTCAACGCCCCGGCGGTGGTCGGCGACGCCCGCCGCATCGCGGACAACTACGGCCGCTACGCCGACCAGCTCGCGGAGCTGGTGAGCAACGTCAGCCGCATCTACACCACGGTCTCCAGCCTGCCGGTGGAGCCGTCCGGCAACACCACCCGCATCCTGCACGTCTCCGACCTGCACCTGAACCCGGCCGCCTGGAACGTCATCAAGACGGTGGTCAAGGCCTGGGACGTCGACGCCGTGGTGGACACGGGCGACATCGTCGACTGGGGCAGCAGCGCGGAGACGACATACGTGAACAGCATCGGCCAGCTCGGCGTGCCGTACATCTACGTGCGCGGCAACCACGACTCGATGGCCATCCAGGCGGCGGTGGCCCGCCAGAAGAACGCGAAGGTCCTGGACAACACCACCGTCACCATCAACGGCCTGACCATCGCGGGCATCGGCGACCCCGAATTCACTCCGGACAAGAGCGAAACCCCTCCCGCCCGATCCGCGGACGACCCCGTGACCAACCCGCTGCTGGCCAGCGGCGAGCGGCTGGCCACGACCATCGCGCAGTCGAAGACCAAGGTAGGCGTGGCCCTCGTCCACGACCCGGCGATGGCCCCGCCTCTGTCCGGGGTGGTACCGGTGGTGCTGGCGGGCCACCTGCACAAGCGCGAGGTCAGCATGCTCGATCCCCCCAGCTCCCCGGAGGACGGCGCCTCACCCTCCCCGGCCCCGTCACCGATGACACCCGCCCCCCGGACCCGCCTGCTGGTGGAGGGTTCGACGGGCGGCGCCGGCCTGCGCGGCCTGGAAAAGGAGGAGCCGACGCCACTACAGATGTCGGTCCTGTACTTCGACGAAAACCAGACGCTCAAGGCCTACGACGACATCCACCTCGGCGGCACCGGCGAATCCAACGTCGAAATGCAACGCAAGGTCATCGGCATCGACCCCGAACCCACCACCCACCCGTCGGTCGTCAACGGCGTCACCCCAGGACTAAGCCCAAGCCGCCGATAAGTACGGCCATAGCAAGGCGAAGAGGACACCGGCCGGCCCGCTGCCGTCCCGGCCGCATGCCGCCCGCATCCGGGCGGACCTGCCGATAACACGACCTACCCTCCGCGAAGCCCCCACCCCCAGCCACACGCCGCCGCACCCAGCCGGACCCGCCACCAACACGCCCCACCTCCGCGGTCCCCTTTCCAGGGCTCCTCGCCACCCGCGCACTCGGCCAACTTCTCTGCGGATAAACATTCTCTGGCGCATGGCGACTAGCGGCGGCGCATCGTTCATGCCGGGCCCAATCTCGCCTCTGCCCGCCGGCCTTCGATGCGACGGGTCTGTCGAGCTGCCGGTCAGACGACGGCGAGCGCCTTGACAACGTTGCGTTCAGCGAGGTCGAGCATCCATCGGCAATCGGGGAAGTCGGTCTCCGCAGCCCGATCGGGGAAGTCGGTCTCCGCAAGCCGCAATGGACTCTCGGTCAGAGACAGCACCTGCGCGTACCGATAGAGCGCCAGCTTGTGCGCATCGAGATCGACCGGCTGCAACACCGGATAGGCGTGCCCGAACCGCATGTGCGGCCAGGCGCGCCTCCACTCCGTCGACATGCGCCAGCCTCCGGAGTCGATGATGTACCGCTCGCATCCTCGACTAGCGCGACGTCGGCATCGAAGAACCGGCCGCCACGACGGACAAGCGCCAGCAGCCGCGGAATGCGCGCGTCGCGCAGGAGGCGGCGCACCACGGTGTCGGCACTAGCAGCGACAAGCGCCGCATGGTCCCGCCCGCTCAATGCACAACCTAGTCACCGCAACCGCAACGCGTAGCTGGTCATTACTCACCGGGCGGCCCGCTCACTGGCGACCACCGCGCGCAACTTGATCCCTCGTCTCATTGCAGAGCCCAGTCGCTCACGACAACACCACGCGGTTGCTCACCGTCCGCCGCACAGCCCAGTCGGTAGCGACCGCACCACGCAACAGCTCACCATCCACCGCGCAGCCAGTCACCGACGACCGCAGCACCCAACTGATCTGCCCACTCATCGCACATCTCCAGTCGCTGACGACGCACACCACACGGCCGACCGCAGCCGACCGATGCTGCCCGTCCGCACCCGACCGCAGCCGACCCACCGCAGCCGACCAACGCCGCCCATCCGCACCCGACCGCAGCCGACCAACGCCGCCCATCCGCACCCGACCGCAGCCGACCGATGCTGCCCGTCCGCTACCGGTCGGCACCGACGAATCCGTGTCGCCGCCGGGAGGGAGGAATCCGGCTCAGAGTTGCGGGTCGATCAGAAGTGGACCGCCAGCCGAGGCGAGCCGGGAACCGACCGGCCCACCAAGACGGGCCGAAAATCGGCCGGTCAGCTCAGGCGGGCGAGGATGAGCTCTCGGACGGTCTTGGCGTCGGCCTGGCCGCGGGTTGTCTTCATGACCGCGCCGACCAGGGCGCCTGCCGCGGCCAGCTTGCCGTCGCGGATCTTGGCGGCGATGTCGGGGTTGGCGGCGATGGCCTCGTCGACGGCGGCCTGGAGGGCGCCGGTGTCCGAGACGACGCCGAGGCCGCGGGCGGTCATGACCTGGGCCGGGTCGCCCTCGCCGGCCACGACGCCCTCGAGGACCGTGCGGGCGAGCTTGTCGTTGAGCTTGCCCGCGTCGACCAGGGACTGGAGCTGGGCGACCTGGGCCGGGGTGGCGCCGACGTCGGCCAGCTCGACGCCGGTCTCGTTGGCGCGGCGGGCGAGCTCGCCCATCCACCACTTGCGGGCGCCGGCCGGGCTCGCGCCGGCGGCGATCGTCTCCTCGATGAGCTCGACGGCGCCGGCGTTAGCGACCGACTGCATGTCGAGCTCGCTGATGCCCCAGTCCTCGCGGAGGCGGGCGCGCTTTGCGCTAGGACGCTCGGGAAGGCTGGCCTTCAGCTCCGCGACCCAGGCCGGGTCCGGCGCGATCGGGACGAGGTCGGGCTCGGGGAAGTAGCGGTAGTCGGTGGCCGTCTCCTTGGAACGCCCCGAGCGGGTGTCGCCGGTGTCCTCCTGGAAGTGACGGGTCTCCTGCACGATCTTGCCGCCGTCGTCGAGGATGCCGGCCTGACGGATGATCTCGGAGCGGACGGCCCGCTCGACCGACCGCAGCGAGTTCACGTTCTTGGTCTCGGTACGCGTGCCCCACTCCTCGCCCGGCTTGTTCAGCGAGGTGTTCACGTCGCACCGCAGCGAGCCCTGCTCCATGCGGACGTCGGAGACGCCGAGCGAGCGGATGATGTCGCGCAGCTCCGTCACGTAGGCGCGGGCGACCTCGGGGGCCTTGGCGCCGAGACCCGGCACCGGCTTGGTGACGATCTCGACGAGCGGGATACCGGCCCGGTTGTAGTCCACCAGCGACTCGGTAGCGCCGTGGATGCGGCCGGTGGCGCCGCCGACATGCAGCGTCTTGCCGGTGTCCTCCTCGAGGTGGACCCGCTCGATGCCGATGCGAACGGTCTCGCCGTCCACCTCGACATCGACGTAGCCGTCGACGCACAGGGGCTCGTCGTACTGCGAGGTCTGGAAGTTCTTCGGCATGTCCGGGTAGAAGTAGTTCTTCCGGGCCATGCGGCACCAACTGGCGATGTCGCAGTTGAGGGCCAGGCCGATCCGGATGGTGGCCTCGATGCCGGCGCGGTTCGCAACCGGCAGCGCACCCGGCAAGGCCAGGCAGACGGGGCAGACCTGAGTGTTGGGCTCCGCGCCGAAGTCGGTCGGGCAGCTACAGAACATCTTGGTGTTCGTGCCGAGCTCGACGTGTGTCTCCAGGCCGATCACCGGCTCGTAGCGGGAGGTCGCGTCCTCGTACGAGGGAAGCACAGTCGTACTCATGCGGGAAACTCCAGGTGGCAGCGGGGCATCCTGACGGAACCAAGCCTAGTGGGCGGGACCGGCGGAGATCCCGCCGGTTTTCTTACGATCCGATGGTGCTCCGGCCGGGCTCGAGAACCCGGCCGAAGCACCGGTGTCAGAGCTCGGGCGGGGTGAGAGTGCCGACCGCCGACTCCAGCGCCGCGGCCACGCGGTACATGCGGTCGTCGGCCATCGTCGGCGCCATGATCTGGAAGCCGACCGGCAGCCCCTCGGACAGCCCGCACGGCACGGAGATCGCCGGCCCGCCGTAGAGGTTGGTGGGGATCGTGTAGAGGTCGGCGAGGTACATCTGGTACGGGTCGGAGGTGCGGGACCCGAACGGGAACGCCACGAACGGCGTGGTCGGCGAGATCAGCACGTCGACCCGCTCGAACGCCGAGGTGAAGTCCCGCGTGATCAGCGTGCGGACCTTCTGCGCCTGGCCGTAGTACGCGTCGTAGTAACCGCTGGAGAGCGCGTACGTGCCGAGAATGATGCGCCGCTTGACCTCCGGGCCGAAGCCCTCGTCGCGGGTCAGCGACATGACCTCCTCGAGCGAGCGGTTGCCGTCGTCGCCGGAGCGCAGGCCGTAACGCACGCCGTCGAAGCGGGCCAGGTTGGACGACGCCTCACTCGGCGCGATGAGGTAGTAGGCCGGAAGCGCGTACTCGAAGTGCGGGCACGACACCTCGACGACCTCGGCGCCGAGCTTGACCAGGGCCTCGACCGACTCGCGGAACGCGGCGAGGACCCCGGGCTCGGCACCCTCGCCGGCGAACTCCTTGACCACCCCGAGCTTGACGCCGGTCAGGTCGCCGGTGGCTCCGAGGCGGGCCGCGCCGACCACGTCCGGCACCGCCTGCGGAATCGACGTCGAGTCGCGCACGTCGTGGCCTCCGATGACGGCGTGCAGCAGCGCCGCGTCCTCGACCGTCCGCGCGCACGGGCCGGGTGTGTCCAGCGACGAGGAGAAGGCGATGAGGCCGTAACGGGACGTGCCACCGTACGTCGGCTTGGACCCGACCGTGCCGGTGACCGCGCCGGGCTGGCGGATCGATCCGCCGGTGTCCGTGCCGATCGCGAGCGGCGCCTCGAAGGCGGCGAGCGATGCCGCGCTGCCGCCGCCGGAGCCGCCGGGGATGCGCCCGAGGTCCCACGGGTTGTTGGTGGCCCCGTACGCGGAATATTCCGTGGAGGAGCCCATCGCGAACTCGTCCATGTTGGTCTTGCCGAGCATGACGGTGCCCGCGGCGCGGAGCCGCTCGACGAGCGTCGCATCATAGGGCGGCCGCCAGCCCTCGAGAATCTTTGAGGCCGCGGTCGTCGGCACGCCCTTGGTGGCGATGATGTCCTTGACCGCGACCGGCACACCGGCCAGCGGTCCGAGCTGCTCGCCGCGGCCTCGGCGCGCGTCGACGTCGGCCGCGGCGGCGAGCGCGCCATCCCGGTCGACGTGCAGGAACGCGTGAACGCGGTCGTCGACGGCGGCGATCCGGTCGAGGTGCGCGGTCGCGACCTCGACGGCGGAAGCCTCGCCGGTCGCGATGAGGCCGGCGATCTGCGCCGCCGTCATCCTGGTGACGTCCGTCACGGCACTCACTCCTCCTCATCCAGGATGCGCGGCACGCGGAAGCGGCCGTCGGCGGCGTCCGGCGCGCCGGACAGTGCCTCGTCCTGCGTCAGGCCGGGCCGCACGACGTCGTCGCGGTAGACGTTGGTCAGCGGGACGGAGTGCGAGGTCGGCGGGATGTCCTCGGCCGCGACGTCACCGATGCGGGCGACGGACTGGAGGATGACATCGAGCTGACCGGCGAACTTGTCCAGCTCCTCCTCGGTCACGGCGAGCCGCGACAGGCGCGCGAGATGCGCGACCTCTTCGCGGGAGATGGCGGCCATCGTGCCCCCTGGTTTCCGTCGGTGATGCTGACCGGAGAAGTCTATTTGCCCCGGCGAGCGGTTTGCCGGGCGGCTCCCCGGTCTGTGGATAACGGACCGCCTGTGGACAACGGACCGGTCCGCCCGGCGAACCGGAAGACTGGGCCGATGCTTCTCCTACGTCGTGGCCAAGGCGCCCGGTTCGCGGCCCGGCCGCAGCGGGCGATATCGCGCCAACCACTCGGTGAAGTCCGCGGCCGGCATCGGGCGGGCGTGGAACCAGCCCTGGGCGGCGTGGCACCCGGCGGTGGCAAGCAGGCGCCAGGTGCGTTCGTCCTCCACACCCTCGGCGACGACCCGCAGGTCGAGCGAGCCGGCGAGCGCGATGACGGACCGGACGATCGCCGAGTCGCCGGCGTCGGAGGCCATGCCGAGCACGAAGGACCGGTCGATCTTCACCTCGGACAGCGGCAGCCGGCGCACATGCTGCAGCGAGGAGTAGCCGGTGCCGAAGTCGTCCAGCGAGATCGCGACCCCCATCCGGTCGAGCCGGGTGATGGTGTCGAGGACCCGGTGCGGGTCGGCCATCAGCGCACTTTCGGTGATCTCGAGCTGCAGCAGGTCGGCCGGCACGCCGTACCGGAGCAGAAGGTCCTTGATCTCCTCGGCGATGTCCGTGGCGTGCAGGTCGCGCACGCTGACGTTGACGGAGGCCCGGACGGGGCGACCACCGGCCCGCCAGTCCGCGAGCTGGCCGACAACCTCGCGCAGCACCCGGCTGGTCAGCAGGCGCATCACCGGCGTCTGCTCGACGACGCGCAGCAACTCCTCGGGACCGACCACACCGCGCTCGGGGTGCCGCCAGCGCAGCAGGGCCTCCACACCGACGACTTCACCGGTGGCGATGGCGATCTGCGGTTGGTAATAGAGCATCAGACCCTCGGCAGGCTCCTGCTGCAAGGCATGCCGCAGGTCTGCGAGGAGGGTGAGGTCGGGCGTGTGATGCTCGGCGTCGCGCGCGTATACCGCCATCTGGGCGCCGCGCTGCTTGGCGTCGTACATCGCGGCCTCGGCTTGGCGCAGCAGCGCGGCGCCGTCACCGCCGCGCTCGGACTGCAGCGCGATCCCGATCGACGCACTGACGTCGATGATCAGGCCGTCCAAAGCGAACGGCGAACCGAGCGCGTCGGCCAGGTGCGCCGCTATCCGCCGGGCCGCGGCCGGCCCGTCGACCCGGGTCGCCAGCACTGCGAACTCGTCACCCCCGAGCCGGACGACAAGATCATGCGGGGGTACGGCCGCAGTCAGGCGCTGTGCCACCTGGACCAGCAGCCGGTCGCCGTGAGTGTGCCCGAGGGCGTCATTGACCGTACGGAACCGGTCGAGGTCCAACAGCAGCAAGGCGATCCGCCGCTCGGGGCGGTGCGAGCCCCGACTGTTGCCCCGCTCGGCGACCGACGCCTGCAGTGCCCGCCGATTCGGCAGGCCGGTGAGAACGTCGACGCGCGCGGCCCGCTCGTACTCGCCCGCCGACCGCACCATCCGATGCACGGCGTGCAGTGCCAGCAGCACCAAGGGCACGAGCGCGACACCGACCTGCGCGGCGGCGAGCACGATCGGACCGAGCAGCAGCAGTGCGGCCGTGGCGAACAGCTCGACGCCCCACCGCTGCACGCGCCGGCGCCTACGGCCGTCGCTGAGCAGCCGCGCGGCGAGGGAGTCGAGCCCGTACCGGGCGCCGATCCAGGCGGCCGCGGCGGCCACCGTGATGAGGGCGTCGTCCCAGTCCGGCTCGGCGTCGAGGCGCAGCCCGGCCAGCCCGGCGACGAGCGCGGCCCCGGCGAGCGCGCAGGCGTGCTGGACGGCCAGGTGCAGGGCTCGCCGCGGCGACTGCCTCATCCGTATGCCGGCGACGGCCATCGCGGCCAGTTGCACCGCGACGGCGGGCACGAACCCCCACGCCAGCGCGATGCCGAAGGTGAAGCAGATCGAGGGAAGGATGACCGAGCTGGCACGCCGGTTCGCCACCACGTAGGGCCGGACGTCGACGGCGAGGGCCAGGCCCGCCATCACCCAGAAGGCGGTGGGCAGCCGCGCGAAGGTGCCGGAGAAGGACAGCGCGAGCACGGCGTCGACCAACAACGCTCCACTGACGGCGGTGATGGCGCCGCGCCTGGCCGACCGGTCCTGCCGCTCACCCGGCGTGGAGATGCGCTGCTGTGCGGCACCCATGCGACCTCCACGATGGCGTCGACCGACCGAGTTCACCTCACCCTAGATCCGTATCGACAAAACTACGCGAAACAGACTCGCCGTTATCAAATTGGCATAAGTGATAGAACACGGAACGATGACACTTTCACCCGTTGGAGCGGCCACGCTTCGGCGCGCCTTCCCGACGACGCTCCCCGGCAGGCGCCACCGGGCGACTTCCCGGGCCGGCCGTGGCAAGTCGGCACGCCCATCGAATCGGCACTCTCGAGCGGGCACGACAACTGGCCGGCCCCTCCGAGCCTCGAGGAACCGCCTACTTCGCGTGGGCATGCCTGGGCGGGACTGCGGTCAGGACTGTTCCTTGGCGGACTCCTCCCCGATCTCCGCCACCGCCCTGGCTGCTTCCGGGCCTTTCGCAAGCAGCACCGCGAATCCTTCCTCGTCCAGCACCGGGACCTTCAGTTGCAGAGCTTTGTCGTACTTGCTGCCAGGGTTGTCCCCGACCACGACGAAGCCGGTCTTCTTCGACACCGAGCCGCTCACCTTCCCGCCGCGGGCCGTCACCGCCTCGGTTGCGGCATCCCGCGAGTACGAGGCGAGCGTGCCGGTGACGACCACCGTCAGCCCCTCCAGCGGCCGCGGCCCCTCATCCGTCCGCTCGTCGGCCATCTTCACTCCGGCCTCGCGCCACTTGGTGACGATGTCGCGGTGCCAGTCGACGGCGAACCATTCCCGGAGGCTCTCGGCGATCGTCGGTCCGACACCCTCCACCGCGGACAGCTCTTCGACGTGGTCCTCGGTCAGCGCCGCCTCGATGGCTTCCAGCGTGCCAAAGTGCCGAGCCAGTGCCTGCGCGGCGGTCGGACCGACGTGCCGGATCGAGAGCGCGACCAGGACCCGCCACAGCGGTTTCTGCTTGGCCTCCTCGAAGTTCTCCAGGAGCTTGACCGCATTGCTGCCGAGACTGCCGTCCTTGTTGACGAAGAAGGGAGCACGCCGCAGGTCGTCGGCGGTGATGTGGAACAGGTCGCCCTCATCGGTGATGATCTGCGAATCCAGCAGCGCCTGCCCCGCCTTGTAGCCGAGCACCTCGATGTCGAACCCCCCGCGGCCTGCCAGGTGGAACACCCGCTCCCGCAACTGGGACGGGCAGGACCGGGTGTTGGGACAGCGGATGTCGACGTCGCTTTCCTTGGCGGGTGCCAGGGTCGTGCCGCACGCCGGGCACTCGGTCGGCATCACGAACGGCCGCGCGTCCTCGGGACGCAGGTCGATCACCGGGCCGAGCACCTCGGGGATGACGTCGCCGGCCTTGCGCAGCACGACGGTGTCACCGATCCAGACGCCCTTGCGCTCGACCTCCCGCGCGTTGTGCAGGGTCGCCAGGGCGACGGTCGACCCCGCCACGCGTACGGGCTCGAGCACGGCGAACGGTGTCACGCGCCCGGTCCGCCCGACGTTGACGTCGATGTCGAGCAGCTTGGTGGTGACCTCCTCGGGCGGATACTTGAAGGCGATGGCCCAGCGGGGCGCCCGGCTGGTCGAGCCGAGCCGTCCCTGAATGGCCACGGAGTCGACCTTGACGACGACCCCGTCGATCTCGTGCTCGACGTCGTGACGATGCTCGGCGTAGTAGTCGATGTACTTCCGGACGCCGCTCAGGCCGTCGACCAGTTTCCAACGGTCGCTGGTCGGCAGGCCCCACGCCTTCAACGCCGCGTACGCATGGGACTGCGAGGCAGGGGTGAAGCCCTTGCGGGCGCCGATCCCGTGCACCACCATCCGCAATCCCCGGGTCGCGGTGATCCGCGGGTCCTTCTGCCGCAGGCTGCCGGCAGCGGCGTTGCGAGGGTTGGCGAACGGCGCCTTGCCCTGCTCGACCAGCGAGGCGTTGAGGTCGGCGAAGGCGGAGGCGGGGAAGTAGATCTCGCCTCGCACCTCGAGCAGCTCTGGCGGATCCTCGCCGGCCAGACGCTCGGGGATCTCCCGGATCGTACGGACGTTCGGCGTGACGTCCTCACCCGTACGCCCGTCGCCCCGCGTCGCACCCCGGACGAGCTTGCCCCGCTCGTACGTGAGGTTGATGGCCAGACCGTCGACTTTGAGCTCGCAGATGAACTCGACCGGCCCGCCGGCATCACGCAGGGTCCGCTCGGCCCACGCGCCGAGCTCGGCATCGTCGAAGACGTTGTCCAGCGACATCATCCGCTCGGCATGCTCCACCGGTGTGAACTGGGTGGAGAAGGTCCCGCCGACGTTCTGCGTAGGCGAGTCCGGAGTCCGCAGGGCCGGAAACTCTTCCTCGAGCGCCGTCAGTTCGCGCAGGAGTTTGTCGAATTCCGCGTCCGAGATGGTCGGCGAATCCAGGACGTAGTAGCGGTACTGATGCCCGCGGATCTCGTCGCTCAGCTCGGCATGGCGGGAGCTGGCCTCGGGAGTCGGCTCGCTCCCGGCCGCAGCGACCTGCTCAGGCGTCGGCTCCCCCGTGGTGAGCTCCCCAGCCGCAGCGACCTGCTCGGACCTCGACTCCCCGGCGGCGAACTCCCCCGCGGCGACCTGCCTGGCCGACTGCCCGGCGGCGATGGCCTCCTTCGCGGCGACCTCCTCGGCGTCGGCGAGCTTGCCTTGCTCGGCGCCGACTGCCGGCGAGTCGGCGTGGGGATACTGCTTCTCGGGCACCGGGGACCTCCGTGTTCGTGTTTCAGGAGGCACGTTAGTCGGCCCCTCCGAGAAAACCGGCCGACCCGCACGGCCGTCGTCGCCGACGACCGTGTTACCCGTCTCGCCACACCGTTCAGCCGCCCCATCCGACCGCCCGTGCTTCACCACGCCCGTTCAGCCGCCCCGTCCAACCGCTCCCGCCTAGCCACGCCGGTTCAGCCGCCCTGATCGGCCGCCCGCAAATCGCCAGCAAGGGGGCACGACTTCGCCACCGCAAACGCACCGCCTCGCCGCCACAACAACACCGCCTCGCCGCCGAGGGCACCGGCTCACCGTCACTCGGACACCACAGGACGACCGTCACCTACGTGGCGAAAGACTGGTCGAGGTTCGGGCGGAAGTCGTTACCAGACCAGGCAGAACGGATGACCCACCGGATCGGCGTAGACCCGGAAACTGTCTCCGCCGCCGTCCAGCCGCTTGGCGCCGGCCGCGAGAGCTCGCTGTTCCGCCTTGTCGATGTCGTCCACGCGGACGTCCAGGTGGAACTGCTGGGGACGGTCGGGGTCGGGCCACTGTGGCGGAAGCAGGTCGGGCGCCTTTTGGAACGCGAGGCTGGGTGCGTCGGAGTCGGTGCGGATCAGCACCCAGTCGTCCTCGTCCTGGACGACGTGCATGCCGAGCAGTTCGATGTAGAACCGGGCCAGGGCGCGCGGGTCGGGGCAGTCGATGACGACGGTGTCGAGACGTCCAATCATGCCTCGCATGATGCCCGCCGGGTCCGACAGAAAAGACCCGAACGATCAGAGTTCCGCCCGCCGACGGACGCCGGCAGCGCCGACGGACGCCAGCGCGGACGGACGCCGGCAGCGCCGACGGACGCCAGCAGCGCGGACGGACGCCGGCAGCGCCGACGGACGCCAGCAGCGCGGGCGGACACCGACGGGCACCGACGCGGCCGCGCCCCGGTCAACCGGCCCTAAGCAGCAGCTCGCCCATGGTGGTAGGTCCCGGCGCGCTGACCACGTGCGGTCAGCTCACCGGTGCCGGTTACCCAGGCGGTCAGGGTCCGGCGGGCACGAAGTTCAGGCCTCCGCCAGTCGGCGGCCGGCCTCGCGGCATGCCTTGAGCACTGCGCGGACATACTCCGGTGGGGCTCCCGCGAGGCCGCATGCCGGCGTCACCACCACCTGCTCCGGTAGGCGCGCGGCCGGGAAGCCCAGCTTGCTCCACAATCCACCGACGCGATCCGCGATCTGGGCGGCCAACACCGGGCTGCTCGCCGCCGCCCGGGACCGGCCCGCCACCGCCGACACCGGGTTGCTCGCCGCCGTTCGGGCCCCGCCCGCCACCGTTGACGCCGGCGGGCGGCCCGCCGACGGTGGCCGGGTCGGCACGGCGCCGGCGAAGAGGCCGAGGCCGGCCTCGATCGCCTCGCCGAGGGGGTCGAGATCTTTGAGCAACGCCAGGTCCAGCGCGACGGCGGCGGCTCGGGCATCCCTCAGGACCTGCAACGGTACGCCCGGGGCACAGCAATGCACGACCACCGGAACGCCGACGGTCTCGATGACGGTTCGTAGGGCGGCGGCCGCGTCGGGGCCGTCTACGGCCTTGTAGGCGCTGAGTCCGCTCTCGGTCGGCACGCGGCCGGCGAGCACCGCCGGGAGGGAGGGCTCGTCCAGTTGAAGCAGCACGGTTGCGCCGGGCAGCCGCTTGCTCACGTCGGCCACGTGGCGGCGCAGTCCCTCGGCGAGAGAGTCGGTCACGTCGCGCACGGCGCCCGGGTCGCGCAGCATCCGGCCGCCGACGGGCAGCTCGAGGCTCGCGGCGAGCGTCCACGGGCCGGCGGCCTGCACCTTGACGGTGCCGGTGTAGCCGTCGCCTTGCTCGGTGAGCTGGTCGAGGTCCCGCTCCAGCAGGTCGGCCGTGCGCCGCATGTCCCTTCCGGGCCGCGGCGCGATCTGCCACCGACCGGCGTAGAGCTGGACCGGCAGTTCCACGAGGAACGCGGCGCCTCGCCCGATCATGTCGGCGCCGGGGCCGCGCTCGGGCAGCTCGACGAGGTGCGGCAGCTCGGGCAGCTCGCCCACGACGAGCCGCTGGGCTTCGGCAACATCAGTGCCGGGCAGCGACCCGAGCGCGGTCGCCGAGCCGCGCGCCCAGGGAAAGTCAGGCACCGCGGGACCCCGACGCAGAGTCAACGCCATCGCGAGAACCCGAGACAGAGCCGACGCCATCACGAGAACCCGAGACAGAGCCGACGCCATGAGGGGAAGGCGGGACGGAGCCGACGGGATTGCGGGAGCCGGATGCAGCGCTGGCTCCGGCCGCAGCGCGAGGAGCGGAGCCGGCCTCGTCGTTGGTGCCCGCCGTGATGGTCGCCGAGCCGAGCACGATGTCGCCGTCCGGGTCCGGACGGTAGGCCACGATCGCCTGGCCGGCGGCGACTCCTCGGGCCGGCGTCCGGAGGCGGGCGGTCAGTCCGTCGTCGTCGTCGAGGGTCACCACGGCCTGGACGACTTCGCCGTGCGCGCGGAGCTGCACGTCACAGTCGATCGGGGTGCGCTCGCCGTGCCAGATCGGGCGTTCGGCGGTCACTGTGCTGACGGCGAGGTCCTCGCGCGGGCCCACCGTCACGGTGTTGGTCTTCGGCGTGATCGACAGGACGTAGCGGGGACGGCCGTCGGGCGCCGGGACGCGCAGGTCCAGGCCCTTGCGCTGGCCGACCGTGTAGGCGTAGGCACCGGAGTGCTGCCCCAGCACCGTGCCCGTGCGACCGTCGACGATGTCGCCGGGGGCCTCGCCTAGGCGGCCGGCGAGGAAGCCGCGGGTGTCGCCGTCGGCGATGAAGCAGATGTCGTGCGAGTCGGGCTTCTCCGCGACGGCGAGGCCGCGGGCCGCCGCCTCCTCGCGGACCTGCGCCTTGGTGGAGTCGCCCAGCGGGAAGATCGCGCGGTCGAGCTGCGCGCGGGTGAGCACCGCCAGGACGTAGGACTGGTCCTTGGCGAGGTCGACGCTGCGCCGCAGCATGCCGTCGGCGCCGAGACGGGCGTGGTGGCCGGTGACCACGGCGTCGAAGCCGAGGGCGACCGCGCGGTCCAGCACCGCGGCGAACTTGATTTTCTCGTTGCACCGCAGGCAGGGGTTCGGCGTCCGGCCGGCGGCATACTCGGCGACGAAGTCGTCGACCACGCTCTCGTGGAACTGGTCGGCCATGTCCCACACGTAGAACGGGATGCCGATGACATCGGCGGACCGCCGGGCATCCCGGGAGTCCTCGAGGGTGCAGCAGCCCCGCGCCCCGGTCCGGTAGGTCTGGGGATTTCGCGCCAGCGCCAGATGCACGCCGGTCACGTCATGGCCGGCATCCCGGGCGCGCGCGGCGGCGACGGCGGAGTCGACACCGCCGGACATTGCTGCAAGCACTCGCACGCTGGCAAGCCTAGCCGCCGCCTCCGGCACTTCCCCACCGCCCGCCCCGGCGAGAAGGCCGGCGATCAGTGTGACATTGCACAGCCGCCTACGGCTGACGCGGCGTCTTCCAGGCCGTCGCCCTGCGGGCCCGCTCGACCGCCCCCGGCAACGCCGCCAGCAGCGCGTCGACGTCCTCCAGCGTCGTGGTGTGTCCCAGCGTGAAACGCAACGACGACCGCGCGCGGTCGTCGTCGGCGCCCATGGCGAGCAGGACGTGTGAGGGCTGCGCCACACCCGCCGAGCAAGCCGAGCCGGTCGAGCAGGATATTCCCTGAGCGTCGAGGAGCAGCAGCAACGCGTCCCCCTCACATCCGGGGAAGGAGAAGTGCGCGTTGGCCGGCAGCCGATCGGCCGCGTCACCGTTGAAGACCGCATCGGGGATGGCCGCTCGCACGCGGGCGACCAGCTCGTCCCGGAGGGCAGCGACGCGGGCGGCGTACTCCTGCTGGCTCTTGACCGCCGCCTCCACCGCGACGGCGAACGCGACGACGCCGGGGGTGTCCAGCGTGCCGGAGCGTACGTCTCGTTCCTGCCCGCCGCCGTGCAGCAGCGGGGTCGCGGCGATGTCGCGGCCCAGCAGGAGGGCGCCGACGCCGACCGGGCCGCCCAGCTTGTGGCCGCTGACGGTCATCGCCGCCGCGCCGCTGGCGGCGAAGTCGACCGGGATCTGGCCGACGGCCTGGACCGCGTCGGTGTGGAACGGGATTCCGGCCCGGGCGGCCAGCGCCGCCAGCCCGGGGAGCGGCTGTACGGTGCCGACCTCGTTGTTGGCCCACTGGACGCTGACGACGGTGATCTCGTCGCCGTGCGCATCGATGACCTCCGCCAGCGACGCCGGGTCGACGCGGCCGCAACGGTCGACCGGCAGCCAGTCGACGGCGGCGCCCTCGTGACAGCCGAGCCACTGCACCGCGTCCATGACCGCGTGGTGCTCCACCGCGGATGCCACGACCCGGTTCCGCCGCGGGTCCGCGTCGCGGCGGGCCCAGTGGATGCCCTTCGTCGCGAGGTTGTCGCTTTCCGTCCCGCCGCTGGTGAAAATCACCTCGGAGGGTCGCGCGCCGAGCACCGCGGCGATCCGCTCGCGGGACTCCTCGACCAGCCGGCGGGCGGATCGGCCGGCTGCGTGCAGGGACGACGGGTTACCGACCTGCCGGGCCGCTGCGACGTACGCGTCGAGCGCCTCGGCGAGCATCGGCGTGGTCGCCGCGTGATCCAGGTAGGCCATCGTGGTGAAGCTTATGCCTTGAGCCGTCAACCGATACGCCGCGCCCGCCACCCCCGCCCCGCGAGCGGGAGAACCGGACAGCGGCAGCACGAGAAACGGCCCGGCATCGGAGGACGCCGGGCCGTTTCGTACCAGAGTTACTTACGCTTGCGGATCTCCTCGCCGGCCTGCGGCACGATCTTGAACAGGTCGCCCACCACGCCGAAGTCGGCGAGCTCGAAGATCGGGGCCTCGGGGTCCTTGTTGACCGCGACGATCGTCTTCGAGGTCTGCATGCCGGCCCGGTGCTGGATCGCGCCCGAGATGCCCAGGGCGACGTAAAGCTGCGGCGACACCGTCTTGCCGGTCTGGCCGACCTGGAACTGGTGCGGGTAGTAGCCCGAGTCGACCGCCGCGCGGGACGCGCCGACCGCGCCGCCGAGCAGGTCGGCGAGCTCCTCGACCAGCTTGAAGTTGTCCGCGTTGCCGACGCCGCGGCCGCCGGAGACGACGATCGACGCCTCCGTGAGCTCGGGGCGGGAGCCCTTCTGCTCCGCGACGCGCTCGACGACCTTCGTCAGCTTGTCCGCCTCGGTCACCGTGACCGTGAGCTGCTCCACGGCCGGGGTGGCCGGGGCCGCGGCCGGGGTCAGCGAGTTGGGACGGATGGTCACGATCGGCAGGCCGCGGGTGACCTTCGACTTGACGATGGCCGAACCGGCGAAGACCACCTGCGTGGCGGTGCCGTCGGCGGCCAGCTCGACCGCGTCGGTGAGCAGACCGTTGTCCAGCTTGACCGCGAGGCGGCCGGCGATCTCCTTGCCCTCCTGGGTGGAGGCGAGCAGGACCGCCGCCGGCTGGACGCGCTTGACCAGCTCGGCGACCGCGGTGGCCTTGGGCGCCACCAGGTAGCCCTCGACGTCCTCGCCGGAAGCGACGTAGATCTTCTGCGCGCCGTACTCGCCCAGCTTGGCGGTGAGCTCACCCGCGTCGCCGAACACGACGGCCGAGACGTCGCCCAGACCGCGGGCGATCGTCAGCATCTCGAGCGTGACCTTCTTGACGCCGGCAGCCTGCGAGGCCTCGACGACGACCAATACTTCAGCCATTGTGGGGCCCCTTCTCAGACGAACTTCTCGGTGGCGAGGAACTCGACGAGCTGCGCGCCGCCGTTGCCCTCGTCGGTGACCTTGGTGCCCGCGCTGCGCGGCGGGCGCGGCGCGAACTCGACCACGGTCGACGTCGCGCCGGCGAAGCCGACCTCGTCCGCCGCTACGCCCAGGTCGGCGAGCGACAGGCCCTGCACCGGCTTCTTCTTGGCCGCCATGATGCCCTTGAAGGACGGGTAGCGCGGCTCGTTGATGGTGTCCCACACGCTGACCACGGCCGGGGTGGCGGCGGTGACGACCTCGTAGCCCTCGTCCGTCTGACGCTCGGCGGTGAGCTGCGAGCCGTCGACCGTGAGCTTGCGGGCGCCGGTCAGCGCCGCGATGCCGAGGCGCTCGGCGAGCATGTGCGGCATGACCTGGACGCGGCCGTCGGTCGACTCGGCGCCGCAGAGGATCAGGTCGGCGTTGAGCGTGCCGAGGGCGGCCGCGAGGACCTTCGAGGTCGCCACGGCGCACGAGCCGTGCAGGGCATCGTCCTGCACGTGCACGGCCTTGTCGGGACCCATGGAGAGGGCCTTGCGGATCGACTCGGTCGCACCGGCGGGGCCCATCGTCAGGACGGTCACCTCGCCACCGTGCGCCTCCTTGATCTTCAGCGCCTCCTCGATGGCGTACTCGTCCATCTCGTTGATGACGTTGTTCGCCGAGCCGCGCTCGACCGTGTTGTCGCTCGCGCTCAGGGTGCGCTCGGCACCGGAGTCGGGCACCTGCTTGACCAGTACGACGATGTTCATCGCGCTTCGACGACCCTCCTGTTTATGGACGCACGCCTGCAGCCGGTTTCACGTTTCCCACCAGATGTTACCCGTCGGTAGCTTTCGGGTCTCCGCCACTGAGAGTGACTCACCTCACCCGCGGCAATCTCATGATCGCTAGAGTCGAGGCAAGGAGGTGTTACGACATGTCCGGACAGATCACTCCTTCGACGAGCGGGTCGACCCCGCTCCGGACCCATCCTCCCTCACCGCACGCCCCCGCCGAGCCGGAGGGAGCCTGGTGTACGTGCGGTAAACCTCGCGAGGCATGCCTCAGCGCCGAGATCCGCCGGCTGTGGAGCGAGCTGACCGATCATGAGATGGCGCACTCGCGGCCGCCTTCCTGACCGCGACGGTCGATAATGAGGCCGTGCTCGTTCAGTGGTTCGACCCGCACCGGACCCCGATGGCCGGAGAAAAGCCGGACTACCGGTTCTCCCTGGCCAACGAGCGCACCTTCCTGGCCTGGATCCGCACCGCCCTGGCCCTGCTCGCCGGGGGGCTGGCCTGCGCCCAGTTCCTGCCGCCGCTGCCGATCAGCCATCTCAGGGAGATCATCGCGGTGGCGCTGCTCCTGCTGGGCGGTGTGGTCGCGGTCCGGGCGGTGGACCATTGGGCGCGTACGGAGAAAGCCATGCGCCTCGGCGCCGACCTGCCCCGCTCCCGCTTCCCCGCCGTCCTCGCCCTGATCGTGGCGGTCGGCGCCCTCCTGCTGGTCGTCGCGGTGCTGATCAAGGCAGCACGATGACGGCGGACCCGGCGCCGGGATACGTCCGGGACCCGGGAGCCTCCGCGGAACGCACCCGCCTGGCCTGGCGACGTACCGGAATGTCCGCGACCGTCGTCGCCCTGCTGGCCGCACGACCCGCTTTCGCACCCGACGCCCGCCCGGGGATCATCCTGCTCGCGGCGCTCGCGATGGCCGGCTGGGCGGTGCTGGTCGCGCTCGCCTATCGGCGGGCCCACTGGCTCGCCGTCTGGCCGCCCCGTCCGGGGCGCCGGGCCGTGACCTCCTACGCGCTGATCACCGCGGCGTTCGCGCTGCTGGGCACGGTGCTGGTCCTGCTGTAGACCTGGAGGGCCGCTCCGACAAACCGGGCGAAGGACTGCTCTGAACAAACCGGGCGAAAGGCTGCTCTGACAAGCCGGGCGGAGGAGGACCGTCGCCGTTGCGGTCGCGGCGCGTCATCATTGCCACATGGTCCGGTTGTTCGTCCTCCTGGCTGCCGTGCAGCTCATTCTCCTGGTGCTCGCACTCATCGGCGCGCTGTCCGCCGATCGGGTCCGCGGCATGCCGCGCATCCTCTGGGTCCTCGTGATCCTTCTTGTCCCCCTTTTCGGCCCCTTGGCATACTTCCTCTGGGGCCGACCACTGCCGCCGCCGCGCGAGGGCGGCCGGACACGCCGGACCGGGCCGCGCCCGGTGTCACCCGACGACGACCCGGACTTCCTGCGCTCGATGGACACCGAGCAGTCCCGCCGCGACCGCGAGCTGCTGGACAAGTGGGAGCGCGAGCTCAAGAACGACGACGGCTGACCGGCTCAGGCGAGGTTGGACGAGCGCGGGTACGCGTCCGCGGGATCGGTGAGCACATTGACCAGGTAGGGCACGCCCGAGGCGAAGGCCCGCGCGAGGGCCGGACCCAGGTCGCCGGACTTCTCCACCGTCTCCCCCGCGCCGCCGAGCGCCGTGACCACGTCGTCGTAGCGCAGGCCCGGCTGCAGGTCGGCGGCCACGTCGTAGCCGTACATGGCCTGCATGGGGTGCTTCTCCAGGCCCCAGATGCCGTTGTTGCCGACCACGATGACGACCGGGAGGTTCTGCCGGGCCAGCGACTCGGCGTCCATCAGCGAGAAGCCCGCCGCGCCGTCGCCCATGAGGACGCAGATCTGCCGGTCCGGGTACGTGATCCGGGCACCCATGGCGTAACCCATGCCGGTGCCGAGGCAGCCGTACGGGCCCGGGTCGAGCCAGGTGCCGGGCTGGGCGGGCTCGAGGTAGCGGCCCGCGTACGAGACGAAGTCACCGCCGTCGCCGATGGTGACCGCGTCGGGGGCCAGGACCTTGCGCAGTTCCCCGTACACGCGGGCGGGCTTGATGGGGTCGCTCTCGGCGGCCATGGCCTCGGCGTCGCGGGCCCGGCCGGCGTCCTCGGCGGCCCGCAGTCCCTCGATCCACTCGCTGTGGTCGGCGCGCTTCCCCTGATGGTTCGCGAGCGCGGCGAGGATCTGCCGCAGGTCGCCCGCGGGCGAGACGGCGGCCTGGACGTGCGTGGCGCGCTGGCTCGGCGCGTCGACGATGTGGATCACCCGCGCGGCATCGAACTCGCCGAAGTTGAGCCGGAAGTCGAGCGGGGTGCCGATCACCGCGACCACGTCGGCCCCGCCCAGCGCGGGGCGGCGGGCCTTGGCGAAGGCGAGCGGGTGCCCCGTCGGCAGCGCGCCGCGGCCCATGCCGTTGGTGAAGACCGGGATCTGCAGCGCCTCGGCCGCGGCCCGCAGCTCGGCGACCGCGTCGCCACCCCACACGTCGGAGCCCGCGATGATCACCGGCCGCTCCGCCTCGGCGAGCAGCGCGGCGGCCCGGGCCACCTCGTCGGGATCCGGCTCGAGCACCGGCACGGCGGGCTCGCCGGGCGCCGCGACGTCCTCGCTGGAGAAGAGCACCTCCAGCGGCAGGTCGAGAAAGGACGGACCGCGGTGGGCGGTCAGCGCGGCGGTCAGCGCCCGGCCGATCTCGGCCGGGATCTGCTCGGTGCCGGTCACGGTGGCCGCGTACTTGGTGATCGGGGCGACCAGCGGGACGTGGTCGATCTCCTGCAGGCTGCCCGAACCCCAGCGGAAGGAGGGTGCCCTGCCACCCAGCACCAACACCGGCGAGGCGTTGAAGAACGCGCTGGTGAGCCCGGAGACGCCGTTGGTGACGCCGGGGCCGGCGGTCAGCACGGCGAGGCCGGGACGGCGCTGCAGCTTGGCGACGGCCTCGGCGGCGAAGACCGCGGACTGCTCGTGGCGTACGTCGTAGATCGGGAAACCGGCCTTGTAGGCGGCGTCGTAGATCGGGAAGACGTGGCCACCGGAGAGAGTGAACATCTCCGTGACTCCGTACGCCCGCAGCGCCGCCAGCGCCAGGTCCCCGCCGTGGCCTTCGATCATGTCCGCCATGCCCGCCTCCGCCGTCCGGTCCTGCGCTGCACGCTACCGGCCCGGCGGCGGAACGTGAACGAGACTCACCCCATGAGGCGGCGCAGATCTTCGATCAGATAGGTCATGCTCGCATCGAAGGGCACCTCCGCCGAGATGCTGTACGTCACCAGCAACGCGACGACCGGCGCCGTGACCAGCAGGACGATGCTCAGAAACACCTGGACGGCCCGTAAGGCCCGACCGCTGCGGCGGCGCACAGGCGGCTGTTCCCACCGCACCGTGGCGCCCTTCCTGGAAGACACCCCCTGGGCCGGGGAGACCGGCCGGGCAGGCGGCGACACCGGAAGCACGGTGGCGGCCGGCGACACCGCCACGGTGGCCTCGGGGTCGCGCTGCCAGTGCTGTGTCGCGTCGGGCCACGGATCCACCGCGGGCGGAAGCGCACCGGTGAGCTCGCGGCGAGGGGTCCGCACCGTCTCGATGTCGTCCTGGGAGGCGGCGGGGGCTGTGGGCGGATCGGTCGCGGCGACGGGGACGGGACCGGGGCCGGCATCGGGCCGGGAAACGAGCCGCATCTCCGAGGTGGGTCCCGGCGCCGCGGGCTCGGACGCCAGCAGGGCGGCGCCCGCCAGGATGCTGCCCTCGGCGACCACCAGCTCGGGCTGCTCGATCGCCACCGGGGCCTCGCCCAGCTCGCGGTGCAGCAGCGTGGCGACCAGCGGGATCCGGCTCGCCCCGCCGACCAGGAAGACCCCGGCCAGCCGGCCCTCCGGCAGGTCCGCCCAACGCAGCAGGTCGTGGGTCACCCGTACGGTCTGGTCGAGGACCGGACGGGCGAGCTTCTCCAGCTCCTCGCGGGTGACGTGCAGTTCGAGATCGAGCAGCGGCACCATCACGTCCGCCGACTGGGTGCGCGAGAGCCTTTCCTTGGCGATCCGTACGTCGTCCCAGAGCTGCCGCTGGGCGCGGCGGTCCTCCAGCGTCGCCGGCTCCGTCAGCCGCTTCCAGGCCTCGGCGTCCCGCTCCGCGCAGAGCACGCCGAGATGCTCGACCAGGGCGGCGTCGACGTCGAGGCCGCCGATGTCGTCGCGGCCGTCCACGGCCAGCACCTCGAAGCCCTCGGCGGTGCGCGCGACCACGCTCGCGTCGAACGTGCCGGCACCGAAGTCGTGCACCACCACGACCGAGCCGATGGGTACGTCGCGGCCCAGCACCTCGGCGAAGTACGTGGCGGCGGCGACCGGCTCCGCAACCAGCCGGGCACCCTCGAGCCCGGCGCGAGAGGCGGCCTCGGCGAGCAGGCCGCGCCGGGTGGCGCCCCAGGTCGCCGGGCAGGTCAGGGTCACGTGGGGCCGGACCGGGCCGACCGCCCGATGCCACTCCTCGGCGACCCGGACCAGGACGCCGGCGATGAGGTCGACCACCGGGAGCTCCCGCTCGCCGAGCAGGACGAGCCCGTCGTCGATGCGGCGCTTGGGGTTCGGCTCGAAGCGGGCCGGGTCGCGGCGGGCGCTGTGCACCGCGTCGCGGCCGACCAGGATCAGGCCGCCGGGCTCGGCGTAGACGGCCGAGGGCAGCAGCGGGGATCCGTCGACGAGGATCGGCCGGGCGCGGCCGTCGGGCCAGCGGGCGACCGCGACCGTGTTGGAGGTGCCGAAGTCGACGCCGAGCGAGTGCCGACCCTGGTCGATGGACATGCGCGCCAGTGTAGGCGCTGCGGGTCACCAATTGATCAGGGCCGACGTCGGTCGTCCGGACGCCAGCGCAGGTCACCGTGGCGGTCCCAGGCGCAGCGCACCTTGCGGCCGTCGCCGGTCTCGCCGGTCGCGCCCTCGTCGGCGCAGAAATCCCCGAGCACCGGCACCGTGCGGCGCCGGCCGTCCGGCGGCACCGAGGGCGGGGAATCAGGGAGCGGCGGTGGAAGCGGCGGGACCGCCGTGGGCGGCGTGGGCGGCGACGCCGGAACCGGAGCGCTGCTCGCGCGGCTGGACGCGGCCGGCGACGCGGCCGGCGACGCGGCCGGCGCCGCGGACCGGGCCGGCAGAGAGCTCTTCGAGAGGTGGGCGCCGGCGTCCCTGCGGGGCGTACGGGAGGAGTCGGCCGGTGCCGGCGAGGCAGGGGCCGGGACGGCGATCGGCGGGTCGAGCAGCGGCGCGGCGACGCGGGAACGCGCCGATGACGCATCCCCGCGCCCGTCGAACGTCACAAAGCCGATCACGGCGCACAGCAGCGCCTGACCGGTCACGAGCCCCACCGCGACGATCACGGTGCGGCGCACCGACGTCCCCCGAACCCCCGGCATCGTCACAGAGGGGAACTTTATGGCAACAGATCGATAACCGCGAGATCCTATCGGGTATCCGTCGGGGCGGAGATCACCGCCCGGTGAACCCCGGCTTACGCTTTTCCACGAACGCCGTCGTGCCCTCGATCCGGTCGTCAGTGGCGAAGAGGCCCGCGAACAGGTGGCTCTCCAGCGCCAGGCCGGAGGCGAGATCCATGCTCAGGCCGCCGTCGATCGCCTGCTTCGCGGCGCGCAGGGCCATCGCCGGGCCGTTCACGTACGGCCGCACCAGCTCGACCGCGGCGGAGTAGACGTCGGCGGCGGGCACGACGCGGTCGGCGAGGCCGATGCGCAGTGCCTCCTCGGCGTCGACCATCCGGCCCGAGAAGATCAGGTCCTTGGCCCGGGCCGGGCCGACCAGCCGGGCCAGCCGCTGCGTGCCGCCGGCGCCCGGGATGATGCCCAGCTTGATCTCCGGCTGGCCCAGCTTCGCGTCGTCGGCGACGACCCGCCAGTCACAGGTCAGCGCCAGCTCACAGCCGCCGCCCAGGGCGTAACCGGTGATCGCGGCGACCACCGGCTTCGGGATGCGCGCGACCGCGTCGAACGCGCTGGACAGCGCCGCCGCCCGTACGGTCATCTCCTGGAACGTGGTGGTCGTGAACTCGGTGATGTCCGCGCCGGCGGCGAACACCTTCTCCCCTCCGTACACGATCACCGCCCGGACGTCGGCGGACGCGGTGGCCTCCTCGGCGGCCGACCGCAGCTCCTCCTGCACCTGCGTGTTGAGGGCGTTCATCGGCGGCCGCTGAAGACGGATCGTGCCGATGCCGTCGCCGATCTCCAGCTTCACGAACTCACTCACCCGGACTGCCTCCTGATCGATCGTTCAAGGTGCGGACAGCGTAAGGCGTACCCCGCTGGGTAAGTACGATTGCACGGAGAGGGAGGCGACATGGTCACCTACTACCGGGACCGCGACGTGGTCGTCACGTCCGGCGGGATCCGGATCGGCGGTCACGACTACCGGCTGCGCGACTTCGTGCAGGTCTGGCATGCGCGCGGGCGCCGGCAGTGGAGCGCGGTCGCCGGGCGCGGTGCCCTCGGTATCGCCATGATCGCTCCCCTGGTGATCGGCGCGCTGGGCGTGCTCCTCGCGCTGGTCCTCGACGCCTCCACCGGCACCACGGTCGCGCTGGCCGGCGGCGGCATCCTGGTCGGCCTGGCCGCGGCGCCGCTCGCCGACGTACTGCTCGAGCTCGTGGACCGCTCCTACGATCGCGGCAGCCGCCGGATGGAGATCTGGGCGGACGTGCGCGGCCACCGGACGCTGCTGCTGCGGACGGACAACGCCCAGCGTTTCGGGCAGATCTACCGGGCTTTGCAACGCGCCCTCGATCATGACACCGTTCCTCGATGAGATCGTTCCACGCCCTCGCCGGACTGCTCACCACCACCGGCGTCCTGCACTTCGCCACGCCGCGCCCCTTCGACGCCCTCGTCCCGCGCTCCCTGCCGGGTGGCCCGCGCACCTGGACCTACCTCAGCGGCGCCGCCGAGCTCGCCGTCGCCGCCGCGGTGGCGCACCCGCGCACCCGCCGCCTCGGCGGGCTGGCCGCGGCCGGCCTCTTCGCCGCGGTGTTCCCGGCCAACGTCAAGATGGCCGTCGACTGGCGGCACGCGTCCCCGGCCCGGCGGGCCGTCGCCTACGGCCGGCTGCCCCTGCAGGTGCCCCTGGTGCTGTGGGGACTGCGCGTCGCGTCTTCGGCAAAGTAGCCCCCGGCGTCCCGGCGTCCGGGGACGATATGGAGACCATGAAGGCCACCCGGATCCGCCCGACCGGCATGGAACGCACCCTCGGCGCCGACGAGCTGATCGTGACGAAGACCGACACCCGCGGCCCGTCAGGCGTAGCGCGCGTAGAGGGCGTCGATGTCGGCGCGGGCGGGCAGCGAACCGGACGCGCCCACCGTGCGGGCGCAGACCGCTCCGGCGGCGTTGGCCCAGCGCACCGCGGCGACCAGGTCACGACCCTCGCCCCAGGCCACGGCCAGCGCGCCGGTGAACGCGTCGCCCGCCGCGGTGCTGTCCACCGCGTCGACCGCGAAGGCCGGGATCCGCTCGTCGCGGCCGTCCCGGTCGGCGTAGCGGGAGCCGTGGGCGCCGAGCGTCAGCACCACCCGCGGCACCAGCGCCAGAAGGGCCGCCAGGTCCGGCTCCGGCGTCCCGGTGATCGCGACGGCCTCGCCCTCGTTCACCACGAGCAAGTCGACGCACTCCCGCAGCTCCGGCGGCAGCTCCCGAGCCGGCGCGGCGTTCAGGATCACCCGGGTGCCGGCCGAACGGGCCGCACGGACCGCCGCTACGACGGTGTCCGAGGGGATCTCCTGCTGGCACAGCAACACGTCGCCCTCGGCGATCACCGCGCTCTCCGCGGCGCTGAGCCCGGCGAAGGTACTGTTCGCGCCCGGGCTCACGAGAATGGCGTTCTCCCCGGCACGGTCCACCATGATCACCGCGACGCCGGACGCGCCGTAGCTCGTCCGAAGATGCTCCGTGTCGACGCCCGAGGCGTTCAGTCGGGCCTTGATGGTCACGCCGAACGCATCGGAGCCGATCGCGCCGAGCATCGTGCAGGCGCCGCCCGCACGGGCCGCGGCGATCGCCTGGTTGGCACCCTTGCCGCCCGGGGTCATCACGAAGTCGTCGCCCAGCACCGTCTCGCCCGGGCGGGGCAGCCGCTGTGCGAGGCCCACCAGGTCCATGTTGGCGCTGCCGGCGACGACGATCCGCGGCGGCGACGGGTCGGCCATGTCGGGGCTCCTCAGGCGGCCCGGGCCGTGTAGCGGCCGCCCGTACGCTGCACCACCAGCGGCAGGCCGAACGTCTTGGAGAGGTTGTCCGCGGTCAGCGTCTCGCCCAGCAGACCGGCGGCGACGACCGAACCCTCGCGCAGCAGCATCGCGTGGGTGAAGCCCGGCGGAATCTCCTCCACGTGGTGGGTGACCAGCACCATCGCCGGAGCGTCCGGATCCTCGGCGAGCTCGCCCAGCCGGGCCAGGAGGTCCTCGCGCCCGCCCAGGTCGAGGCCCGCGGTGGGCTCGTCGAGCAGCATCAGCTCCGGATCGGTCATCAGCGCCCGGGCGATCTGGGTGCGCTTGCGCTCGCCCTCGGAGAGGGTGCCGAAGAGGCGGTCCGTCAGCGCGCCCATGCCGAGCTGGTCGAGCAGCGCGCGGGCGCGCCGCTCGTCCTGCGGGTCGTAGGCCTCCCGCCAGCGCCCGACGACCGACCAGGCGGCCGTGACGACGACGTCGAGGACCCGCTCCTCGGGCGGCACCTGGTCGGCGAGCTGACCGGTCGTGATGCCGACCCGGGTACGAAGCTCGCTGACATCCGTACGGCCGAGCCGCTCGCCGAGCACCCACGCCGCGCCCCGGGACGGGTGCATACGGGCGGACGCGAGGTTGAGCAGCGTGGTCTTGCCGGCGCCGTTCGGGCCCAGGATCACCCACCGCTCGTCCAGCTCGACCTGCCAGGAGACGCTGCGGAGCAGGAAGTTGCCGCCGCGGATGACACTCACCCGGTCGAAGGAGATCACGGTGTCGTCGTCAGGGGCTGTGGGGGTCTCTGCCTCGAGCACGCGTCCATCCAACCACGCACCGCCGGCGGCGCCCGACGGCGTGCCGGGCTCGGCCGGGCGGCCTCACGCGGTCGTGGAGCCGAAGACCTCGTCGCGGACGGCGTCCAGGGCGGTCAGCAGCGCGCCCCGCAGGACCGGTTCCGCGGCGACCTCGCTGATCACCACCTTCGGCGTCACCAGGGTGATCGAGGCGACCTCCGCCTCGACCCGCTCGGCGAGCGCGACCCCGCCGGCCTGGCTCACCTCGCCCGCCAGCACCACCAGGGGCGGGTCCAGCACGACGCAGGTGGCCGCCACGCCGAGCGCGAGCCGCCGGGCGAGCTCGTCCAGCACCGGCGCGCCCGCGTCCCCGGCGGCGACCGCGGCCCGGACCACGTCGGCGGACTCCTCGCCCTCGAAGCCGTACTGCTTGCCGATCGCCTTCGCCGCATCCGAGGCCACCAGGGTCTGGTACGCACCCTTCACGCCACGCTCAGAGACGTGGTGCGGCACTTCCACCCCGGCGACGGGCAGGTAGCCGATCTCGCCGGCGGCACCGGTGCTGCCCTGGTGCAGCCTGCCGCCGATCACCATCGCGAGGCCGACGCCGCGGCCCACCCAGATGAGGACGAAGTCGTCGACGCCCCGGGCGGCGCCGGTGTGCTGCTCGGCGATCGCGGCGAGGTTGACGTCGTTGCCGAACACCACCGGCGTACTGAGGTCCTTGCGCAGCTCGGCGAGCAGGCCGCGGTGCCAGCGCGGCAGGTCGAACGCGAACGAGACCTCGCTGGTCTTCGGGTCGACAAGGCCGGGGGTGCCGAGCACCACGCGGTGGATCGAGTCGAGGTCGGTACCGGCCTCGGTCGCGGCCTGCATCACGGCGCCGTGCACCGCGCGTACGGGATCATCGCTGTCGTGGGTGGTCTGCTCGCTGCGGCCGACGATCTCGCCGGTGATGTCGGCGCAGGCGGCGACGACCCGGTCCGGCAGGACCTCGACGCCGATGACGTGCGCACTGCCGGGAGCGACCGCGTAGAGCTGCGCGTTCGGCCCCCGGCCACCGGCCTGCTCGCCCACGCGCCGGACCAGCCCGCGCTCCTCGAGCCGCTCGACGAGCTGCGAGGCGGTGACCTTGCTCAACCCGGTCATCTCACCGAGCTGCGCGCGGGTCAGCGGCCCCTTCGAGAGCAGCAGCTCGAGTGCCGCGCGATCGTTGAGCGCGCGCAGCAACCGGGGGGTGCCCGGCAGGCGGGTGGCAGCCATTACTTCCCCTACTTTTCGACAAATCCTCGTGCGTTGTCGGCACTCTTGCGTAGCCGCAGCGTAACGGTCAGCACATACTGGCCGTTCGGCGTGTCCAATAGACGTTCAGCGATCATGACAGCTCGCCGGCACCGCAGAACAGGGCCCCACCGAGGAAGGTAACCATGGCGATCGACCCGGGACTGCGCCGCCTCGCCCTGCGCACCCTGCTTGCGGCTTTTGCCGGTACCTCACCGCCCGCTCGGGCGTTGGCGCTGCTCACCGACGGCCTGGCCGGGCACACCCTCTTCGGCGCGAACGTCGTCGACCGCGATCAGGTCGCCCGGCTCACCGCCGAGCTGCGATCGGTACGGCCGGACGCCCTCGTCGCGATCGACGAGGAGGGCGGCGACGTGACCCGGCTCGCGCACCGCACCGGCAGTCCGTACCCGGGAAACGCCGCACTGGGTGTGGTCGACGACCCGGATCTCACCCGCGCGGTCTACGCGGCGATCGGCACGGACCTGGCGGATGCGGGGATCAACCTGGACCTGGCACCGACCGTCGACGTCAACACCGCCGAGGACAACCCCGTCATCGGTACGCGTTCCTTCGGCGCAGATCCGGCACAGGTGGCCCGACACGCCGCGGCCGCCGTACGGGGCCTCCAGTCGACCGGCGTCGCCGCGTGCGCGAAGCACTTTCCCGGCCACGGCGCGACGCTCGTCGACTCCCATCTGGCGCTGCCGACGGTCGACGTACCCGCGGAGGTCCTGCGCGAGCGCGACCTGCCGCCGTTCGCCGCGGTGATCGCCGCCGGCGCCCGGTCCGTCATGACCGCCCACATCCGGGTCCCGGCCCTGACCGGCACCGAGCCGGCGACCTTCGCCGCCACGGTGCTGCGCGACCTGCTCCGCGGCGAATGCGGCTTCACCGGCGCGATCGTCACCGATGCCCTGGAGATGCGGGGCGCCTGCGAGTCCGCCGGAGGGATCGGTCCGGCGGCGGTGCGCGCCCTGGCCGCGGGTGCGGACCTGCTGTGCCTCGGCGCCCGGATCGACGCGGACCTGGTCGAGCACGTGGTGGCGCAGATCGTCACCGCCGTCGGCGACGGCCGCCTCGACCGCCGCCGGCTGGAGGATGCGGCGATCCGTACGGGAGAACTCGCCGCCTGGGCCGCACGGCCGGCACCGCCGCGGGCGCACACCGACGCGGGACTCGGCTACGCGGCGGCCCGGCGGGCGGTACGGGTCGAGGGGTCGGTCGCGGAGCTGGCGCACCCGCTCGTCGTGCAGCTCGTGGCGACGCACACGATCGCCGGGGGCCGGGTGCCGTGGGGTCTGTCGCCCCACCTGAACGGCACCGACCAGCTCACCGTCGTCCCGGCGGAAACATCGCCGGAGCGGCTCGCCGGCCGGGCCGGAGGGCGCCCCATCGTGGTGGTCGGGCGGCACGTCCACCGCGCCGCGGCGGCCCGAGCGCTGGTCGAGTCGCTCGCGGCACGGCACGCCGTCGCGGTGGTGGAGATGGGCTGGCCGTCGGCGTGGCGCCCGGCCGGGGTCCGGGCGTTCGTGACCACGTACGGCGCCAGCCACGCCAACGGCCGAGCGGCCGCGGAGGTACTCGGCCTGACCCGCTGATCCGCCGCCTGCCGAGGTGTGCCCCACGTCTCCCTTGAACGCGTTCAAAGATGGATCTAGTCTGAGGCCGTCAGCAGTTGAACGCGTTCAACAAGGGTGAGGCCGATGGACCACAAGATCTGGATGTATCTCGTCTACCTGGCGATCAGCGTCGGCCTGACGGTCTGGGTGGCGACCACCCTGTCCCGCAACGGGCTGGTCTTCCTCGAGGACGTCTTCGACGACAGCCGGCTCGCCAAGGCGGTCAACCACCTGCTCGTCATGGGGTTCTACCTGCTCAACCTCGGCTACGTGGCGGTCGCCATGCGCTCCGCCGAGGGCGTCCGGGACGCCTCCCGGGCGCTGGAGGTCCTCTCCGGCAAGATCGGGCTCGTTCTGCTGGTGCTGGGCCTGCTGCACGTGCTCAACGTGATAGTCCTCGGCCGGTACCGGCGCGGGCGGCTGCGCCAGCAGCAGGCCCTGCCGCCGCTGCCTCCGGCGGGCCGGCTGCCGATGATCCCGCCGGGAGCGCGGCCCATGGGCCCGCCCCCCGGATATCCGATGACCGGGCCGGTACCGAGCGGACCCTTCCAGGGCTTCCCTGCCCCCGGCGCTCCCGGCGCGGGCACTCCCGGCGCCACCGCTTCCGGCACCACCGCTTCCGGCACCACCGCTTCCGGCACCACCGGTCCTGGCGCGGCCGGGCCGGGTGCCGCCGGGCCTGGGGCGGCCTCCAGTGCAGACGCGGCGGGTGAGGGCTTGGCGTGGCCGGGACAGGGCATGTCCGGGCCGGTTCCGCCGCCCGCGCAGGCATGAGCGCGGACATCGATCCGGCCGGGTTCGGGTCCGGCCGGATCGGGTCGCTCACCGTGCTCTACGACGAGGGCTGCCCGATCTGCCGGACCGCCCACCGGTGGCTCGAGAGCCGGGCCCAGCTCGTACCCCTGCGGTTCGTGCCGGCCGGCTCGGAGACGGCCCGGGAGTGCTTTCCCGGGCTGGACCACTCCGCGACGCTGCGGGATCTGACGGTCATCGCCGACAACGGCCTGGTGTACGTCTCGGACGGCGCGTGGCTCGCCTGCCTCTGGGCGCTGGCGGACTACCGGGGCGTCGCGGAACGGCTGAGCACGCCGTCGCTGCTCCCGGCGGCGCGGCGCTTCATCGCGGCCGCGTCGGCCGTGCGGCAGTCGACGCGCGCGGAAGACTACGGTGACGTGTGTGACGACAGCTGCCGCTGATTCCGCCGCCGACGAACCGGACACCGGCTCCGCCCATGCCGCGCCGAAGGGAGGCCGTTCCACCGGATCCCCCCAGGCCGCGCCGGAGGGGGACCGCTCCGCCGGATCCCGCGCAGACGCCGTGGCAGCGACCTCCCGCACGGCCGCGAACAGCGGCGCGGGCACTGACGCGACGCCGAGCGCGGGCACGGTCGGCGGGACGGGGACGCGGACCGGGACGGAGGGTGGTGGCGAGGAGCGGCCGCGCCGGCAGCGGGGTGAGCAGACTCGGCAGCTCATTCTCGAGACGGCGCTCCGGCTCTTCCGGGAGCGGGGTTACACCGAGACCACCATGCGCGCCATCGCCAAGGAGGCCGGGGTCGCGGTCGGGAACGCGTACTACTACTTCGACTCGAAGGAACACCTGATCCAGGGGTTCTACGACCAGAATCAGGCCGCGCACCGGGTGGCCTCCGGGCCGGTACTGGCCCGGGAGAAGGAGTTCGCGGCGCGGTTGCGGGGGGTGTTGCATGCGGGAGTCGATGTCAACGACCCGTACCACTCGTTCGCGGCGACGTTCTTCAAGACGGCCGCCGAGCCGTCGTCGCCGCTGAGCCCGTTCTCGCGGGAGTCGTCGCCCGCGCGGGAGGCGGCCATCGCGATCTTCCGGGATGTGGTCGAGGGCTCGTCCGCGAAGCTCGACCCGGAGCTGCGCAAGGTCCTGCCGGAGCTGTTGTGGCTGGGCTGGATGGGCGTGGTGCTCTTCTGGGTGTACGACCGCTCGCCCGACCGCAGGCGCACCCGCCGACTGATCGACGGGATCGTGCCGCTCATCGACCGCCTCGTCGGGCTGTCCCGCCTGCGCGTGCTGCGGCCGGCGCTGCGGCAGGTCCTCGGCCTGCTCGACACGATCCGCGAGGACGACTGATCACCCTCCGCACTTCGTTCAGCCTTCACTCAGAGTAACCACGCTGTGATCCCTGAGGCTGCTGCCATCTTGTGTGGCAGAGCGGGTCGGTTTTGTCGCCCGACAAGGCCGACCGAACGGCCAATTCACGCACGCTGCGCTTCCAAAGGGGGGCGGTCATCACATAGCGTCATGTGTGCAGGTGGATCTGGGGAATGCCACCGCGGTACTTCGGGCTTCGGGACCAGTCCGAGGGAATGCCGTGGTGGTACAGATGGTGAGCCGGGCGCCCCGTTGGTTTCGGGAGCGACCGATGGGAACAAGCGCCCGGCTCACACTGCCGCGGGCTGGAAGCGGCGCAGCCGGAGGCTGTTGGCGACCACGAAGATCGAGCTCAGCGCCATCGCCGCGCCCGCGATCATCGGATTGAGCAACCCCATCGCCGCGAGCGGCAGCGCCGCCACGTTGTAGGCGAAGGCCCAGAACAGGTTGCCGCGGATGATCTGCACCGTGCGCCGTGCCAGACGTACCGCGTCGACCGCGGCCGTCAGATCGTCGCGCATCAGGGTGAGGTCCGACGCCTCGATGGCCACGTCGGTGCCCGCGCCCATCGCCACGCCGAGGTCCGCCTGGGCGAGGGCCGCCGCGTCGTTGACGCCGTCGCCCACCATCGCGACCGAGCGGCCTTCCGCCTGCAGGCGCTTGACGACGTCGACCTTGCCCGCCGGGAGTACGCCGGCGACGACCTGCGTCACGCCGACCTCCGCGGCCACCCGCTCCGCCACCGGTCCGGCGTCGCCGGTGACGAGGACCGGATCGAGGCCCAGGCCGCGGAGGCTCGCGACGGCGGCGGCGCTGGTCGGGCGTACGGGATCGGTGAGGGCCAGCCGGCCCCGCAGCGTGCCGTCGACGCGGACCTCGACCCAGGTGTGGGCGGTCTCGCCCGCGCCCCGGGAGATCTCGACGAGTGCGTCGCCGACCACGCCGCGGACGCCGACGCCCGCCGTGGCCTTGAACTCCGTGACCGGCGGCAGCGGGCCGTTCTCGGCCGCCGACCGGGCGATGGCGCGGCCGAGAGGGTGCTCCGAGGCGGCTTCGACCGCGCCGGCCAGCCGGAGCAGCTCCGTGGCGTCGTGGCCGGGCTCCGGGACGACCTCGACCACGGCCATCGCGCCCGTCGTCACCGTGCCGGTCTTGTCCAGCACGATCGTGTCCACCCGGCGCGTCGACTCGAGCGCCTCCACGCCGCGGATGAGGATGCCGAGCTGGGCGCCGCGGCCGGTGCCGACCAGCAGGGCCGTCGGCGTGGCCAGGCCGAGGGCGCACGGGCAGGCGATGATGAGTACGGCGACCGCGGCCGTGAATGCCGCCGTCGTCCCCTGCCCCGTGCCGAGCCAGTAGCCCAGCGTTGCCGCCGCCAGGGCGATGACCACGGGCACGAAGACGCCGGAGATCCGGTCGGCGAGGCGCTGCACCGCGGCCTTGCCGTCCTGCGCCTGCTCGACCAGGCGGGCCATCTGGGCGAGCTGGGTGTCGGCGCCGACCCGGGTCGCGCGCACGATGAGCCGGCCGCCGGCGTTGACCGTACCGCCGGTCACCGGGTCTCCCACGGTCACCTCCACCGGGACCGACTCGCCGGTGACCAGGCTCTGGTCGAGGGCGGAGGCGCCGTCCACGACCTCCCCGTCGGCGGCGACCTTCTCCCCCGGGCGTACCTGGAAGAGGTCGCCCACCGCGAGTTGATCGACGGGGATCTCGCGCCCGTCCGGCAGGGTGACCGAGCGCGCGCCGAGCTCCAGCAGCGAGCGCAGCGCGTCGCCCGCGCGCCGCTTGGCGCGGGCCTCGGCATAGCGGCCGGCCAGCAGGAACGTGGTGACCCCGGCGGCCGCCTCGAGGTAGATCGCGTCGCCGTCGCTGCCGGCCCGCAGCACGAAGGGGTGGGTCATACCCGGCATGCCGGCGTCGCCGAGGAACAGCGCCCAGAGCGACCAGAGGAAGGCCGCGAGCGTGCCGAGCGAGACGAGCGTGTCCATGCTGGCGGCGCCGTGGCGCAAGTTGACCGCGGCGGACCGGTGGAACGGCAGGCCGCCGTAGACCACGACGGGTGCGGCGAGGGTCAGCGAAAGCCACTGCCAGTAGTCGAACTGCCAGGCCGGCACCATGGCGAGGACCACGACGGGGACGGTGAGCACGGCGGAGACGATGAGCCGCGTCCGCAGCGGATCGGCGGCGGGGACCTCCGGCGCCTCCTCGGCGCGCGGCTCGGCGGCGGTGTAGCCGGTCTTCTCGACCACGGCGATGAGATCGGCGGCGGTGAGGCCGTCCGGGACGGTGGCGCGGGCCTTCTCCGTCGCGTAGTTGACCGTGGCGGTGACGCCCTCGAGCCGGTTGAGCTTCTTCTCGATGCGGTTGGCGCAGGCAGCACAGGTCATGCCGCCGATCTCGAGCTCGATCTGCCGGGTCATGGTCACCAGCATATACCCCCTGGGGGTACGCGACGACTAGGGTGACCCGTCATGCAGACGCTCCGGCGCGCCCGAGCCGCCACCTCCGTGATCTTCGCCGTGCACGGCGCGGTCACCGGCACGTTCGCCGCCCGGGTGCCGTGGATCGCCGACCACGTCGACACCGGCGCGGGCGGGCTCGGCCTGGCGCTGCTCATGCCGGGCGTCGGCGCCCTGCTCGCCATGCCGCTCTCCGCCCGCCTCGCCCACCGCTACGACCTGCGCGCCCTCACCCGCGCGCTGATCCTGCTGTGGTGCGCGGCGCTCGTCCTGCCGTCGCTGCCCACCTCCATCGTGGGGCTGTGCCTCGTCCTGGTGGCCTACGGCGCGACCGCCGGCGTCGCGGACGTCGCGATGAACGCGCAGGCGGTCATCATCGAGGAGCGGTACGGCCGCTCGGTCATGTCGAGCTTCCACGGCTTCTGGAGCGTCGGCGGGCTGGCCGGTTCGGCGGTAGCGGCGCTGGCGGCCCGCGCCGGGATGGACGCCCGCCCCCACTTCCTGGCCACCGCGGTCGCGCTGGGCGCCGTCACCCTCACCGCGTCCGTCTGGCTGGTGCCGCACCGTCCGGAGGCGGCGTCCGGCGCGCCGCCCGCGTTCGCGCTGCCGTCGCGGGCGGTGCTGCCGATCGGCCTGGTTGCGCTCTGCGCGGTGTTCGCCGAGGGCGCCGGCCTGGACTGGGCCGCGGTCTACATCCGCGACGTCCTGGGCGGCTCGGCCGGCACCGCGGCGCTGACGGTGTCGATGTTCTCGATCAGCATGGCGCTCGCCCGGTTCGTCGGCGACAAGGTGATCGAGCGCCTCGGCCCGGTGACCACCGTACGACTCGCCGGCCTCTGCGCGAGCGCGGGCGCCGTGACCGTGGTGCTGGGAGACCGGGTCCTGCTGGGCATCCTGGGCTTCGGACTCATGGGAGTCGGCATCGCCGTCGTGGTGCCGCTCGTCTTCGCCACGGCCGGACGCCTCGGCGAGCACCCCGGGCGCAGCCTCGCCGGCGTGGCGGGCATCGCGTACGGGAGCGGGCTGGTCGCGCCCGGGATCATCGGCGGGATCGCCCACGCCTCGTCGCTGACGGTGTCGTTCGTCCTGGTGGCCGCGCTGACCGTGGCGATGGGCCTGGGCGCCCGCGCGCTGCGACCGGCGGCGACTCCGTCCCGGTGAGGAACCCGCTCGCGCCGGCAGTGTCGCCCGGTAGCGCCTAGATTGACCTGAAGGCGCCGGATTTCGCTGGCGGCGCCGAGGAGGAGGCTCGATGCGGGCGACGGCGATCGACAGAACCATGGCGGAGGCGGTGGACGAGGGGCTCGGCGCCCCGATCCTCGTGCTGCACGGCGGCATGGCCGACAGCATGGCGTGGCACGCGGTGACCGACCGGCTGCGCGACCGCTTCCGGACCGTACGGCTGCACCGCCGCCAGTACCGGACGGATCTGCCCCGCCCGGTCACCATGGCGGACGAGGTGGACCACGTCGCGGCGATCGCGGCGGAACTGGACCGGCCGGTGCTGGTCGGCCACTCGTCGGGGGCGGTGCTGGCCCTGGAGGCGATGCTCGCGGACCCGGCCTGCTACGGGGGCGCCGTCCTCTACGAGCCCCCCGTCGTGATCGGCGAACCGCTGGGCGGCGACCGCCTGCTTCCGGCCCGGGCGGCGCTGGCCGACGGGAAGCCGGGCAAGGCGCTGACGGTCTTCCTCCGCGACGTCGTCCGGATGTCACCGGCCGCCGCGGCCGCGGCCGGTCTCGTCGCCGGCCACCGCCGCTACCGCGACCGGGTGGTCCGGCAGCTCGACGACAGCGACGCGATCGACGCGCTGGGGAACCGGCTCGACGAGTACGCGAAGCTGGACCTGCCGATGCTGCTCATCGGCGGGGACAGGTCGCCCCGGCATCTCGGGGAGCGGCTGGACGCGCTGGAGCGGGTGCTGCCGCGGGCCCGGCGAATGCTGATGCACGGGCAGGGCCACAACGCCGAGCGCCGGGCACCCGGACGCCTGGCCGCGGCCATCGCGGGCTTCATGGAGGAACTGGACCACTGACGGCCGGACCACGGCACTGACCCGGGCGCGACCCCGGACCCGGGCGCGGCGAGGCGCGCCCGGGTCCGGGGTCGCGTCAGCCCGCGGCCGAGGTCTTGACCAGCGTGCGGATCTGGCGGAGGAGCACCGACAGCGCCGCGAGGTCGGCCGGGGACTCATCCACGTTGCCCATCGCGTTGCCCGCGCGGGCGATCGATGCCGCGTTGACCTGCTCCCACTCCGAGACCCTGTCCTCCGCGGGCGCCTCCGCGCGCGTCGACTGCAGGACCTCCGCGGTCAGGCCGGCGAGCGCCGCGTACAGGTCGTAGCGCAGCGCCATGCGGGCGAGGGTCTGCCAGCGGTCCCCCCGGGGCAGCCGGGAGATGTGGGACAGCAGGCGGTCGATCTGGAAGCGCTCCGAGAGGACGAAGTAGATGCCGGACACTTCGGTCGCGTCCCGGCCCGTCGACTTGGCGGTTTCCAGGATGTCCAGCATGCCGAAGCCGTAGACGACCCGGGCCACCGAGCGGGCCAGATCCTCCGGGATGCCCTTCGACACGAGCGTCTCGACGTGCGCCTCGATCGAGCGGCGCTCGCCACCCACGACGACCTCGGGAAGCTGCGGCAGGAGGGCGCTGACCTCGGGGCGCAGGCGCGCGATCTCGCCGGCCACGTCGATCGGCGAGCGGCGGTTGCTGACCAGCCAGCGGACCGCACGGTCGAGCAGGCGGCGGGTCTCCAGGTAGACCGCGGTCTGCGCGGAGGTCGGCACCTCGTTGTCGAGCCGTTCCGCGGCGTCCCACAGCTCCTGCATGCCGTAGACGTCGCGGATCACCACGTACGCCCGGATGACGTCCGCCGCCGACGCGCCGCTCTCCTCCATCGCGCGGAAGACGAACGACGTGCCGCCACGGTTGACCACCTCGTTGACCAGGGCGGTCGAGATGATCTCGCGGCGCAGCCGGTGGCCGGCCATGCGGGCGGCGAACCGCTCGCGCAGCGGCGTCGGGAAGTAGCGGGCGAGCACCCCGGTGGTCCACTCCTCGTCGACGATGGCGTCGGCGAGCACCTGACGTTCGAGCGAGATCTTCACGTACGCGAGCAGCACCGCGAACTCCGGCGGCGTCAGCCCCTCGCCGTTCTCGTGCCGGACGCCGAGCTCCTTGTCGGTGGGCAGCGCCTCGAGCTCGCGGTTGAGCTGGCCGGCCTGTTCCATGGAGGTCAGCATCCGGCGGTGCACGGGCAGCAGCGAATGAGCCTGCTGCCGCGCGTTGCCCAGCGCGGTGGCCTGCTCGTAGTTGTCGCGCAGGACCAGCGCCGCCACCTCGTCGGTCATCGCCGCCAGCAGCTCGTCGCGCTCGGGGAGCGTCAGTTCGCCGTCGGTGACCGCCCCGCCGAGCAGGATCTTGATGTTGACCTCGTGGTCGGAGCAGTCCACACCGGCCGTGTTGTCGATGAAGTCGGTGAAGATGCGCCCGCCGACGGGGTTGCCGGCGTCGTCGCGCGGACCGCCGCGGCGGGCGTACTCGATGCGGCCGCGCTGGGTGAGGCCCAGGTTGCCGCCCTCACCGACCACCTTGGCGCGCACCTCGCTGCCGTTGATCCGGATGGCGTCGTTGGCCTTGTCGCCGACGTCGGCGTGGGTCTCCGACCGCGCCTTGACGTAGGTGCCGATGCCACCGTTCCACAGCAGGTCGACCGGCGCGGCGAGGATGGCCCGCATCAGCTCGGTCGGGCTGACCGCCGCGGCGTCGCCGAGGTCGAGGGCCGCACGGACCTGCGGGGACACCGGGATGGACTTGGCCGTCCGCGGATAGACCCCGCCGCCCTGGCTGATCAGCGCCGGGTCGTAGTCGGCCCAGGAGGAGCGCGGCAGGTCGAAGAGGCGCCGCCGCTCGGCGAACGAGACCGCCGCGTCCGGCTGCGGGTCCAGGAAGATGTGCCGGTGGTCGAACGCCGCCACGAGCCGGATGTGCTCGCTGAGCAGCATCCCGTTGCCGAACACGTCACCGGACATGTCGCCGACGCCGACGACGGTGAAGTCCTGCGTCTGGGTGTCGGTGCCGAGGTCGCGGAAGTGCTTCTTGACCGACTCCCACGCGCCGCGCGCGGTGATGCCCATCTTCTTGTGGTCGTAGCCCGCCGACCCGCCGGAGGCGAACGCGTCGCCCAGCCAGAAGTCCTTGCCGACCGAGATCTCGTTGGCGATGTCGGAGAAGGTCGCGGTGCCCTTGTCGGCCGCCACCACCAGGTAGGGGTCGTCGGGGTCGTGGCGGACCACGTCCCGCGGCGGGATGATCTTGCCGCTGAGGATGTTGTCGGTCACGTCGAGCAGCGCACCGATGAAGAGCCGGTAGCACGCGACCGCCTCGTCACGGTCGCCCGGCTTCTGCTTCAGCACGAAGCCGCCCTTGGCACCCACCGGCACGATCACCGCGTTCTTGACCATCTGCGCCTTGACCAGCCCGAGGATCTCGGTGCGGAAGTCCTCGCGCCGGTCGGACCAGCGCAGGCCGCCGCGCGCCACGGCGCCGAAGCGCAGGTGCACACCCTCGAACCGCGGCGAATACACGAAGATCTCGAACTTGGGCCGGGGCTGCGGCAGGTCCGGGATCGCCTGCGGGTCCAGCTTGAACGCGACGTACGACTTGGGCCGCCCGTCGGTGCCGCGCTGGAAGAAGCTGGTGCGCAGGGTCGCCTGGATGAGCGTCAGGTACGAGCGCAGGATCCGGTCCTGGTCGAGACTGTCCACCCCGTCGAGCAGGCCGGTGATCTGCTCGACCAGCTCGCCCGAGCGGCGGGAGCGCTCCTCCTCCCCCATCTCCAGGTTCGGCGCGAAGCGGACCTCGAACAGCCGCACGAGCAACCGGGTGATCTCCGGGTAGGCGATGAAGGTCGACTCCACATACCGCTGGGAGAAGACGGCGCCGGTCTGCCGCTGATACTTCGCGTACGCCCGGAGCACCACGACCTGCCGCCAGGTCAGGCCGGCGCGCAGCACCAGCTCGTTGAAGCCGTCCACCTCCGCCTCGTTCTGCCAGGCGGCGGCGAACGCGTTCTCGACCTGCGGGCGCACCTCGGAGAGCTCGCGGTGTGCCGCCGGCGGGAGCAGACCGAAGTCGTAGAGGTAGACGGTGCCGTCGGGGCGGCGCACTTCGTACGGCCGCTCGTCGACCACCTGGACGCCGAGCGAGTGCAGCACCGGCAGCACCGCGGAGAGCATCATCGGCTCGCCGTACCGGAAGACCTTGAACCGCACGTCGTGGTCGTCGGGCTCGGAGTTGCCGTCCCGGGTGACCCGTCGCTTGCGGTACAGGTGCATCTCGAGCTGGCCGGCCTCCTCCAGCAGCTCCAGCTTGGCGATGTCCTGGACCGCGTCGTGCGGCGTGTGACCGTCCTTGTAGCTGTCGGGGAACGCGGCCGCGTAGCGCTGGAACAGCTCCCGGGCCGGCTCCTCGCCGAGCTTGCGCTCGAGCACCAGGGAGAAGTCGTCGTCCCACATGCGGGTCGCGTCGGCGAGCTTCTCGGCCAGCACGTTCGGGTCGACGACACCCGGCGGGTCGGCCGGGTCGGTGCGGACGATGAAGTGCACGCGGGCGAGCATCCGCTCGGTGACCCGGGTCGTGTAGTCGACGCCGACGCCGTTGAGCTCGCGCAGCAGGATCTCCTGCATCACCTGCCGGTTGCTCATGGTGAAGCGGTCGCGCGGCAGGTAGATCAGGCAGGAGATGAAGCGACCGTACCCGTCGCGGCGCAGGAAGAGCCGGAGCTGGCGGCGGCCGGCCATGCGCAGCACGCCGATGACGGCCTCGTAGAGGTCGTCGGTCTTGATCTGGAAGAGCTCGTCCCGCGGGTAGGTCTCGAGGATCTGCAGCAGGTCCTTGCCGGAGTGCCCGCGCGGCGACAGGCCGGAACGGTCGAGCACCTCCATGACCTTGCGGCGCACCACCGGCAGCTCCCGGACGCTGGTGCGATAGGCGGAGCTCGAGAACAGGCCGAGGAACCGGCGCTCGCCGCAGACCTCGCCACGGTCGTTGAAGACCTTGACGCCGATGTAGTCGAGGTAGGCCGAGCGGTGCACGGTCGCCCGGGAGTTGGCCTTCGTGATGACCAGCAACCGCTTCTCCAGCGCGCGCTGGTGCGCCTCGGGCGCCATCGACGACAACTTGCGCGGTGTGCTGTGGTCACCCCGCAGGATGCCGAGGCCGGTGCCAGGCACGGCCGTCAGCACGTCGTAGTCGCCGTCGCCCTCGCCGCCGCCGAGCTGGTATTCGCGATAGCCCAGGAACGTGAAATGGTCGTGGGCGAGCCACTTGAGCAGCTCGATCGAGTCGGTGACGTCCTTGTCCGGCACCGGAAGCTTGTGCTCCGAACCGCGCGCGGCGGCCAGCTCGTCGGCGATGACGAGGGCACGCTGACGCATCCGCGGCCAGTCCTCGACCGCGTCGCGCACGTCGGTCAGGATCCGGCGCACCTCGTTGTGGAGCTGCTCGCGCGCCTCCACGGTGCGTACCGGGTCGATCTCGACCCGGATCCAGCTCTCGACCAGGTCGCCGTCGATCGCGTCGTCCGGCTCGACGTCCGACTCGACCTGCGACAGCGCGCCGAGCGGCTCGCGGCGCACCACGATCAGCGGGTGCACGAGCAGGTGCACCTGGAGCTGGTGGGCGGTGAGCAGGGCGGTTACGGAGTCGACCAGGAACGGCATGTCGTCGGTGACGATCGAGATGACCGTGTGCGGCTGGCCCTCTCCGGGGGCGCTGATGTCGAGCTTCAGCTCGCCCGGCAGCCGGGTGGCGGCGAGCTCCCGGTGCCGGCGGGCGGCCGCGAACATCTCACCGGGGGTGTAACCGACAAGCTCCTCGTCCGGCGCGAACCGCCAGTAGCGGCCCACGAGGGCCGCGGTGGCGTGGTCCTCACCCGCGAGGGCCACGGCCTCGGCGACCAGGCGCTCGGCGTTGGGCAGCGGCTCATCGAGCTCGTCGTCTGACGTGCCCAACCGGCCCGTCAGGGCCAGGCCGGGGCCCGGGCCGAAGTCGAGTTCGGGATCGGATTCGGTGGCTGCCTCGTCGGTGACTGGCATGGCGGACGGCTCCCCTCACCCACGACATTGTGGGTTCGACGTGTCGGCAACAGCCTAGAGCCTGGCTCCGACAGCCTGGGCGCACCCGGGGTCCTCCAGGCACGATCCGACAACGAATTCATACATCTCACGCAGGCCCACTCATCGGAACGGCCAGTGAGCGGCTACCGTTCCGTACGTTTGAGGATCTGTACCCGAGGAGGAGCGCATCATGCACCCGAGCGGACGCGCTCGCCGAGCTCTCGCGGCACTGGGGTGCCTGGCGCTCGCCGCTGCCGGCGTGACCGCGTGTTCGGGTACGGACGGGCCCGGCAAGACGCTCGACACCTTCCTCGACGGCTGGCGCGGCGGCGATCTGAGCAAGGTCGGCTTCGTCACGGCGGCCGGCGGCAGGATCTCCGCCAAAGACACGTACACCCAGCTCCAGAACCTCTCCGGCGACCTGGCGAAGTCGCCCCTCCTGCTGTCGAAGCAGGGCGAGCCCGAGGAGACCGGGGACATCGCCTCCGCGCCGATCAAGCTCGACTGGACGCTACCGGGCGGCGCCGCCTGGTCCTACCAGAGCACCGTACGGCTGACGAAGGCCGGATCCGACGGTTGGCGGGTGGTCTGGGAGCCGGCGGTCGTGCACGGCGAGCTGACCGACGGTGACCGTCTGGAGCTACGCCGCAAGCCGGCCGACCGGGCCGACATCCTCGGCCTCGACGGCTCACCGATCGTGACGCAGCGCCCGGTCACGGTCGTCGGGGTCAGCCCCGAACAGATGACCAACCGCGACGAGGTGCTGGACGACCTGTCCGACGAGCTCAAGAAGATCAAGGTCAACCTCGACCTCAAGGACCTCAGGACCCGTATCGAGGGCTCCAAGCCGGACGCCTTCGTCGACGTGATCACCCTGCGGCAGGCCGACTACGACAAGGTCGGGGCCCGGATCCGTGCCCTCGAGGGCACGCTCACCCGGGAGGACGTCCGGGAGCTCGCCCCCAGCCGGGTGTTCGCCCGCGCCTCGCTCGGCACGGTCGACGCGGCCACCCGGGAGGACCTCGACGCCAACCCGGAGACGCTCGCGCAGGGCGACCAGGTCGGGCACGGCGGGCTCCAGCAGCGCTACGACACCCGGTTGCGCGGCATCCCGGGGCAGTCCGTGGTGATCGCCCGCAAGACCCCGGACGACAAGGTCGAGGACTCGCAGATCTTCAGCATCGAGCCGATCGCGGGGGCGCCGGTCAAGACCGCGCTCGACACCCGTACGCAGAACGCCGCCGACCGGGCCGTCGCCACGGTGAAGCAGCCCAGCGCGCTGGTGGCGATCAGGATCAGCGACTCGTCGGTGGTCGCCGTGGCCAACGGGCCGGACGGCGGTGGCACCGACACCGCCCTGACCGGCCAGGTGCCGGCCGGATCGACCTTCAAGATGGTCTCCGCCCTGGGGCTGCTGGACAAGAAGGCGGTCACCCTCGACGCCCGGGTCGACTGCCCGAAGACCAAGACGGTGGACGGACGCCAGTTCAAGAACTCGCACAACATGGCCCTGGGTTCGGTGCCGTTCCGGACGGACTTCGCCAAGTCGTGCAACACCGCGTTCGTCAACCTCGCCCCCAAGCTCGGCGCCGACGGGCTCCGGGACGCGGCGGCGAAGCTGGGCCTGGGCGCCAAGTGGGACGTGGGAGCCGACTCGTTCGCCGGCAAGATCTCCCCCGCCGACACCCCGACCGAGCTGGCGGCGGCGTCGTTCGGCCAGGGCGCGACGGCGGTGAGCCCGCTCGCGATGGCCGGCGCGACGGCGGCGGTCGCCCGCGGCCGGTTCCGGCAGCCGAGGCTCGTGCTGGAGCCGGCGCCGCCGAACGCGCTGCCGGACGGACCGCCGCTCGCGGAGTCGTCGATCACCCCGCTGAAGACGATGATGCGCCAGGTGGTCACCGACGGCACCGCGGAGGCGTTGAAGGACGTGCCCGGCGGGCCGGTGCACGGCAAGACGGGCACGGCCGAGTTCGCGAACGGCTCCGAGGAGACGCACGCGTGGTTCATCGGCTGGCAGGGGGACCTGGCCTTCGCGGTGATGGTGCAGAAGGGTGGCGCCGGCGCGGAAGCGGCGGTTCCGGTCGCCGAAAGCTTCCTGAGAGCCCTCAGGTGATGTCGGCGCGGGTCTCGGGCCCGAGCTCGAACGCGGGCCGCTGAGCCGGCAGCGAGAACTCCTCCGCCGGCCGGGGACGCAGCATGCCGGGCATGGTGGCGGGAAGCGGCTCGGAGTCGAGCAGCGGCGCGGCGCCCAGCGGACGCAGCGGGGGCTCGGCGGGCTCGGCCTCCACCAGCTCCGCGTCCACGGGATCCTCCGCGGCGGGTGCGGGGATCGCCGGCTCGCCTGCGGGTTCCGCGTCGACGACCTCCGCCTCGATCTCCGCCTCGATCTCCGATTCCTCGGCGGCGGCCTCGACGGCGGCGGCAGCCTCGACGGCGACAGGATCCGCGGCATCCGCCGCGACGACAAAAGCACCGTCAACGTCGGCGTCAGGGGCGACGTCAGCGGCAACAACAGGATCGGCGTCAACGGCAAGATCAGAAGCGGAAGCGGCGGCGGGTGCGGGCGCAGCGGGAAGTGGCGGGTCGGCATCGGACCGGCTCGGGGCCGGGGCCGGGGCCGGGGCCGGGGCCGGGGCCTGGGCCGGGGCCGGGGCCGGGGCCGGGGCCGGGGCCGGGGCCGGGGCCGGGGCCGGGGCCGGGGCCGGGGCCGGGGCCTGGGCCGGGGCGAGCGTGCCCGGCGCTCCCGGTGCCAGCAGGTCCGCGCGGGCCGCGATGAGGTCCGGCCGGGCGTCCACCGCGTGCGCCGACTTCAGGCCCGCCACGATCGCCGCGGTGATCTCCTCCGCGTAGGCGCCGTCGGGGTCGTAGTCGGGGTCGAAGACGGTGATCTCCACCCCCAGGCAGTGCGGCGACTCCACCAGGCCGGCCAGGAGCAGCTCCAGCTCCGGGAAGGCGATGCCGCCCGGCTCCGGCGCGTCCACGGCCGGCATCACCGCCGGGTCGAGCACATCCACGTCGAGATGCACCCAGTAGCCCGCGCAGTCCACGAGCTGATCGCGGGCCCATTGCGCGCTGCGGGCCGCGCCCTCCACGCGCAGGGTCGGCACCGGGCGGGTCACGATGCCGGCCGCCTGCAGGTCGAGGCGGTATTCGTCCTGGGCGCGGATGCCCATCACCACCACGTCGATGTCGCGGTAGTACGGCCGCCGGCCCTCCATCGCCGCCAGGTCGGCCTGGCCCCGGCCGGTGACCAGGGCGAGGTCCTCGCCGGCGGCCGCGCCGACGTACGAGGCGTTGCCGGGGTGGCGGAAGTCCGAGTGGCCGTCGACGAAGACCAGCCCGATGCGGCCGCCCACGGCCTCGCCGAGGCGGTGCATGGCGAGGGCCGAGCCGAGCACGATCGAGCAGTCGCCGCCCAGCACCACCGGGAACTCGCCCTCGTCGATGACCTGGCCGATGCGGTCGGCGAGGCGCCGGGAGTAGAGCGCGATCTCTCGCGCGTGGCAGACGCCGTCGCCCGGCCGCCAGTCGCCCGGGTCGTAGCGCGGCGGCGTCAGGCAGCCGGCGTCGCGGGCGTGCAGCCGGCGCAGCAGACCATGGTCGCGAAGGGCTCCAGGCGCCTTGGCGCAACCCGGCACCGACGTCGCGGTCGGCGGGCGCAGACCGAGATTGGACGGTGCGTCGAGCACGGCTATGCGGCGCATGGAGCCCCCCGAACCTGGCTAGAAGAGCGCGCGGGCTAGAGCACGGCGGGCGCTCGCGACCGCCGGGTCGTCCGGCCCGGCGACGGCGAAGAGCGACAGCAGATGCTTGCGTACGGCGTCGCGATCGTCGCCCGTGGACCGCTTGACGGCGGCGACGAGCCGCTCGTAGGCCTCGGGCGCCTGTCCGCTGAGGACCTCGATGTCGGCGGCGAGCCGCTGCGCCTCGAGGTCGTCGGGGTCGGTCGCGGCCCGGGCCATCACGCTCGCGGCGTCCGCGCCGGCGACCCGGCGATAGAGCTCGACCTGGGCGAGCCCGGCCTCGGCCGCGTGGTCCTGCGGCGACTCGGCGAGGATCTTCTTGTACGCCGCCTCGGCCGCGTCGAGGTCGCCGCTCATCAGGGCGTCGTCGGCCGCGTCCATCCGCGGGTCCTCGAGCGGGGCGACCTGGACCCCGCCGGCCTTGAGCACCGCGTCGATGTAGCGGCGGACCTCCGGCTCGGGCAGCACGCCGGTGAAGCCCTCGACGAGCTGCCCGCCGACCAGCGCGACCACCATCGGGATGCCCTGCACCCGCAGCGCCTGGGCGAGCCGTGGGTTGGCGTCCACGTCCACCTTGCCGAGCACCCAGCTTCCGCCGCCCTCGGCGGCGAGCTTCTCCAGGACCGGCGAGAGCTGCTTGCACGGCTCGCACCAGTCGGCCCAGAAGTCGAGGATGACCGGGGTCGTCATCGACAACTGGAGCACGGTCGTCTGGAAGTTCGCTTCGGTCACGTCGATCACCGCGGCGGCCGGGCCGCCGGGGCCGCTGGGCGCCGGCGACGCGGCGGGTCCGGCGGGTGCCGCGGCGGCACCGCCGGCACCGGCGGGACCGGCGGGCGCGGGCTTGCTCGCCGGCCGCAGCGCGCCGAGGTCGACCGCGCCGCGGGTGAAGATCGACGGAGTGGTCCGTGGGTCGCTCATGGTTACCTAGTCTCGCACGCACCGCCCGGCGGCCGCCGCGCCGCCGGGCAGGCGATATCGGACGTCACATCGTCCTTTTCCGATCAGAAGCGCGCGGGTTCCCGGTAGATCCCCCACTCGTCCTTGAGCACGCCGCAGATCTCGCCGAGGGTGGCCTCCGCCCGGGCCGCGTCGAGCATCGCGGGGATCATGTTGTCGCCGGTGCGGGCCACCTCGACCAGATGCGTGAGCGCCTGCTGGACGCGTACGGGATCACGGTCGTTCTTGCGGGCGCCCAGCTCGCGCTTCTGCACGACCTCGACCTCGTGCGAGACCCGGAGGATCTCGAGGTCCTTGGCGACCGTGCCGGTGTGCACGTTGACGCCGACGATCCTCTTCTCGTTCTTCTCCAGGGCCTGCTGGTAGACGAACGCCGCCTCCGCGATGTTCGCGGTGAACCAGCCGTCCTCGATGCCGCGCAGGATGCCCGAGGTCATCGTGCCGTCGTGGCCGAGGTCGCGGATGCGGGCGAAGATCTCCTCCGCCTCGGCCTCGATCCGGTCGGTGAGCGCCTCGACGTACCAGGAGCCGCCCAGCGGGTCGGCCACATTGGTCACGCCGGTCTCCTCCATCAGCACCTGCTGGGTACGCAGGGCGATCTCGGCGGACTCGTCGGTCGGCAGCGCGAGCGTCTCGTCGAGGGCGTTGGTGTGCAACGAGTTGGTGCCGCCGAGCACCGCGGCGAGGGCCTCGACGGCCGTCCGCACCACGTTGTTGACCGGCTGCTGCGCGGTCAGCGACACGCCCGCGGTCTGCGTGTGGAACTTCAGCCAGAGCGCCTTCTCGCTGGTGGCGCCGTACTCGTCGCGAAGATGCCGGGCCCAGATGCGGCGGGCGGCGCGGAACTTGGCGATCTCCTCGAAGAAGTCGACGTGCGCGTCGAAGAAGAAGCTCAGGCCGGGCGCGAACTGGTTGACGTCGAGGCCCCGGCTCAGCCCCAGCTCGACGTAGCCGAAGCCGTCGGCGAGCGTGTAGGCCAGCTCCTGCGCGGCCGTCGCCCCGGCCTCACGGATGTGGTAGCCCGACACCGACAGCGGCTTGTACTTGGGGATCTCGCGCGCGCAGTACTCCATCAGGTCGCCGATGAGCCGCAGGTGCGGCTCCGGCGCGAAGAGCCACTCCTTCTGCGCGATGTACTCCTTGAAGATGTCCGTCTGCAGCGTGCCGTCGAGCTTGCTCAGGTCGGCGCCCTGACGCTCGGCCGCGACGAGGTACATGCAGAAGACCGGGACGGCCGGGCCGGAGATCGTCATGCTGGTCGTGACGTCCTGCAGCTTGATGCCGTCGAAGAGCACGTCCATGTCGGCCGCCGAGTCGATGGCGACGCCGCAGTGGCCGACCTCGCCGAGCGACTGCGGGTCGTCGGAGTCGCGGCCCATCAGGGTCGGCATGTCGAACGCGACGCTGAGCCCGCCGCCGCCGGCGGCCAGGATCATCTTGTAGCGCTCGTTGGTCTGCTGGGCGTTGCCGAAGCCCGCGAACTGGCGGATGGTCCAGGTCCGTCCGCGATATCCGGTCGGATAGAGACCCCGGGTGTACGGGAACTCGCCCGGCCACCCGATCCGCTCGAAGTCCTCGACGGTGTCCCCGGGCGCGGGCCCGTAGACCGGGTCGAGACTCACCCCGGACAGCGTGGTGAAGTCGGCGTCCCGTTTGCGGGCGTCGTCGTAGCGCTTCTGCCAGCGCTCGCGACCGGCGGCGATGTCGGCTGCGTCCATGGCGCACATCGTATGCGCAATGCTGAACGATCGCTAAGGCCTGACGGCTGATCTACCCTGCCGTACGTGAAGATCCTGCGGATAGTGAGCGTCCTGGCCGTCGTCGTCGGGGTGACGCTGAACGCCTCCGGGCCCCAGACCCTGACCGGAATGCTCCCCTATTTCACGAACCAGAGCAATATTGCGTACGCGATCTTCGCGGCCTGGACCCTCTTCGGGACTCGCGTCGACCGGCCCGCGCTCAAGGGCGCCGTCACCCTCTACGTGGCCATCACCGGGCTGGTGTACCACCTTGTCCTGGCCAACCCGGCGAGCGGCTTCGCGAACGCCCCGTACGACCGCACGCCCGCCGAGGCCATCGGCAACCAGTTGCTGCACACCGTGGTCCCGCTGCTCGCCGTCCTGGACTGGCTGATCTTCGACGAGCGCCGGCGGTTCAAGCTCCGGCACGCCGCCTACTGGCTCGCCTTCCCGCTGGGCTATCTGGTCTTCGCGCTGATCCGGGGCCCGATCACCCACACGTACCCGTACCCGTTCATCGACGTGAACGACCTCGGCTACGGCGGCGTCGCGCTCAGCACGGTGTTCTTCGCGTTCGCGTTCTGGCTGCTGGGCCTCGCGTTCGTCGGCATCGACCGGCTCACCTTCGGCTCCCGCGCCCGCGAGACGGCCCCGGCCGGCGGGGACCTGCCTACTTGATGCCGTTCTTCGCACAGAACGCGGCGAACCGGCCGGCGCACACCGCCGACTTCTCCACGAAGCCGTCCTTGATGACGAAGCCGATGTCCTTGGCGAAGATCGGACGCGGCTCCAGCAGCACGGCCGGGACGAAGGCGCCGGACTCCGGGTCCTTCACCGGCTCCCCCTTCAAGGTCGGGTTCTGGCCCTGGAAAAGCTGGATCGCGAGGCCGGCCGCCGCGTCGGCCTCCTGCTTGATCGACTTGTAGACCGTCATGCACTGATCGCCCGCGAGGATGTTCTGCAGCCCCTGCACGGTCGCGTCCTGGCCGGTGACCGGGACCTTGCCGTTCATCCCGTCCTGCTTCAGCACCTTGATCGCCGCGTTGCCCAGCCCGTCGTTGGCCGCCAGCACACCGCGGATCTTCTTGCCGCTCTGCAACCACATCTCGCGGAAGACGACCTCGGCCTCGTCGTTGTTCCAGTCCTCGATCGACTGGTCCGGGCCCTTGAGGTAGACGCCGTCGTCGTACTTGGGCTGCAGCACCGACTCGTAGCCCGCCTTGAACAGGGTGGCGTTGTGGTCGGTGGGCGATCCGTTGAGGTCGGCCACCAGCGGGACCGACGCGCGCCTGTCCGTCAGGCACCGCACGAGGCCCTTGCCCTGCATCTCGCCGACCGCGACGTTGTCGAAGCTGACGTAGTAGTCCGCGCCGCCGTTGAGGGTCAGCCGGTCGTAGTCGATGGTCTTGATGCCCCGGGCCCGGGCCTTGTCGAGCACGTTCTTGCCGGTGACGGAGTCCAGGTTCGCGATCATGAGAACCCTGACGCCGCCCGCGATCATGCTGTCGGCGATGCGCTGGAACTGCGCCTTGTCGCCCTGGGCGTTCTGGATGTCGACAGGCACGCCGGCCTTGGCGAATGCCGCCTTGAGCAGCTTCGGGTCGTCGGTGCCCCACCGTTGCGAGGTCGTGGTGTCGGGCAGGATCACGCCGATCTTGCCCTCGCCCGCGGCACGGTTGCCGCCGCTGCCGCCAGGGGCGGCGGCATCGCCCTTCTCGTCCGTGCAGGCGGTCAGGCCGGAGAGGATGAGCAGGCCCGCCGCGGCCAGAGCGGACAATTTAGTACGCATGGCGTCTGCCTCCCGGGTCACGAGGGCGGCAACGCTACCAGCCATCACCGTTGCGTAACCCTGGAAGTACCGGCATCCGTCGATCTATTACGCGCGGTCACTGTCCAGGAGCGCGCGGCGACGGTCCTTGGCCGCGTACATCGCCATGTCGGCCTCGTGCAGCAGGCTGTCCGGGTCGTGCACGCCGTGGCGCCCGGTGGCCATGCCGATGCTCGCCCGCAGCGGCACGACGGCCTTGCCGATCTGCAGTTCGCCGCTCAACGCCCGCGCCAGCAGGTCGGCCAGCTCGCCCCGCCGGTCGATGGACGGTCCCTCCACGAGCACGGCGAACTCGTCGCCGCCCAGCCGCGCGACCGTGTCGCCGTCGCGGACGCAGGCCCGCAGCCGCCGCCCCACCTCGATCAGCAACCGGTCGCCGGCGGCGTGGCCGTACGCGTCGTTGACCGGCTTGAAGTCGTCGAGGTCGACGAGGAACACGGTGGCCGGGCCGGCCGCGAGGGCGTCGTGCAGGCGCCGCATGAACAGGCCGCGGTTGGCGAGCCTGGTCAGGCCGTCGTAGAACGCGAGCTCGGTGAGCTGGGCGGCGAGCTCGTCGCGCTCGCGCAGCAGCTCGGCGATGTGCCGGAAGGCGGCCACCTGCCGGCCGACGACCAGCGTCGTGGTCACCATGGCGCCGGTGGCGACGATCCAGGTCCGCCCGCCGAGCCCGTGCAGCGCCAGCACCACGACGGACAGGGCCCAGACCGCGGCAATCGCGCCGTAGGGCAACAGGCTGTACGGGCGCCGGGCCTCCCGCGCGGCGATCGGGACGGCGGACCGGACCCGGCGTTCCTGCAGCCGGACCCCGATCGCGACCAGCCCGCTCGCCAGCACGTTGGCGGCGAGCAGCCACGACATGGTGGGCGGCTGCACGTACATCGAGAAGGGCACCGCCTGGAGCACCGCCTGCAGCGTCGTGGCGAGGCCGGCGAGGAGGCCGGCCGCCCGGATGAAGGGCGACTGACCACCCAGCGTGATCTTGATGACCGCGAAGATCACGACGAGGAAGAGGCCGGGCTGGACCAGCAGCGCCATCGAGGCGCGCAGGACCCAGAGGGCGTCGCGGGCGCCGGGCGGCAGCTCGGCGAGCCAGAGTCCGAAGGTCATCGCGGCCGCCATCACCGTGGCCACGTCGACGCGGAGCCGGAACCGTTCCGCCGTGCTCATGACGCCGAGCGGGTGGCGCAGCATCCCGATGACGATGAGCACCATCGCCAGGGCGATCGAGCCGACCTGCGCCCCGGTGCCCGCCGCCGACACCGGCGCCAGCGGGTCGGGGATGACCGTCACGAGCTGGATCAGGGTGCCGCCCAGCAGCACGACTCCGGCGGCCGCGAACAGCCGCCACATGGTCTGCGCCGCGCGGGCCCGCGCCGCCTCGGGACGACCGGCGCCCGGCGCCGGACCGGCGAGCCGCGCGATGCGCCACGACGACCGCACGAAACTGCTGTGGATGACGAGGAAGAGCAGCCAGAAGACCGTCACCTGGACGCCGGCGGGAACGAGTCCCGGCCAGGCGCCGACCATGGCGCCGAGGATCAGGACGATGAGGCCCGCGAGCACCGGGTCGGCGCGCCACCTCGGCTGCGCTGCCCACAGACGGCCCATCGGTACCCTCTTCCGGTCCACTGCCCGCCGGGGTGGGCGGGAGTGTCGGCGCCTCCCATCGGCCACCGGGGCACGGACTTGAGGAACTTGAACCGGGTGGTGCGCGGTGACCTCAGCGACGGTCGCCGAGCTCGGCGAGGAGGGCCTCGGCCGCCGCGTACGGGTCGATCGCGCCGTCGGCCACCTGGGCCGCGAGCTTGCCGAGCGCCGTACCCTCGTGCAGCGAGCCCATGCGGGCACGCAGCGTGCCCAGCGCGATCGCCTCGACCTCGACGGCGGCCCGTTTCTCGTGCGCGGCCCGCAGCGAGCCGGTCTTCTCCAGCCACTCGCGGTGCTTCCCGATGGCCCCGACCACGTCGTCGATGCCCTCGCCCTTGACCGCGGTGGCGCGCACCACCTGCGGGCGCCAGTCGCCCGGGCCGCGCTCGCCGAGGCCGAGCATGCCCTGGATGTCGCGGTAGGTGGCGTCGGCGCCCGGCCGGTCCGCCTTGTTGACGACGAAGACGTCGGCGATCTCCAGGATGCCGGCCTTGACCGCCTGAATGGCGTCGCCCATGCCCGGGGCGAGCAGCACCAGGGTGGTGTCGGCCAGCGAGGCGATCTCCACCTCGGCCTGGCCGACCCCGACCGTCTCGACGAGCACCACGTCGCAGCCCGCGCCCTCCAGCACGCGGACCGCCTGCGGTGTGGCCGCGGCGAGCCCGCCGAGCTGGCCTCGGCTGGACATCGAGCGGATGTAGACGCCCGGGTCCGTGGTGTGCTCCTGCATGCGTACCCGGTCGCCGAGGATCGCGCCGCCGGTGAACGGGCTGGACGGGTCGACGGCCAGCACGCCCACCCGGTGCCCGGCCCGGCGCAGGGCGCGGACCAGCTCGTTGGTGGTGGTGGACTTGCCCACGCCGGGCGAGCCGGTGAGGCCGACGACCTGGGCGCGGCCCGCGTACGGGGCGAGCGCCGCGGCGACCTCTGCCAGCTTCGGATCGCCGTTCTCGACCATGCTGATCAGCCGCGCGACCGACCGCGGGTCGCCCTCGCGTGCCCGGGCGACCAGCGTGGGCACGTCCCGGAGCCTCCGTGCGCCGGCCGGGGAGGCCGCGGTCACCGCGGCCTCGCCGCCGACGCCACTCATGCTGCCGAGGGTACCTTGATGATCAGTGCGTCGCCCTGACCGCCGCCGCCGCACAGGCCCGCGGCGCCGGCGCCGCCGCCGCGGCGCTTGAGCTCCAGCGCCAGGGTCAGCACCAGCCGCGCACCGGACATGCCGATCGGGTGGCCCAGCGCGATCGCGCCGCCGTTGACGTTGACGATGTCCTCGTTGACCTTCAGCTCGCGCATCGAGTGGATGACGACCTGGGCGAACGCCTCGTTCATCTCGATGAGGTCAAGGTCCTCGACGCTCATCCCGGCCTTGCCGAGAGCGTGCTTGATGGCGTTGGCCGGCTGGGCCTGCAGCGAGCTGTCCGGGCCGGCGACGTTGCCGTGCGCGACGATCTCGGCGAGCCAGGTGAGGCCCAGCTCCTCGGCCTTGGCCTTGCTCATCACGACGACCGCCGCGGCGCCGTCGGAGATCGGCGACGCGCTGCCCGCGGTGATCGTGCCGTCCTTGGAGAAGGCCGGGCGCAGGCCGCCCAGCGACTCGGCGGTGGCGTCCGGGCGCACGCCCTCGTCGGTGTCGATCACGACGTCGACGCCGCGCTGGCCGGTCTTGATCGCGACGATCTCCTCGGCGAAGTGGCCGTTCATCTGGGCGGCGGCGGCGCGCTGGTGGCTGAGCGCGGCGAAGGCGTCCTGCTCCGCCCGGGAGATGTTGAGCTCCTTGCCGCTGCGCTCGGTCGACTCGCCCATGGAGATGCCGTCCCACGGGTCCATCAGGCCGTCGTAGGCGGTGTGGTCGCGGACCAGGATGTCACCGTACTTCTTGCCCTGGCGCTGGCCCATGAGCAGGTGCGGCGCGTTGGTCATCGACTCCATGCCGCCGGCCACCACGATGTCGAACTCGCCGGCCCGGATGAGCTGGTCGGCCAGGGCGATCGCGTCGATGCCGGAAAGGCACACCTTGTTGACGGTGACGGCCGGGGTCGTCATGGGGATGCCCGCGGCCACGGCCGCCTGCCGCGCGGTGATCTGCCCGGTGCCCGCCTGGAGCACCTGGCCCATGATCACGTACTGCACCTGGTCCGGGCTCACCCCGGCGCGCTCGAGCGCGCCGGCGATCGCATAGCCGCCGAGGGTGGTGGCCGGAACGTTCTTGAGATTTCCGAGAAGGCGGCCCATGGGGGTACGGGCGCCGCTGACGATCACCGAACTGGTCACGGAAGCTCCGCTTTCAGGTGGCTTTGCCGGATGGCTACGACGGGTGGGGTGGCGCAGGAGCGCGGCAGCGCCCCTCGTGGGGACCGGCCGCGACGCCTGAACGATGGTTAGGTCAGACTAGCCGGATGAGCCTTACGTCACCCAGCGGGGACAGCAGCGAGAATGTCACACTCTCCGGCATGGACTCCCTGCCGGCCGTCGGCATCCTGCGCATCGATCACGTCGGTATTGCCGTGGCGGATCTCGACAAGGCGATCGCCTTCTACGAGCAGACCTTCGGGCTGCGCTGCGTGCACCAGGAGACGAACGAGGAGCAGGGCGTACGTGAGGCGATGGTGGCCGCCGACGCGGACGGCACCGGGACGCGCATCCAACTGCTTGCGCCGCTGCGCCCCGACTCGGCGATCGCCAAGTTCCTCGACCGCAACGGGCCGGGTCTGCAACAGCTCGCATACACGGTGCGCGACGTCGAGGCGGCGAGTGCCGCGCTGCGCGCCCGGGGACTCCGCCTGCTGTACGAAGAGCCGAAGCGGGGCACGGCCGGGTCCCGGATCAACTTCGTCCACCCGAAGGACGCCGGCGGCGTACTCGTGGAGCTCGTGGAGCCCGCCTGATTCGTCAGCCTTCAGGGTGAAACGTCCTGACGGCGCCGCTGCGGGCTGGCAGGATCGTCGGCATCGAGGAGCGCCGCACGGCGGCACTGTGCGACGATCTTCGTTTCGCCCACTACACAGCAGGTAGCGGCGCGGCGACGCTCTGCGGGACGCCCCGGACGTGGCCCTCCGAACGGGCGCCCCGACCCCTCACCGGACAGGGTGAAGGCGATCTTTTGCCCGTTTACCCCGGCCGTTCGGTCTTGCGTAGCCCCCTGGGGGGTCTGCCAGTATGTCGCAATGCCCCAGCAGCCGGATGCCAATCTCGCGTTCTTCGAAACCGCAAATTCGCAGCACGACTTCACGGTTGTCCTGCGTGGATACGACCGCGGGCAGGTGGACGCCCACCTCGGCCGGCTGGTCGCGGCCCTGAACCAGTCCGAGCAGGCCCGCGGCGAGGCCGAGCAACGGATGAACGACGCGCAGCGCCGGCTGCGGCAGGCGGAACAGCGCCTGAACGCACTGGAGCAAAAACTCGCGGACAGCAACAAACTACTCGAAGAGAACAATCGACCGACGCTCTCCGGGCTGGGCACCCGGGTCGAGCAGATCCTGCGGCTGGCCGAGGAACAGGCGAACGATCACCGCAGCGAGGCCAAGCGAGAGTCTGAGGGCATCCTCTCCGCGGCACGGCTCGAGGCGCGGGAGATCACGGACAAGGCGCGTGCCGAGGCGGCCGCCATGAAGGCGACCGCCGAGCGCGAGGCGGGGCAGCTCCGGACGCACACGGAACGCGAGGCCGCCGAGGCCCGGGTGCAGGCCCGGCGCGAGGCCGACACGCTGCGCTCCGACGCCGACCGCGAGACCAAGCAGTTGCGTACGGTCACCGCGCACGAGGTCGCCGAGCTGAAGTCGACCGTGGAGCGCGAGGTGGCCTCGCTGCGGGCCACCGCCGAGCGGGAGATCACCCAGTTGCGCGCCAAGGCGGCCCGGGAGGCCGAGGAGAAGCGCGCCGAGGCCACCAAGCTGCTGACCGACTCCCGCGACAAGCGCGACAAGGACCTGCAGGCGCTGGCCCTGGAGATCGCCGAGCGCCGGGAGAAGGCCGAGCGCGAGGAGTCCGAGCGGCACGCCGCCCAGGTCAACGCCACCCAGCGGATGGTCGCCGAGGCCGAGGAGCGCGCCCGCGCCGCCGAGGACCGTGCCAAGGAGATCGAGCAGCGCGCCGAGACGCGGCGGGTCGAGTCCGAGCGCAACGCGGTCGAGACGGTCGAGAAGGCTCGGGCCCTCGCCGACAAGACGGTCACCGAGGCGCGCAGCGAGTCCCAGCGCCTGCTGAGCGAGGCGCGCCAGGAGGCCGAGCTCACCACGCAGGCCGCCAAGCGCGAGGTCGAGGACCTCACCCGGCAGAAGGACGCCGTCACCAACCAGCTCGGCCAGATGCTCTCCGGCCTGTCCGGCCTGGTGCCCACCGTCGGTGCCGCCGCGGAGACCGTGCAAAAGGCCGACAGCGGGCAGAAGGGCCAGGCCGCCAAGCCGGAAGCGCCCGCCCAGCGGGCCGCGGGCGGCGACGCCGAGGCGGGCAAGACCGAGGCAGCCACGAAGACGAGCTGAGTCTTTCGCCACTCGGTGTCCGGTTGCGCCACCCCAGCGGGTGCGCAACGGTTAGAGGACCGGGCCGGCTATACGAGACCTGTGTGCGGGCCGTACCGGGAAGTTCTCCGGTGCGGCCCGTCCTGTTCTCGCACTCACGCTGACACCAGACAATTGCGACTAAGCGCACAGTCCCTGCAGGCCGGTGTGTATCCACACGTCCCGGGACGATGCGTATGTGAGGATGGACAGCATGTCGCACGGCGGGGAAATCTTCGGTCTCGGTGGCGAGACGCCACCGGAGCCCAGCTTCGAGACCGCCCTGCGGGGTTACGAGAAGAAACAGGTCGAGCGCTACGTCGCCCGCGCCGAGACCGAGATCGCCACGCTGATCAGCGAGCGGGACGGCGCTCAACTGCAGAACCAGGCGCTGATGGGCCAGCTCGACCGGCTCCAGCAGGAGCTGTCCCAGGCACGCCGCCAGCCCGGCGTCGGCGCCGAGGTGTCGTTCCGCCACCTCGGTCCCAAGGTGGAGGAGATCCTCGCCAAGGCCGAAGAGGTCGCGGCGGACATCAAGAACTCCGCCACCGAGGACATCGCCGCCCGCCTCGCCGAGGCCGAGCGCATCCGCGCGGAGGCCGAGGCGCACGCGCACGACGGCATCCGTGACTTCGAGATCGCCCTCGCCGCCCGGCGCGCCGAGGAGGAGAAGGCCGACGCCGCCCGCCGGGCCGCCGCGGAGAAGGCGCTCGCCGCTAGCCGCCAGTCGGCCGAGCAGATGCGCGCCGAGGCCGAATCGACCCTGACCCGCGCCCGCGCCGAGGCCCAGCAGCTCACCGAGCGCACCGCCCAGGATGCTCAGCGGGTGCGCGCCGAGGCGGACGGCTACGCCAAGTCCACCCGGCTACAGGCCGAGCAGGAGATCAAGGCGCTGCGTGACAAGGCCCAGCAGGACATCGCGAAGCAGCGCGCCGACGCCGACCGCGAGCAGGCCGAGCTGAAGGCCAAGGTCGAGCGCGAGGTGGGCCAGCGCCGGCAGGAGGTCGTGCAGGAGCTCGGCCAGATGCGCACCGCCGTCGAGAAGCAGTGCGCCGACCTGCGCAGCGAGGCGGACAAGTACGCCGAGGAGGTCCTGCGCCGCTCCGACGAGCAGGCCAGCGCCATCCGCAAGGAGATCGCGTCCCAGCAGGACAAGATCACCGCTGCCGGCCGGGACCTCGAGGCCGCGCGGGCCAAGGTCACCGAGTCGGAACGGAAGGCCGTCGAGGCCGCCGACCGCCGCAAGGCCGCCGAACGCGAGGCGGAGCGGGTGCAGCAGCGCCTCGCCGAGGTCAAGCGCGAGCTGGAGGCGGAGCTGACGAAGGTCGCGGAGGCCAAGCGTGCGGGCGAGGCCGCCGAGCGCCACGCCGCCGACGTCCGCCGCCAGGTGCAGAAAGAAGCGAAGCGGGTGGCGGAGCTCGCCGCGGCGGCGGTCCTCGCGGCGGCAGCCTCCCCGGAAGACGACAACGACGGTCCCGACGACGCGGTCGGTCCCCCCTCGGGCGGGCCGGGTGCGTCCGCCGCCCGGACGGGCACGGTTCCGGCCGACGAGGGCACGGCATCGGGCCCCTCGGCGACCGGCACGGCTGCTCCGGCCACCGGCTCGGCACCGGTCACGGGGACCGCTTCGGTCTCGTCCCCGAGCGCGCCGGCGGTCAAATCCACCGGACAGCAGGCACCGGACCTGCCGCCCGCTCCCGGCGCCGTGGCGAGCCCCGGCAAGATCACCGCGTCGGCCAAGGTGACCACCCGGCCGAGCGGGAGCCGGGTCGGCGTCGACGCGGACTGACCGGGCACGACACCCCGGCCCGGCGCGAGCGCGCCTACTCGGTGGTCGGTCCCGGCACGGGGGTGTCCGCGAAGGCGGCCACGGTGCGGTCCGCGTACGCGTTCATGTCCCCCGATTCGATCGGCCCGTCCCACTCGCGCGGCAGCGGCACGGTCACGCCCGGGGCGACCCGGCGCACGATCTCGTCCAGGACGGTTTCGGCGTCGCCGACCCAGAGATGCTTGGCACCGGGCACGCCGACCACCTCGGCCTGCGGAATCGCCCGGAAACGCTCGACGGCGGCATCCGGGCGCAGGTAGTCGTCGAACTCCGGGACCAGCGCCGTCACCGGCTTGCCGGCTTCCGCCCAGGCGGCCAGATGCTCCGGGCCGGAGAAGCGCAGCGGCGGCGACAGCAGGATGGCGCCCGCGACGACCGGGTCCAGGCCGTGCATCAGCGTGAGATCGGTGCCGAAGGACCAGCCGAGCAGCCAGACGTGCGGCAGATCGGCGAACTCCGCGTACTCGATGGCGGCCGCCACGTCGTACTTCTCCTCGACCGCCGCGGAGAACGCGCCCTCGCTCGTGCCCCGGACGCTGGACGTGCCGCGGGTGTTGAAGCGCAGCACCGCGACGCCGGCCAGGGCGGGCAGGCGCCAGGCCGCCTTCCGGAAGACGTGGCTGTCCATCATGCCGCCGTGGGTGGGCAGCGGATGCAGGCACACCAGGGTGGCGACCGGTTCGCGGTCGAGCGGCCGGGCCAGCTCGCCGACGAGGGTCAACCCGTCGGCGGTGTGCAGTTCGATGTCCTCCCGGCAGGCCGGCAGGATGGAGTTCGCGCGGATCTGGTTGGTCACGTCCTTGATCTTTCCCCAGGAACGGCAGGTCACCCGTAGCGGGGCGCGTTGCGGGAGCGTTCCACCGCCGGGCCGCGCCGGTCGCGGGCACGCCAGCAGCCGGTGTGCCAGTGCCGGCGGTCCGACGCGTCGCCGCGCTCGTCGGCCGGCCAGGCCACGACGTGTGCCATCCCGGGCGGGATGTCCTGCACACAGCCCGGGCACCGGTACGTCTTCACCGCCGCCCCGCCGAAGATCGACCGGACCATCCACTCGCCGTCCTGATACTGCTGGACGCCCTCCACGCCTCGGCGGACACGCTCGTCCGGGACGAGGGGCGACTCGTCACGGCGGACGCGATTCCGGCGGGGACTCATGATTATCAAGCGTACGTGGGAGCCCCGGGACCCCGAACGCGACATAGACTCGCGTCATGACGGCTACCCGTACCCCCGGAGTCCCCGTGGTCGAGGACGGCGTCCTCATCTCGACCAGTCCTGCGACCGGGGCGGAGGCGGGGCGCGTGCCCGTCGCCGACGCCGCGGCGGTCACCGCCGCCGTGGAGCGTGCCCGCGCGGCCGGGGCGTGGTGGGCCGGCCTGGGCTTCGAGGAGCGCAAGATCCGGATGCTGCGGTGGCGGGCCCTGCTGGCCGAGCGGCTGGAGGAGCTGGCCGCGCTCACCCACACCGAGACCGGCAAGCCGGTCGCCGACGCCATCGTCGAGGCCAGCGCCGCGATCGAGCACACGGACTGGGCGGCCCGGCACGCCCGGCGCGTGCTCGGCCCGCGCCGCACGCGGTCGCGGCTGTTGCTCGCCGAGCACGCCGGCCACCTGGAATACCAGCCGTACGGCGTGATCGGCGTCATCGGCCCCTGGAACTACCCGATCCTGACCCCGCTGGGCCCGATCTCCGGCGCGCTCGCCGCCGGCAACGCCGTGGTCCTCAAGCCCAGCGAGTACACCCCCGCGGTCGGTCAATGGCTGGTCGACACCTTCGCCGAGATCGTGCCCGAGCGGCCGGTCCTGCAGGCCATCCACGGCCTCGGCGACGTCGGCGCCCTGCTGTGCCGCTCCGGCGTCGGCAAGGTGGCCTTCACCGGTTCGACCGCCACCGGCAAGAAGGTCATGGCCGCCTGCGCGGAGACCCTGACGCCGGTCATCATCGAGGCCGGCGGCAAGGACGCGCTGATCGTCGACGCCGACGCCGACGTGAACGCGGCGGCCGAGGCCGCCGTCTGGGGCGCCATGACCAACGCCGGGCAGACCTGCATCGGCATCGAGCGGGTGTACGCCGTCGCACCGGTCTACGACGCCTTCGTCGACGCGGTGGTGGCCAAGGCCGGCAAGCTCACCATCGGCGAGGACATCGGTCCGATGACCATGCCCGGCCAGCTCGACGTGGTCCGCCGGCACATCGACGACGCCCTGAAGAGCGGCGGGCGGGCGGTGCTGGGCGGTGCCGAGGCGGTGCAGCCGCCGCACGTCGCGCCGACCGTGCTGGTCGACGTGCCCGAGGACTCGGCGGCGATCCGCGAGGAGACCTTCGGCCCGACGCTGACGATCACCAAGGTCGCCGATGCCGACGAGGCGGTGGTGCGGGCCAACGCGCTGCCGTACGGTCTCGGCGGCGCGGTCTTCGGCAAGGCGAACGCCATCCGGATCGCTCGCCGGCTGCGCACCGGCATGGTGTCGGTGAACTCGACGCTGAGCTTCGTCGGCATGGCCAACCTGCCGTTCGGCGGCGTCGGCGACTCGGGCTTCGGCCGCATCCACGGCGAGGACGGGCTGCGCGAGTTCGCCGTGCCCAAGGCCATCACCGTGCGCCGGGCGCCCTCGATGCTGCCGGCAATGACCTTCGAACGCACCCCGGCCCAGGTCCAGCGCATCGTCAAGGCCCTGAAGCTCCTGTACGGGCGCCGCCCGTGAGCGGGTTTCCACCGCCCACCCTGACCGGAAAGTGAAACTTGCTATTTTCGGTCGGTGGATCATGAACTTGCGGTCAAGGTCCGCGGTCTGTCGGTGAGCTACGGCTCGACGCCGGTCCTGGTCGACGTCGGCCTGACCGTGCCGGTCGGCTCCGGCGTCTGCATCACCGGCGAGAACGGCATCGGCAAGTCCACGTTGCTGCGCTGCATCGCGAGCCTCCAGCGGCCCGACGCGGGTGAGATCGAGGTCTTCGGCGGCCCACCGGGGTCCACACCCGAGTTCTGGCGGGCCGTGGCGACCACGGTGGAGCCGCCGACCTGGTATCCGGGCCTGACCGCCCGCGAGCACGCCGAGCTGGTGTGCCGCGCGCACGGCCTGGACGCGGCGGAGGCCGGCGTGGACGAGGCGCTCGACCGGTTCGGCATCGGCACGCACGCGGATGCGAATCCGCCGTCGATGTCGTCGGGCCAGAAGCAGCGGCTCACCCTGGCCCTGGCCCTGCTGCGCCCGAGCCGGCTACTCATCCTCGACGAGCCCGAGCAGCGCCTCGATCCCGAGGGCCGCGCGACGGTGGCGGCGATGCTGGCGGCGTACCGAAAGGACGGCGGCACGGTCCTGATGGCGAGCCACGACGACGCCTTCGCGGCCGCGGCGGGCGCCGTCGTCACCGGCATGGCCGACCTGGTCACCGCATGACCGCCGCCGTCCGCGTCGGGGAAGTCCGCAGGTGGGTGCGCCGGGCCCAGTCGTCACACCGCGAGCGTGGCGAGACGCTCGGCAACGTCTACTTCGCCGTCCTCTTCGTCGCGATCGTCGGCGGGATCCTGCACAGACAGCTCGCGGTGGTCGTCTGGCCCGGCACGCCGCAGGCCTCCCTCCTCGCCGGAGCCGCGCTCGCCGTGGCCCTGACCGGCGGCACCTATCTGGCCCTGCGCCGCCTCGGCCCGCTCGGGTTGAGCCGCCCGGCCGCCTCCTGGCTGCTCACGGCGCCGGTCAGCCGCCGCCGGCTGCTGCTGCCGTCGCTGTGGTTCGCGGCCGCCGGCGCGGCCGCCGCGGGAGCGTTGGGCGGGCTCGCGGTCCTCGGGCACGCCACCGCCCGACCGGTGCCGGCACCCGCGATGCTGCTGCCCGCGGCCGGCGCGCTGGCCGGGGTCACCCTCCTGCTCCTGGCCCTGGCCGCGCAGGCGGACCGGTGGTGGTCGGCCCGCTCGGACGACCTCGCCTCCCTGCTGCTGGCGGCGGGGGTGGGCGGCCTGGTCGCGGACTCGGCCGGACTCGCGCCCGGCACGCACCCGGGTTGGCCCGCGACGACCGTCATGGCCGGCGCCACGGCCGCCCTCGCGCTGGTCGTGACGGCGCTCCTGCTCATCGCCGTACGTGGCCTCGCCCGTACCCCCAACGACCGCATCCTGGAGGCGTCCCGCACGGCCGGCACGCTGTGGGATTCCGCGTACGGGATGGAGCCGTCGTTCGTCACCGAGATGGTGGAGCGTCGCTACTGGGCACACCGGAAGCTACGGTCGGCACGCCTGCCGGGGCGGGTACCCGTCCTGGTGGCCCAGGACCTGCTGGTGCTGCGCCGCCGCCCCCGGCGCCTGCTGTGGCTGGCCGGAGCGACCACCCTCCCGGCCCTGCTGGGCAGCGCCCCGACCTGGCTCCTCGCCCTCGCGACACTCGTCGGCGGCCTTCCGGCCGGCGGCGTGACGGCCGCGACCATCCGCACCGACGCGGGCAACCCGTGGATGCTGCGCATGCTGGGGCTCAGCTCCCGGGCGGTGGTGCTGCAACGCCTCTGGGTCCCGGGCATCCTGGCGGCCGCCTGGTACGCCGCCGCCTTCACCCTCCTGCACGTCCTCGACCACCTGCCACCGGGGCCCTGGTGGGCACTGGGCCTGGCCCTCGGCCCGGTCGGCGCGGTGGCCGCGGTCCGCAAGGGCCGTACCGGCTTCGTCGACAACTCGCTGATGCCCCTGGACACCCCGATGGGCTCGGTGGCGACCGGCCCGCTGATCGCGGCACTCGCGGGCCTCGACGTGCTCCTGCTCGGCATCCCGACGATCGTCCACCTAGCCCAGCATCAGCCGCTGACCTGGACCGGAGTCGCCGTCCAGGCGGCGGTGGGGATGTTCGGCGCACGAGCCTACGTCAGCGGCACCACGGCAAAGGACCGCGTCGAACTGGCCGGCACCTAGGCGCGGGGCAGGAGCCGGATCGTCACCGTCACGACCTGCGGGACGGCGACGGTGTCGACGATCGCCCGATCACCTCGTCGGGCTAGAACAAGGTCAGTTCGTTGCGGTCCATGCCGCGGAGCTTGTCGTAGTCGACGACGACGCAGCGGATGCCGCGGTCGGTGGCGAGCACGCGGGCCTGCGGCTTGATCTCCTGGGCCGCGAAGACACCCTGGACCGGCGCGAGCAGCGGGTCGCGGTTCATCAGCTCCAGATAGCGGGTGAGCTGCTCGACGCCGTCGATCTCGCCGCGGCGTTTGATCTCGACCGCCACCGCGGCGCCGTTCGCGTCACGGCAGAGGAGGTCGACCGGGCCGATCGCCGTCATGTACTCGCGGCGGACCAGACTCCAGCCCTCGCCGAAGGTTTCCGGGTGGGCCGCCAGCAGCTCCTGGAGGTGGGCCTCCACGCCGTCCTTGACCAGCCCCGGGTCGACGCCCAGATCGTACGAGGTGTCCTGGAAGATCTCCTCGAGGGTGATCCGCAGCTCCTCGCCGGCCTTGTTGACGACCTTCCACACCCCGGGCGCCTCCTGGAGCTTGCAGGGTGGGCTCATCCAGTTCAGCGGCTTGTAGGCGCGGTCGTCGGCGTGGATGGACACCGACCCGTCGGCCTTGACCATCAGCAGGCGCACGGCCGGCGGCAGATGGGCGGAGAGACGGCCGACATAGTCGACGGAACATTTCGCGATGACCAGACGCACCGCACGAGGGTAGCCTCCGCTCTCCGGCGGGGCGAGCGCGGCGGTGTCATGCTGAGGTCGTGCTCGAGGCCCTCACCGGTGGTGGCCTGGCGGCGTCCGCCGGGCTGAACGCGTACATCCCGCTGCTCACCATGGGTGTGCTGGCACGGTGGACGGACGCCGTCGACCTGCCCGCCGGGTGGCAGTGGCTCTCGAACGGGTGGGTCCTGCTCATCCTGGCGGTGCTGCTCGCCGTGGAGGTCGTCGCCGACAAGGTGCCCGTGGTCGACCACGTGAACGACGTGGTGCAGACCGTGATCCGGCCCACCGCGGGCGGGCTGGCGTTCGGTGCCGGGTCGTCGTCCGAGACGGTCACCGTCTCGGACCCGGGTGCGTTCTTCGGCTCGCACCAGTGGGTGCCGGTCGCGGCCGGCGTGCTCATCGCGCTCTGTGTGCACGGGCTCAAGGCCGCCTCGCGTCCGGTGGTGAACGCCACCACCGCCGGGGTCGGCGCTCCGGTCGCCAGCACGGTGGAGGACGTCACGAGCGTGCTGCTGTCGTTGCTCGCGATCCTGCTGCCCGTGCTCGTTCTGCTCGCCCTCGTGGCGCTCGTTCTTTTCGCCATGTGGGTGATCAGGCGACGCCGGCGGCGCGGGAGGGCACGCGTGGCATCCAAGGGTGTCGGGATTTAGCGCCCGTTTGGTTGACTGCCCCGGTGCCCGCGATCGCCGTACCCGCCTTCGCCCTGACGTGGTGGCTCGGGTGTTACCTCGTCGCACGGGATCCGGCCCGGGTCGTGCTGTGGCGCGCGGGTGGGGCGCTCGGCGTCTACGCGGTGGCGGTCGCCGCCTGGAGCGTGGCACCCGGGTCCGCGGTGGCCGAGGTACTGCTCTGCGTGCCGGCGTTGTGCTGGTCCGGCACGGCGACAGCGCTGCTGCCTCGCGGTGTCCCGGAGCGGCGGCTGGTCAACGTCGGGTGGGCGTACGCATCCGTCCTGTTCCTGATCCTCGCCGTGGTGCTGCCCGGCGTGGGCAAGCTCGTCGCCCTGACACCCCTGGCCGGCGCGACGACTCTGTTGCTGCGCAACCGCGACCGGTTCCGGCCGCACCCGTTGCCGGTCGCGCTGTCCGCCACCGCCCTGCTCCACGCCGTCGGTTTGACCGTCCTGCTGGCCCCCGGCGACCTGGGCCCGCCGGAGCCGTTGATCGCCGCCATCGGTCTCGACCTGTTGCTGTTCGGGTTCCTCGTCGCCATAGCGGATGCGGCGGAGGCGGGTGAGCGCCTGGTGCCCGACCTGCGGCGCTCATTCGTCGCGGCGGTGGCGGCCACGCTGCTCTGCGCCGGGCCGGCGACCCTGACGATGCTCGCGGCGCCCCGGGCGGCGGCCGTGATCGTGCCGCAGTTCGTGCTGGTGGCGGTGGCGCTGGGGGCGGTCGGGCTGGCCGCGCCGGTGCGGGCCGCGCTGGATCGGGTGGCGTTCCTGCACCAGGACCGGCTGCGGCTCGACCGCGCCGCGCTGCTGATGGCCGCCGAGGCGCTGCCCCGGCGGCACGAGCGGCACCGGCTGATCGCCCTGGACGAGCAGGAGTTCCGGCGGTTGACCCGGCGCGCGCTGGAAGACTTCGGCGACACCGCGCGGCTGATGCGCAGTCCGCTCGTCGAGCTGCCCATGCTGGAGCGACGGCTGCGCGAACGCGGGCCGGGGCTGGCGGAGCAGTCGCTGGTGCGGGCCGCCGAGCTGCGGGCGGTGCTGGCGGAACAGGTCCGCAAGCTGAAGCCCGCCGCGGGATTCGGCATCACCGAGGAGTGGTGGCGCTACAACGCCCTGCACTACTGCCGGGTGCTGGGGCTGCGACCGTACGACCGGAGCCCGCCGACCGACAACCTGGACGGTGACGCCCTCCGGGCCCTCGAATGGTTCCGCTACCACGTGCCGCGGGAGAGGCTGAACCGCTGGGCGGCGGAAGGCGCCGACATGATCGCCGCCCGACTCTGGCGCGACCTCCTGAGCACGGATCCGCGCTGGCTGACCCGGGCGGCGACGGGCGCCTACGTTGCGCGGATCGACCCTTCGAACACGACACGCCGCCCAAAAGGTCGGCGAAACCCTCAAAGTAGCTAAAATCCCCCCACGTGGATTCCGGGGGGTTGAGTGGGTAGCCACCGCAACGCGCTGGTCGCCGTCGTCCGGCAAGAGCTGGCCGAGGCGCGCGGTACCGCCCGGGCGGTGCTGGCCGCCGCCGAGTCGGCGCGCAGCGAGGCCCAGCGCCGGAAGAAGCTGATCCGGGATGCGTACGCGACCTGCCTCGCCCAGCTCGCCGAGGCCCGCGACACCGCGCGTCAGGACATCCTGCGCCGCACCCAGGCCGAGGCCGCCGCCCTCACCCGCAACGTCGAGTCGCTGGCGGCGCTCACCGCCTCCGGCGCGGCCGGGACCTCGTGGCGCTACTGGACGCCGACCGAGCCCGACCGGGTGGGCCGGCCCGGGCTGCTGCGGATCGGGACGGTCGCCTACGAGACGGGCGAGGAACGGACCAAGCTGCCCGCCCTGGTGCCCTTCCTCGACCACGCGCACCTCAACGTCCTCGGCGACCAGACGGCCGTCGACGGCGTCATCTCCGGGCTGCTGCTGCGCGCGCTCGGCACCACCCGTCCCGGCGACGTGCGGCTCAGCGTGTACGACCCCGAGCAGCTCGGCGGGACGCTGGCCGCCTTCGCCCCCCTGGGCAACGCCGGCCTGCTGTCATTCGTCAGCCCCGGCGGGCTGGGCGCGACCCTCGACGACCTGGTCGAGCACATCTGCCGGGTCAACGAGAGCGTGCTGGCCGGCGAACACGCCTCCCTGGCCGACCTCACGGGCACCGGGTCCCGCCCCGAGCCGTGGCGGGTGGTGGTGCTGCTGTTCGACCCCGCCCGCACCGGCGACCTCACCGACGCCCAGCGGGCCCAGCTCGACCGGGTGGTGCGCACCGGCGTGGCTTGCGGCGTACATCTCGTGGTCCGGGGTCTGGAGCTCGCGCAGCATCCCACGGTGGAGCGCGTCGCGGTGCGCGGCGAGACGGCGGCCTGCGACACCACCGGCGGCCTGACGGTCCGTCTCGACGCGCCGCCCCCGGCGGAGCGGATCGCGGCCTTCTGCCGGACCACCGCGGAACGGCTGCGCGAGGGACCACCGCCCGCGCGCTTCACGGACCTCACGCCCGAGAAGATCTGGACCGAGTCCTCCGCGCACGGCCTGACCGCCCCGATCGGCGACAGCACCGACGGCTCGTTGGTCTGCGTGCCGCTGGGCGACGATCCGCCGCATGCGCTGATCGGCGGGCCGTCCGGATCGGGCAAGACGAACCTGATCTACGCGTGGATCGGCTCGCTCGCGGCCCGGTACGACCCCGGCGAGCTCGCCCTCTATCTGCTGGACTTCAAGGAGGGCGTGTCCTTCGCCCGGTTCACGCCCGGGCCGCGCGACCCGAGCTGGCTGCCGCAGGTGCGGCTGGCCGGCATCAACGTCAACGGCGACCGCGAGTTCGGCCTCGCGATGCTGCGCCACCTCGGCGAGGAACTGCGCGTACGGGCCCAGGCCGCCAAACGGTACGAGGCCACGAAGCTCGCCGAGCTGCGCGCCGAGGATCCGGGCGGCCACTGGCCCCGGATCGTCGCGGTGATCGACGAGTTCCAGGTGCTGCTCGCCGGCCGTGACGCGCTCGCCGAGGAGGCCGTCACGCTGCTGGAGGACCTCGCCCGGCGCGGCCGCTCCCAAGGCATCCACCTGGTGCTCGCCAGCCAGGACGTGTCCGGCATCGAGGCGCTCTGGGGCCGCTCCGGCCTCGTCGGACAGTTCACGCTGCGGATCGCCCTGCCCAAGGCGCGCCGCATCCTGGCCGACGCCAACCTGGCCGCCGCCGTCATCCCCCGCTTCCATGCGGTCGTCAACGCCGACTCCGGGGTCGCCGGGGCCAACCAGGTCGTGCGCCTGCCCGACGCCAGCGACCGTTCGGTCTGGCGGGCTTTGCAGCGCAAGCTCTGGCAGGAACGGCCGGTGACGTGCGTGCCGCCGCGGCTCTTCGACGGCGACGCCGTGCCGCGGTTGCCGGACGCCTACCGGCCGGCCGGACGGGTGCCGGACAGCAGTGCGGACGTCGGCTCGTCGCCCGGCGCGGTGCTCGGCGAGCGCATCGACGTCGCCGCCCGCCCGGCACGGCTGCGGCTGGGCCGGATGCCCGGGCGCAACCTGGCGGTCCTCGGCACCCGCACCGACGAGGCCTGCGACGTGCTCGCGGCCGCCGCCCTGTCGCTGGCCGCCCAGGGCCCCGCCCGGTTCAGCATCGTCTGCCTCGACGCGAGCGCCGAGCGACCCGCCGCCCGGCTCGTCGCCGAGCTGCCCCAGGCGGACTGGTACGGGCTCGGCGACCTCGACGACCTGTTCGCCGGGCTCGCGCCGGACGGCATTCCGCACTACGTGGTCGGGTACGCGTGCGACGCGGCCGGGCCGGCGTACCGCGAGCGGCTGCGTGCCCTGCTCGCCGAGGGCCCCGAGCAGCGGCTGCACGTGCTCGGCTGGTGGCGCTCGGTGGCCCGGCTGCGCGACGACCTCGGCGGCATCGGCGCCCGGCTGGACACGATCGGCGCCTGGGTGGCCCTCGACGTGCAGGGCGCCGAGCTCAGCCCGCTCTCGCCGCAGCCCGGCGGTCCTCTGTGGTATCCGCGCAGGCGCCGGGCGCTGTTCTTCGACCGGTCGGTGCACCGCCATCCGGAAGTGATCATCCCGTACGAGGTGAACAGTGACCACACGTGACCGCGACTACCAGTTGATGATGACCGCGCTCGCCGACGTCGCCCGGCGGCGGGACACGGAGCTGGAGAGCGCCGAGCAGGCGTACCAGACGAGCGCCGCCCAGGCCGCCGGCGAGCTGGCCCGGGCCGAGGGTGACGCGGCCGCGGCCGACCGCTGGGCGGGCGCGGCGGCCGCCCAGGTGCTCGACGTGGACCGGGAGGCCGTCCGGCTCTGGGATCAACTTCGCCGGGCGCCGGGAATGCGGGTCCGGGCGCTGGGCGAAGTGCCCGAGCCGGCCGCGGTCGAGGCCCTGCCCCGGGTGGCGCTGGAGCGCTCCCCCGGCTCGACGGCGCTGGCACCGGCGCCGCGTCAGTCGGCCCGGACCCTGCTGGCACGGGCCGCGGAGCGCATCGATGTGACCGTACGCCCGGCCGAGCGCCGCCCTCTGCCCCGCTGGGCGCTGCCACTGCTGCCGCTGGTCGGCGCGCTGGTCGCGGCCCTGACCGGGCTGGTGGCGGCCGGGCTGGTGACGGTCGGGAGCACCGGCCTGCCGGGCGCGACGGTCATCCGGGGCCTCGGCTGGCTCGCCTTCCTGGTGGCGCCGTCGGCCGGGGTGCCGGTCGGCGCGCTCGTCGCGCACCGGCGGCTGCACGCGCGGCTCGACATCGGCGGTATCGGGTTGACCCTGCTCGGCGGCATGATCGCGGCGACTCTGCTGTCGGTGACCTTCGCGTCGACGCGCTAGGTTACCTTTCCCTCCATGAGGGACGCCGCGATCGAGGTACGGGCACTGCGCAAGGTCTATGGAGACAAGCCCGCCGTCGACGGCCTCGACCTCACGGTGGCGCGCGGCGAGATCTTCGCGCTGCTCGGCCCCAACGGCGCCGGGAAGACCACGACGGTCGAGATCCTCGAAGGCTACCGGCAGCGGGACAGCGGCGAGGTCCGCGTCCTCGACATCGATCCGGGCGCCGACACCGAGGCGAAGCGCCGGTGGCGCACCCGGGTCGGCATCGTGTTGCAGGGCACCGGCGAGTTCGACGAACTGACCGTCGGCGAGGTGGTCTCGCACTTCGCCCGCTTCTATCCGGAGCCGGACGATCCGGCCGAGGTCATCGCGCGGGTGGGCCTCACCGACAAGACTCGCGCCCGCACCCACACCCTCTCCGGCGGTCAGAAACGCCGCCTGGACGTGGCGCTCGGCATCATCGGCCGCCCGGAGCTGCTCTTCCTCGACGAGCCGACCACCGGCTTCGACCCGGAGGCCCGGCGCGAGTTCTGGAGCCTGATCCGCGATCTCGCCGCGACCGGGACGACCATCCTGCTCACCACGCACTACCTGGAGGAGGCGGAGGCGCTCGCCGACCGGGTCGCCGTCATCGCCGGGGGCCGCCTGGTCGCTGTGGACACCCCACAGCGCCTCGGGAACCGGGACGCGGCGTTGGCGACCGTCTCCTGGCGTACTCCCGGAGGGGACTGGGAACGCGCCCGGAGCGAGACGCCGACGGCCCTGGTCAACGACCTGGCCGGGCGGTTCGGTGGCGAGGTACCGGGCCTGACGGTGACCCGGCCGACGCTGGAGGACATCTACCTGGACATGATCGGAGCGGCATGAGACTGGGTCTTCACCAGGGGATGCTGGAGATTCGGCAGTTCCTGCGCAGCCGCGAGCAGGTGGTGTTCACGCTCGCGTTTCCGGTGATCATGATCATTGTCTTCGGTTCGATCTTCAAGGCCGACATCGGTGACGGGGTCAACCTCACCCAGTACTTCGTGACCGGCATGATCGCCACCGGTCTGATGACCGCCGGCTTCCAGGCGCTGGCCATCCAGATTCCGATGGAACGCGACCGCGGGGTGCTCAAGCGCCTGCTCGGCACGCCGATGCCGCGATGGGTCTACTTCGCCGGCAAGGTACTGATGGTCGGCTTCATCGCGGTGCTGGAAACGATCATCCTGCTGATCGTGGCGACCCTCTTCTTCGGAGTGGAGCTGCCGAACACCGCCGGAAAGTGGCTGACGTTCCTCTGGGTCTGCGTACTCGGCATCACCGCTTGCACACTCTGCGGGATCGCCTTCTCCTCGCTGGCCCGGACCGGCCGCAGCGCCCCGGCGGTGGTCACCCCGGTCGCACTGATCCTGCAGTTCACCTCGGGCGTGTTCTTCGTCTTCACCGACCTGCCCGCCTGGATGCAGAACGTGGCGTCGGTGTTCCCGCTCAAGTGGATGTGCCAGGGCCTGCGCTCGGTCTTCCTGCCCGCGTCCTTCGGCACGCAGGAGCCCGGCGGCTCCTACAACCTGCCGACGGTGGCACTCGTGCTGGGAGCGTGGTGCCTGGTGGCCCTCGTCCTGTGTCTGACCACGTTCCGATGGACCACCAAGCGCGACGGCTAGATCCTCTACTTCTGAGCTTCGTACGTGTAGAAGCCCCGGCCGGTCTTGCGGCCGAGGTCGCCCGCGGTGACCATGCGCTGAAGCAGTTCCGGCGGGAAGAACTTCTCGTCCGCGGTGTCGCGGTAGATGTTGCCGGCGGCGTTGAGCATCACGTCGAGGCCGGTCATGTCGAGGGTGGCCAGCGGGCCCATGGTGTGACCGAAGCCCAGCTTCATCACCGTGTCCAGGTCCGCGGCGGAGACCACGCCCGACTCGACCAGCTTGATCGCCTCGACCAGCAGCGCGGAGAAGAGCCGGTTGGAGACGAAGCCCGCCACGTCGCGCTTCACCTCGACGCAGGTCTTGCCGACCTCCTCGGCGAAGTTGCGGGCCGCGGCCAGGGTCTCGTCCGAGGTCTGGTAGCCGCGGACGAGCTCGACCAGCTTCATCATCGGCACCGGCGAGAAGAAGTGGATGCCGACGACGGCCTCCGGCCGCTCGGTCACCGCGGCGATCTGGGTGATCGGGATGGCGGAGGTGTTGGTGCCGAGCACGACGCCCGGCTTGCAGATCTTGTCGAGGGCCCGGAAGACCTCGTGCTTGACCTCGATCCGCTCGAAGATCGCCTCGACCACGACGTCGGCGTCGGCGGCCGCCTCCAGCTCGGTCGTGGTGGTGATCCGGGCGACGGTGGCGTCGGCGTCCTCCTGCGTGATCTTGCCCTTGGCGGCGAAGCGCCCGAGCGAGTCCCTGATCGCCGAGACGCCGCGCTGGAGCGAGGACTCGTCCAGGTCGCGCATGGTGACCTGCCATCCCGCCTGCGCCGCCACCTGGGCGATACCGGAACCCATCAGACCGGAGCCGATGACCGCGAGCCGACCCGCCATGTGTGCCTCTCCTTCTGTGTGTCTCACTCGTCGTCGAGCGTGCCCCCAGACTAACCGGAACGCTGAACGCAGGCTCAGGGCTCTCTATCGGGGCAAATCCCCGGAAAAGCGGCCCCTCCTTTGCCAGACTTGTGCTCATGCCACCAAGCGACGGCTGGTACCTCCTCGGGCCTTTCATCGCCGTCGCCCTCGTCGGTTTCCTCGGTGCGATCTTCTGGCGGATGGGCCTGCAATGGACCCGGGCCGGCGAGGATCCGCTGCGGGACCTCTACGACGGCCTCACTATCTTCGACCACGGGGAGGACTACGGACTGCTCTGCCCGGCCGCGGCCACCCGCGACCCGGTCATCGCCGAGGAGATCCGTGCGCTGCTGCGGGCGGCGGGCATTCGCTCGACCTCGGCGACCCGGCCGGACGGGCGCCTGGTGGTGCTCGTCTTTCCCGAGGCGGTCGAGGAGGCCCGACGCCTGGTCGGCGGCTCTCCCGCGCTCTGAGCTCCAGGATCTTCCGCGCTCTGAGCTCCAGGATCTTCCGCGCTCTGAGCTCTAGAAATCGAACGTCGGCTCGGTGACCACGGCGCGCTCCACCTCGACGCCGAGGTTCGCCAGGTCCGCGACGAAGTCGGGGTAACCCCGGTCGATGTGGTGCACCTCACCGACCTCGGTCACTCCGTCGGCGCACAGCCCCGCGATCACCAGGCCGGCGCCGGCCCGGATGTCGGTCGCCCGCACCGGGGCGCCGGAGAGTCGCTCACGGCCGTTGGTCACGGCATGGTGGCCATCGGTACGGATGTCCGCACCCAGCCGCACCATCTCGTTCACGAACATGAACCGGCCGTCGAAGATGTTCTCGGTGATCAGCGACGAACCGGAGCTCACCGCGGCCAGGCCGAGCGCCATCGGCAGCAGGTCGGTGGCGAAACCCGGATACGGCAGGGTCACGATGTCGACGGCCTTCGGACGGTCGTCCATCCGTACGCGGAAGAGGTTGTCGCCCGGCTCCACCACCGCGCCCGCCGAGACCAGCTTGTCGAGGGCGATCTCCAGATACTCCGGGCGTACGCCGTGGACGGTCACGTCGCCGCGGGTCATGGCGGTCGCGAACGCCCAGGTGCCGCCGACGATCCGGTCGCCGACGGTGGCGTGCCGGATCGGCTCGAGCGAGTCCACGCCCTCGATCGTCAGCGTCGATGTGCCCGCACCCTCGATGCGCGCGCCCATCGTGGTGAGCATCTGGCAAATGTCGACGATTTCCGGCTCCCGGGCCGCGTTGTCGATCTCGGTGACGCCCTTGGCCAACACCGCGGCCATCAGGATGTTCTCGGTGGCGCCGACGCTCGGGAAGTCGAGCCAGATCTTCGCGCCTCGGAGCCCGGTCGGCGCCGAGGCGATGACGAAGCCGTGCTCGCCGGAGATCTGCGCGCCCAGCCGCGCCAGGCCGGTGACGTGCATGTCGAGGCCCCGCGAACCGATCATGTCGCCGCCGGGCAGCGCCACCCGCACGTACCCGCGGCGGGCCAGCAGGGGCCCGAGCACGCAGATCGACGCCCGCAGGCGCCGGACCAGGTCGTAATCCGCCTCGCTGCCGGGCTCGGCGGGCACGTCGATGAGCGCCTCACCCGCGTCGAACGACACGCTGCAGCCGAGCCTGCGCAGCACCTCGCCCATGATCGCGACATCGGTGATCCGGGGGACGTTCGCCACGACAGTGCGCCCCTCGGCGAGCAGCGCGACCGCCATCAGCTTGAGAGCGGAGTTCTTGGCGCCCACCACCGTGACATCGCCGGAGAGACGCGCGCCGCCCTTGACTCTGATGACATCCACGCGGGCCATCGTATGGGGCGAGCCCCGTCCACCTCCGTAGGGTGGGGGCCATGGCCGTGCATCTCACCCGCATTTACACCCGCACCGGCGACGCCGGATCGACCCGCCTCGGCAACAACGAGGTAGCCCCGAAGACCGACCCCCGGATCGCCGCGTACGCCGACGTCGACGAGTGCAACGCCGCCCTCGGCGTGGCGCTCGCCCTCGGTGCACTGGCGCCGGACATCCGCAGTGTGCTGACCGCGGTGCAGAACGACCTCTTCGACGTGGGTGCCGACCTGTGCAACCCGCTGAGCGACGACCCGCCGTACCCGCCGCTGCGCGTCAAGGAGACGTACGTGACCCGCCTCGAGGGCTGGTGCGACGAGTACAACGAACAACTTCCGGCACTCGACTCCTTCGTACTCCCCGGCGGCACGCCCGGAGCGGCCCTGCTGCACGTGGCACGGACGGTGGCCCGGCGCGCGGAGCGGGCGGCGTGGACGCTGGTCGAGGCGGACCCGGAGCGGACCGGGCCGCTGCCCGCGAAGTATCTGAACCGGCTGTCTGACCTGCTGTTCATCCTCGCCCGCGCGGCCAACGGCACGGCTGGCGACGTCAAATGGGTCCCGGGCGGCACCGCCTCCTGAGCAAGCGCCCCACAACGGCACTGCCGCCGCCTTCCCGGCGGCGCCAGTGCCGTCCCCGGCCGTCCGACGCACCCGACTCGGCGACCGCGGGACGCCCGCCGCTTGTCGGCCTCTCGTCGCCCCTTCTCAGCCCCTCGCCGCTCCTGGGCCCGACGCCGCTTATCAGCCCGACGCCGCCTCTCGGCCCGACGCGCTTCTCGGCCCTTCCTCGCCGCTTCTCGGCCCGTCCCAACCGCGCCAGGTCCTCCCCCTCGCCTCGTCGCTCCCAAGCCTTGCATCGGACTTGCGGAGCGCGGCCGGTATAGCAGGAACCGCGGAGCAGGCCGTGCAGCAGGAACCGCGGAACGGGCCGCCGCGGCGCGGGACGAATGCTCGGCGGCCGGGTCAGTTCTCGGCGGGGCGGGGGCTGATCGCCGGGCGGGGGGCGACGCTGCCCGGCTGGCCGGGCGGGCCCGCCTCGAGCCAGGAGAGGAAGCCGGTGACGGTCGACTCGGCCATGGCGATCTCGATGTCGATGCCGGCCTGGCGGCACAGCAGCACGACCCAGTGGCTCGGCATGGTCAGCCGCTCGGGGCCCTCCGGCACCCGCCGGCGGCACACGTCGAGGGCGCGGCGGTCGAGGACGCGTTTGGGGCGGACGGCGAAGCTGAAGAACCGGTGAAAGCGCAGCTCGTCGCCGACGAACTGGCCGATTCCCGCCGACCAGCCGCGGCCCGGCACCAGCGTGTTGACCCGGACCTGGACGCGAATGGTGCCGCCGCCGGCGATGAGCAGGCGGCGGCGGAAGAAGACGGCGGAGAGGAGGACGAGCAGCGCGACGACGCAGATTCCGACAATCAACAGAACCCGCATCGCGCGACGTCAGTGCGCGTCGGGAGTGGCGGCGGTCGCGCTCTCGGCGAGGACCGTCACGCCGTCCGCATCGACGGAGAGGAAGCCACCGGCGACGTCGTAGGTGAGCTGCTCACCGCCGGCGAGCTTGACGCGCACCTGGGACGGCTCCTTGAGCAGGCCGAGGAGCGGGGAATGGCCGGGCAGGACGCCGAGCTCACCCTCGGTGGTGCGCGCGACGACCATCTCGGCGTCGCCGGACCAGACCTTCTCCTCGACGGCGACGACCTGGACGTGCAGCTGCTTGGCCACGCTGTCTCCTTGTAAGCCTGCGGGATCTTGCGATTCCTCTGGGAATGAAGTCTAAACGGCCGGACGACACGCCGGTGCCCCGGGTGGCAACCGCCACTCTCCGGGAATGGTCAGAGCTTCTGCAGGAAGCTCGGGTTGTCGACGAGGAACGACGCCACCGTGCCGTCGCGCAGCGACGCGAAGAAGTCGTCCGCGGCGGGCTCCAGCGCCTCGCCGATGTACGTCCCCCCACCGTTCGCGGCACCGGCCGGGAGCTTGACGAGGGTCATGTCGTCGGACCGCAGGTTGCGCAGCGCCAGACCCCAGTCGACCACGGTGTGGCCGTTGCCGTCGAAGACGAGCGCGTCGCCCGCGGCCCGCAGCACCTGGTCGAGCTTGATCGGGTTGGTGACCACGTCCTTGCTCAGCGCTTGCTCGGCCATGGCCTTGATGAACTGCTGCTGGTGCCGCTGCCGGTCGTAGTCGACGCGGGGCAGCCCGTAGCGCTGGCGTACGTAGTCGAGCGCCTGCCATCCCTCGAGGTGGTAGGTGCCCTTCTTGTACTCGGCCTGGGGCCCGACGTACGGGTGCTCGCAGGAGTGGTCGGCGCACTCGGGACGGCGGTCCCGGGGCTTGCCGTTCGGCTTCAGGTGCTCCGACTTCACGTTCTGGTCGATCGTCATGGTGACGCCGCCCATGGCGTCGACGATCTCCTTGAAGCCGTTGAAGTTGATGATGGCGCCGGCGTCGAACTTCTTGATGCCGGTGAGCTTGGCGATCGTCTTGGCGAGCAGGGCGAAGCCCTGTGCCGCGTCGTACTTGCCGTTGCCGAGCCTGCTGCCGTACGACATGGCGGCGTTGACTCTGTCGTTGGCGCCCTGGAAGCCGGTCTTCGCGAACGGCGGGATCTCCACCCGCAGGTCGCGGGGGATGGAGAAGAGGTACGCCTGCCTCAGCCCCTCGGGGATGTGCACGACGATGATCGAGTCGGACAGCGGCGCGCTGTTCTCGTCGCGGGGGTCGATGCCCACGAGCAGGATGTTGACCGGTCCCTTGATGTCACTGACCGGCTCCTTCTTCTCGCCCTCCGCGGGCGGCTCGAAGAGGTTCTCGGTCTTCACCGCGCCGGCGTAGCGAGCGACGAGCGCCTGACTCGTGATCAGCGCGCCGCCACTGAGGACCATGAGGACGCATCCGAGGATCGCGCACAGCCGCGCCCACAGCGGCGACCGCCGCTTGGGCTTGGGTTTCTCGCTCTTCGCCACTCGTTCCCCAACTGTCGTCGATGGTTCTCGTCCGCGACCAGAGGAGCCATGATCGCAGGGCGGCGCCACCGGCATCGCCAAAGGATATCCGAACAAGACAAGAAACCTTCGCGTCCGGACGCCCGCACCACCGCGGAGACAAACGGACATAAAGGGCGCCAGGAAACGGATGGGGCCGCCCCGACCTGAGTCGGCGCGGCCCCGTGTTCCGTTTGGTGCGAAGGATCAGCCCTTCATGAGCTCGTGCGCGTTGCGCTCGAGGTCCTCGAGGCCACCGCACATGAAGAAGGCCTGCTCGGGGAACGAGTCGTACTCGCCCTCGCTGATCTTCTTGAACGCCTCGATGGTCTCCTTCAGCGGGACCGTCGAGCCGGGAACGCCGGTGAACTGCTCGGCGGCGTACGTGTTCTGCGAGAGGAAGCGCTCGATGCGGCGGGCCCGCTGCACCGTGACCTTGTCCTCCTCGGAGAGCTCGTCCATGCCGAGGATGGCGATGATGTCCTGCAGGTCCTTGTACTTCTGCAGGATTCGCTGCACCTCACGGGCGACCGCGTAGTGCTCGGCACCGACGAACTCCGGCGCCAGGATCCGCGAGCTCGAGGCCAGCGGGTCCACGGCGGGGTAGATGCCCTTGTCGGAGATCGACCGCTCGAGGTTGGTGGTCGCGTCCAGGTGGGCGAAGGTGGTCGCCGGCGCCGGGTCGGTGTAGTCGTCGGCGGGCACGTAGATCGCCTGCAGCGAGGTGATCGCCTTGCCGCGGACCGACGTGATCCGCTCCTGCAGCTCGCCCATCTCGTCGGCCAGCGTGGGCTGGTAACCCACGGCGGACGGCATGCGGCCGAGCAGGGTGGACACCTCGGAGCCGGCCTGGGTGAACCGGAAGATGTTGTCGATGAAGAGCAGCACCTCCTGGTTCTGGACGTCCCGGAAGTACTCCGCCATGGTCAGGGCGGTCAGGGCGACCCGCAGGCGGGTGCCCGGCGGCTCGTCCATCTGGCCGAAGACCAGCGCGGTCTTGTCGAGCACGCCACCCTCGTCCATCTCGAGGATGAGGTCGTTGCCCTCGCGGGTGCGCTCACCCACGCCGGCGAACACCGACGTACCACCGAAGTTCCGGGCGACACGGATGATCATCTCCTGGATGAGCACCGTCTTGCCCACGCCCGCGCCGCCGAACAGGCCGATCTTGCCACCGCGCACGTACGGCGCGAGCAGGTCGAGCACCTTGATGCCGGTCTCCAGCATCTCGGTCTTCGGCTCGAGGTCCGCGAACGCCGGGGGCTTGCGGTGGATCGGCCAGCGCTCGGTGACCTGGATCGAGCCCGGGTCCACGTTGAGCACCTCGCCGAGGGCGTTGAACACGTGGCCCTTGGTCACGTCGCCGACGGGCACCGAGATCGGCGCGCCGGTGTCACGGACCTCGGCGCCACGGACCAGGCCGTCGGTCGGCTGCATCGAGATGGCGCGGACCATGTTGTCGCCGAGATGCTGGGCGATCTCCAGGGTCAGCGTCTTGGTGCCCTCGGAGAGGGTCACGTCGACGTGCAGCGCGTTGAAGATCGCGGGCATCGCGTCCCGAGGGAACTCCGCGTCGACGACCGGGCCGATGACCCGGACGACGCGGCCGACACCGGTCTCCGTCTTGGTGGGCTCAGCTACAGCAGTCATCACACATCACTTCCCGCTGCGGACAGCGCCTCGACGCCGCCGACGATTTCACTGATTTCCTGGGTGATCGCGGCCTGACGCGCGGAGTTCATCTCGCGCGTGTACCGCTTGAGCAGGTCGTCGGCGTTGTCCGACGCGCTCTTCATCGCCCGGCGCCGCGACGCCGACTCGCTCGCCGCCGAGTCCAGCAACGCCGCGTAGATCCGCGTGTTGAGGTACTTCGGCAGCAGCGCGTCCAGCAGCTCCTCGGCCTCGGGCTCGAACTCGTACGCCGGACGCAGCCCGGGCTCGCGCTCACGCTCCTCGACCTGCATCGGCGCTAGGAAGCGCGCCTCCGCGGACTGGGTCATGAGCGACTTGAACTGCGTGCTGACGATGTGTAGCTCGTCCACACCCTGGATGCCGTCCGGGCCGTGGTTCGCGTCCGTGTCGTCCGCGCCGGCGACGAAGGCCTCCAGCAGGGACTCACCGATGAGCCGGGCGTCCTCGAAGGAGGGCCGCTCGGAGAAGCCCGTCCAGCTCGCCTCGATCGGCCGGTTGCGGAACTTGTAGTACCCGACACCCTTGCGGCCGACGATGTACAGCGCCACGTCCTTGCCGTCCGCCCGCAGCCGGGAGATGAGCTGCTCGGCGGTGCGGATCGCGTTGGCGTTGTAGGCGCCGGCCAGGCCCCGGTCGCTGGTGATCAGCAGGACACCCGCGCGCCGCACCCGCTCGCGCGGCAGCAGCAGCGGGTTGTCGACCGACGCGTTGGAGGCCAGCGCCGTGAGGACCCGCGTGATCGCCTCGGAGTACGGCTTGGACGCGGCGACCCGCTCCTGAGCCTTGGCGATCCGGCTGGTGGCGACCAGCTCCTGCGCCTTGGCGATCTTCTTGGTCGACCGGACGGTGCGGATGCGCCGCCGGAGGGCCTGTACCTGACCGGCCATGGCTTACTTCTCGTCCGAGGAGGACCGGACCTCGCGGGTGACGGTCTCGCGGCTCTCGCTGCCCTCGGCGAGCGGCTGCGCCGGAGCCTCGTTGGGGCCGCCGGTGATCGCGCCCTGCTTGAACAGCGGCTTGAACTCCTGCACGGCCTTCTCGAAGACCTCGACCTGCTCGTCGTTCAGCTGACCGTCGCTCTCGATGGCGGTGAAGGTCTCGCTGCGGTGCCGCTTGACCCAGTCCAGGAACTCGGACTCGAAGCGACGCACGTCGGCGACCGGGATGTCGTCGAGCTGGCCGGTGGTGCCGGCCCAGATCACGACGATCTGCTCGGCCACCGACAGCGGCGAGTACTGCGGCTGCTTGAGCAGCTCGACCAGGCGGACGCCCTTCTCGAGCTGGGCCCGCGACGCCCGGTCCAGGTCGGAGGCGAAGGCGGAGAAGGCCTCCAGCTCACGGAACTGGGCCAGGTCGAGGCGCAGGCGGCCGGAGACCCGGCGCATGCCCTTGACCTGCGCGGAACCGCCGACCCGCGACACCGAGGTGCCGACGTTGATGGCCGGGCGCACACCCGAGGCGAACAGGTCCGACTCGAGGAAGATCTGGCCGTCGGTGATCGAGATGACGTTGGTCGGGATGTAGGCCGAGATGTCGTTGGCCTTCGTCTCGATGATCGGCAGGCCGGTCATCGAGCCGCCACCCAGCTCGTTGGAGAGCTTGGCGCAGCGCTCCAGCAGCCGGCTGTGCAGGTAGAAGACGTCACCGGGGTACGCCTCGCGGCCCGGCGGGCGGCGCAGCAGCAGCGACACGGCGCGGTACGCCTCGGCCTGCTTGGTGAGGTCGTCGAAGACGATCAGGACGTGCTTGCCGGCGTACATCCAGTGCTGTCCGATGGACGAGCCGGTGTAGGGCGCGATGTACTTGAAGCCGGCCGGGTCGGACGCCGGGGAAGCCACGATGGTCGTGTACTCCAGCGCGCCCTGCGCCTCCAGCGTCCCGCGGATGCTGGCGATGGTGGAGGCCTTCTGGCCGATGGCGACGTAGATGCAGCGGACCTGCTTCTCCGGGTCGCCGGACTCCCAGTTGGCGCGCTGGTTGATGATCGTGTCGAGCGCGACCGTGGTCTTACCGGTCTTGCGGTCGCCGATGATCAGCTGGCGCTGGCCACGGCCGATCGGCGTCATGGCGTCGATCGCCTTGATGCCGGTCTGCAGCGGCTGCTTCACGGGCTGGCGCGCCATGACGTTCGGCGCCTGCAGCTCCAGCTCCCGGAAGCCCTCGTTGGCGATCTCGCCACGGTCGTCGATCGGGTTGCCCAGGGCGTCGACCACGCGGCCGAGGTAGGCGTCGCCGACCGGGACCGAGAGGACGCGGCCGGTCCGCTTGACCTGCTGGCCCTCCTCGATGCCGGCGAAGTCACCCAGGACCACGGCGCCGATCTCGCGGACGTCGAGGTTCAGGGCGACACCCAGGGTGCCGTCCTCGAACTCGAGCAGTTCGTTCGCCATCGTCGAGGGCAGACCCTCGACGTGCGCGATGCCGTCGCCCGCATCGGAGACGATGCCGACCTCCTCACGGGAGACCTCGGGCGTGTAGGACGAGACGTAGCGCTCTAGCGCCCCCCGGATCTCGTCCGAGGAGATGGTCAGCTCGGCCATCCTCTGCCTTCTCTAGTCGGCTCGGGGCGTCGCCGCGCCCGAGGGCTTTCGGTAGCGTCACCGCCGCCGAGGGGAAGTACTTATTTAGCGAACGCCTGCCGGGCTTCGTTGAGTCGCCGCAGGATCGTGCCGTCGTAGAGGTCGGAGCCGACCTGGACGCTGATGCCGCCGATGATGCTCGGATCCACCGCGACCTTCAGCGAGACCTGACGACCGTAGAGGTCGGACAACTTGGCGGAGAGCCGCTGCTCCTCGGCGTCGTCGAGGACCTTGGCCGCCGTCACGTACGCGACCTCGCGGTCCCGCTTGGCGGCGGTCAGCTCGACCAGCTTGCCGAGCGACGTCTCGAAGCTGCGTCCGCCGAAACCCTCGAGCGCGACCTTGACGAGCTGGACCGTCGCCGCCTCGGACTTGCCCTTCAGCAGGTCCTCGGCCAGCTTAGCCCGGCGGTCGGCCGGAGCGGTCGGGTCGCTGAGCGTGACCGCGAGCTTCGGGCTGCCGGCCACGACGTGGGCGAACCGGAACAGTTCGTCCTCGACGTCGGCCAGGATGCCGCCCTTCTCCGCGGACGCCAGCACGGTGTCGACGCCGAGCCGCTCGGTGGCGTCGAGCAGCTCGTTCGGCGCCGACCAGCGGCCGGACGCCAGCGTGACGAGCGCGTCCACCGCCGCGGTGCCGAGCTTGCCGGTGAGCAGGGAGCGAAGCAGCTCTCCGCGCTCGGCGCCCGGGCGCGACGGGTCGGTCAACGCGCGCCGCAGCCGCGGTTCACCACGCAGCAACCGCGCCACCGACACGATCTCGTCGGCGGTCGTGGCGAGCTGCGCGGCGGTGGCCGACTGCGTTCCCGCGGTCAGCTTCTCCGCGGCGGCGGCGTACGACTCCCGGTTGACGGTCGCCATCAGCGCCCGCCCGTACCGGCGCCGAGCTCGCTGATGAACCGGTCGACGGTGCCCCGGCTGCGCGCCTCGTCGGCGAGAGACTCACCGACGATCTTGCTGGCCAGGTCCACCGCGAGCGTGCCCACCTCGGAGCGCAGGTCGCGCACGATGCTCTCGCGCTGGGCGGCGAGCTGCTCGCGACCCGCGGCGATGATGCGCTCGGACTCCTCCCGGGCCTTGGCGAGGACGTCCTGGCGGATGCCCTCGGCGTCGGCACGAGCCTCGTCGCGGATGCGCGCGGCCTCGGTGCGGGCCTCGGCGAGCTGCGTCTTGTACTGCTCGAGCAGCCCGTTCGCCTCGGCCTGAGCGGCCTCGGCGCGCTTGATGCCGCCCTCGATCGCGTCGACCCGAGCCTTGAACGTCTTCTCCATCTGCGGGAAGACGAACTTCATCAGGACGAAGCAGAGCACGGCGAACGCCACCGAGCCGACCACGATCTCCTGCCAGACAGGAATGATCGGGTTGTGGCCGGACTCTTCTCCGGCCTCAGCGGCCAGATAGGAAAGGGAAAGCATGAACACCTCCTAGCGAGGGAAAGGCTTTAGAGGTTGCTTCCCTGCCAGATGAAGCCGAAGGCGATGCCCAGCAGGGCGAGCGCCTCGATGACGGCGAAGCCGATCCAGACGTAGGGCAGGGTCAGGCGGGACGACTCCGGCTGACGAGCGGTCGACTGGATGTAGGCCGAGAAGACCAGGCCGACACCGATGCCGGGGCCGATGGCGGCGAGGCCGTAGCCGATGGCGGCGGTGCTGCCCTCAACTGCGGCAAGAACGTCAACACCCATTACAGATTCCTCCTGGTATCTCGCGTGGCGATCACGCGGGACGACAAACGGTTTGGAGCTCCGACAGCTTTCAGTGCTCGTCGGCGAGCGCACCCTGCACGTAGCTCGCGGTCAGCACGGTGAAGACGTAGGCCTGGAGGCAGATCACCAGGAACTCGAGCAGGGTCAGCGCCACGGTCAGCAGCCAGGACAGCACCGAAACCGGAGCCAGCCAGGCGTTCGCATTGATCATCGCGAAGCCACCGAGCGTGAACACCAGCAGCAGCATGTGGCCCGCGAACATGTTGGCGAAGAGTCGGACCGCCAGCGAGAAGGGGCGGACCAGGAAGTTCGAGAAGAACTCGATCGGGATCAGCAGCGGCAGAATGAACCACGGCGCCGGCGGGATCAAGGCGTGCTTGAAGTAATTCAGACCGCCGTGGTGACGCATACCGACGTAGATGAACATGACATAGCTGATCACCGCGAGAACCGCCGGGAACGCGATGTGCGAGCTCGGTGAGATCTGCACCAGCGGCACGATGCCGAAGAGGTTCATCATCAGGATGAAGCAGAAGAGCGTCGTCAAGTAGGGCGCGAAGGCCACACCACGCGGACCGATCATATCGACCGCGATGTTGTTGCGCACGAAGCCGTAAATGCTCTCCGCCAGCCACTGCTTCTTGGTGGGCACCAGCTTCGGCTTCCGGTTCGAGACCAGGAAGAAGATGATGATCGCGGCCACCGCCACCCAGACCAGCAGAGTGATCTTGGTGAACCAGTAGTTGTCGTGCGCGCCCCACGGCAGGATGCTGGGCAGGTAGAAGTCCTCGACGCTGGGCGGGAACTCCGCTGCGAGGACCGTCGACTGACCGATCACCGTAGCCCTTTCCTGTCAGGCGCCGAGACGGCGCACGATGAGGTAGACACCACCACCGATACCGACGACCGCGCCGATTCCGGCGAAGATCCCTTTGGTACCGACCAAGTGGTCGACCAGCCAGCCGATCCCGCCCCAGACCAACATTCCCGAGAAGAGGTAGGCGACCGCGGTCATGCCCATGCCCGTGTCGGGCGGGGGTGGACCGTCGTCACCGTGAGAATCGTTGGGAGGTTTCTGACCGGCCATGACGGCATGAAGATATCAGCCAGGAACGCGAAGCTAAGCGGGACCCCCCGCACAACCGCAGTTGTCCAGGCGTCGGGGGTCTCGCAACTAGCCAGACACGGTACTCCCCCTCCGCGAGAACCGGACACCTTTGCCGTCTTCCCGTCACCGATTCGTGGATCAAAACCCACGAAAGGCTCGTTGACGTGGCACGACGCCGGTGCAAAAGATCACTGACGGCGGCTCAGGCGGGCCACCCACCAGACCTGCACGGCCGACCAGCCCATGACGCCGGCGACGACGCCCCAGCCGAGCGCCGAACGACCCTGCCACTCCGAGGAGATCACAAATGCGAGGATCACGCCGAGCAACGAGTACTTCACCACGTATGTGGTGATGCCCAGCGGCATCAGCAGCGCCGGACGGACGGTGTCGGCCCAGGCCAGCACGAGCGTCGACATGGTGTAGCTCACGGTCACGATCGCCACCCCGGCCACCGCGCCGAACGCCGCCGGCACGCCCGACGTGAGGAACCCCACCGAGGCCGCGCACATCATCAGCGCGAACGAGAACGCCGTGAGGAGCGGCAGATGCTCGACCCGCCACCGTGGATCGTCGGGAAGCGGGGGCAGCTCGGGCAGCGGCCCCTGGTCCTCGTCGTCCTCTTCGGGCATGAAGTCGTCCCATTCCCCCGTGTCCCGCTGCCCGGGCACGGCATCGCCGCGCTGCTCCCGCGCGGCGGCGGGCTGCGACTCCGTCATGCGGGCACACCCTCCCCCGCGTACGCCGGGAAGCGCCGGACAAGCGCACTCACCTCGTCCGCGGTGTCGCGCAGCGTGCCCGCGCCCGCGACCGTCGCCGGATCGGCGCGCACGGCGGCGGCGATCAGCCCGGCGATCTGCCGCATCTCCCCCTCGCGCATGCCCTGCGTGGTCACGCTGGGCGTGCCGACCCGGATCCCGGAGGCGGTCATCGGCTTCTCCGGGTCGAACGGGATGGCGTTCTTGTTGAGAGTGATCCGCCCACGGTCGCAGCGCTCCTCCGCGTCGCGCCCGCTGACCCCGAGGTCGCGCAGGTCGACCAGGGCCAGATGGGTGTCGGTGCCTCCGGAGACGGGACGCATGCCCTCGGCGGCCAGCCCGGAGGTCAGCGCCTGGCTGTTGCGCACCACCTGCTGGGCGTACGTCTGGTAATCGGGCAGCGAGGCCTCCCGCAGCGCGACCGCCTTCGCGGCGACGGCGTGCATCAGCGGCCCGCCCTGGGTGAAGGGGAAGACGGCCTTGTCGATGCGCGCGGCGAGACTCTCACGGCAGAGAATCATGCCGCCTCGCGGCCCGCGCAGCACCTTGTGGGTGGTGCAGGACACTACGTCCGCATACGGTACGGGCGAGGGCACCGCCCGGCCCGCGACCAGCCCGATGAAGTGCGCCGCGTCGACCATGAGATACGCGCCCACCTCGTCGGCGATGTCCCGGAAGGCCTTGAAGTCGATGAGCCTGGGGTACGCGGTCGCGCCGCAGACGATCAGCTTGGGGCGGTGCGCCAGGGCGAGGTCGCGCACCTCGTCGTAGTCGATCAGCTCGGTGTCGTGGCGTACCCGGTAGCCGATGGGGTGGAACCACTTCCCGGAGAAGTTGACCTTGCTGCCGTGGGTGAGGTGGCCGCCGTGCGGCAGGTCCATGGCCAGCACCGGGTCGCCGGGCTGCACGAGGGCGGCGTACGCGGCCATGTTCGCCGACGCCCCGGAATGCGGCTGCACGTTGGCGTGGTCCGCGCCGAAGAGCTCCCGTGCCCGCTCGACGGCCAGCTCCTCGGCCCGGTCGACCTCGGCGCAGCCCCCGTAGTACCGCCGGCCGGGGTAGCCCTCGGCGTACTTGTTCGTCAGGGTCGAGCCGAGGGCCGCCAGGACCGCCGGGGACGTGAAGTTCTCGCTCGCGATGAGCTGGAGGCCGCCGCGCTGGCGGTCGAGCTCACCCAAGATCACCTCGGCGATCTCGGGGTCCTCGCGCCGCAGCGCGGAGAAGTCCGGACCCCAGAACGTGTCCATGGCGCGCTCCTCACGTCGGCGTCATCGCCGGAATACGAGCATATGGCTTATCCACCCCTACCTGGGGCACTGTGTGGGTTATGCGCTGTCTGGTCACCGGTGCCACCGGGTACATCGGCGGCCGCCTGGCACCCCGGCTCATGGACGCCGGCCACGACGTCCGGGCGCTGTCGCGCAGCGCGGCCAGGCTGCGGGACGTTCCCTGGGCACCTCGGGCCGAGATCGTCGAGGGCGACCTGTCCGATCCGGCGTCGCTGGTCCCCGCCCTCGACGGCGTCGACGTGGCCTATTTCCTGGTCCACTCGCTCGGACAGCGCGACTTCGAGCGCCGGGACCGGGAGGCGGCCCGCAACTTCGCGCGGGTCGCGTACGAGAAAGGCGTCCGCCGGATCCTCTATCTGGGCGGTCCGGAGCCGCCGCCGGCCGAGAAGCCGTCGGCGCACCTGCGCTCGCGGGCCGAGGTCGCGCGGATCCTGCTGGACAGCGGCGTGCCGACCGCCGTGCTGCGCGCGCCGGTGATCATCGGCTCCGGCTCGGCCTCGTTCGAGATGCTGCGCTATCTGACCGAGCGGCTGCCGGTCATGGTGACGCCGCGCTGGGTGCGCAACCGCATCCAGCCGATCGCCGTCCGTGACGTGCTGCGCTGCCTGATCGCCGCCGCCGGCCTGCCCCCGGACGTCCACCGCGGCTTCGACCTGGGCGGGCCGGACGTCCTCACGTACGCGGAGATGATGCAGCGCTACGCCCGCGTGGCGGGCCTGCGCCGCCGGATCATCGTGCCGCTGCGCCCGCTGAGCCCCTGGCTTTCCTCGCACTGGGTCGGCGCGGTCACCCCGGTGCCCAATGCGATCGCCCGGCCCCTGGTCGGCAGCCTGATCCACGAGGCCGTCGCCCACGAGCACGACATCGCGGAGTTCGTCCGGGAGGACGAGTTCCTGGGATTCGACGAGGCGGTCCGGCGCGCCCTCGGCAAGATCCGCGACGCCGACGTGGAGACCCGCTGGTCCACGGCCTCCGGCGCGGACGCGGCCGCCGAACCGCTGCCGAGCGACCCGACCTGGTCCGGCGGCACCATCTACACCGACGTGCGTTGCCGCGAGGTCGCCGCGCCGGTGGAGGCGCTGTGGCGCGTCATCGAGGGGGTCGGCGGCGAGAACGGCTGGTACTCGTTCCCGCTCGCCTGGTCGGTGCGCGGCTGGCTGGACCGGCTGGTCGGCGGGGTGGGCCTGCGCCGGGGTCGCCGCGACCGTCACCGCCTCCACGTCGGCGAGGCGCTGGACTGGTGGCGGGTGGAGGAGATCAGGCCCGGCGAGCTGCTGCGCCTGCGCGCCGAGATGCGGGTTTCCGGACGGGCCTGGCTCGAGATGTCCGCGTCCCCGGGTCCGGACGGCACGAGCGTCTACCGGCAGCGGGCGCTGTTCGTCCCCCGAGGGCTGGCCGGACACGCGTACTGGGCGGGCGTCCTGCCCTTCCACGGCGTCATCTTCAGCGGCATGGCCCGCAACATCGCCCGCGGCGCCGAGGCCTCCTAGGCGGCGGCGCGGGAGAGCCGGTCGCGGACCGCGAGCCAGTCCTCGGTCGGGGGCGGCGTCTTGACCAGGATCGTGGTGACGCCGGCGTCGTCGAGGCGGTGCAGGGCGGCGTAGAGGTCCGCCGCGTACTCGCGGGGGTCGGCGCTGAGGGTCTCCGCGCCGGGTACGTCCGCGGTCTCGTAGGTCAGGGCGCCCACCGACGCGTCGAGGTCGGCGGGGTTCACCACGTCCACCAGCACCACCTTGGCGCGCGGGGCGTAGTGGCGCCTGCTCATTCCCGGCGAGGGGCGGGCCGCGCCGTCCGCGACGTCGTCGGGCAGGGCGATCGTCCCGGCCACCTCGCGGATCTCGCGCAGGCCCAGCGCGCCCGGCCGCAGCAGCCGGGGCACCTCGCCGGTCACGTCCAGCACCGTCGACTCGATGCCCCAGGACGCCGGGCCGCCGTCCAGCACCAGCGGCACGTCCGGCAGGCTGCGCAGCACGTGCTCGGCCGTCGTCGGGGAGATGCTCTCCGACCGGTTGGCGCTCGGCGCGGCGAGCGGCAGCTCCGTGGCCTCCAGCAGCCGCAGTGCGACCTCGTGCGCGGGCACCCGTACGGCGATCGTGCCCGTGTCGGCCCCGACCTGGGTGAGGTGCGGGGCGCGGCGCACGACCAGGGTCAGCGGTCCCGGCCAGAACGCCGCGGCGAGGTCGTCGGCGACCGGTGGCCAGTACGCGGCCAGTTCCCTGGCCGCCGCCACGTGGGCCACGTGCACGATCAGCGGGTTCCACGACGGGCGGTTCTTGAGCCGGTAGACCTCGGCGACCGCCCGGGCCGAGAAGGCGTCGGCGCCCAGGCCGTAGACGGTCTCGGTGGGGAAGGCGACCACCGACCCGGCGCGCAGCAACCCTGCCGCGCGGCGGATCCCGGCGGCATCCGCGGCAACGATCACGCCGGCCTCGGCGCTGCGGGCAGCAGCGCGTCGACCAGGGCGTACAGCGACTCGTCGATGGTGTCCGCGATGCGCTGGAAGGTCTGGTCGCCGCGGCCCCACGGGTCGTCGAGGTCGTCGCCCGGCAGCGGCTCCTCCCCCGCGCGGCGCCGGTCGGCGGCCGCGACCAGGGCGGTGGCCCGGTCCGTGAACGCTCGCGGGTCGGTGCCGCCCGGGGGTAGCTCCGCGACGTCCAGTTCGCGCAGCAGTCGGGCGAACTGGCCGAGGACGAACGTACGGCTCGCGGCGCCGGGCGCCAGCGAGCGGACGAAGTCGCTCTGCTCGGCGGTCGCGGTGAGGACCAGGCCGGCCTCCACCAGGTGCGCGCCGGTCAGCTTGCGGGCGGCGAAGCCGTCCACGGCGCCGCCGCGCAGCCGGAGCTGCCGGGCCGCGGGAGGGTTCATCTGCTCACCCTCGTGCCACCCGCCCGTTCCGGCGCTGACGCTGCGCAGCAGCTCGCCCAGGTCGGCGGCGGGGTCCAGCTTGGCCAGCCGCTGCCGGGCCGCGAGCAGCAGCAGGCGCTCGGCCATCGGGGAGCGGCAGATGTTGCCCAGGCACACGTGCAGCACGGTGAACGGCGGCATGGTCAGGATCCCGCGGGCAGGATGTCCGGCACCACGTCGCGCAGCTTCTCCCACGGGACCGCGCCGGCGCGCAGCACCCGCGGGACGTCGCCGGTGACGTCGACGATCGTGCTGGGCGCCGGGTCGTGCGCCACGCCGGCCTCGAGGTAGACGCGGACCGCGTACTCGAGCTGTTCGCGGGCCTCCTCGGCGGTGTGCGGCGCGGCCTGGCCGGCCCGGTTGGCGGTGGTGACGGCCATCGGGCCGACCTCGCGCAGCACCTCCAGCGCCACGGGGTGCAGCGGCATGCGCACGGCCACCCGCCCGCCGGTCTCGCCGAGGTCCCACTGCAGGCTCGGCGAGTGCTCCACCAGGATCGTCAGGGCGCCGGGCCAGAACGCGTCGGCTAGCTCGCGGGCCGCCTTCGGCAGCGAGTAGACCAGGCCGTCCAGGGTGTGCCGGGAGCCGACGAGCACCGGCGGCGGCACCCGGCGGTCGACGCCGCGGGCGCTCTGCAGCGCGTTCACCGCGTGCGCGGTGAAGGCGTCCGCGCCGACGCCGTAGACCGTGTCGGTCGGCAGGACGACCAGCTCGCCGCTCTTGACCGCCTCCACGGCGGCGGCGATGCCGCGATCACGCTCGGCCACGGCACGGCAGTCGTAGAGCATCACGAGGAGCAGTCTGCCATGGCGCCCGGCATGCCCGTCATGCCCGCCGGGCGGTCGCGAACCGCGGGCGTCCCGCAAGGTCCGGGTGGCCCTCGACCATGGTGAACCGGCCGTCCGCCTCCAGCAGTGCCGGCACGGCGTCGGCGTGCACGTCGTCGTGTTCGATGCCGACCATCCCACCGGGCCGCAGCAGCGCCGCGGCCAGGGCGATCACCGGGCGGATCACGCTCAGGCCGTCCGCGCCGCCGAAGACCGCCTCGGCCGGGTCGTGCTCCGCGACCTCCGGGGGCACGGCGGTGCCGTCCGGCACGTACGGCGGGTTGCACAGCACCACGTCCACCTGCCCGTACAGCTCCCGCAGCAGGCCCTGCGCCGTCACGTCCGCCTCGACCACCCGTACGGCCGGGAAGGCCGCCGCGTTGCGGCGCAGGAAGATCAGCGCCGAGGGCGAGCGTTCGACGGCCACGACCCGGGCCGCGCCGGACTCGTCCGCGACGGAGAGCGCGACGGCGCCGCTGCCGCTGCACAGATCGACCACGGTGGCGCCGGGCGCGGTGTGCTCGATGCCCCAGCCCGCCAGCAGTTCCGTCTCCGGGCGCGGCACGAACACGCCCTCGCCGACCGCCAGCTCGAGATGCCGGAAAGCGGCCGTGCCGAGCAGGTGCTGCAACGGGATCCGCCGGGCTCGCCGCGCCACCAGCTCCTCGAACCGGCGCAGCTCGGCGGCACGGACGGTGTCCACGAGCAACAGTCGGCCGCGGCCGATTCCCAGCACGTGCGCGGCGAGCAGTTCCGCATCGACGCGCGGTGATTCCACCCCCGCCTCGGCCAGCCGTGCCGTCGCCCGGGTCAGAGCGGGTGCCAACCTCGTCCGGTCTGTGCCTTCGGAGGGCTGTTCATGCGCGACTGTCACGGCATAATCATGGGACGTCGTGGCGCGACGGTGGCCGGCCGGGTCGCCGATCGATGCCCGACACAGGAGAGCTGAATGCCCGTGGCGGTGCCATGACGTGGTTGGACCAACTCCCGGATTGCGTCGACGATCTGCGACGCGCCGGCGAGCTCCAGCAAGGCGGCCGGTCCGCCGAGGCGCTGCCCATCCTGGACAAGGTCCTCGAGGTCACCAGCGATCCGCTGACGCGCGCGTACGCACTGGTCCAGCGCTTCGGAGCGCTCATCAACCTGGGCCGGGTCGCGGAGTTCGCCACCGCCATGACAAGTGCGTCCAACGCCGTCCACGAAAGCTCGGATCCCTATCTGCGCGGCCAGATGCACGCCTTCGCCGCACTCGGCGCCCACCTGCAGAGCGCCCTGGACCGCGGCGTCACCCACCTCGTCCAGGCCTCCCGCGCCCTCGCGGCCGTGACGGACGGCGACGCCGAGACGGCGTGGGGCTGGCACGACCTCGCGATGGCGTACTCGTACCTCGGCTTCCACGGCCACGCGCTCACCGCGATCGAGCAGGCCCGTCAGGTCGGCGCGGCCGGCGGCATGGCGCCGGAGCTCTTCGCCGCCCCCGGCATCCGGCTGCGCAACGCGGTCGCGCTCGACCACCAGGGCGACACCGACGGTTGTCTGCGGGTACTGCGCGACATCGACGCCGAGCTCACCCGGTACGTCGCCACCGGTGCCGACGCCCGCCTGCGGCCTAGTAGCCGCCCGGTGTACGGCTATGCGCTCGCCCGCCGCGCCGCGCTCGGCGAGAGCACCGACACCGACGTCGCGGGCTTGTTCACCGGCGGTGGTGACAGCGTCCGCTCCCGCGACCTGCGCCATCTCGGCGGGGTCTGCCTGGACATCGCCGCCGGCCGGCCCGCCGAGGCGCTGCTCAAACTCGACGCCGTACCGGTCTCGCAGGAGATCCTCGGGCCCGCCGAACCGGCCCGCCTGCGCAGCATCTGCCACGCCGCCGCGGGCGACCACGAGGCCGCGCACAAGGCCGACCGGTACGCCTTCCGCCTCGCCGCCCAGCGCATCGACCGGCTCCGCGACGGCTACCTGGACGGCGTCTCGGCCCGCCTCGACGCTCAGGAGACCCACCGCGACGTCGGCCGCTACGGCGACGAGACCCTCACCGACCCGCTCACCGGCCTGCCCAACCGCCGCCAGCTCGAACGCTACGTCGCGGCGATGCTGGCCCGCGGCGAGCACGCGGCGATCGGGGTCTGCGACCTCATCGGCTTCAGCGCGGTCAACGCCCGGCACGGCCGCCACTGCGGTGACCTGGTGCTCCAGCGCATCGCCGGGATCCTCAACCGGGTCATGCGCCGCGGCGACTTCGTGGCCCGCTTCGCCGGCGACGAGTTCGTCGTGGTGCTGCCCGGCGCCGGCGCCGCCCAGGCGGCGGAGGTGTCACGCCGGATCAGCGCGGCCGCGGCCGGCGAGAACTGGCAGGTCCTCGTCCCCGGTACGCCGATCACTCTGGCCGCGGGCTGGTCCGAGGTCGGCACCCACTCGCGCGGCTTGAGCGCGGCGTTGGCCGAGGCGGCCGGGCGACGCTCGCCCGCCTGAGTCCGTACGCTCCCTGCCATGACCGTCATCGAGCTGGGCCTCGTCGGCCACGACGGGGACCGGCCGGCGGGGCCGCCCCGGCGAGCGCCGCTCCGCGTCGTCTTCCGGCGGGTGCGGGTACTGGTGGCCGCGGTCGCGGCGCTCTGTCTGCCGACCCTGGCCGGTTCGGCGCGGCCCGTGTCGCACTCGCCCCAGCAGCTCTGGAGCGCGCCGTTCGCCCCGGACAACGGCGACGTCTTCTCCGTGGGCTCGGGCCGGGTCTTCGTGCTGACCGCCGGTGGTGTGCTCACCGCGTACGGCGCGGACGACGGCGCGGTGCACTGGTCGGCAAAGGGGCTGACCGGCGCGGCTTGGGTCAGCCCGACGGACTTCAGGCTGGTGTTGCTGCCGGTCTACGCCAGCGACAGCGATCTCGAGAGCCAGGACGGCGGCCAGACCTTCCGCCAGCATCCGCACGAGACCATCGCCCTCGACGCCGCCACCGGCCGGGAGATCTGGCGGCTCCCCGGCGAGGCCGCCGTCGCCGAGGAGGGGCGTGTCGTGCTCGTCGAGCGGGACGACGCCAACGTGCTGCGGACCGTGCACGTCGTCCGGCTGCACGATGGCGCGCCCGTCTGGTCCCGTCCGGCCGCCGGGCTGGAAACCTGGACGGCCGGCGGCACGCCGGGCGCCACGGCCGACCGCCTGGCCACCGTCGGCCGCCACGGCGAGGTGAAGGTCTACGACATGGCCGACGGGCGACTCGTGGCCGATGGTGTGGTGCCGTGGCTGGGCCAGGACGAGCAGGGGGAGTCGTACAGCGAAGTCATGATCGAGAAAGGCACCCTCTACGTCCACAACATCCAGGGCGGCAAAGGCAGGATCACGGCCTTCGACACCGCGACGATGCAGCGCAAGTGGCGCGTCGACGTGAGCTCCGACGGCGGCTTCTATCCCTGCGGCCCGGTGCTCTGCATCTCCGGCCCGGACGGCACCTCCGGCCACGACCGGGAGACCGGCGCGGCGCGCTGGAGCGTCCCCGGGATGGCCAGCGGAGTGCCGTTGCCCGACGGCACGCTCATGACCTCCTCCCGGGACGCCGACTCGCGGAACACGCTGGTCGACGCCGCGACCGGACGTCCGATCGCCGAGTTGGGCGCCGGCACTCCGGTGTGGGAGTACTCCACCTCACCGCGCCGGCCGTACCTGCTGAACCGCGTCTCCCAGCCGGCCGATCGGATGACCGTCAGCGAGCTCGACGACACCGGCAAGGTGCGGCTGCGCGGCACGATCGCGCCCGTCCTGGACGATAGCTGTCAGGCCGCCGGCGACCTGCTCGTCTGCGCCGCCCCCCACGGGAGACTCACGGTCACGGACGTCGGCTGATCTCCGACCCGCCCGCCAGGCGGGCGGCCCGGTCGGCCTCCGCGAGGGCGTCGAGCACGCCGTCGAGCTCGCCGCCGAGCGCCAGATCCAGGTTGTACGCCGTGTAGCCGATGCGGTGATCGGTGATCCGGTTCTGCGGGAAGTTGTACGTCCGGATGCGCTCCGACCGGTCCACCGTGCGGACCTGTGCCTTCCGCGCATCGGAGGCAGCGGCGTCGGCCTCCTCCTGGGCGGCGGCCAGCAGCCGGGCCCGCAGGATCCGCATCGCCTGCTCGCGGTTCTGCAGTTGGCTCTTCTCGTTCTGACAGCTCACCACGATGCCGGTGGGCACGTGGGTGATGCGCACGGCCGAGTCGGTGGTGTTGACGGACTGGCCGCCGGGACCGGACGACCGGAACACGTCGACCCGGATGTCGCCGGCGTCGATCTGCACCTCGACGTCCTCCGCCTCGGGCAGCACCAGCACGCCGGCGGCCGAGGTGTGGATGCGGCCCTGCGACTCGGTGACCGGCACCCGCTGGACGCGGTGCACGCCACCCTCCCACTTCAGCCGCGACCAGACCCCGTGGCCACCCTCGGGCACGCCCTTCGTCTTGACGGCCACGGAGACGTCCTTGACGCCGCCCAGGTCGGACTCCTGCGCGTCGATGACCTCGACCGTCCAGCCGCGGCGCTCGGCGTACCGGGTGTACATGCGCAGCAGGTCGCCTGCGAACAGCGCCGACTCCTGACCGCCCTCGCCCGCCTTGATCTCGACGATCACGTCCTTGGCGTCGTGCGGATCCCGCGGGATCAGCATCTCGCCGAGCTTCTCCTCCAGCGGAGGCAGGGTGGCGGCGACCGCCTCGACCTCCGCGCCGAACGACGGGTCCTCGGCGGCCAGCTCCCTGGCCGCGGCCAGGTCGGCGCGGGCGGCCTCGAGCTCGGCGTGGGCGGCGAACAGCGGCGCCAGCTCGGCGAAGCGGCGTCCGACCCGGCGTACCAGGGCCTGGTCGGCATGGATGGAGGGGTCCTCCATCTGCTTCTCGAGCTGCGCGTACTCGTTCAGCAGCGTGGTCAGCCGGTCGTTACTCACGGTTCCCCCTACATACCAACGGCGCCCGGCCCCGCTGCTCGCGGAACCGGGCGCCGTTGAGGCAGCTACTTCTTCTTGCCAGCGTTGATCTTGGCGTACTTCGCCTGGAACTTGGCGACCCGGCCCGCGGTGTCCAGCACACGCTGCTTGCCCGTGTAGAAGGGGTGGCAGGCGCTGCAGGTCTCGACGCGGATCTCGCCGCCCTTGGCGGTGCTGCGGGTCGTGAAGGTGCTGCCGCAGGAGCAGACGACCTCGGTGGTCGTGTACTCCGGGTGGATTCCGCTCTTCATGTCGTCTCGGTCTCTCTCGATAAGCGGTCGCCGGGTCGCCGAGTGCTCAGGGGCGTGAACCGGAACCTTTTGCTGGCCGATGAACCAGTCTGCCATGTCACACACCCTGATCGAAAATCAGGAGGCCTCTGCCACCGATTTCGATCAGAAAACCAGGCGAGATAACTGGTCCCTGGTCGATAACGTGAGCGGCCCTCAAGGCATTCCCCCGGAAAGGAAACGTGCCATGACGCTGCTCGACGACGTCCTCGACCCGGTCGAACTGACCGCCGCGGTCGAAAACGGGCACGTGCGCAAGCAGCGCCACCCGTCGCGCCCGTACGTGATCTACAACTACACGGAATCCTGCCAGTACGCCGCCGCGTGGACCCCGGTGACCCTCACGTGCCGCGGCCTCGTGGTCGATCCGGCCACCGGCACGGTGCTCGCACGTCCCCTGCCCAAGTTCTTCAACCACACGGAGGGGCACGCCCCGGCGCTCCGGCCGGACGCCCCGGTGGCGGTGACCGACAAGGCGGACGGGTCGCTCGGCATCATCTACGGCGACGGCGACCGGCTCGCCGTCGCGACGCGCGGGTCGTTCGCCTCGGCTCAGGCCGAGCACGCGACGGAGGTCCTGCGGACCCGGTACGCGGGCTTCGCGCCGCCGGCCGGGCTCACCGTGCTGGTGGAGATCATCTACCCGGAGAACCGGATCGTCGTCGACTACGGCGGGATGGACGACCTGGTGCTGCTCGGCGCGGTCGACATCGCCACCGGGCGGACGTTCGGCCCGGACGCCGTGCCCGGGTGGCCGGGCCCGAAGGTGGATTCCTTCGCGTACGCCACCCTGGCCGAGGCGCTCGCCGCCCCGCCGCGGGACGGGCGCGAGGGGTTGGTGGTGCACCTGCTCGACACCGACGAGCGGGTGAAGATCAAGTACGCCGAGTACGTCCGGCTGCACCGGCTAGTCACGGGGCTCTCCGCCCGTACGGTCTGGGAGGTCCTGGCCTCCGGCGGCGACCTGGACGCGCTGACGGCTCCCCTGCCCGACGAGTTCCACGCGTGGGTCCGCGAGGTCGCCGCGGAGCTCGTGGCGGCCGTCGAGGAGACGGCCGCCCAGGTCGAGAAGGAGTTCGCGGCTATCGTGGGCGATCTTCCCGACGGCTGGGGACGGCGCGAGTTCGCGGCCCAGGCGGTGCGCAGCGCGCACCGGGGCGCGCTGTTCCTGCGCCTCGACGGCAAGGATTACCGTCCCGGCCTGTGGCAGCTCGCCAAGCCGGCCGGCGACGTGACCCCCGGTGGAAGCCAGGTGAGTGAGGAATGACGAGACTGCTGATCACGCGGGGCCTGCCCGCCTCGGGTAAGACCACCTTCGCGCGCAAGCTGCAACCGCAGGTCGTCCGGGTCAACCGCGACGACCTGCGGCGGATGCTGCACGGCGAGCGGCTCTTCACCCAGCGCGCCGAGGCCCAGGTCACCCAGGCCCAGCGCGCGGCCGTCGAGGCGCTGCTGCGCGCCCACGGCGACGTGATCGTCGACGACACCAACCTGCGGGCCAAGACGGTCCGCGAGTGGGCCGAGCTCGCGGCACGCTTCCACGCGACGTTCGAGGTGCACGACTTCACCGACGTACCCGTCGAGGAATGCGTGCGTCGCGACGCCGAGCGCCCGGAGGACGACCGGGTCGGCGAGGCGGCGATCCGCCGCATGCACGAGCGGTACCTGGCGGGCAAGAACCTGCCGCTGCCGGTGCCGTACGTCGATCCGGGCGGCCCCGGGCTCGTCTACCGGCCGGACCCCGAGCTGCCGCCGGTCGTGCTCGTCGACATCGACGGCACGGTGGCACTCATGGACGGGCGCAGTCCGTTCGACTGGGCCCGGGTCGGCTCCGATCTGCCGAACCCGGCGGTCATCACGGCGGTCCGGGCGATGCACGCAGCCGGCCACGCCATCGTCTTCTGCTCCGGACGCGACGCGGTCTGCCGGGCGGAGACCGAGGCCTGGCTGGACCTTTACGTCGGCGTGCCGTACGAAGGACTCTTCATGCGACCCGAAGGGGATTCGCGCAAGGACGCGATCGTCAAGCGGGAGATCTTCGACCGGGAGATCCGCGACCGCTGGCGCGTCGTCGGCGTCTTCGACGACCGGCAGCAGGTCGTCCGCATGTGGCGTGCGCTGGGACTGACCGTGTTCCAGGTGGCGGAGGGAGACTTCTGATGAGCGGGCAGGCGGGAAAGTATCCGCGGACCTTCCACCTGCCCGACTCACCCGGCGCCACGGACGACGACAAGGTGCAGCAGGATCTGTCCTGGTTGGACGGCGAGCTGGTCGTGACGGAGAAACTCGACGGCGGCAACCTCACCTTCACCCGCGACGCCATGTACGCCCGTTCCCTCGACTCCGGCACCCAGCCGTGGGACCGGCCGGCGAAGGCGCTCTGGGCGATGACGGCCTATCGGATCCCGGACGACTGGCGGGTCTGCGGCGAGTCGATGTGGGCGCGGCGCAGCATCGCGTACCGCGACCTGCCCGGCGTCTTCATCGTCTTCGGCATCTGGGACGAGACCGGCACGCTGCTCGGCTGGGACGACACGGTCGACTGGGCGCAACGCCTCGAACTGCCGGTGGTGCCCGTCCTCTACCGCGGAGGCAGCCTCAGCGAGGCGCGGGCGGCGTGGGCCCGGCGGCACACGCCCGAGACATCCGAGGGGTTCGTGGTGCGCAGCGCCGGCCGCATCCCGGCCGACGAGTTCTCCCTCAAGCTTCTCAAATGGGTACGCGCGGAACACGTACGCACCGACGCGTCGTGGCGCCATCGCGACGACTTCGCCGTGAACGAGTTCGCCTAGTTCTGCGCGTACGGGCAGGCGTGCTCGTTGGGATAGAAGTTGGGCCGCAGGTCCATCTCCGCGTAGTAGCGGTGGAAGACCGGCGTGATGCCACCGGAGATCGGCGGGACGATCCAGGTCCAGTCGGCCGGCACCTGCCGGCCCGCCTTCTCCTCGTTGCGCAGGTGGCTCATGAAGCGCTGCGACTCGGTGTGGTGGTCGCTGATCCGTACGCCCGCCTTCTCGAAGGACCACAGCACCGCGCGGTTGAGCTCGACGAGGGCACGGTCGCGCCACAGGGTGGACTCGCTGCTCGTGTCGAGGCCCATCCGCTCGGCCACGGTGGGCAGCAGGTTGTACCGGTCCGCGTCGGCGAAGTTGCGGGCGCCGATCTCACTGCCCATGTACCAGCCGTTGAAGGGCGCCAGCGGGTAGTTCACGCCGCCGATGGTCAGGCGCATGTTGGAGATGGCCGGCACCGCGTGCCAGCGCAGGCCCAGCTCGGCGAACCAGCCGAACTCGGGGTGCGTGACGGGCACCTCGAGGACCGCGCGCTCGGGCAGTTCGTAGAGGCGTACGGGTTCGCCGGGAACCTCCACGGCGAGCGGGAGGATGTCGAACGCGTCGCCCTTGCCGCGCCAGCCGAAGCCCTCCATCGCCGCCGTGAAGTCGGCCTGGCGCGGGTCGCCCACCACGTCACCGTCCCTGCGGTAGCCGGCGTAGCGGACGAGCTGCTCGTTCCAGAGCTTCGCGTACGGCTGCCCCGGCTGCGCCGCGGCGAAGATGCTGATGACCGGCCGGATCTTGCCGCCCTCCTGACCCCCGCCGGCCGCCTGCAGGTGGTGGACGAGCAGGGAGAAGATCTCGTCGGCCGTGCGCGCGCGGCGGCGGTCCAGGACGACGAGGCTGCGCCAGTACAGTCGGCCGATGCACCGGCTGGAGTTGCGCCAGGCCATCTTCGCGCCGTACGACAGCTCCTCGGTGGTGTGCACGTAACTGCCGGTCGCGGCGATCTGCGCGCGGACGATGGCGAGCCGCGGCTCCACCGGGCCGAGCCGGGGATTTTCCAGATAGCACTGACGCAGGAAGTCCTCCGCCTCGCCCGGGTCAATCGGAGCGATCGGGTCCCATCGGGTCGGCGGATGGTCCCGGTAACCAGGCACGATCATCGAGCGCCCTCCCCCAAATCGAGTAGGTGATACGGAGGTTCGCACGACCCCTTACGAGACGAAACGCACTCCATGTGCGACGAAGGGGCGATCACCTTGCGGTGACCGCCCCTTTTCGGGCGCTTTTGACCCTTACCTAACCGGCATCGAGAGAATTACTCACTCCCCGGGAGTCGACTTCGCGATCTGCATCAGGAACTCGATGTTGGTCCGGGACTGCTTGAGCCGGTCCAGCAGGAGATCGAGAGCCGCCGACGACTCCAGCGAACTCAGCACCTTGCGGAGCTTGTGGACGATCGCCAGCTCCTCCTTGCCGAGAAGGATTTCTTCCTTGCGCGTGCCGGAGGGGTGGATGTCGATGGCCGGGAAGGTCCGCTTGTCGGCGATCTTCCGGTCGAGCTTGAGCTCGGCGTTGCCCGTGCCCTTGAACTCCTCGAAGATGACGGTGTCCATCATCGAGCCCGTCTCCACCAGCGCCGTCGCGAGGATGGTGAGCGAGCCACCGTTCTCGATGTTGCGGGCCGCGCCGAGGAACCGCTTCGGCGGGTAGAGCGCGGTCGAGTCGATACCACCGGACATGATGCGGCCGGAGGCCGGCGCCGCCAGGTTGTACGACCGGCCCAGCCGGGTCACCGAGTCGAGCAGCACGACGACGTCGTGACCCAGCTCGACCAGGCGCTTGGCCCGCTCGATCGCCAGCTCGGCGACCGTGGTGTGGTCCTGCGGCGGCCGGTCGAACGTGGCCGCGATGACCTCGCCCTTGACCGAGCGCTGCATGTCGGTGACCTCTTCGGGCCGCTCGTCGACCAGCACGACCATCAGGTGGCACTCGGGGTTGTTGTGCGTGATCGCGTTGGCGATCGCCTGCAGCACCATCGTCTTACCGGCCTTCGGCGGCGAGACGATCAGGGCACGCTGGCCCTTGCCGAGCGGCATCACCAGGTCGATGACGCGCGTGGTCAGGATGTGCGCCTCGGTCTCCAGCCGCAGGCGCTCCTGCGGGTAGAGCGGGGTGAGCTTGTAGAACTCGGGGCGGCGACGCGCCTCCTCGGGCTCCATCCCGTTGATGGTGTCCAACCGCACCAGCGGGTTGTACTTGTCGCGCCGCTGCTCGCCGTCGCGCGGCGCGGCCCGCACGGCACCGGTGACCGCGTCGCCGCGGCGCAGCCCGTGCTTCTTGACCTGCGACATCGACACGTACACGTCGTTGGGGCCGGAAAGGTAACCGGTGGTCCGCACGAAGGCGTAGTTGTCGAGCACGTCGAGGATGCCGGCCACCGGCACGAGCACGTCGTCCTCGTTGACGTGCGGCTCACGGCCACCGTCCCGGCCGCCCTCGCGTCCGCTGCCGCCACCCTCGCCGTCGCGGTCACGGCCGCGGCGACGGTCACGGAAGCGGCTGCGCCGACTGCGCCGTCCGCCCTCGCCGTTCTCGTTGTCGTCGTCGTCGTGGCTGTCGTTGCGCGGACCCCGGTCGGTGCGATCGCCCCGGTCGGTGCGGTCGCCCCGGTCGGTGCGGTCACCCCGGTCGGTGCGGTCACCCCGGTCGGTGCGGTCACCCCGGTCGGTGCGGTCACCCCGGTCGGTGCGGTCGCCGCCCTCGGAGCGCTGCTGGTTGCGCTGGCGGTCGCGGTTGCGGTCGCCGCGCTCGGAGCGGTCGGTGCGCTCCGCCCGCTCGCCGTTCTCGGCACCCTCGGTGCGGGTGTCGCCCTGGTCGCGCGGCTCGCGCTCCTGCCGCTCCTGGCGGTCGCGACGGCTACGGCGGCCTTGCTCGGGCTCGGCCTGCCCGGCCTGCTCGTCGGCCCGCTGCCCGGTCTGCTCGTCGGCCCGCTGCCCGGCCTGCTCGTCGGCCCGTGGGGCGGACTGCTCCTCGACCCGCGAGGCCGACTGCTCCTCGACCCGCGGGGCGGACTTCTCCTCGGCCCGCGGGGCGGACTGCTGTCCGGTCCCATGACCGGACCGTTCTGCGGCTTTGGGGGCCGTCTCCGTGGTCGCCGCCGCCTGCTGACCAGCCGCGGAGGAAGCGGCGGTGGCGGAGGCGGGAGCCGAGGTGGAACCGGCGTCGGCCGACGCCGCGGCGGCGGCACTGTTGCCGCGGCGCGGGCGCGGAGTGCTCTCGGCGGCGGCCGGAGCCCCGCCGCCCTGACGCTCCGAGATCGCGGCGATCAGTTCGCCCTTGCGCATCCGGGCGGTGCCGGAGATGCCGAGGGAGGCGGCGAGACTCTGCAGCTCGGGCAGCAGCATCGCGGACAGCCCGGTGCCGCCGCGGCGGCGCTTGGTGACAGCCGCGGTGGTGGCGCCGTCATCAGCGACGTCAGAAACACCCGACGTCACGTCGGTGGTGTCGCTCAATGGATTCCTTCCGTCGAAAAAGCCAAGACCACCCGGGTCTGCAGCAGCCTGGTGGCCGGGTGCCCTCGGAACCCGCTTCGCAACTGCGGCGCGGGAGTTTTGCAGCACGGCAGCTCGACGGTTTCCCGACCCGTCATCCAGTGACGGGTAGGTCTCGGCGAGTGCAGCGATCTGATGACCTGCTGCCCGGCGTGTGCCTTGAAAAGAGTTGAGACGAGCCAGATCGGCGTATGTCTCGGGGGTGCGCGCCGAACCGCAGAGATCGCTTGCTTCGCGGCTGTGCTAGGTCCTGAGCGTAGTCAACTCTGACGACCTGCGGCAACAGGGTCCCGCTCGGCGTGTTCCACCATACCCCCTCCGGCAAGGGCTCCGGCGACATCCACGCTCAACGTCTCGGCGCGCCACGCCGTTCCCGGGTCGAAATTTTCCGGCACCGTGGTCAGCGCGAGCACGGTCGGACCCGCCCCACTGACCACAGCAGCCACACCCAGCGACCGCAACGTGGCGAGGAGTGCGGCCGTACCGGGCATGGACTCGGCCCGGTAGCCCTGGTGCAGCCGATCCTCGGTCGCCGCGAAGAGCAGGCCCGGGTCGGCGCCGAGCGCATGCACGAGCAGCGCCGCCCGCCCGGCGTTGAACGCGGCGTCCCCGTGCGGCACGCTCGGCGGCAGCGCCGCCCGCGCCGTCGAGGTCAGGCCGCGTTCCTGCGGAACGAAGATCGTCGGTTGTACGCCCGCGGCGGCGCCCAGGCGCACGGCCCGCGCCCCGGAATCCTCGGTCCAGGCGATCGTGAACCCACCGAACAGGCACGGCGCGACGTTGTCGGGATGCCCCTCCAGCTCGGCGGCGATCCGCAACGCGTCAGCGTCGGACATCCGATTGCCGGCCAGCGCCCGGGCGAGTTGCACGCCTCCGACGATGGCGGCGGAGGAGGAACCGAGCCCGCGGGCCTGGGGGATCCGGTTGACGCACTCGACGGCGACACCGCGCGGACGCCCGCCCAGCTCGTCGAAGGTGCGCAGCATGGCCCGCACGACGAGATGGGACTCGTCCGCGGGAAGCTCGCCGGCACCCTCGCCGGACACGGACACGATGAACCGGTCACCGGTGACCCGGGCGGACAGGTCGTCGTGCAGGCTGAGCGCCACGCCCAGCGCGTCGAAGCCCGGGCCGAGGTTGGCGCTGGTGGCCGGGGTCCGCACCCGGACCGGCTCGGAGACGAAGGTCAGGCCCATCGCCACATGCTAGGCCTTGATCGACAACAGCGCGGCACCACCACGGCGCAAACCGCACGACGTGGCGTGGGCCGCACGCCGCCGGCATTCGGATGCAGCAAGACCCGTGCAAGGATCGACCGACGTCATCCGGGGCGGACCATGCCGTTTCATCGCGAATCGGATGCCCGCCCGGCGCGGCCGGCGCGAGCGGAGCTCAGCGTTGGCGTACCTCTCCGCTACGGTCACGGTCATGAGCGCTGGATACCTGCTGTCGGCCGTCGTGTCCCACCTGCCGCTGCTGGCCGTGCTGGTCGCCGGCCTGGTCGTGGTCTCGGTCCGCCGCGCGCACCTGGGGCCGCGCAGCGTCATGTTCGCCCGGCTGGGGCTGGGCCTGCTGCTGGCGAGCCAGCTTCTCAACATGGTGTGGCTCGCCGTGTTTCCGCACGTCGTCGAATCCATGGCCGCCAGATCGAGCTACACGATGGTGAGCGCATCGGTGGGCATCGTGCTCAGCCTGCTGCTGGCCGCGGGCGTCGGCCTGCTCGTCACCGCGGTGGTGACCCGCGCACCGGCGTCCGCTCCCGGCGTCCCGGCCGCTCCCGGCGCGGCCTTCCCGGCACCCGGATACTCCGCATACCCGGCGCCCTACAACGCCCCCCACGATCCGACGGCCTACCCGCCGGGAACGTAGGTCCAGCTCAGAGACCGGCCCGGACGCGCGCCCCACCACCTGAGGGCGCGAGTTCCCCCGGTCAGACGGGACGGGCTCTCCCCGGTCAGGACGGGCACCGGCTCCCCTGATCAAGCAGGACCGGTTCTTCCTGGGTCGGGAGCGGACCGATTCTCGCCGGGGTGGGAGGGGGCAGCAGGTTCGCCGGGTCGGGGCGCGTCCGCCAGGGAGAGGTTGCGGGTCGCGGCGCGCCAGCCGATGGCGTACACCAGCGTGATCAGGCCGCAGGCGATCAGGATGACCCGCAGGTCGACGTGGTCGACGAACAGCGCCGCGCCGAGCTGGCTGACCGAGATCGCCAGCGTCGCCAGCATCATGTCCGTGGCGAAGACGCGTCCGCGGAGGCGGTCCGGCACCTCGCCCTGGAGCGCGTAGTTGGACAGCACCCAGTTGGTGCCGCCGGCGAAGTGGGCCACGAAGACCAGCGCCAGCACGAGCGGGAACCACGACACCAGCGCCACGCCGAGGTAGCCCAGGCCGTACAGGCTCATCGAGAGGGCCAGGCCCGGCAGGAGCCACGACCGGTGGCCGAGCACCCGCCGCATCACCAGCGGGCCGACCAGCGCGCCGGCCCCGCGTACGGCGAAGAGGAGTCCCGCGCCGAGTGCGCCGGCCCCGTACAGGCCGGCGAGCAGCGGGAAGACCGTGAGCACCCCGTTGCCGAGGCCGACCGCCGACTTCACCGTCACCAGCGCCCGGATCCGCGGCCGGGTGCCGATGTAGCGCAGCGCCTCGATCAGCGCGTGCCAGGTACGGGGTGCCGGCGTCGACGTGTCTCGCGGCGCCTGCAACGGCCGGCGGATCAGGACCGTCAGGACGGCCGCCGCCAGCAGGCCGGCCACGGCCACGGCGAAACACACGTACGGTCCGAAGGCGCCGCTCACGATGCCGCCGAGGGACGCGCCGACGATCGTCATCGTGCCCCACGCCGAGCCGGCCACCGCGTTGGCCGCGGCGAGGTCCTCGGGATCGACCACGTTGGGCAGCGCGGCCGACGCCGTCGGTGAGTAGAACGCCTTGGCGACGGCGACCGCCCCGATGGCGACGAGGGCGAGCGGGGCGGTGGCCGCCGATTGCACCAGGAACAGCAACGACGTGGCGACGAGCGCCGCCGTGTTGGCGGCGACGAGGATCGTGCGGCGGTCCTTGCGGTCGGCGACCGTGCCCGCGTACGGCAGCAGCACCGCGGTGATGCCGGTGTCGGCGGCGAGCACGAGCGCGCCCCATACGCCGCTGCCGGTCAGCTCGGGGAGCAGGACGAGCAGCGGCACCATGACGAACCAGTCGGCGCCGAAGACGACCAGCTCCGCGGCGAACAGGCGCCGGAAGTCGCGGTTGCGGGTAAGGACCGAGAGGGGAGTTGCCACGTACGCGAACAGTACCGGCCGCCCCGGCTCCCGCCGGAGCGGCCGGTTCCTCAGTCGGTCAATGGGCCGGATTGCCCGCCGGAGCCTCGTGTGCCCCTCCGCTGGAGTCCGGCGTCGGGATGTCGGCCGGAACGATCGGCTCCGGACCGGCCGCCGCGTGTTTCGGGACATCGGATCCGCCGGGCGACGTCGCCGCCGCCGTTGATGCCGCGGCTGCCGCCTGCTCCGGGGTGCCGCTGGCCTCGACCGCCTTGCGGGCCCGCCGCCGTTCCCGCCGTTCGCGTCCCTTCAGCTTGGTGTTCTCCACCATCGTGTAGAGCGCCGGGACCAGCACCAACGTCAGCAGCGTGGAGCTCACCAGGCCGCCGATGACCACGACGGCCAACGGCTGCGAGATGAAGCCGCCCTCGCCCGTGAGGCCCAGCGCCATCGGGATCAGGGCGAAGATGGTCGCGATCGCCGTCATGAGGATCGGGCGCAGGCGGTGCCGGCCGCCCTCGATGACCGCTTCCTGGACGCCCATGCCGGCGACCCGGTAATGGTTGATCAGGTCCATCAGCACGATGGCGTTGGTGACCACGATGCCGACCAGCATGAGGACGCCGATCAGGGCCGGCACGCCGAGCGGGGTGCCGGTCGCGAGCAGCAGGGCGATCGCGCCGGTCGCCGCGAACGGGATGGAGATCAGCAGCAGCAGCGGCTGGAGCAGGCTGCGGAACGTCGCCACCATGATGACGAAGACGATCGCGATGGCGGCGAGGACCGCAAGGCCGAGGTCGGCGAACGCCTCCGCCTGGTCCTGGCTGACGCCGCCGATCGTCTTCTTCGCCCCGCTAGGCAGCTTGAGCGCGTCGAGCCGCTTGGTGAGCTCCTTGGTGGTGGCGCCGACGTCGGAGCCGGTCGCGGTGCCCTTGACCGTGGCGCTGCGGTTGCCGTCGATCCGGGTGACCTCCTCCGGGCCGTCGACCTCCTTGACGTCCGCAACCGTGTCCAGCGCGACGGCCTGGCCGGTCGGCGTCGTGACCGGCAGCTTGCGCAGCGCGGCGGCGTCGGCGGGCGGCGCCCCCAGAGTGACGACCACGTCCCGGGTCGCCCCGTCGACGGTGATCTTCCCGGCCGGCGCCGAACGGAACGACCCGGCGACCGCCTGGCCGACGGCGGCCTCGGTCAGGCCCCGGCGGGCCGCCTCGGCACGGTCCACGACCACTTCCAGGCGAGGCACGCTGGCCGCGAGCGAGGTGCTCACGTCGGTGACGCCCTTGGTGCCGGCCATCGCCTCCTCGACCTGCTTGGTCGCCGTGGCGAGGGTCTTCTGGTCGGCGGCCTGCACGATCACCGCGAGCTCGTTGGCGTTGAAGCCGCTGCCGTTGTCGCCGCCGACGGTGACCTCGCCGACATCGGTCATGCCCTTGAACTGCTCGCGCAGCTCGTCGGAGATCTTCACCGCGTCGGCGTCTTCCTTGAGCGCGACGTTGAAGCTGGCGCCGCTGGCGCCACCCGAGCCGACGAAGGGGTTGAACTCGCCGTTGCCGACGGTCACCTGGTAAGTCTCGACGTCGTCGCGGGCCGCAAGGACCGCCTCCACCTTCTTGGCGGCGTCGTTGGTCACCGCCAGGCTGGTGCCGACCGGAAGGTCCTGGTTGACCGTGATCGTGTCCTGACCGGACTCGTCGAGGAAGTTGGTCTCGAGCTTGCTGGCCAGCCCCATCGTCCCGATCAGTACGACCACGCCGAGCGCGACGGTGACCCAGCGGGTGACCCTGCTGCGGGTGACCCAGCGGATGATCGGCAGGTAGGTCCGCTGCAGCGGGCTGCGCAGCTCCTTCTCCTCGGCTGCCCGGCGCACGGCCTCGGACTCGCTGCCGCCGGCCGCGGGGCGCAGGAACCAGTACGCGAGCACGGGTACGACGGTCAGCGACACGAACAGCGAGGCCATCAGCGCGACGGTGACGGTGATGGCGAACGGGGCGAACAACTGCCCGACGAAGCCGCCGACGAGGGCGATCGGGGCGAAGACGGCGACCGTGGTCAGCGTCGAGGCGGTCACCGCGCCGGAGACCTCCTTGACGCCGGACATGATCGCGTGGACCTTCGCTTCGCCGTACCCGAGATGGCGTTTGATGTTCTCGAGCACGACGATGGAGTCGTCCACGACGCGGCCGACCGCGATGGTCAGCGCGCCGAGGGTGAGCAGGTTGAGCGAATAGTCGCCGATCCAGAGCCCGATGAGCGCGATCAGCACCGACAGCGGGATGGACACCGCGGTGACCAGCGTGGACCGCACCGACAGCAGGAAGACCAGGATGACGATCACGGCCATGACCAGGCCGAGCAGGCCCTCGGTGGTCAGGCTCTCGATGGAGCGCTCGACGAACGGCGCCTGGTCGGTGATGACCGTCAGCTTGGCGCCGGAGGTGGCCTCCAGCTCGGCGAGCTTGGCGCGTACGGCGTGGGAGATGGCGACCGCGTTGCCGTCGGGAGCGGCCGTGACCGCCACGCCCAGGCTCTCGACGCCGTCCGTACGCGTGAACGACGTGGCCGTGGCGAGCTCGCTGGTGACCGTGGCGACGTCGCCGAGCTTGACCGGGCCCTTGCTGCCGGTGAGGTAGAGCTCCCGGAGCTGGTCCACCGTGGTGATCGGGGTGCCGACCTGAACGCTCAGCGAGCGGCCGTCGGTGGTGAGGGCGCCCGCCGGCACGGAGATGCCGTTGCTCTGCAGCAGGGTGGCGATGGCGCGGGGGTCGGCCCCGGCGGCGCCCAGCTTGGCGAGGTCGGGCTTGATCAGGACCTGCTCGCTGCGGGTGCCGGTGATCTGCACGTCGCGTACGCCCTCGATGGCGGTGAGCTCGGGTACGACGTTCTGCTGCAACCGCCGCGCGAGATCGGACTGGTCGGAGCCGCCGGTCGCGGCGAGAACGATGGCGGGGATGTCGTCGGTGCCGCCGGCGAAGATCGTCGGCTCGACGCCGTCGGGGAGCGTGGGCTGGATCCGGTTGACCGAGGTGGTGAGCTGGTTGATCGCGTTGTCGAGGTCGGTGCCGAACTCGTACTGCACGAGGATCGTGGCCGAGCCTTCGCGCGTGGTCGACTGGATGGTGTCCAGGCCGTCGGCACCCTTGACCGCGTCCTCGATCGGCCGGGTGACCTGCTCCTCCATGATCTCCGGGCTGGCGCCGGGCACGACCACGCCGATGAACGCGCCGGGGAACTCCAGCGACGGCAGGAGCTGCTGCTTGAGGGATGGGATGGCGTAGACGCCGAAGCCGGTGATCACCACCGCGATGAGGGCCACCAGCCCTCGGTTAGCGAGACTGAGCCTGGTCAGGAATGACATGTGCTCCCCCGATAAAGTTCGTCCTAGGCATATAGTTTGCCCGACGCGAACAAATGGTTTTCGGCGGGGCGGGTGGAGCGATTGGCCAACCAGGAACGACTCATCGCCGACATCGTGGGCGCCCAGCAGCAGCTCCAGCATTTGTTCGCGTACGACCGCTCGGATCCGCTCTTCGCGTCCCAGCTCACCATGTCGCAGTTGAAAATTCTGGTGCTTCTGCACAGATTGGGCGACACCTCGGGGCGTGAGCTGGCCGGGATGCTGGGCGTGAGCCTGGCCACAATGAGCGGCATGGTCGACCGGCTCGTGTCCCAGGACCTCGTGACCCGCGCGGAGGACCCGCACGACCGCCGGGTGCGGCGCATCAGCCTCAGCCCGACCGGCAACGACACGATCTCCAAGATCATCACCGCCGGCACGGAGAAGCAGGTCAGGCTGCTGACGAAGCTGACGGCCGAGGAACTGCGCACGGTCCGCGACGCCATGGTGGCGCTGGTCCGGGTCGCCACCGAGGACGCCGCCGGGGCGGCCCCGCTGGACCGATGCCTGCGGCCGCCGGGCCGGTCAGGCCAGGTCGAGGGCCCGGGCGGCGGCGAGGACGTCGTTGTGGATGGTGGTGGGTGACGGCGCCGTGGAGATGGCCCACTCCGGGTCCTTCAGGCCGTGCCCGGTGACGGTGCAGACCACCGTCGCACCGGGCGGGATCATGCCCGCCTCGGCCTGCTGGAGCAGGCCCGCCACGCTGGCCGCGCTGCCCAGCTCGACGAAGACGCCGACCTCGCGGGCGAGCAGCCGGTACGCCGTGAGGATGTCCCGGTCGGTCACCGCCGAGATCAGCCCGCCGGAGGCGTCCCGGGCGTCGAGCGCCTTGGTCCAGCTCGCCGGGTTGCCGATGCGGATGGCGGTGGCGATGGTCGACGGCTCGGGCACCACCTGGCCGGTGACCAGCGGCGCGGCGCCGGCGGCCTGGAAGCCGTACATCCTCGGCAGGATCTTGCTGTTGCCCGCCTCGTGGTCCTCCTGATAGCCCATCCAGTACGCCGAGATGTTGCCCGCGTTGCCCACCGGCAGGCAGTGGATGTCCGGGGCGGCGCCGAGCGCCTCCACGATCTCGAAGGCGGCCGTCTTCTGACCGTGCAGGCGGTAGATGTTGACCGAGTTGACCAGCGACACCGGGAAGTCCTGGGACAGCTTCGAGGCAAGCGCCAGGCAGTCGTCGAAGTTGCCGTTGACCTGCAGCAGCTTGGCGCCGTGCACGAGGGCCTGGGCGAGCTTGCCCAGGGCGATCTTCCCCTGCGGCACGAGCACCGCGCAGGTGATGCCGGCGCGGGCGGCGTACGCGGCCGCCGACGCGCTGGTGTTGCCGGTGGAGGCGCAGATGATCGCCTTGGCGCCCTCCTCGACCGCCTTGGACACGGCCATGGTCATGCCGCGGTCCTTGAACGAGCCGGTGGGGTTGGCGCCCTCCACCTTGAGATAGACCTCGGCGCCCGTACGCCGGGACAGCACGGGAGCGGGCACGAGGGGTGTGTCGCCCTCGTGCAGCGTGACCACCGGGGTGGCCGCCGAGACCGGGAGCCGGTCACGGTATGCCTCGATCAGTCCCCGCCACATGGTCTTTCCTCTCCGCTGGCTGACCCAAGGATGCACCAGTCCCGCCGGATGGCGAGACGGTGTACCCACTATGCGGGACCGTGGGACACGGCCTCCACGTTGTTACCGTCCGGGTCGCGCACGAATGCGCCGTAGTAGTTCTCGTGGTACTCGGGGTGGACGGCCGGCGCGTGCAGCACCTCGGCGCCCGCCTCCACCGCGGCCGCGAAGAACGCGTCGACCGCCGCGCGGTCGGCCGCCTTGAAAGCGATGTGGGACTCGCGGAAGCCCTCGCCGGAGTTCTGCTCGCCGAGCCAGAAGTCCGGGAAGTCGGCGCCGTACCCCATCGCGACCTTGTGGTCCATCAGCCGGCGCACGCCCAGCGGCGCGAGCACCCGGTCGTAGAAGGCCGCGCTGGCGGCCAGGTCCGCACACTGGAAACCGACGTGATCGAGCATGTCAGGCCCCTCCCTCGACGCGTAGCACGCTCGCGATCGACCGGACGATGTCGAGCGCGCGCAGATCCTCCACGGTGGCCGCCAGGTTCGCATCCGGCGCGCCGTGCGTGACGATGACGAGCATCGCGTCCTCGTCCCGGCCGGACTGCCGGACGGTCGCGATCGACACCTCGTGCCGGGCGAAGACGCCCGCGACCGTGGCCAGCACGCCCTGGCGGTCGGCCACCTCGAGGCTGACGTGATAGCGCGTCACGGCCTCGCCGATCGGCCGGATGGGCAGGTGGGCGTACGCGCTCTCGCTCGGCGCACGGGTGCCCGCCAGCCGGTTGCGGGCGGCCGCCACGACGTCGCCGAGCACGGCGCTGGCGGTGGGCGTACCCCCGGCTCCCCGGCCGTAGAACATGAGCTGCCCCGCGGCCTCGGCCTCGACGAAGACCGCGTTGAACGCGTCGCCCACGCTCGCCAGCGGGTGGCTGCGCGGAATCATCGCCGGGTGCACCCGCACGCTGACCGACTCCTGACCCGAGGAGTCCGCCCCGCGCTCGGCGAGGCAGAGCAGCTTGATGGTGCAGCCCATCTCCTTGGCGCTGGCCACGTCGGCCGCCGTCACGCCGGTCATGCCCTCGCGGAAGACGTCGGCGGCGGTCACCCGGGTGTGGAACGCCAGCGAGGCCAGGATGGCGGCCTTCGCGGCGGCGTCGAAGCCCTCGACGTCCGCGGTCGGGTCGGCCTCGGCATATCCCAGCTCGGTGGCCTCCTCCAGCGCCTCGCCGAAGCCGGCGCCGGTGGCGTCCATCGACGACAGGATGAAGTTGGTCGTGCCGTTGACGATGCCGGTGACGCGGGTGACCCGGTCCCCGTGCAGCGACTCACGCAGTGGGCGCAGCAGCGGGATCGCACCGGCCACCGACGCCTCGTAGTACAGGTCGGCGCCGCCCTCGGCGGCCGCGTCGTGCAGCGTCGCGCCGTCCTCGGCGAGCAGCGCCTTGTTGGCCGTCACCACGCTCTTGCCGCCGCGCAAGGCCTCGGTCAGCCAGGAGCGGGCGGGCTCGATGCCGCCGACGACCTCGATCACCACGTCGACGTCGTCGCGCTTGACCAGGCCCAGTGCGTCGGTGGTGAACAGCGCCGGGTCGACCGGCAGGTTGCCACGCTCACGGCCGAGCCGGCGCACCGCGATGCCGACGATCTCGAGCGGCGCCCCGATCCGGGCCGTCAGGTCATCGGCCTGGTCGTGCAGGAGCCGGACGACCTCACTGCCCACCGTGCCGCAGCCGAGCAGGGCCAGACGAACCGCAGGCTTGCCAGAACTCATCCCACATCCAATGCGAGCAGATCTTCTTCGGTCTCCCGGCGGACGATCACCCGTGAGACGCCGTCGCGGACGGCGACCACCGGCGGTCGGGGCACGTGGTTGTAGTTGCTGGCCATGCTCCGGCAGTACGCCCCCGTGCCGGGCACTGCAACAAGATCTCCGGGCTGCACGTCGGCGGGCAGGAATTCATCCTTCACGACGATGTCCCCGGATTCACAATGCTTTCCCACGACGCGGGCGAGCATGGGCGGCGCCTGCGAGGTCCGGCCGGCCACCGTGGCGGAGTACGAGGCGTCGTAGAGCGCGGTCCGGATGTTGTCGCTCATCCCGCCGTCGACGCTGACGTACGTGCGGATGCCGTCGACGTCCTTGACCGTGCCGACCTCGTACAGGGTGAAGACGGCCGGCCCCACGATGGCCCGGCCCGGCTCGATGGAAAGCCTGGGCGTCGCCAGCGAGGCGGCGGCACACTCGCCGGCAAGGATCTTGTTGATCCGCTTGGCCAACTCGCCGGGCGTCGAGGGGTCGTCCTGCGTCGTGTACGCGATGCCGAACCCGCCGCCGAGGTCCAGCTCGGGCAGCTCGACCCCGCGCGCGTCACGGATCTGCGCCTGCAGCTCGATCACCCGCCGGGTGGCGACCTCGAAACCGGAGGTGTCGAAGATCTGCGAGCCGATGTGCGAGTGCAGGCCGCGCAGATCGAGCACGCCCTCGTCGAGTACCCGGATCGCCGCCTCGAACGCGGCGCCGCCGGCCAGCGAGAAGCCGAACTTCTGGTCCTCGTGCGCGGTCGCGATGAACTCGTGGGTGTGCGCCTCGACGCCGACCGTCACCCGGATCAGCACGGCCGGGCGCCGGCCGGTCTCCCGGGCCAGGGCGGTGAGCCGCTCGATCTCGTGGAACGAGTCCAGGATGATCCGGCCGACCCCGGCCTCCAACGCGCGGCGCAGCTCGGACACCGACTTGTTGTTGCCGTGGAAGCCGATGCGCTCGGGCGGGAAGCCCACCGACAGCGCGACCGCCAGCTCGCCACCGGAGCAGACGTCGAGGAAGAGACCCTCCTCGTCGACCACCCTGACCACGGCCTTGCACAGGAACGACTTGCCCGCGTAGTAGACGTCCGCGCCGGCGAACGCGGCCGCGAAGTCGCGGCAGCGCGCCCGCAGGTCGGCCTCGTCGAGCAGGTACGCCGGGGTGCCGTGCTCCGCCGCCAGGTCGAGCACGCTCACGCCGCCGACCTCCAGGGCGCCTACTTCCGTACGGCTGACCGTGCGCGGCCACAACTGCGGCACCAGCGCGTTCACGTCCTCGGGGGTACGCAGCCACGCCGGTCCTCGGTTGCCGAGGTCACCGTGCAGCGCCCCTGCCTCGTGTGCCCGCATGATCTACATCCTCTCGGGGGCGGAGACGCCCAGCAGTCCCAATCCGTTGGCGATCACCGTTCGGGTGGCGTCGTTCAGCCACAGGCGAGCCCGGTGGAGGTCGGTGATGGCCTCGTCGCCCATCGGTGTGACCCGGCACTTGTCGAAGAACCGGTGGTAGTCGCCGGCGAGGTCCTCGAGGTACCGGGCGACCCGGTGCGGCTCGCGCAGCTCGGCGGCGCTGCCGACCACCGCCGGATACTCGCCGATCGCCTTGAGGAGGTCGTTCTCCTTCTCGTGCACGAGCAGCTCGGGCCGGAAGTCGTCCGGCTCGCCGCGAGTCAGCCCGACCGCCGCCGCCTGGCGGGCGACGCTCGCGGACCGCGCGGCGACATATTGGACGTAGTAGACCGGGTTGTCGCTCTTGGCCCGGGTCCACAGGTCGATGTCGATGTCGATCTGCGAGTCGGACGAGTAGCGCGCGAGGGCGTACCGCGAAGCGTCCACGCCGAGCGCGTCGACGAAGTCCTCCAGGGTCACCACCGTGCCGGCGCGCTTGCTCATCCGCACCGGCTCACCCTCGCGGACCAGGTTGACGAGCTGGCCGATGAGGATCTCCAGGTTGGCCGCGGGGTCGTCGCCGAAGCAGGCCACCATCGCCTTCATCCGGCCGATGTAGCCGTGGTGGTCGGCCCCCAGCATGATGACGACCTTCTCGAAGCCGCGCTTGCGCTTGTCGAGGTAGTAGGCGCAGTCGGCGGCGAAATACGTCCAGTCCCCGTCGGACTTGCGCAGCACCCGGTCCTTGTCGTCGCCGAAGTCGGTCGTGCGCAGCCAGGTCGCGCCGTCGGACTCGTACACGTGGCCCTGCTCGCGCAGCCGGTCGAGCGCTTCCTGCAGCTCGCCGCGGTCGTGCAGGTCCTTCTCGTTGAAGTACGTGTCGAAGTGCACGCCGAAGTCGGCCAGCGACTGCTTGATCTCGGCGAACATGAGGGTGACGCCCTCGACCCGGAACGTCTCGAGCGCCTCGGCCTCGGGCTGCTCCAGCACATCCGGCGCCGCGCCCACGACGGCCGCGGCGATCTCGGCGATGTACTCCCCGCCGTAGCCGTCCTCCGGCGTCGGCAGCCCCTTGGCGGCCGCGTACAGCGACTTGGCGAACCGGTCGATCTGGGAGCCGGCGTCGTTGAAGTAATACTCCGTGCCGACCTTGGCACCGGCGGCACGCAGCAGCCGCGCCAGCGCGTCGCCGACCGCGGCCCACCGCACCCCCCCGATGTGCACGGGACCGGTGGGGTTGGCGGAGACGAACTCCAGGTTGATGTTCTGACCGGCGAGGCGGTCGGTGTGTCCGTACTCGTGCCCCGCCAGCACCACGTTGCGCGCCAGCACCCCCGCCGCCGCGGCGTCGAGCCGGATGTTGAGGAAGCCCGGACCGGCGATCTCCACCGACTTGATCCCGGGAAGGCTGCTCAACTCCTCAGCCAGCGCGGAAGCCAGCTCACGCGGCGCCACACCGGCCTTCTTGCCGAGCTGCATCGCCATCGTCGAGGCATAGTCGCCGTGCTCGGGATTCCGGGGTCGTTCCACCGTCGTCGACTCCGGCAACAGGGAGACGTCGAGGCCACGGGTGACGAATACGGCACGCGTAGCTGTGAGAACGGTGGCAGCGAGGTCAGCGGGAGTCACTGAGCCATGCTATCCGGGTAGACTTTGGCGCCCGGCGGCGTACCGGTGCCTGCGCGTAGGCCCGGCCCGACCAACTTCACGAATTGACGAGGCACGATGAGTATGAGCACACCGGGGCCCGAGCGGGTCCCGTCCACCGTGAAGGTCGACAAGACGTCGGGACAGGGCAAGCCGCCCGCGGGCGGCGCCAAGCCCGGCGGCGCCAAATCCGGTGGCACCAAGCCCGGTGGCGGCAAGGGCAAGGGCGCCAAAGGCAAGCCGATCACGCCGGTCAAGGTCAGCGGCGGGCGCAACTGGGGCCCGATCGCGGTGGCGGCCGTCGTCGTGCTGATCGCCGCCGGCATCATCGGGTACGGCGTGTTCGCCTCGATCAAGGGCGGCGGCTCCTGGGAAGACCGCGCCGCCGAGATCGAGGGCATCGTCAACTACCGGGAGCAGAAGAACCCGGCGATCGACTCCCAGGAACACAAGGACGGCCCGCTCACGTACGTGACCAACCCGCCGGTGGGCGGCGCGCACAACTCCTCCTGGCAGAACTGCATGGGCGACGTCTACCCGGAGCCCATCGCGAACGAGCACGCGGTGCACAGCCTCGAGCACGGCGCCGTCTGGGTGACGTACAAGCAGGGCCTCGGCGCCGACCAGGTCGCCAAGCTGCAGAACCGGGTCGAGGGCAAGGACTACATGCTCATGAGCCCGGTCGCCAACCTCGACAAGAACGTCTCGCTCCAGGCCTGGGGCTACCAGCTCAAGGTCGACAACGCCGACGACGACCGCATCGACCAGTTCATCAAGGACCTGCGTCTGAACGCGACGAAGGAGCCCAACGCGGCCTGCTCCAGCGGCAACACCACGACGGGGCCGGTCGCGGCCACCGCCCCCGGCGCCGGCATGGGCCAGCAGGGCAGTTGATGACCGTCTCCACGGACTCGGACTCGGACCCGGACCCGGACGCGGCGGCCTCGGCCGCCGCCCGGGCCGGCGAACCCACCCGGACCGGTGCCCACCGGTTCGGCGTGGGCTGGCTGGCACTCGTCCTGACCTTCGGCCTCCTGGTGGGCGCGGGCGCCGGCTTCCTCGGCCCCCGCCTGCTGGGCACCCCCAAGGACGACTCCGCCGAGGCCGGCTTCCTGCGCGACATGAGCACCCACCACGCCCAGGCCGTCGAGATGTCGATGATCGCCCACGCCAACTCGGCCGACGCCCAGGTCGTCACCCTCTCGGGTGACATCGCCCTGACCCAGCACGGCCAGATCAGCACGATGCTGGCCTGGCTACGCGAGTGGAATCTCAGCCCCACGGGCTCCCAGCCCGCGATGGCCTGGATGCCGGGAGCGGAGGGCTCCGTCCGCAACGGCCTGATGCCCGGCATGGCGACCCCGGACCAGCTCGCCACCCTGCGCAAGGCCACCGGCAAGGACCTCGACATCCAGTACCTGACGCTCATGCGCCAACACCACCTGGGCGGCATCCACATGGCCCAGGGCGTCCTCGAGCTCTCCGACGAGGAGAAGGTGACCGGCCTCGCCCAGACGATGGTGAACGGCCAGCAGAGCGAGATCAATCTGATCGACACCATGCTGAAGCGGATCCAGCAGGGCTGAAACCGGCAGACCCGACCCGCCGAGGAACCGGTTGGCGAGGCTTCGGGACGGCCTGCTAGAGTTTCACCCGCTGAGCCCCCGTAGCTCAGGGGATAGAGCGTCGCCCTCCGGAGGCGAAAGCGCAGGTTCGAATCCTGCCGGGGGCACGTCACAGAACTGTGCACTTCCATCGGGCACGTTGGTCATCGAAGCCACGTATCCCATGGCACCGCCGCGCATCGAGCGGCGATAAGCGTCCACGAGCCCGACGGCTACCGCCGTCGGGCTCGTTCGCTATCCCCATCACGAGGCTGTTCGAGCTATTCGCAAAGCCCAGTCTTCACAGGCGGCGACGACGCGTGGGGGCGGCATGCCAGCGCTGGCACAGGTGATCATCCGTTCGACGTCATGATCGCGTGGGTTTGCTCGGTGCTGAGCGCCTCGACGGGCAGGGCGCTCAGTGGGCCGCGGTCGGCGCGGAGGCCGTCGAGGAAGATCGTCAGGTAGCGGCGGTAGAGCGCGGGCGCAGTGTCGCGGGTGCGGTCCATGAGGGCGGTCAGCGCGAGTTGGATGAAGATCGCGTCGGTGCCTTCGACGTCGGGCCGTAGGGCGCCTTGGTCCTTGGCGCGCTCGACGATGGCGATGACGAGCGGTGCCACCCGTTCCCGGGCCTGGGTGATGCGGTGCTGCCCTAGCTGGGGGTTGTTGAGGACCTCCTGGAGCCCCCGGTCCTCAGCCTGCATCCGCAGAGACCCTTCCAGGAACGTGGTCAGCCCTCGCCAGGCATCGGGGTCGCGCAGGGATTCGTCGGCCAGGACGCCCACCTGGTCGAGGCGCTGCTCGAAGAGGGCGTCGATGACCTCTTCCTTGTTGGCGAAGCGCCGGTAGGCGGTGCCGACGCCGACGCCGGCGTGGTGGGCGATGTCGTTGAGGGTCACGTCGAGCCCGCGCCGGGCGAACAGCTCCTGGGCGGCGGCGAGTAGCCGCTGGCGGTTGACCTCGGCGTCGCGGCGCAGCGGGCGGTCTGTGGCGTCCTTCACCCGACCAGCCTAGCAAAAGCGGATTAGGCGTATCCGCTTGCGTGTTACGGTCTACGAGTAAGCGGATATCAGGCATCCGCTTCTAGTGGTGAGGACACCTCCGCATGACCTCGACATCACACACCGGCCGGGACCACCGCTGGCTGATCCTGGCCGTTCTCGGCCTGGCTCAGCTCATGGTGGTTCTCGACGTCACGGTCGTGAACATCGCGCTGCCGTCGGCGCAGGAGGCGCTGGGCTTCTCCGACGCCGACCGGCAGTGGCTGGTCACGGCCTACACCCTCGCGTTCGGCGGTCTGCTGCTGCTCGCCGGGCGCATCGGTGACCTGCTGGGCCGCAAGCGGATCTTCATCGTCGGGCTGGTCGGCTTCGCGCTCGCCTCCGCGCTGGGCGGCGCGGCGCAGTCCCTCGGGCTCCTGATCGCCGCGCGGGCGCTGCAGGGCGTCTTCGGTGCGCTGCTGGCGCCGGCGGCGTTGTCGCTGCTGACCACGACCTTTACCGACCCCACCGAGCGCGGCAAGGCGTTCGGGATCTTCGGCGCCATCGGCGTCGGTGGCGGTGCCGTCGGGCTGCTGCTCGGCGGGGCGCTGACCGAGTACCTCTCCTGGCGGTGGTGCATGTACATCAACATCCCGATCGCCCTGGTGGCCGCCGCCGGTGCGGTGCCGCTGCTGTCCGACCAGGCGCGCACCGCCAGGGTCGCCCTGGACCTGCCGGGCACGCTGACCGCGACGCTGGGCCTGGTGGCGCTGGTCTACGGCTTCGCGCAGGCCGAGGCCGACGGGTGGGGCGCAACCTCCACCCTGGGCTTCATCGCCCTCGGCGTGGTGCTGCTGGCCGCGTTCGTCGGGGTGCAGCGCCGCGCGGCTCACCCGCTGCTGCCGCTGCGCATCGTGCTGGACCGGGCTCGCGGCGGCGCGTTCCTCGCCTTGGCGGTCAACACCGCCGCCCTGCTGTCGGTGTTCCTGTTCCTGACCTACTACCTGCAGCAGAACCTCGGCCTGTCCCCCGTCATGACCGGCCTGGCGTTCCTGCCCTCGCCGATCGCCACCGCGCTCGGCGCCACCCAGGGCGCCACCCGGCTGGCACGCCGCTTCGGCGCCCGCCTGGTCATCCCCGGCGGCATGGCGCTCGCCGCCCTCGGCATGGTCCTGCTCGCCCAGCTCGACACCCAGTCGACCTACCCGCTCAGCGTGCTGCCCGGCCTGGTGCTGATGTCCTTCGGGCTCGGCTGCGTCACCGGCCTGGCGATGGGCACCGCGACCGCCGGCGTCGAGCCGACCCACGCCGGCGCCGCCGGCGCCGCGGTCAACGCCATGCAGCAGGTCGGCGGCTCGCTCGGCACCGCACTGCTGAGCACCCTGGCCGTCAGCGCCACCGCCGACGCCCTGACCGGCACCGCCCAGACGCCGCAGCTCCTGACGGAGGCGAGCGTCCACGGCTACACCACCGCGTTCTGGGTATCGGCCGCGCTGCTCACCCTCGGCGCAGCCGTCAGCGCCGCCCTCCTGCACGGCGCGCAGCCGCACGGCCCGGTCGGCGAAACGGACAGCGCCGCACCTGCCGAGCCGGCCCTGACGCACTGACGCACCACCGGGGCGACCTGCCCGGTTAATCCTCGGAACCCTCTCGACTAGGCAAAGGTTGAAGCAATGAACACGAAGATCGTCGTAGTGATCGGTGCCGGCGGCATTGGCCAGGCCATCGCCCGCCGCCAGGGCTCCGGCCACACCGTCCTGCTCGCCGACCTCAATCCGACCACGCTCGCCGCCGCCGCCGAGGCTCTCGAAGCGGCCGGTCACACCGTGGCGACCCACCCCGTCGACGTCGCCTCCCGCGACTCGGTGCGCACGCTCGCGCAGGCCGCCGCACAGCTCGGCGACGTCGTCAACGTCGTGCACACCGCCGGACTCTCCCCGGTGCAGGCGTCGCCGGAGGCGATCCTGGCCGTCGACCTCGTCGGCGTCGCCATCGTCCTCGACGAGTTCCGCCACGTCGTCGCCCCAGGCGGCAGCGCGCTCGTCGTGTCCAGCATGGCAGGGCACATGCGCGCCCTGGCACCGCTCACCGCCGAGCAGGAACACGCCCTCGCGTACACGCCGACCGACGAGCTGCTAGCCCTGCCGTTCCTCAGCCCGGACGCCGTCACCGACTCCGGCGCCGCGTACGCGCTGTCCAAGCGGGCCAACCACCTGCGCGTGCAGGCCACCGCCGTCACCTGGGGCGAACGCGGCGCCCGGGTCAACTCGATCAGCCCCGGCATCATCCTCACCCCCCTCGCCAAAGAGGAGATGTCCGGTCCCGGCGCCGCCGGCTACCAAGCCATGATCAAAAACTCCGCAGCCGGCCGGGTCGGCACCACCGACGAGGTCGCCACCGCCGCCGCCTACCTCCTGGAGGCCGGCTTCGTCACCGGCAGCGACCTGCTCATCGACGGCGGCGTCATCGCCGCCATGAACGCCGGGCGCCTCGGACTCAGCCAGTGAGCCCCACCAACGCCGACGGCCCACCACCACTCACCTCGACCACGCCGACAAGCCCCAGACCAGGACGCAGCCGCTTAGGCATCGCCGTCGCCGCGCTCGGCATCGTGGCCGCCGTGATCGTGGCGGTGAAGGTGGCCGACACACCCTCGGGCCGGGATGCGCGGTCGTCGTCGCCTGCTCCCGCATCCACCGACAGGAGAGAAGCGACCATGCCGACCACGTCAGGCGACGACCAGGCGAGATCCGCCATCCTCGCCAACTACCGCAGCCAGCACCGCGCCATGATCGAAGGACGCACGGACGTGCTGGACGACCTCCTCACCGATCAGTTCACCGCCACCCACATCACCGGCTACCAGCAGCCCAAGGCCGAATGGCTGGCACAGATCCGCTCCGGCGACTTCACCTACCACGACATCGAGGAGAAGAACGTCTCCATCAGCGTGGACGGCAACACCGCCACCCTCGTCGGCCGAGCCGCCGTCACCGTGACGATCGGCGGCTCCAAGGGCACCTGGAACCTCGAATCCACCATGGAGTACGTCCAGCAAGACGGGAAGTGGAAGGTCGCCCGCTCACGCTCCCGCACATCCTGAGTCGACGGCCGGCGCACCCGGCCGCCGGCGTGGTGCCACGAAGGGACGACGCCGCCGCGCAGAACAACAGCTGTCCGGCTCCACTTCCAGCAGTTGATCGACTGCTGGTCCGCGCGGTCGTCTCCGGCCACGGCCCCAGAGGCGCCGCCAGCGCGCCGCACTCTGCCGAACGTCGGGATCGGAGCGCGACAAGGCACCAACCTGCGCAACCGATCGACGGTGCTTCACCCACCAGAGCGGCATGAAGATGCAGCTCAGAAGGCCGAGGTCACAGGCCCGAGTGCGCAGGTGAGTCTCCAGCCGGGGGCACCACAAACAACTGCGACACTTCTAGCCGCGTGCTGGTCGTGGCCGCCACCCTCCCTCTGCCTGCGCCGCCGCGCCACAACTGGGGCGCCGGGCGAACTTAGATGACAGTCGCCTTTGTCCGGGCGCCCCGTTCGGTGGGCGCTCGCGCGAAGGTCGCCCCGTCGGTCCGCTCCGTGAGCCGGGATGGCTACGGGCGACACTTGGCGCCGACACTCAGGGCGGCAATCAGCGGGAACGTGCGCCATGTACCGGGCCAAGCAGCGCTCCAAGCTGGGCGGCACCGGCGGGTACGAGCTCCACCAGCCGGCGGTGCCGACACAGTAGGCCACGGCCGCACCCGCATCGCCGTCCGACGATCACCATTAGGTGGGAAAGGCTCATTACCTTCAGGTCTGCTCCCGGAAAGCCGATTAGCTCACTGTAGCCCTTCCGAATGAGGTGTGATCGTGGCCGTGGTGACGGGTCGGGGGCCACTCGGCTCCTTGCGAGTGCGTCCGAAGATCATCTTGGTGGTCGTGATCGCCCTGCTCAGCACCGTCGTGGCCGGCGTGTCCGGCATGGAACAGATGAGCGATCTGCGCACCAAGGTCAACGAGATCAATTCACAGAGCGTCGCCGGCCTGTCCCGGGCCGCCACACTGCGTCAGGCGCTGTCGCGGGTCGTGACCCTCGGCTCCGCATCCCGGCTGGAACGCGACCCGCAGAAGCTGAAGCATCTGGCCGACGCGTACCCCGTCGCGATGAAGTCGCTCGCCGACAGCTTCCAGGCCTACCAGGCGCTCGACCGCGACGACGCAAACTGGCGCCGATCCGTGGACGGGTTCGGCACGGCGATGCAGCGGTTCATGACGCTCTCCGTCGAGACACGGCAGAAGCACGCCCCGGGCAGCCCCGCGGCCCAGGGCGCGCTCGCCGAGATCATGGTGCTGCTGGAGACGCTCGACACGACGCTGGCGACCCTGTCGGAGCACGAGAGCGTCGCGGCCGACAAGTTGGCCGACGAGGCGACCAACACCTACGAGCAGGGCGTGCTCACCCTGGCCCTGACCATCGCCGCCGGCCTGCTGGTCGCACTCGGCCTCGCCGTGCGGGTCGCCGCCGGCATCATTCGGCCGCTGCGCCAGGTCCGCGCCGTTGTCGCCGCGCTGGCCGAGGGCGATCTCACCCGTCGGGCCGAGGTCCGCTCCGGCGACGAGATCGGTGAGATGGCCGCCGGCCTCAACACCGCGATGGACCGGATGAGCGGCGCGCTGCGCACACTGACCACCAACGCCGACGGCCTCGCTCAGAACGCCGACCGGCTCACCGCTACCGGCAACGAGATCACCGCGCAGGCCGGTGAGGCGTCGCGCCAGGCCGACGTCGTGACCCAGACCGCCGAACAGGTCTCCCGCAACGTCAACACGGTCGCAGCCGGCGCCACCGAGATGGGCGCCTCGATCGAGGAGATCTCACGCAACACCCAGCAGGGCGCCGAGGTCGCGGCCGAGGCGGTCCAGGCGGCCCGGTCGACCAGCGAGCTGATGGCCAAGCTCGGCGAGTCGTCGGCAGAGATCGGCAACGTGGTCAAGGTGATCACCGCGATCGCCGAACAGACCAACCTGCTGGCCCTCAACGCCACCATCGAGGCGGCCCGGGCCGGTGACGCCGGCAAGGGCTTCGCGGTCGTCGCTGGCGAGGTGAAGGACCTGGCCCAGGAGACCGCCCGCGCCACCGAGGACATCTCCCGGCGAGTGTTGGCGATCCAGGAGGACACCACCAACGCCGCTGCGGCGATCACGGCGATCGGCACTGTCATCGGTCGGATCAACGAGTACCAGACCGTGGTGGCCTCCGCCGTCGAGGAGCAGAGCGCCACGACCAACGAGATGAACCGCAGCGTCACGGATGCCGCCTCCGGTACCACCGAGATCGCCGACAACATCTCCGCGGTGGCCGCGGCGGCCCAGCGCACCACCCAGTGCGCCGTCGACAACGAAGAGGCCGCCGGGGGTCTGGCCCGCATGTCGAGCGAACTGAAGCAACTGGTCTCGACGTTCCGCCTGGGCTGACTGGGCTGACTCGTTTCCACGGACACGGTCGATGTGTTGGTCTTCAGGCTACTTTGAGGACGGGAGCGGCCTGTCGTTGATGCCGGCTTCGTAGGCGGCGGGGCTGCGGTAGCCGAGATAAGCGACGTCTCGCAACCCGGTGACGGTCCGCTTCGGCGGCGTGCGCTCGCGGCCTTTGCGTGAAGCGCCCGTGCTCGCCGCAGAGGATGACGACCGGCACGTGGGCTGGCTGGTAGCACACCAGGTCGTAGCCGTACCGGTTCGTGTCCTTCGGACATGTACTTTCTCGCTGCCTCGGCGCAGTGGGGCGCTGGCCTTGCTCCAGGGTCACGCGGACGCTGCCCCGCGCGGAGCGGTAGAGGTTGACCTCTAGCCCTGGCCCTGGCCCTGGCCCTGGCCCTGGCCCTGGCCCTGGCCCTGGCCCGGCATCTAGCCGCTGGCCCGGCATCTAGCCGCTGGCACGGCGTCCCCGCATGGGAGCAGAAGTGGAGCGAAGCGGGGAGCGGATGCGCGGTGGGGTGCGGTCGGCTTCTGTCATCGTCGGCGGTTGCAGTCCCGGTGACCTGGTGGAACACCTGAGGCCAAGTCTTCAAGTTGCCGATGACCTTGGTTATGGTCGCGGGGTCGGGGGTTCGATCGAAGCCAGCTATCCCATGGCTCCGTCGCGCATCAGGCGACGGTAATCGTTGAAGCGTCCGACGACAGATGCCGTCGGACGCTTCGCTGTTCCGGGGCTTGTCGCGAGGTGCGGCTCGCCTCGCTGCCCGACGCTGGAGACTGCGGTCACGTTCGACAAGTCGCCGGACGGGCCGGGCGTCAGAGGGCGCTCGACAACGGTTGCCGATCGGCTGGTTCGCCGGTCCGAAACGCCCGCCGGTACGCCGACGGCGCGGTCCGCATGGTGTGGCCGAAGTGATGGCGATAGGTGACGGCGCTGTCGAAGCCCACGGACCTGGCGATCTTCTCGATCGGGGTCGTGGTGGTCTCGAGCAGCGCAAGGCTGGCCTGGATCCGCTGGTTGATCAGCCATCTGATCGGAGTGGTGCCGGTGGCCCGGGCGAAGTGCCGCAGGTAGGTGCGGGCCGACATGTACGCCCTGTCGGCGAGGGTGTCGACGGTGATGGCGTCGGCCAGGTGTGCCAGTGCCCACGCCATGCTCGCAGCGATGCGGTCGTCGGCCGGGTCGGCGGTCATCGGCGCCTCGATGAACTGGGCCTGGCCGCCGTCGCGGTGGGGTGGTATCACCAGGCGCCGGGCGACCGCGTTGGCGATCGCTGCGCCGTGGTCGCGACGGACGACGTGCAGGCACAGATCGAGCCCGGCGGCGCTGCCTGCGCTCGTGAACACGGTCTCGTCGTCGATGTACAGCACGTCCGGGTCCAGCGCGACGTCCGGGTAGCGGCGACGGAACCGCTCGGCGTAGCGCCAGTGCGTGGTGGCGCGCCGTCCCTCGAGGAGCCCCGCACCGGCGAGAGCGAAGGCACCCGAGCAGATCGACATGATTCGGGCGCCCCGGTGGTGCGCCTGGCGCAGCGCGGCGACCAGCGCCGGTGACGGGTCGACGGACACGTCGGAGACGCCCGGCACGATGACCGTGTCGGCCGTGGCGAACGCCTCCAACCCGTGTGGCGTGTGCAGGCTCGCCCCGCCGATGACCGGCACCGCACCCGGCTCCTCGGCGCAGATCGTGAGCTCGTACCACGGGACGTCGAACTCGGGGCGCGGCAGGCCGAAGACCTCGGTGACAATGCCGATCTCGAAGGCCGACATCCCCTCGTAGGCGAGCACCGACACCGCGGGCCCGCGTCGACGGACCGCAAGCATGGCGGGATCTTAGCGGACCGGGGCGTCGACGCCACTGTCCTGTGTCGAGCCGCCGCCCGAGGATCGTTCCCATGTCGAATGTCCTTGCCACCCCGCCCGCGTCCGCCGAACAGGCCGCCGCTCACTTCGCCGCCCGACTGCGCTTCGAGACCGATGTCAGCGACGTCCACGCCGACCTCGAGGCCCGCGTGGACGGCCTCGTCGTGGTGGACGCCCGCGGCGCCGCCGCCTGGCAGCGCGGCCACCTGCCCGGCGCCGTGCACCTGCCGACAGCCGAGATCCCGGCGCGCGCCACACAGGTCGTCCCCATCGGCGGTACGGTCGTGATCACGTACTGCTGGGGCCCGGGCTGCAACGGCGCCACCCGGGCCGCCCTCGCCTTCGCCACGCTCGGATACCGGGTCAAGGAGATGCTCGGCGGCTACGAGTACTGGGTCCGCGAGGGATTTCCGATCGGCACGCCCGACGGCATCCACCGCCGTCCGGTGGACGACCTCACCGCCGTCGGGATCTCATGTGACTGCTGAGACGACGCTCCGGGCCACGTCGGCGGACCTGACGGTGCTGGTTGGGTCACTTCCGTTTCGGCCCGGCGGCCGTGGGATTCGGCGACTGCGGTGGACGGCTGGCAACGGCGGTGGCGGCAAGGTGGTGTGCAAGTCAACAACGCTCCGCGTCGATGTTCCGTGGATCTTGGCAGACTGTAGGCTCCTCGCCCGTGGACGCCGGGTCCACGACGGGCACACATGGGGGAACACTGTGAACACCAAAATTCGCCGCGGCGTGCTCGCCGCGACCGTCGCCATCGGCGTCACGCTCGCCGGTGCGTCGGCAGCCGATGCGAACAGCGCCGCGGCCACGCTCAGCGGCGCCGCCACCGGCCTGGTCTACGGGCAGCCTGACGTGAGCGGCACCCGGAGCGGTACGAACACCCTCACGCTCACCAACAACGGCACCGGGACGATCCAGTTCCCGATGCTGACCTTCCCGGCGAACGGCCGCGACACCCTGCTCCAGGACGTGGACTGCGAGTACATGAGCGGCAGCTCGACGCGGACCACGTGCATCGTCGACCCGCTGGCCGGGGGCGAGTCCCGCACCATGACCCTGCCGTGGCAGACCCGCGCGTCCGGCCCGGCGGGCACCGCCGAGGTGCGCATCGAGCAGGCCGTCGACAGCGACGGTACGCCGGTCGCCGGCACCGCGAGCACCCTGTCTTTCAAGGTCGGCTTCGAGCGGCTCACCGGCACGTTCTCGATCACCGCGACGCCCCTGACCTACGGCGAGCGCGACCGGTACGGGATCCGGCACGGGTACACGAACGTCACGATCACTAACCTGAGCAGCCAGACCGTGCAGTTCCCGCTGGTCACCTTCCCGGCGAGCAGCGGTGATGCCTCCTACATGGCGTGGAAGGGATGCACGGAGACGATTCAGCACGTCGAGGACATCGTCTGCGTCGAGCGGCCCCTGGCGCCCGGGCAGAAGCGCACCGCCAAGTTCTGGTTCCACACCGTCGGCCCGGTCTCGGAGTTCGACGCCTCGGTGCGGGTCGACGCTGGCGCGGACGCGTCTGGCGCGGTCGTCGACGCCACCGCGGCAGGCACGACCTACCGCGTCACCTCGCCGGGCGACGCCAACTGAAACGAACGGGAAGGGCCACCGGCATTCGCCCGGTGGCCTTTCGCCATACCCGCCGCAAATGGCCCACCACCCCACGCAGCAGCCCGCACAGCCCAACGGCAGGGGATCGGCGGAAGTCGCCGTGATCTCGGTGAGCTCCAGGTTCTGTCCGTCTTCCGTGATGCCGCGGCAAGGAGCCGTCGGCTACGGCTGATGGATCTACCCGCGGGCGAGCTGGTCGACCGTCGCCGCCTTGGGGTTGACCAGCCATCGCTCGGCGACGTGGACGGTTGGCACGGTTTCGTTGCCGTCGGCGACGGAGCGGACGGCCGCAGCGGCTTCGGGGTCGGTCCAGATGTTGATTTCGGTGAAGGTCAGGCCGCGGCGTCGCAGCCCTCGGCGCAGCAGGTAGCAGTAGGGGCAGCCGGGTCGGCTGTACACGGTGATCGGCGTGTGGGACGCCGCGGCGTCGGTCATGGCGTGGAGTCTCCGCTGGGCCGGGTGGCGGCGCCAAGGATGTGCGGAGCGGCCGGGCTGCTCGGCCCGATGCGTTGGACGCGACGCGTGCGCTGTTGGCTCTTCCGGTGCCGTTGGCTCGGGGTGCGGGGATCGAGCGGCGCGCCAGGGATGGCCGGGGTCGGTGGCGACGGCGTCCTCGGCGACCTGCAGGGCGTAAGCCGGCGAAGCGGTGCTTCCGGTCGGGCCAATGTGGACCGGGCCCCGGTAGGTGTGACCGGTCAGGTGACACCAGGCCGGCAGGTCCAGCGGTGCGGCCGGGTCGGTGGTGTGCACGTGGATGACGGTGCCGGGTGCGGCATGCACGGTGAGCGGGCGCAACTCAAGGAGAATTTGTACGCAGCGGCGGTCGCCGCCGTCGAGAACGAGCACCGAACTTGTCGGGCTCGTGCGGTCGGGAGTGGTGTTCACCGTGCCTCGTCGGTTGTCTCGACGCCGTTGCGGGCGAGGAGGGTGTGGGCGGCCGCGGTGAGCAGTTCGGCGGCACGGTCGGCCCCCGTTTCCAGCGGCAGCTCGGCCGCCCGCCATTCGAGGATGCCCTCGGCCAGGGGCCGGGCGCGGCGGCCCTGGGCGGTGAGTAGCCGGACCGCGTCGTGCGCAAGGACGCAGTAGGCGCCCCGACAGTAGGCGACGATCTCCATCCTGGCGGGCAGGTCACCGATGCGGTCGGCGAGCTGATCCAGCGGGATGGAGACCGCCCCGGGCAGGTGCCCGGCGGCGTACTCCTCGGCGGGGCGCACGTCGAGCACGGTGACCCGGCCGAGTTTGACCCGGTGCAGCAGTTCGTCGCGGTCGACCGGTTCGGCCTCGGCCGGGCCGAGGTAGGCGGTGCGGGCGGCTTCGACGTCGGGCAGGTGGGCGGCGGCCACCGTCTGCAGCCGGGCGTAGAGGTCGGCGACATCGCCACCGGCGAGGCGGTAGTACACCTTGGTGCCGTCCTTGCGGGTGGCGACCAGGTTGGCCTGCTTGAGGGTCTGTAAGTGCGCCGAGCAGGTGGTCATGCCCAGGGCGGCGGCGCGGGCCAGGGCCTCGACGGTGCGTTCGCCCTGGGCGAGCAGGTCGATCAGCTCCAGGCGCTTCGGGCTGGACAGCGCCTTGCCGACCCGGGCGAACTGCTCGAACAACTCGTCCTTGCGTTCCCGGTTACCCATCCTGGCCCCTTTCCCTCGGGTCGTGCCGGTTGATTCTCGTGCACCTCGAAGGCGGTCAGAACGTGAGGACCTTGTCCGCCCACACGATGTCGTCGGCACAGTCCGCCCTCTTCCCTTATTCCAAAGTTCTTTGGAGGACTGTATGTTCGTGGAACTGCGAAGTCCAGCGCACCGCTGAAAGGGACCCCGCGATGAGCGCACCGCCGATCCACCCCCTGGTGGATGAAGGGCTGGGCAACACCGCCTGGCTGATAGACCTCGGCGACGGCCGCGCCCTCGCCGTCGACCCGCCCCGGGACCTGCGAGCGCTGCGGGCGGTCGCCGAGCGGCGCGGGCTCACCGTCGCGTACGCCGCCGACACCCACCTGCACGCCGACTTCCTCACCGGCGCGGTGCAACTCGCCGCCACCGACCACGCGACCATCCTGGCCTCGGCCGACGGGCACCGCGCCTTCGACCACTACGGACTGCACGACGGTGACGAGGTCGACCTCGGCGGGCTCACTCTGCGCGCCCTGACCACGCCGGGGCACACCGACGAACACCTGTCGTTCCTGCTCCTCGACGGTCCCACGCCGCTGGGCGTGTTCACCGGCGGGTCGCTGATCGTCGGCTCGGCCGCCCGCACCGACCTGCTCGGCGCCGACCGCACCGAAGAACTGGCCCGCGCCCAGTACGCCTCGCTGCACCGCCTCGCCGCCCTGCCCGACGCGACCGCGGTGTGGCCCACCCACGGCGCCGGGTCGTTCTGCTCCGCCCCGCCCGGCGCGGCCCGCAGCTCCACCATCGGCACCGAGAGGGCCACCAACCCACTCCTCGCCGCCCCCGACGCCGACACCTTCGTCGCCCGGCTGGTAGCCAGCCTGGGCTCCTACCCCAGCTACTTCGCACGTCTCGGCGAGCTCAACCGACGGGGACCCGCCGTCATCACCGACGGGCCGATGCTGCCGGCCCTCGACGTCCCCGCCGTGCGTCGCCTGCTCGCCGACGGCGCCGTCATCGTCGATGTCCGCCCGGTCGCCGACATCGCCGCCGGACACATCCCCGGCGCCGTCGCCAACCCGCTGCGCCCGCAGTTCGCCACCTGGCTCGGCTGGCTGGTCGCCCCTGACACCCCGGTGGTCATCGTCCGCAATCCCGACCAGGATCCGGCCGACATCGTCTGGCCCGCGCTCAACATCGGCTTCGACCGCATCGTCGGCGAGCTGGCCGGCGGCATGCCCGCCTGGCGCGCCACCAGGGCCGAGGTGAGCACCACGCGACTGGTCACCCCCGACCAGATGCCCGCTCGAGGCGTGCTGGACATCCGGCAACACGCCGAGTACACATCCGGGCACCTGCCCCGCGCACTGCACCTCGAACTCGGCCACCTCCCACAACAGGCAGGCGCGGTGCCGAGCGAGGCGCTCACCGTCATGTGCGGACACGGCGAACGCGCGATGACCGCCGCCACCCTCCTCGAACGCGCCGGACACCGCGACCTCAGCGTGCTCGTCGGCGGCGCCGAAGACTGGGCCACCGCCACCGGCCAGCACCTGGAGGAAGGCGCATGACCAGCCCCGCCACGGCCCCCGCCGTCCGGTTGGGGATACGCGCCAACCTCGCCCCATTCAGCCTGCTGGTCGCGGTCAACGCCCTCGTCGGCGGCCTCCTCGGTCAGGAACGCACCGTCCTGCCGCTACTGGCCGAACGCGAGTTCCACCTCACCGCCTACACCGCCGCGCTGACCTACATCCTCGCCTTCGGCGCCACCAAGGCCATCACCAACTTCTTCGCCGGCACGTGGGCCGACCGCTACGGCCGCAAACCCGTCCTGCTCGCCGGCTGGCTCATCGGCATCCCCGTCCCACTGATGATCATCTGGGCCCCGTCCTGGGGCTGGATCGTCGCCGCCAACGTCCTCCTCGGCGTCAACCAGGGCCTGGCCTGGTCGACCACAGTCATCATGAAGATCGACCTCGCCGGACCGTTCCGCCGCGGCCTGGCGATGGGACTCAACGAGGCCGCCGGCTACCTCGCCGTCGCCGGCACCGCCCTGGCGACTGGGTGGCTCGCCGCCGAGCACGGGCTGCGCCCGGCGCCGTTCCTGCTCGGGCTCGCCTACGCCGGCCTCGGCCTCGGCCTGTCCGCATTCTTCGTGCGGGAAACCCGCGAGCACGCCCGCGCCGAGGCCGCCGTCCACCAGAGCGTCGACGGCGCCCACCACGGCGAGCTACGTACCGGGCAGATCGCAGCCCTCGTCTCCTACAAGGAACCAGCTCTGGCCTCGGCCAGCCAGGCGGGCATGGTCAACAACCTCAACGACGGCCTCGCCTGGGGCCTGTTCCCCCTGCTGTTCTCCACCGCCGGACTGTCGCTGACCCAGATCGGCGCCCTGGCCGCGCTCTACCCGGCCGTGTGGGGCCTCGGCCAGGTCGCATTCGGACCGGCATCGGACCGCTACGGCCGCAAACCCTTCATCGTTGCCGGAATGCTCGCCCAGGCCGCCGCCCTCGCCGGCGTCGCTGCCAGCAATTCCTTCGCCGCCTGGACAACCACCGCCATACTCCTGGGCCTCGGGACCGCGGCGGTCTATCCGACGCTGCTCGCCGCCATCGGCGACGTCGCCCACCCCGCCTGGCGCGCCCGCGCCGTCGGCGTGTACCGCCTCTGGCGCGACGGCGGCTTCGCCATCGGCGCCATCCTCGCCGGGATCGTGGCCGACCTCGCCGGCATCCGCGCCGCCGTCTGGGTCGTCGCCGCCCTCACCGCCATCTCGGGAGTACTCGCATGGGTCCGGATGTATGAAACGCACCCACGCCGGCGATGACACGCCTGCGGCGTCGGCGGTCAGGTGCGGGGGGCGTACATGATGACGGCGACACCGACCAGGCAGATGACAGCACCGGCGATGTCGTAGCGGTCCGGGCGGAACTTGTCGACGACGACGGCCCAGCCGAGGGAGCCGGCAACGAAGACGCCGCCGTAGGCGGCGAGGATCCGGCCGAAGTGCGGGTCGGGTTGGAATGCGGCGACAAAGCCGTAGGCGCCGAGGGCGATGACTCCGGCGGCGGCGAACCAGGCGGTGCGGTGTTCGCGCACGGATTGCCAGATCAGCCAGGCGCCGCCGATCTCGGCCAGGGCGGCGACGGTGAACAGCAGCAGCGAGCGGATGATCGTCACAGTGGTATCGCAACAGACCTGTCGGGCCGGGCCGCCGGGAGGATGCCCCCCGAGCGGCCACGACGCCGGAGTCAGCAGTTGCAGGTGCCGCTCGCGCAGCCACCGGCACCTGCGGCGGCTGCCGTGCGGGCCGAGCGGCGGCGGTGCAGCCACCACATCGTGGCGGCGGCGGCCACCAGCACCCCGGACATCCCGAGCAGGATGTTCTCGGCGAGGGCGGCGCCCGCGCCGGTGAGCAGTCCGGCGGCGATCAGCAGCGGCAGCGCGCAACAGGCGGCGCAGGCCAGCGCGGCGAGCCCGGCGGTGATCTTGCTGCGCGTCGGAGGGGCGTTGTCAACCGGCGTGCCGGGTGCAGAAGAGGCGCTGGTGGAGGGCAGGGCGTGGAGAGGGCGTGCGTGTTGCAGGGTCATGAGGCGTCTCCATCGGCGAGTTCGGCGAACGGCAGGGGGCAGTCGTCGCAGGTGCAGGCGGTGAGGCTGTCGCAGCCGGCCGCCACGACGCGGGCGAGGGCGCCGCGGATGGTGCTCAGGTCGGCGATCTTCCGGTCGACTTCGGCGATCTTCGCCTCGGCCCGCGCCTTGAGGTCGGGAGTGGGGTGCCCGCGTCGGCCGGTGTCGAGCAGCTCGGCGACCTCGTCCAACGTGAAGCCGAGGCGTTGCGCCGCCTTGATCACGCTGAGCAGGGTGACCGTGTCGGCGGGGTAGGTGCGGTGTCCGCCGGGACTGCGGGCTGGTTCGGCGATGAGCCCACGGCGTTCGTAGTAGCGCAGGGTCTGAATGTTCACCCCGGCCCGCTCGGCGACCTCGCCGGTGCGCAGCCGCCGGTTGCCGATGTCGTACATCAGGCCGCCGCCGCGTCGATGCGGGCACCGCTCTTGCCGCCCGGGTAGAGCCGCACGTCGGTGTAGCCGAGCCGCTTCATGAGCGGGCTCCGGCCGGGGTGGCGGTGCCGAACACGGCGGTCACCACATCGCTCGCCTCCGGCGGAGCGGTCACCCTGAACCGCATCCCGGCCGGACCCACGGTCAGGGTGAAGGTGAAGAACGAGCAGCAGGCGTACTCCGCGGCAACCAACCGGGCCAGCTCCACCGTCATCGCCGGGTGGTGCTCGAAGGTGAGGGTGACCCCACCGTCGGCGGGCTCGCGCCCGGTGGCCCGCTCGATGACCGCCTGCCATTCGTTGATCCGTCCGTACATGGCGTCGATCCCGCCGTCGATCGTGCACACGAGGTCCGGCCCGTCTGCCGCGCCATCGGTGGCGCCCCCGGTCAGGGCGGCGCGGGCGGCCGGGATTCGCACCGCCGTGACCGCCGACGCGGCGGTCACACACGGGCAGTCCGCACCGCACGCCGCACCGCCGGCGGGCGGCTGCGCCAACCGGTGCGCGGCACCCTGCAACCGCGCCACCAAGGCGGCCGGCTCGGTCGCCTCCGTCTGCAGGTCAGCGGCCACCGGCGACAGGCCCGGCAGGTGCCCGCCGGCCTCGGACTGGATCCGGGCGGCCTGCTCGATCTGCTCCACGACCCGCAGCTCGGCGGCGGCCAGCAGCGCGTTGACGATCTGCGCCATCCGCTGCTGCACCGCTGCGCAGTCCCCGGCGTCGAACAGCACCATCAGGTCGGCCAGGTCATTGCCGTCGATGCTCAACTGCCGGGCGCCGGCGACGAACCGCGTCCGCGGCGCCGATTCATCGGCCTCGACCTGCGAGACACTGTCCGCGACGGCGGTGCCGCAGCACCCGCACCCACCGCTCTGCACCACGTCTGACATGGCAACCTCCACGGCCCTCGGCCCTCGCTGTCGTCCTTCGACCGTAAGCCTGTACCTAGGTACCGGATTCAAGGGTTAGGGCAGTGGCGACCGTCACATGATGTGGCGTCCCGGCGGCTATCGCAGGCCGGAGAGCCGGGGCGGCAGGTGCGCCGCGCTCGAGGCAGATTCGGCTCCTTGCCGCCGGGCGCCGGCCTACAGTTGGCCGTGACGACAGCGACAGCGGGATGGGCGGGCCATGGCGGCTGGGACCAAAGACGATCCGTGGATGCTGCGCACGCCTTCCGGGTCGGGCGCGTAAGGAGGGCGTGATGGCCGTCGACGTGCTGACCGAGACCGTGATCGACCGGCCGGTGGCCGAGGTCGCCGCGTACGCGGCGGACCCCGACAACGCGCCGCGCTGGTACGCCAACATCGCCTCGGTGGAGTGGGTGAGCGAGCCGCCGTTGCGCCTGGGCAGCCGGGTGACGTTCCAGGCGCAGTTCCTCGGCCGTACCCTGCGCTACACGTACGAGATCGTCGAATACGAGCCCGGCGAGCGGCTGGTGATGCGCACCGCTCAGGGGCCGTTCCCGATGGAGACCACGTACACCTGGGCACCGGCCGACGGCGGCGGCACCCGGATGACGCTGCGCAACCGCGGCGAGCCGTCCGGCTTCTCCCGGGTTGCCGCGCCGATGATGGCAACGGCGATGCGGCGGGCCAACCGGGCCGACCTGGCTCGGCTCAAGGCCCTGCTCGAGTCCATGTGACCGCCGGAGCGGGGACGGGAGCCGACGATGGACACCTGGCAGATGATCCGCACGGAGCGGGCGGCGCTGGTCGAGGCGCTCGCCGCCCTACCGGCACCAGCGTGGGACCGGCCGTCGTTGTGCGCCGGCTGGACCGTTCGCGACGTCGTCGCTCACATGATCGCCACCGCGTCCATGACGCCGCCGCGCTTCTTCGCCAAGCTGATCGGCAGCGGCTTCCGGTTCGATGCGATGGTGCGCAAGGACATCGCCGCCGTCACCACCGGCCGTTCCCACGCCGATCTCGTCGAGGCGCTGCGGGCGCGGATCGATGCCCGCACCGGGCCGCCCGGACCGACCCTGTCCTGGTTGGGCGAGACCATCGTCCACGGCGAAGACGTCTTCCGCGCCCTCGGCGGCTACCGCGACCACCCGATCGCCCACCTGATCGAGGTTGCCGACTTCTACAAGGGCAGCGACCTGCTTATCGGCGCCAAGAGCCGCATCGCCGGCGTCACCCTCACCGCCACCGACACGGACTGGCGGCACGGCACCGGCCCGCAGGCCACCGGCACGATGATCGCGCTGGTGATGGCGATGACCGGCCGGTCCACTGCCCTCGACGACCTCACCGGCGACGGCGTCGACGTCCTCCGTACCCGCTGCTGAACCGACGCCCCGACCCAGGGGACCGTTATGCGGGAGGGCCAGCCCATCGGGGGTCGCGGCCGCTGAGCGCCAGTGCCCGCTCGAAGGCCGCAACGTTGCCGGCGACGGTCACCGGGGTGGCGTAGATGCCCATCTGACGGCCCTGATCGCCCATGTCGGTGATGAACCGACAGGTCGCCTCGGCGACGTCGTCGTCGCAGTGGTAGTCCTGCCCGGTAGCGCGTGCCAGGTCCCACCCGTGGATGGCGAGGTCGGTGGCGAGCATGGTGGCGATCATCGGGGCCGGCATCTCGGCCCCGCCCATGCTCACCATGCCGTCCCACGCGCTCGGCTGCGCCCACGCGGCCGCGGCGGCGCGGCCCTCGTCGTCGAAGCGGTCGGCCCATCCCTCGGTCATCAGGTCGCGGCCCCACAACTGGTCGGGCACGGGTTGCCGTCGGCCGGCGAGGTGCAGCGCACTCGTCACCTGCAGGAGGTGGTTGGTCAGGGTCTGTACGTCCCATTCGGCGCAGGGTGTGGGTGCGTGGAACTGGTCGGGCTCGACGCCGCGTACCACGGCCGCCGCCTTGCTGATCGACTTGTTCAAGAGTGCGTTGAGCTGCATGAACGCAGGCTAGGCCAGGGCCACGGACCGGTCTTGAACAAACGCGACGCGCCCGTGGGATCCGCTAGCCTTCACTCGTGCCGGCGATCCTCAACCCGGGCGCGGGCCAGGAGAAGTTCCGGTTCAGCGCGCCCGACGCCGCAACGGCGCTGCGACCGTACGTGGCCCACTACTGGATCGTCGTCTGGGACCTTCGCGGCCAGGACCCCTACGAACAGCAGGTCCTGCCCTACCCGGCGATCAACATGACCTTCAAGCCCGGCCGGTGCCGCATCGCCGGCGTCCCACGCGGCCGTTTCACGGAGGTATTGCACGACGCCGGACGAGTCTTCGGGGTGCGCTTCCAGCCCGGCGGCTTCCAGCCCTTCCTCGGCGCACCGGTCTCCTCGATCACCGACCGGTTCCTCGCGATCGAGGACGTCTTCGGCCCATCGGGGCGGGCACTCGCCGAGGCGGTGCTCGCCGCTGACGACGACACCGCCGTGGCCGTGATGGACGAGTTCCTCACCGCCCGCGCACCCCAGCAGCCCGAGTCCGCTGCCCAGTTGGCCGCCGCCATCGTCGCCCGCACCGCCGCCGAGCCCGGCATCACCCGCGTCGACGACCTGGCACGCGCGTTCGACCTCACCGTGCGCCAGCTCCAGCGCCTGTTCGCCGACTACGTCGGCGTCGGCCCGAAATGGGTCATCCGCCGCCACCGCCTCCACGAAGCCGCCGCCCGCGCCACCGCCGGCACCCGCCTCGACCTCGGCGCCCTCGCCGCCGAACTCGGCTACAGCGACCAGGCACACCTCACCCGTGACTTCGCCAGCATGATCGGCGTACCCCCTTCCCAGTACATCCAGGCGCAGTAGTCGGCGTGCCGGGCTGGGTGAACGCGGGCCATTTCGCCTCCGCCGTCGGCGTGCCGGGCGACCGGGTCCGGATCTGATCGAGCGCCGCAGAGGCGGCGCGCGGCATGGGTGTCAGGGACGCCCGTGCCGCGCGTCGCGGTCGAGCCCGTCGAGAATGAGCTCCAGACCGTACGCGAACTCCTTGCCGAAGTCGTATCCCGGCCGCAGCACGTGCTCCGCCGTGAACTCCGCCAGATGCGGATACTGCTCGGCGGGGAACTGCGCCATCATCGCCTGGGCCAGTTCCGCCGTCTCCTCGGGCGTGTCGAACGGTAGGCCGCGTTCCTGCAGCGCGAAGCCGTAGATATAGCTGTCGAGCAGCGCGTACGCGTGCGCGGCCAGCTCCACGGAGAAGCCGGCGGTACGCAGGCAGCCGAGTACGGCGTCGTGGTGGCACAGCGTGGCCGGCCCGGGAGAGGTCCGCGACTCCATCAGGCCGACGGCCCAGCGGTGCCGGGTCAGGGCCGCGCGGACCGAGTTCGCGCGCAGCCGCATCGCCTCGCGCCAGTCGCCGTCGGCGGCGGGCGGGTCGATCTCGGCGAACACCAGGTCGACCATGCCGTCGAGCAGATCCTCCTTGTTGGCCACGTGGGTGTAGAGGGACATCGCCTCGACGCCGACGGCCTCGCCCAACCTGCGCATGGTCAGCGCTTCCAGGCCGCTCCTGTCGGCAAGGGTGACCGCCGCGCGGAGCACGCCGTCGCGACTGAGCGGTGATCGCACCGCCCGATTACCACGCCCGGCCATCGCGGCCCCCTTCCCTCGTGGTTGACAAGCTTACGCTGTAAGGATCATCCTTACGTCGTAAGGATGCGGCGAATCGAGGAGCGGCACTATGACCACCACTTCCATGCGGGCCGTCGTTCAGGAGCGTTACGGTCCCACCCCCGAGGACGTCCTGGGGCACGGCCGGATCACCCGGCCCGCGATCGGGCCGGACGATGTCCTGGTACGCGTGCACGCCACCGCCGTCGACCGCGGCACCTGGCACCTCATGGCGGGACTGCCCTATCCCGTACGCGCGGCAGGCTTCGGAATGCGGCGTCCGAAGCACGCCAATCCCGGGCGGTCCCTGGCCGGCACCGTCGCGGCGGTCGGCGCCGCCGTGGCGGACCTGCGTCCGGGCGACGAGGTATTCGGCATCGGCGATGCGACCTTCGCGGAGTACGCCCGTGCCCGCGCCGACCGGCTCGCCGTGAAGCCCGCCAACCTGTCCTTCACGGAGGCGGCCGCGGTGCCTGACTCAGGAATGACGGCCCTGCAAGCCGTCCGCACTCACGGACGGGTGCGCGCGGGGGAACGGGTGCTCGTCATCGGTGCGTCCGGCGGCGTGGGCAGCTTCGCGGTGCAGATCGCCGCGGCCGACGGCGCCCAGGTCACCGGCGTGTGCCGTACGGACAAAGCCGACCTTGTCCGCCGGCTCGGCGCACACCGGGTCGTCGACTACACGCGCGACGACCCGACCGACGGCGGGACCCGCTATGACGTCATCATCGACACCGGGGGCAACCGGCGCCTGTCCCACCTGCGCCGCGCCCTCTCGCCCCGGGGCCGGCTCGTCATCGTCGGCGGGGAGAACGGCGGACGCTGGCTCGGCGGCACCGACCGGCAGCTCCGCGCGCACCTGCTGTCACCGTTCGTACGGCAGCGGCTCGGTTCCTTCGTCGCCTCCGAGGACGCGGCCGGGCTCGTGGAACTGCGCAGCCTGCTCGAGACCGGCGCGGTCGTGCCCGCGGTCGATCGGACGTACCCGCTCGACCGCGCAGCGGCCGCGATCCGGCACCTTCTCGACGGCCGCGCCCACGGCAAGGTGGTGATCACCGCCTGAGGCGGGACTCAGCGATCCAGGCCGTGCAGGCGGCGGTAACCGGCCTCCTGCATGCGGAAGATCCGCTGCCGCTCTTCCTCGCGCTTACGCGCGGCGGCGAGTCCGGGGGCGAGCAGGCTCCAAAAGATCATGACCAGCAGGGCGACCCACGCCCACCAGGGGACTACCGCCTCCGGGCCCACGAGAAGGCTCGTCCACTCGTAGGCGGGGTCGAGATATGCCTCCATATGAGCCTCCTTACCGGCGGGACGGCCCCCAATATCGACCAGCCGCCGCGGCGGCTTAGCGTTTCGCGGAACGCCGCCTCAGGTGGTGTTCCCGGCTCGCCGGCCCAGGTGGTGTTCCCGGCTCGCCGGCTCAGGCGGTGTCTTCGGATCGCCCGGCTCAGATGGTCACGACGGCCACCGGAATGCCGGCGACGCAGCTCACCGAGATCCGGATCCGGCTCGGGCCGTCCCGGAAGACGATCACGGCCGCGAGCGCGGGCCCGGGATTCACCCGCTCGACCTCGTACGGGTTCACCGGCGCGAAGGCGACGATCCGCGCCAGCCCTACCCGCGTGCAGCGCGCGGAGACGGTGCCGCCGGCCGACCGGAACGTCGCCACGCCGTCGGGCAGCCCCGACGGTGACTCGGAGGCGCTCGGCCTTCCGGTGGGCTCGCCCGTCGGCGACGGAGCCTGTTCCTCCGGTGCCGTCGTCGGCCGCCGGGGCACGGTCGCGGAGGTCACGCCGGGTTGGCCGCCGGGCGCGGTCGTGCCGGTCGGCCCGGAAGCCGCGGTCGGCGCGGAATTACCGGCCGGAGGCACGGAGATCGCCGCAGGCAGCTCGGACTCGGGCTGCGCGCCCCCGGACAGCAGCATCCAGCCGGCGACGGCCAGCAATGCGACGGTCGCCGCGGTTCCGGCCAGTAGCTTCCCGCGGCGACTCGGCGGGTCCACGGGCGGCGGCGGGGCTCCGGCGCGCAGAACCGCGCCACCGCCGAGCACCTGGGCGACCTCGGCGGCGCTCGGCCGCTCGGCCGGCTCCTTGCGCAGGCACCGGTTGATCAACGCGGTGATCTCCGGCGGCACCCCCGGCAGACTCGGCAGCGGGAAGGGTTCCACCTTCACGTGGGCGGTGAGCATCTGCGTCGTGCTGTCGGCCGTCCACGGAGACTCGCCCGCCAGCAGCCGGTAGAGCAGCACGCCGAGGGCGTAGACGTCCGAGGCGGGCTCGACGGCGTCGGAGGTCATCCGCTCCGGTGCGAGGTAGGCCGGCGTACCGAGCAGCTCCTCCGGCTCGGCGGCCCCGGCCGAGGCGGCGAGTCCGAAGTCGACCACCTTGACGCCGTCCCGGGTGACCATGACGTTGGCCGGTTTGATGTCGCGGTGCACCAGACCGTCGGCATGCGCGGCGGCCAGGGCCGCCGCGACCTGCGCGCCGATCCGGCAGATCTCCTTCGGCGCCAGCACCCCGGTCCGCGAACGCTGCTGCAACGTGATGCCGTGCACCAGTTCCATGACCACGTACGGGACCCGCTGGCCGTTCTCCTCCGCCTCGCCGTAGTCGTACACCTGGGCGATGTGCGGATGGGACAGGGCCGCGGCGGCGCGAGCCTCGGCACGGATGCAGGCACGCGACTGCACGTCGTCGGCGTACCGTCCGGCCAGCAGTTTGATGGCGACCGTACGGCCGAGCACCTCGTCGCGGGCCCGCCAGACCACCGCCATGCCACCATGGCCGATCGGTTCCAGCAGCGTGTAGCGGCCGCCGAGCATCTGCTGCTGCACCTCCGTCCGAGGCTGCCACGCCGGTCGGCGAGGCAGCGGGGCAGCCACGCCTGCTCGGTGAGACCGCTCCACCGCCGGCGGGACCGCCAGGCCCGCATGGCCGGCCCGCTCCACCCGTGTCGGGAACGCCACGCCTCCTTGGCGGGAGCGCCGCGCTTCGGGCGAGGCTGCCGCGCCCTTCTGGCGAGTCCGCCACGTCCCTGCCGGAGTCTGCCGCGCCTTCACCCGAGGCAGTCTGCACCTCTGGGCGCCGGATGGCACTGGATGATCGCGATGTCCGGGATTCATCGCCGTGAATTGAGTAGACAGACCCGGCATATCGGAAGGTGATCACGCATTTACCGGAGCGGCTCACCTTCGGCTGCCGGCGCAGCTTGCCTTCGGCTATCGGTGCCGCTCGCCTTCGGCACGGCTCGCCGCGGCACCCCTAGGAATCGGGGTGCCGCATCCACCACTCGGTGAACTGTCGCGCCTGCCCGTTGTTGTCCAGGCGCAGCACCCACATGTTGCTGTAGACCCGCGGCGGCGAGGAATAGCGTGTCGTCGCCTCGATCACCGCCAGTTCGTCGGCGACGATCAGCGGATGCCACTCGAAGGTGGCGGACCCGGGCTCGTCCCGGTGCTCGAGCCACCCCGCGACGATCGCCTGCCGGCCCACCCACGGCTGCGCCCACGGTTCGGTGAAGTAGGCGGCGTCCTCGGCGAACAACCCGGCGATGGCGCCGGGGTCATTGGTCTCCCAGGCGGCCCGATAGGTGTTTACCCACGCAGTGACCGCGTCGAGGTTCGTCATCGTCTCTCCTCCCGGAACGGGACGAACAAACCGGCGGCGCTCACAGATATGCCAGCCGCTCGAACTCCTGCTGCGCCCCGCTCCACAGGAAGTCGCTGACCTGGGTGAAGGCGATCGCGGTCAGGCCCTCGTGCGGATCGTTGAACCACGTCGTGCCGTACCCGCCGGACCAGCCGTACCGCCCCGGGCCGGAGGTCGCGTCCGCCGTGACGGTGACCGCCATGCCGAGCCCCCAGCCGGCCCCGCCGAGCAGCACGCCCGCCGACTCCACCTGCGCCGGGGTGAGCCGGTTACTCGTCATCAGCTCGACCGACTGCTCGGACAGCAACCGGGTGCCGCCGTGGACGCCGCGGTCGAGCAGCATCCGAGCGAAGGCGTGATATTCATCCACCGTGGAGATCAGCCCGCCCGAGCCCGACGGGAAGACCGGGGGCTTGCTCCAGATCTCCGGGCCCGTGTCGGTGCGTTCGGTCATCGTGCCCGCGCCCGGCTCGGTCAGGTAGTAGCTCGGCAGCTCGCGGGCCCGGGTGGCAGGCAGCCAGAAGCCCGTCTCGCGCATGCCGAGCGGTTCGAAGAGCCGCTCGCGCAGCACGTCGCCGAGCGGCTTGCCCGCCGCCCGCGCCAGCAGCACGCCGAGCACCAGGGTGCCGGCGTTGTACTGCCACTGCTCGCCCGGCTGGCGCATCAGCGGCAGCGTGCCGAACCGGCGGATCCACTCGTCGGGGCCGTGCGGGGTGCGGGGGTCGGGCGGACCGAGCACGAGGCCCAGCTCGTTCGCCCGCTGGTTGATCGGCCAGGGCGGGTCGAACGACGGCTCGGTGATCAGGCCGAACCCCATCCGGAAGGTCAGCAGGTCCTCCACCGTCACCGGCCGGTGGGGGGCGACCGTGTCGTCCAGAGGCCCGTCGATGCGGGCCAGCACCCGCTGCCCGGCCAGCTCCGGCAGCAGGCGGTGGACGGGCTCCTCCAGGTCGATGAGGTCGTCCTCGACGAGGATCATCGTGGCGGCGGCGAGGACCGGCTTGGTGAGCGAGGCGATCCGGAAGACGGTGTCACGGCGCATCGGCACGTCGCCGCCGAGCGCGGTGGTGCCGATCGCGTCGACCCGCACCTGGTCGCCCCGCGCGACGAGCGTGACGATTCCGGGGAACTCGCCACGCTCGACGCGGGCCGCCATCGCCTCATGCAACGTCATGGAGACCACCATGCCAGGTGGCTCCGACAGAAATCAGAATCCGGCGAGGACGGTCTTGCCGATGGTCGACCCCGCCTCCACATCCGCATGCGCCCGGCGCAGACCGGCGGCGTCGATCCTCTCGATGAGGGTGGTCATCGTGGTGTGCAGGATTCCCTTGTCGACCAGCTCGGCGGCCTGACGCAAGATCTCGTGCTGGGCCGTGCTGGTGGGATCGTGCAGGGCACGGGTGAACATCAGCTCCCAGTGCCAGGCGATGCTCTTGGACATGAGCGGCGACACGTCCAGGTTCGGCGCGTTGTCGATGGCCACCACCGCTCCGAAGGGCTTCACGATCTGCGCGAACGTCGCCATCATGCCGGCCGAGTGCGTCGAGAACACGTAGTCGACGCCGTCCGGCAGCGCGGCGGCGAGGTCACCGCGATGATCGACGACGCGGTGCGCGCCGCGGAATTCTGTCGGTCCCTGGGGTTAGCGTCGCGCCATGACCGTTCAGTGGCGCCACCTGCCCGCCGCCGCCCGGCCCATCGCGGCGGCCACCGCCGCCGCGGCGATGGCGGCCCGCGACCAGGACCGGGACGCTCTCACCGAGGCGGTGGCCCTGCTCAGCACGCAGGACCAGACCCAAACCGGGCTCATTCTCGGTACGGCGGTGCGCCTGCAACTGGAAGCGGCCCACCCCGACGGCCTCGACGCCGACGACGTCCGCGCCGTCCTCGAGAAGAGCGTGCGTCCCGCGGCTGCCTGGTGCCCCGAGGTGGACCCGCAGGTGATGCTCTACCTCCTCGCGGGCGCCCTGGGAGTCTGGGACGACGACGGTTCCCCACCGCCGGCGCCCGGCGCTCTCGCGCTGCATGCGGCGCTGCTGCTCACCCACCTGAGCGGGGCCCGACCGATCGCGGAGGTCATCACCGCCGCACTCGGCGAGATCCAGCATGCGCAGCTCAATGACTAGGAGGCGGCTCCGGTGAGCAGTCGGCACGGCGCGGGATGAATCGATGAGCGGTACGGGTCGTTGAGCCCTTCGGCGGCGGCATTTCCGCCGGCGCCGAAAGCTGCCCGACAGGAGTCCGCCATGGCCAAGGAACGACCGGTGACCGCCGGCGGCAGGACGGCGAACGACCAAGGCCGCCATCCCGCCCCGCCCGACCCGCAGGCGACCCGTCCCACACCCGCGGCCGTCACCCCAGGCCCGCGCCGCCCCGCCTCGGGAAGCCCCGCCGACCCCCGCCCGATCCCCCCGCCCTTCCTGAACCTCGAGGAAGGAGAGGCGCACGCCGGCCCCGCCGCCACCTCCGCGTCGGCGCCCGCCTCGCCGTGGACGTCAGAGCCCGCCGCGGAATCGGAGTCCGCCTCGACGGCCGAGTCCTCCTCGGCGTGGGCGTCGGAGTCCGCCTCGGAGGCGGAGCCCTCGGCGCGGACATCGGACTCCGCCCCGGGAGCGGAGCCCTCGGCGCGAGCTTCGGAGTCCGAAACGGAGGCGGGGTCTTCGACGTGGGGTTCCGAGTCGGCCTCGACGTCGGCGTCGGTACCGACTGCGGCCGAGCGGGCCCACATCACCGCGACGGCAGCGACCGCCGACCAGGGCCGAGCGGCCGCCGATGGCCGGTTGGCCGGTCAGATCCGGGCAGCCGGCCAAATCCAGGCGGCCCGGCAGATCCAGGCGGAGGGACAGGGCGGCCTGGCCAGAGGGCAAGGCTCGGTCGGCGGGCAAGGCTCGCTCGATGGGCAAGGCTCGGTCGATGGGCGGGGCTCGGTCGATGGGCAAGGCTCGGTCGATGGGCGGGGCTTGTCGACGGGGCGTGGTCAGGCCGCCGAGCGGCGGGGGCAGGCGCCGAAGCGCGGGGTCGCCAAGGTTCCGTCTCCTCGGCCGATGCTGCCCGGGCTGCAACTGCAGCCGATGGTCCACGTGGCGGACATGCCGGCCGCCGTCGGGTTCTACGAGAAGCTGGGCGGTGAACTGATCCACGGGGAGCGGGGCGGGGACTGGGTGCTCATGCAGGTCGGGACCGCGCAGGTCGGACTCGTCACCCGACCGCCCGACCCGGCACAGGGTGAGAGCACCGTCGAGCTCAATTTCTCGGCGACCATGCCCCTCGAGCGCCTGGAGAAGCAACTGCGCGACCGCGGCGTCACCATCGTGCGGCTGGCCACGGATCGGGATCTGGGCACCCGCCTACACGTGGAGACGCCGGACGGGATGCCGGTCAAGATTCACCAGGTGGAGCCGGACCTGATGATCTGAGCCGGCCGCCGGCTCGCGAACCCAACCCGTCTGCGGACGGTGCTCGCCAAGCCCGCTCTCCTAGTCGTCGGACAAGGATCTCGATTCAAGGCCGGGGCCCGGGCCCGGGCTGAGGTCGCAGCCGGGGCTGAGGACGGGACCGGAGCTGGGGACGGGACCGGGGCTAGAGCTGGGGCTGGAGTCCGGACCGGGGCCGGGCCGGGACTGCGGAGCCGGGCGTGCGGGTCGGCGCCGGGGAGTTGGTGGGCAGGCGCTGGCGCGATGGATCGCCGACGGGACCGCCAGCCGGAGGATGAGCAGGCCGATCAGGGCTCCGGCGGTGTTGGCGATCAGATCGTTCACGTCGATCGTGCGCCGGCTGCCGAGGGTGAGGCCGAGTACCAGTTGCACCCCCTCGATCGACGCGCTGGCCGCCAGGGCGCGCAGGCCGGTCGCCCGGAGGCGGTCGGTCGCCGGCCACAGTAACGGCACGAGTACGCCGAACGGGATGAACATGATGATGTTCAGCGTGAAGCTCGGCGCGTCGACGTCGCCGGGGATCCAGTGGACCATGGTCATGAACGGTTCGCCCGCCCAGTAAGAGGCGGGCCGGACGCGGATCGGGAAGATCGTGATGGCGACGACGCCGGCGGCGTAGAGGAGCAGGATTCCGATCGTCGCGCGCCGCCACATGATCCTTCAACGGTAGGCGACCGCAGAAAGCACGGCCGACCGGGCTTCACGCCCCGCCGAGGACACAACACGACCGGGTGGGGCATTCCCGCCGCAGGCCCGCCACCCACCGGGACGGCTAACCCGCCGGGGCGACGGCGAGACAGCGGAAACGGCGGAACAGCGAGGCCAGCCGCGTAGGCGACCGGCAGGAAGGCCGCAGGCCGATAGCGCAACAGGCCGGCGGAGCCCGACCGGTCAGCTCGGGCGCAGGCCGACCGACGTCCGCGGGTTGGGCGGTTCGGCGCAGCCGAGCAGACCCACCAGCCCGGAGATCCAGAGCTGCCGGTACACCGTCGGGCTGGGATGACTCACCACGAGCTTGACCCCGGAGGCCGCCGCGGCGTGGAAGCAGGCCACCAGGATGCCGATGCCGATACTGTCGATCAACATCACCCGTTGGAGGTCGAGGTCTATCCGTGCCGGCGTCTGCGAGGTCAGGACGTCGTTGACGGCGTCGCGCATGACGTGGGCGTTGTCGAGGTCGATCTCCCCGCTCGGGGCGATCTCGACGGTTCCGTCGGCCAGTTGACGAGTGGTGATCGGCAGATACACGGCTGCCCTCTTCCTGGCGTCGTGCGGGCGACGCCGAACGTTCCGCGGAATCTTCTGCGCGACCAGCCGCACAGCCCGGCACCTCACCCCGGCACCGGTCGGACCTCCGCGTCCCAACAACTATCCGCTGGTCTGCAAGTTACGCCAGGTAGGCGCGGAACGCCAGCGTAGTTCATCAGCCCGGAATGTGCCGGAACGGTCAGGGCCGCGGGGAGGCATTGACGGGACCCTAAGTGATCCGAATACTCGCCGTATGCGTAGGAGTGCCGTACGAGATGAGTGATGCTCTTGACAGGACGGTGACACCCTCACCCGCAACCTCCGCTATCTCCAGCTTCAGCAGTGTCGACATCGATGACACGCGGTCGTTGCTGCGCCGCTTCTACTACCCGCTCACGGTCGGCGCGCCCGAGGGAGCCGAGGGTTTCGAGTTCCGCGCCGATGTGATCCAACTCGGACCACTGACCGTCGGACAGCTCGGTTTCGGAGCTCCCGTGACGCTCGTCGCGGGCGAGCTGGACGCGTACCACGTGACGATTCCGACGGCCGGGCGGCTGCGAGCCCGGCACGCCGGCTACGAGGTCACCGCCGAGCCGGGAACCGCCGTTCTGTACGGCCCGGGCAAACCGGTCTACACCCTGCACGGCGCGCAGTCGGCCGAGCTCGACGTCAAGATCGAGCGATCGGCGCTGGAGGCGGAGCTGTCCGCACTGCTCGGCCGGCCGGTGACGGGGCCGATCGACCTCCCACCGACGGTCGACCTGGCTGCCGGACCGGCCCGGAGCTGGACCACGCTGGTCCGGCTGCTGCAAGGCGAGATCGCCCACCCGGCCAGCCTGGTCCGGCGGTCTCCGATCGCAGAGCACCTGCGCCGCAGCATCCTGGGCGGGCTGCTGTTCAGCGTGCCGCATCGCTACACCGACGAGCTGACCGCGCCCGCGCCCGCCGGACCGCCGCGGGCGGTGCGGCGGGTGATGGACGCCGTCCAGGACGAGCCGGAGCGGCCGTACACGGTGGCGGACCTGGCCCGGATCGCCGGCGTCAGCGTGCGGTCGTTGCAGGAGGGCTTCCGCCGGCACGCCGGCTGCACGCCGATGGCCTACCTGCACCAGGTACGGCTGACGCGCGCGCACGAGACCCTGTGCAGCGAGGACCCGGCCAGTGCGACCGTGGCGGCGGTGGCGCACCGGTGGGGCTTCGCGCATCTGGGCAGGTTCGCTTCGGCGTACCGTGCGCGCTTCGGGGTGTGCCCGTCGCAGACCCTGCGCGGCCTCGCCTAGCGCGGCAGGCAGTCGCGGGCCGCGACGAAGTGCGGGTCACGTTCTCAGGTCGCGGCGTGGGCCAGGAGCGCTCCTTGAGACGCGGCGCGGATCACTCCCCCGGATCGCGGCGCCGGGGCCGGGGGAGCTCCTCGATCCGCGGCGGAGCCGCCGGACCGCCGAGAAGGCGCGGCGGGGCCGCCGTACCGCCGAACAGGTTGCCTCGCGGTGGCACCCAATGGCGCCAGGGCCCGAGCCGGGGCGGCACCGCCACGTTGGCGCCGTCGCCCGCGCCCCGCAGGGTACGCAGATAAGCGAGCACCCGGGCCGCGGCCGCACCGCCGTCCTCGGCCAGGGCAGCGAGCATCTCCTGCTCGGTGCCGCGGTCCTGTTCACCGGGCTGGAGCCGGGCGACCAGCCCTGCGAGCAGGCGGACGATCTCGCCAGCGTCCCGCTCGGCGTCGGACAGCCCGCTCACCTCGTTCGGCCTGTGTCGATCGGGCCCGTCCTCGGTGCGGCATGCCTGCGTTCGTTCATGTCACGTTCCCCTCGCCACGCGTGCGCACGGTCCCCGCCGGAACGCCCGCACACATGACAACGGAGAAATGTATTCGGCCCACTACACACCGTCCATCCGTTGCGCGCGGCGGCTGTCCGAATCACGCTCACTTGGCCCTCAGGACGGTGATCGTCCGTTTCCTTCCTTGAGGAACAGGCGTTTATTTCCGACGATCCGGGTATGCCTGCGAGGAGGTGTCGGCTTCCGCGGGAGGGAACCATGACGGAGCAGGATCGTACGCCGATGGAGGAGACGGAGGAGGTGGCCGACGCCATTGAGGACGATGTCGCCGTCGGCGCGTTCGTCACCGGGGGCGGGCCGGACTCCGACAACCCGCAGTTCCTGCAGCCGGGCGAGGAGATCAAGATACGCACCGGAGCCGACCAGCCCTGGGACCCGGAGGACCTGGCCGTGGCCCAGGGCCGTTATCCGACGCCGGAGAACATCGAGCGCGCCCGCAGAGAACTGGAGCGCGACGGCGCCGCCGCCATCGAGCGCACCGTTCCCTAGCGTCACTCCACCGTGGTGGTGATGGCGTGCCGGTGGCGAACGGCCGTGGCGCGTCGATGCGTGAGGCGGTCTTCACCGGCGCCCGGGCCGCCCAGCCACGACGCACCCAGTAGGCGCATCCTGCGCGATCCGGCCCAGGCGGAGGAGGTCGCCCAGGAGGTGCTGGTGGAGATCTGGCGTACGGCCGCCCGCTTCGACGGCGCCCGGGCTCAGCCACCGCGTGGGTGTTCACGATCGCGCACCGCCGCGCGCCGCGCAGCAGGTCACAGGCATCGGTGGGCGGGGACGGCACCGCCGTGAGGTGGTCCGGCCGCCGCGCAGCACCCTGCTCCATCGGTGTCGCCTCTCCGTCGTCCACGGGAATTCAACGCCGGTGCGGGACGCGACGGGATGGGTCCGGAACTCCCGGGCGGGAGCGGTCAACCAGGGAGCGGCTTGTGCGACGCGACGGCCGGGCCGGGGCTGGGCGTGGCGGAGGCGAGGAGCTCGGACACCGTGACGAAGCGGAAGCCGCGGCGGCGAAGACCGTCGAACATCGCGGGAAGCCCGCGTACGGTCACCAGCCGGCGGTCGTCGCCCTCGTCGTGAGCCAGGACGATGGTGCCGGGCTTCACCGCGTCCACGATGTAACGGGCCTGCGCCGCCGGGTCGCCCTTGTACCGGATCTCGTGCATGGCCTCGGACCACAGCGTGATGGTGTAGCCCATGCGGGCCGCGGCCAGCACGGTCGATCCGCCGAGATGGCCGAACGGCGGGCGCATCAGGGTCGGCGTACGGCCGGTGAGACGCTGGATCGCCTCGTGGGTGCGTTCGAGCTCCCGGCCGACCTCCTGCAGATCCAGCGTGGCCAGATCGGCGTGCGACCAGGAGTGGTTGCCGATCTCGTGCCGGGCCAGCCGGCCGCGGACGAGGTCGGCGTGCTTCTCCAGGTTCTCCCCGACCATGAAGAAGGTCGCCGGGACGTTGGCGGCGTCCAGGGCGTCGAGCACCATCGGCGTCCATTGCGGGGCCGGACCGTCGTCGAAGGTGAGCGCCACCAGTTGCTGGGTGGTGTCGACTCGGTAGCGGATCGCGACGTCGGCGTGCTTCACCGCGGACAGGTCGTCGGCCGCGGCGGCATACCCACCCCGCACGGGCGGACGGTCCCAGCCGAACCAGTCGCTGACCTCGCGGCTCCCGGCCACACCGGCGGCGACCCCGACCGCGCCGGTGAGGGCGGTGCGGATGAGGGAACGCCTGCTCAGCGGCCGCATGCCTGGCCCTCCGGGCGCACGGCGAGGGGCGACGCGGTGGCGTCGGCGCGCGAGGCTGCCGAGGTCATGGGCGTCCCCTCGTGACGGTGGTGAGCATGGACCATGGAGCTTCGTTGATCACGTCAAGGCCGGACCTCGGCCTGGATGCGATGCGTAGCCCCGGACTCACCTCAATCGGCGGAGAGGACCGCCGGATAAGCACCATGAGAGGCAGCAAAAGGTGCACGACGGGCGCCTTTGGGGTGCCGGACGTGCGCGAGATGTGAACTTGGTCGCAGTGCGACCCGCGGCTAGGCGATCGTGACGGTGCGGCCGCTGTCGATGGACTCGGCGGCCGCCGCCAGGATCCGCACGACGTCGGCGCCGAAACGGAGATCCAGCGCCGAGGGCGAGCCGCCGTTCGCGGCCTCGATCAGCGCGTCGATCGCCCTCGCGAACGCCTCCACCGGCAGCCAGGGCACCGGCGGGACGACGGCCACGCCCGACTCGCCGTACAGGGCGGCGTCCTCGCGCTCGAGCTTCGCCGGAGCGTCCACCGACAGGGTCAGCGTGCTGATCGCCCCCTCGGCGTGCCGCATCAGGACGTGCGTCATGTCCCGGACCCCGGACAGCGCGGTCACCTCGGTGACCGGCCCGAGCACCGGCAGCAGCAGCGCCACCGCGTGCGGGCCGACGTCCCACAGCCCGCCGCTCTCCTTGCGCCACGCCGACTCGCCGAACGGGTTGCCGGGCTGGAAGATCGAGCCGAGGTGGTCGACCCGGCCCTCGAGCCAGCCGCCGGCCTCCCGGGCCGCCTCGACGAACTGCTGGATCTGCGGCATGAAGCGGCGGGTGAAGAACACCACCCCGGCGACGTCCGCCTCGGTGGCGGCGGTGACGATCTCCTCGGCCGCGGCCGCGGTGAACGCCGGCGGCTTGTCGAGCAGCAGGTGCTTGCCCGCCTTCGCGGCGCGCAGGGCGATGCCCGCCTGGACGTCCGGGGGCAGCGCGACCGCGATCGCGTCGACATCGGCGATCAGCGCGTCGATGTCCGCGTACGGCTCGGCGTCGTACTCCCCGGCGAGCGCCAGCGCCCTCTCGGCATTACGCCCCCACACGCCGACGAAGTCGACATCCTTGTGCGCCGCCAGCGCCGGAGCGTGCGCCTGGTGAGCCCAGGGTCCCGTACCGAATAGTCCGAACCGCATGGCCCTGTCGCCCTCCGCCGCAGATCACCCGGCCGAAAACTAACACGCGCACGCAGGTCAGTACGCTGTGCCGGTGATGAACGGCCCCCTCTCGATCGCCACCATCGTGGCGGCCCTCGTGCTGGGCGTCTGGTACCTGGTCCGCACGGCGCTGAACCGCGCCCCGAGCAACACCGACCTGTGGTCCATGATCGGCCTCGCCGCCCTGGTCGCGATCCTGGTCGTCGTCGCGGTCGTCGGCCTCTTCACCGGCGACCGGCCCACCGACTGGACCACCTTCGTCGGCTACCTCATCACCACGGTCGCGTTCGCGCCGGTCGCGGTCTACCTCGCCCGCCTGGAGCCGACCCGATGGGGAACCCTGATCCTCGGCGTCGCCTGCCTGGTGCTGCCCGTCCTGGTGCTGCGGCTGCAGCAGATCGCGGAGGTGACCGGTGGCTGAGCAGCCGACCCCGGTCCGCCCCCGCGACGCTGCCATCGGCTCCGGCCTCGGCCGCGTCCTCCTGCTCGTGTACGGCATCTTCGCACTCTCCGCGAGCGCCCGGGCCCTGGTGCAGATCACCACCCACTTCGCCGAGGCGCCCCTGGCGTACCTGCTGTCGGCCTTCGCCGGCCTGGTCTACCTCGCGGCCACCGTCGGCCTGGCGATCGGCGGCACCCGGGGCCGGCTGGTCGCCCTGGCAAGCTGCACCATCGAGCTGATCGGCGTCCTGCTCGTCGGCACCCTCAGCATCGCCGACGCGGTGGCCTTCCCGGACGACACGGTCTGGTCCCGCTTCGGCAGCGGCTACGGCTACGTCCCGCTGATCCTGCCCTTCATCGGCCTCTGGTGGCTCTGGCGCAACCGCCCCCGCTAGCCCGAGTAGGGCGCGTCGCCCAGGCCGAGACCGTGGGCACCCTGTACAACCGCTTCCTCGCGTGGCCGGAGGTCTGGCTCAGGTGATGACGTGGGGGACGAAGTTGCAGCGGTCCTTGGTCACCAGGCCGTCGGTGCCGAGGCCTTCGCGGATGCCCATGCCGGCCGGTTCGCCGTCGATGAGCCAGGCGCCGACGACCGGGTGGACCGTGCCTTCCAGGCCGTCGAACGACGGCAGTTCCAGCAGCTCCTGGACCACGAACTTGCCGTCCGCGCCGTACTCCGACGGGTTGTCGGCGATGGTCACGCCGTCCTTGACCAGGGTGACCGAGCCGCCTTCGCGGCCCCAGATCGGCTTCTTCGCGTACGAGGTCAGCCTGGCCGCCGACGAGGACTCCGCGAAGTAGGCGGGCAGCAGGTACCTGCCCCGCTCCGGGTCGTCACCGAAGAGTTTCCAGAGGACCGGGAGGATGGCCTTGTTGCCGAGCAGGGCCGCCTTGTACGGGGGTTCGATCCAGACCGTGCCGCGCTTGGCGGGGTCGGCCATGTTGCGGAAGAAGGCCTTGCCGCCCTCTTCGTTCCAGAACCATTCCCACGGGTAGAGCATGAAGATCACGTCGATCGGCTCGGCCTTGTGTTCCTGGCCGGGCGCGGGCACGAAGAGGACGCGGTCGCCGGCCACGTCCCAGCCGATCTGGCTCATGGCGATGAGTTCGACCGGGAATCCGGCCTCCTCGGCCGTGGCCATCAGGTACGCGACGTTCATCCGGTCCTCGCCGGTCGTCTCGCTCGTCTCGTACGCAAAGAAGATCTTGGGTTTCTCGGGGAGCCAGGGCCGGGCCTCGCGGAGCTTGGCGATGTTGCGCCGCCAGGCGCCCGGGTCGGCCGGTTCGCCGCCCGACGCCTCCCAGCCGACCAGGCGGTCGTGCAGGGAGTTCCACTGCCGCCACGGATGCTGGGTCACGCCGGTCTGGTCCATCCAGTGCCATTGCACGACCGCGGCCTCGACCAGGGACGTCGGCGTCTGCGCGTTGTACTCCAGCAGGCGTGGCACGCTGCCCGCGCCGTTGTACCAGAGGTCGAAGCGGCCGTAGATGCTCGGCGAGTAGTCCGGCGTCTGCATCGCCACCATGCCGTCCGGGTCCTTGTCCCGGTGGGTCCAGGTCTCCGCGTCGTCGTCGAACCAGGTGCGGATGATCTGCTCGTGCGTGTACTCCGGGATGCCGATCTTCGTCAGGAAGCAGGTCTCCGGGGCGCACACCGAGGCGAAATAGCCGTCACGGCGGCCCTGCGCGGTGCGCCGGGGGCACTGCTGGACCATCCAGTCGCCGGCCTCGAGGCACATGGTGTTCAGGGCGGTGGTCGCCGCCTCCAGCTCCTCGATCTCCGCCTCGGTGAAGTCGTAGTACGGACCCTCCTGCCAGTACGAGATCATCGTCCCGTCGGGCAGTTCGGTGTCGTTGTAGGTCAGGCCGAGGCTGTAGTTCGTGAGCCGCCAGCCGTCGCGGACCGGCCCGTACGGAATCCGTCGCAAGCTCAGCCGCCCGACTTGCCGGACGAACCGCCGCCCTTGCCGACGACGCTGGTCTTGATCGTGCCGTTGCTGATCCTGCCGGACGACGGCAGGCCGAACGACGACCGTGCGGCCTTGTCGTTGTAGGCGAACTTCGACCCGCCCGCCGGAAGCCGGGAGCCGACCGGGTAGCCGGAGCGGTAGCTCGACGAGTGCCAGATGAAGAACCCACCGCCGCCACCGCCGTCGTTGTCGTCGTCGCAGTAGTCCTCGTCGACGATGACCCCGTTCTCGTCGGCGCAGTAGAAGCCCTCGTCCTGGTATTCGTCGCCGTTGTCGCAGGCCGCCGCCCCACCCGCGGCCAGCAGCAGGAACGTGCTCGTCAGAGCCACGCTACGAGAGCTCATCCGTCGATTCACAGTCGGCTTCTCCGCCCTTTCCCTCGTATCGGGGTCGCATCATCAGTTGTAGCGACCCCGATCAAGACAGGGCGCTACGCGCGTGGCCCGCCGGCCACGTAGATCACCTGGCCGGATACGAACCCCGCTCCCTCACTGACCAGGAAGGATACGGTGTTCGCCACGTCTTCGGGACGGCCCGCGCGGCCGACGGGAATTTGGCTGATCGCCGCCTTGGTGAAGTCCTCGAAGCTCATCCCGACGCGCGCGGCGGTGGCGGCGGTCATGTCGGTGGCGATGAAGCCCGGGGCGACCGCGTTCGCGGTGATGCCGAAGCGGCCGAGCTCGAAGGCCAGGGTCTTGGTGAAGCCCTGGATGCCGGCCTTGGCGGCGGCGTAGTTGGCCTGGCCGCGGTTGCCGAGCGCGGACGTGCTGGACAGGCTGACGATGCGGCCGAAGCCGGCGTCGACCATGTGCTTCTGCACCGCGCGGCTGAACAGGAACGCGCCGCGCAGGTGGACCGCCATGACGGTCTCCCAGTCGTCGTCGCTCATCTTGAACAGCAGGTTGTCGCGCAGCACGCCGGCGTTGTTGACCAGGACCGTCGGGGCGCCGAGCTCGGCGACGACCTTCTCCACCGCGGCCGCGACCTGGGCCGGGTTCGACACGTCGGCGCCCACGGCGAGGGCGGTGCCGCCCGCCTCGCTGATCGCTTTGACCGTCTCGGCGCACGCGGCCTCGTCGAGGTCGACGACTGCCACGGCCATGCCGTCGGCGGCGAGCTTCTGCGCGGTCGCCGCGCCGATGCCGCGCGCGGCTCCGGTGACGATGGCTACCCGACTCGGCTGGGTCATTCCTGGGCCTCCCACAGATGAACCTCGGTGATCGGCCGACTCTAACCCAGTTGTTACCGGTGAGTTAGGGCCTGCGGCACAGCCGGATCCAGCGGTATCCGTAGCCCGTGATCGGCAGCGCGTCGAGCTTGCCGGGGTCGGGATACTCGCTGTCGGCCAGCACGTCGTTGGGGAACTCCGCCTCCGGACCCAGCGTGCCGAGATCCACGACGCCGTCGTCCGGGCCCAGATTGTGCAGGAACAGCATCGTTCCGGTGCGGTCGTCCGCGCGGTGCACCAGCACCCCGGGCGGCGCCGGGACGTCGACGTGCGTGCAGGAGCCGCTGCCGACCTCGGGTGCCTCCCGCAGGGTCCGGATCATCCGCTCGAACCAGGACAGCAACGACATCGGGTCGTGGCGCTGGAGCGTGACGTTGACCTGCTCGTAGCCGTACTCCGGGTCGGACACCACGGGCCGGACGAGGTCGCCGGGCGCCGCGGTCGAGAAGCCGCCGTTGGGCAGGGAGGACCACTGCATCGGCGTACGGATGGCGTCGCGCCCCCGCTGCGAGAGGTCGTCGCCCATGCCGATCTCCTCCCCGTACCGCAGCACCGGGGTGCCCCGCAGGCTGAACTGCAGCGCGTACGCCAGCTCGATGCGCCGCCGGTCGCCGCCGAGCATCGGGGCCAGCCGGCGCCGGATGCCCCGGCCGTAGAGCTGCATCTCCTCCTCGGGGCCGAACTCGGCGAGGATGTCGCCGCGCTGCTCGGCGGTGAGCCGGGAGAGGTCGACCTCGTCGTGGTTGCGCAGGAACGTCGCCCACTGGCCGCCGGACGGCAGCGCCGGCGCGTCGCGCAGCGCGTCGATGATCGGCTCGGGGTTGCGGCGTGCCAGGGCGAGCATCAGCCGGCCGTTGAGCATGAAGTCGAAGAGCATGTGGATGCGGTTCGACGAGCCGGAGGGGTCCCCGAAGAAGTGCTTGAGCTCGTCGGGCTCCACGTTGGCCTCGGCGAGCAGCACCGCATCGCCCTTGCGCCACTGGATGTGCTGGCGCAGCTCGGTGAGGAACCCCAGATCCTTCGGCGACGCCGGGTTGCCCGGCTCGGTCTCCTCGATGATGAACGGCACCGCATCCATCCGGAAACCGGCGACGCCCAACTGCAGCCAGAACGCGCAGATCTTCTTGATCTCCTCCCGGACCCGCGGGTTGGCGATGTTGAGGTCCGGTTGGAACTTGTAGAACCGGTGGTAGTACCACTGCTTGGCGGTTCGGTCGTAGGTCCAGGTCTCATCCTGTTCGCCGGGAAAGACCATGCCCTGGTGGCGGTCCGGCGGCGGGGTCTCGGACCAGACATACCAGTCACGGTACGGCGAGTCCGGCGACGACCGGGCGGCCTGGAACCACGGGTGCTTGTCCGACGTGTGGTTGACGACCAGGTCGATGATCACCTTGATGCCGCGGTTGCCCGCCTGGTGCAGCAGCTCGGCGAAGTCGCCCAGGTTTCCGAAGCGGGGGTCGACGTTGTAGAAGTCCTCGACGTCGTACCCGTCGTCGCGGTTGGGCGACGGGTGGATCGGGTTGAGCCACAGGCAGGTGACGCCGAGCCGGGCGAGATAGTCCAGCCGCCCGATCAGCCCGCGGATGTCGCCGACACCGTCGCCGTCGGAGTCGGCGTACGTGTCGATGTCCAGGCAGTAGATGACCGCCTTCTCATACCACCGGTCGCTCATGCCTCAGGTATGTCACCTCGGCGCCCGCCGCGGAAACATCACCCTCGCCGCTTCCCACCCTCCGAGGGCTGCCAGCCCCGCCAGCAGGGGCAGCCCCAGCAGGAAGAGGGCCTGGGTCAGCACGACCTCCCAGGTCACCTCGAACACCCATTGCATGCCGGCGGCCTGCGCGAACCGGTTCTGCGCATACGGCACGGCGAGGACCGCCGCGACCATGACCGCGAGTCGCCGCCGCATCCGCGGCCGCGCCTGCCGGAGCCCGGCCATCAGGGCGACTCCGGCGGCCGCGTAACCGGCCGCTGCGAGACCGGCGGCCGCATAGCCGGAGAACGCATAGTCGACCGGGTTCTGGGAGGACAGCACCGCGACGGCACCGGCCAGCACGATCGCGCCGACGGCCAGGAGCACCCCCCGGCGGCCCAGGACCGAGGTCGTCGTCCGCCCCCGCCGGGCCACCGCGAACAGCACCGCGGTGAGGGGCGCGAGGATGAGCAGCCATCCCCTGTCGATCCAGTGCCAGCGGTCCTGCCAGGAGGCGATCACGCCGATCTCGATGACGGCCGCGGCGGCCGCCATGACGGCAGCCGTACGCCGGAGCCCGGCGAGCGCGGCGACGACCACCACCGACCACGCCACCATCCGCAATGTGGGATCGAGCGAGAAGACATATCCGGACCAGGAGTGTCCCCACCACACGCCGCTCCACACTCCCCAGGCAAGCCGGCGGGCGGACACCGCCGCGAGGATGAGGGCGGCGAGGAAGCCGACCGCGGAGGCGGCGTCGCGCCAGCCGGTGCCGCGCTGTCGCGCGCCGCCGCGGATGATCCGTGCGGTGAGGCCGGAGCGCAGCAGGTCGGCGACCTCGGCGACGGTGGGACGGCGCCGGCCGGGCTCCGCGCCCGCCAGGAGCACACCGAGCATCTCTTCCTCGTAGTCGAGCCGGTGCTCTCGGGGGTAGGCCGCCAGCAGCCTCCGGTAGTAGGCCTCGAGCGTCACGAGAACGCCGCACCTGGCCGCTGGCGGGCGCGGAGGCGGCTCTCGGCGAGGGTCGCCTGTGTGCGCAGCCGGTTGGTCTCGGCGGCGAGCCGCTTCTCGCCCACACCGGTGAGGCGGTAGTAGCGGCGCAGCCGGGACTGCACGATCTCCTCCCGGTCCACCTCGATGAGGCCTTCGCCGCGCAGCCGGTCGAGGGCGGCGTAGAGCGTGCCGGCCCGCAGCCGGACGCGGCCGTCGGTCATCGTCGCCACGTCCTCGATGACGGCGTACCCGTGTTGCGGGCTCGCAGCGAGGGCGGTGAGGACCAGGAAGGTCGGCTCCCGCATGGGTGCGTCGGTCACGCCGGCGATCATATACCGATGACAGGTATATACGCTAAGCGATTCGTAGGGTAGAAGGCGGGTACCTGGAAACGATCCTCGCGAAGGAGCGCCGCATGACCGATCCCGGCACACCCGGTGGCGTGACCGGATGGGTCGCGTCCGTGATCGATTCGCTGGGCGAGCTCGGCGTCGGCCTGCTCATCGCGCTGGAGAACCTGGTCCCGCCGATTCCCAGCGAGATCGTCCTGTCCATGGCGGGCTTCCTGGCCCACCAGGGACGGGTCAGCCTCGTCCTCGTGACCATCGCGGCGACCGCCGGCTCGGTGGGCGGCGCCCTCCTGCTGTACTGGCTGGGGTACGCGCTCAGCGAGGAGCGGCTGCGCCGCTGGCTCGACCGGGTCCCGCTGGTCGACGCGGACGACCTGGACACCGCGGACCGGTGGTTCGAACGGCACGCGGGGGCGGCGGTCCTGTTCGGCCGGATGGCCCCGGTGGTGCGCAGCCTGGTCAGCATCCCGGCCGGCGCCAACCACATGCCGCTCGGCCGGTTCGTCTTCTTCACCACGCTGGGCAGCGGCATCTGGAACTGCCTCTTCGTCGGCCTCGGGTATGCGCTCGGCTCCCGCTGGCAGGACGTCGAGCGCTACAGCCACTGGTTCGACTACGCGATCTGGACGCTGATCGTGGTCGCCGTGGGCGGCTGGGTGGTCAAGAAGCTGCGCAAGCGGCGCCGCGCGGCCGCGAATCGGTGAGATCCACGGCCGCGGGCGCCGGTACGCCTCAGAAGCCGGCGCTGATTCGGGTGAACTCCCAATCGGCCTGGGAGATGCCGCTGCAGTGCGAGACCACACCGCCGCCGGGGCACGGCCGGTCCCGGTTGACCGCCCAGAAGCTGAAGCGGGCGAGACCCCTGCTCTTCGCGTAGTCGCGGATCTGGGTCCACGTCTGCGGCGTGGTGAGCTCGTGCTGGTCGGAGAGGCCGTTCATGCCGGAGATGCCCAGGTGGCTGTACGCCTGCGCGTCGCTCCACCCGAACGTCGACTTGAGCAGGTTCTTCAGGCCCTCGGAGGCGTTGACCGTGCTGGCGTACATGTCCGCGCCGCCGCCGAAGTCGAACGGCATCTGGGTGAAGATGTCGATGTTGGCGCCGAGCGCCTTGGCCTGCTGGACCAGGCGCGTGCCGTAGTAGTTGGGCCCGGTCGTCGTGGTGCCGAACGTCAGGATCGTCTTCACGGACGGGTTCCGCTGCTTGACGATCTTCAGGGCGTTGAGGATGCGGTCCTGGACCACGGTGTTCTCGAACTCGTCGGTGTTCTCGATGTCGATGTCGATCGCCTTGAGGCCGAACGTGTCGATCACCTTCTGGTACGCCCCCGCGAGCGCCTCCGGGGTCGGGCAGTTCGGACCGAGCTTGTTGCCGCTCCAACCGCCGATCGACGGCACGATGCTGCCACCGGCCGCCTTGATCGCGTTGATCGTGCTCTCGTGCACGCCGCCGGTCAGGCCTCCCTCACCGTCCCAGACCGGGTTGCAGCCGTTGGCCAGGACGAAGGCGATGGTGAAGGCCCTGATGCCGGTGGCGTTCATGACGGTCGACGGCGCCGGCGGGTTGCCCCAGCCCGGATAGATGTACGGCGACGACGGCATCTTGCCGCCGGTGGGCGGCGGCGGGTCGGTCGGAGGCGGCGTGGTGCCGCCGCACGTGCCGTTGTCGGCCCAGACGTCCCACTGACCGCTGTGGGTCGCCGGGCTCTCGTTCTGGGTCCACCACTTCGCGGTGTAGTTGCGGCCCGACTGCGAGGCCATGTTGCCTTGGGTGTAGACCGCGCTCGCGCTCCACGCGGGAGCACATGCCACGGCGGCGCTGGACGCGGTGATCGGGACGAGGGCGGCGGCGGTGCCGGTCAGGGCCACGGCGAGGGCGGCCAGGAGCCTCAATCTCAGTTTCATGGGGATGTTCTCCGCTCAGGGCAAAGCGTGGACGTGGGGGGATACGGCGTTGGCCCATCCGTTGCCGGCGGTGACGTCCCAGTTGATAGACCAGGTCATCGCGCCGCGCAGGCCGGGGTAGGTGCGTGGGGGACGGAAGGAGCCGCAGTTGGTGCCGCGGGCCAGGCAGTCCATCGCCTGGTTGACGACCGCGGGCGAGACGTAGCCGCCGCCGGCCGCGCTCGTCGTCGCGGGCAGCCCGATCGCGACCTGGTCGGGGCGCAGGCCGGCCTCGAGCTGGATGCAGGTCAGGGCGACGATGAAGTTCACCGAGCCCTGCCCGTACGCGGCGTTGTTGTCGCAGCCGAGCATCGCGCCGGAGTTGTAGAACTGGGTGTGGACGACCGTCAGGATGTCCTTGATGTCGAGCGCGAGCTTGAAGTACGAGCCCGCCGGGTTCTGCATGTCGATGGTCTGCGGCGCCATCGTGATGATCAGGCTCGGTCCGACCTTGGCGCGCAGGCTCCGCAGCGCCTGGCCCATGGCGGCCGGGTTGAGGCCGTTCTCGAGGTCGATGTCGACGCCGTCGAAGCCGTAGGTCTGCATCAGCGAGTGGACCGAGTCGGCGAAGTTCGTCGCGGCGGCCGGGTCGTTGACCGACACCGAGCCCTTCTCACCGCCGACCGAGATGACAACCTTCTTGCCACGCGAGTGCAGCGTGGCGACGTCGGCCTTGAACTGCGCGTCGGTGTAGCCGCCGACGCTGGCGGACAGGCCCGGGTCGATGCCGAAGGAGACTGCGCCGGGCGTGCTCGTGGCATCGGCGAAGGCCACCGCGATCAGGTCGTAGGTGCTCGGTACGGCGGCGAGCTTGATCTCCTTGGCCGGGTTGTCGAAGTTCTGCCAGTAGCCGGTGACGAAGTGCCGGGGCAGCGAGCCGGCGGGCGGCGGGCTGGTGGGCGGGGTCGTGGGCGGGGTGGTGGGGGGCGTCGTGGGGGGCGTGGTCGGGGGCGTGGTGGGCGGGGTCGTCGGCGTCGTCGTGCCGCTGCACGTCCCGTTGTCCGCCCACACGTCCCACTGACCACTGTGGGCAGTCGGACTCTCGTTCTGGGTCCACCATTTCGCGGTGTAGTTATGGCCGGACTGTGACGCGGACATGCCGTTGGTGTAAACCGCGCCCGCGCTCCAGGCTGGAGCGCACGCGGCCGCGGCACCGGCCGACGAGGCGATGACGACGGCAGAACCGCTGGCAGCCAGGGCGACGGCCGCGGCGAGGACTAAGGATCGGCGCATGCGATGGCCTTCCGCTGGGGGTCAGCCAATTATTAGGAGTGTTAACAGAGGATGTAAAGGCATTGGTGAACTTAACTTTCTATTGAGGCTCCCCGGCCGGGCGACATGGACCCCGAAGCCCGGCGGCGGCACGGAGGTTCGCGCTACCTCTGGGAAGAGACGGTCGTTTTCGGGCGGAGGGCGGAGGGTACTTGCGGCTCATGACGACGGCGGAACCTGCGGCGGGAGCGACCACGATCTCCGAGGAGATGGCCGGGGAAGCGCGGGCCCAGGGACTGCTGACCCTCGGCGTCGAGGAGGAATACCTGCTCGTCGACGCGGTGGAGCCCCGGGCGGTCGAGGCCGTCGACGAGGTCTTCGGCCACCTCGGCTCCGACATCCGCGACTCGGTCCAGCACGAGTACATGCGCAGCCAGATCGAGACGGCCAGCCCGCCCCAGCTCGACCTGGGCGGCCTCCACGACGCCATGAGGCGCCTGCGCTCCGGGCTCGCCACCGCCGCGGAGGCGGCCGGCGCGCGCCTGGTGGCCGTCGGCGCGGCACCGGCCTCCGGCCCGCACACCCGGACGGTGGACCTCGACCGCTACCACCGGATGCGGGAACGCTTCGGCGACCTCTCCCCCGGCGCCGGCCTGAACGGCATGCACGTACACGTGAGCGTCCCGGACCCGGAGACCGGCGTGCAGGTCCTCAACCACCTGCGCCCCTGGCTGCCGATCCTCCAGGCCGCGGCGGCCAACTCCCCGCTCTTCGCCGGCCATGACACCGGGTACGCGAGCTGGCGCTCGATGCTGTGGGAACGCTGGCCGACCGTGGGCCCGGCGCCCTATCTCGAATCCCACGAGCACTACGAGACGCTGGTCGCCGATCTGCAGGCGAGCGGTGCGATGCTCGACGAGGGAATGCTCTACTGGTACGCCCGCCTGTCGGCGAACTACCCCACGGTCGAGATCCGCATGGGCGACGTCTGCCCGTCGCTGGACGACACGATCCTGCTGGCGGCCCTGGCGCGTGCCCTGGTGGGGACGATCCTGCGCGACGTCAACGCCGGAAAGCCCGCGCCGAACGTGCCGCACCCGCTGCTCATGGCCGCGCACTGGCGCGCGGCGCACGACGGGCTGGAGGGTCTCAACATCGACATGGCCACCCGCGAACCCCGGCCGGCCTGGAAGCTGATGCGGCAGCTCTTCGACTGCGTACGCCCGGAGCTCGAACGCCACGGCGACCTGGAGACGGCGACGGTCCTGATGGGCCGGCTCCGCGCCCAAGGCACCGGCGCCGCCCGGCAGCGCGCCCTGCTGTCGCAGCGCGGCTCGATCGCCGACGTCGTCGACTGGCTCGCCCGCACGACCGCGGACACGCGGTGAAACTCGTCGTCGTCGGCGGCGACGCCGCCGGGATGTCCGCGGCCTCACAGGCCCGCAAGCGCCGCGGCCCGGACGACCTGGAGATCGTGGCGTTCGAACGGGGCCACTTCACGTCCTACTCCGCCTGCGGCATCCCGTACTGGATCGGCGGTGCCGTCGCCGACCGCGACGCCCTGATCGCCCGGGAGCCCGCCGCCTTCGCCAAGGCCGGCATCACCGTACGGATGCGGCACGAGGTCGTGGCGATCGACCTGGACCGGCGCGAGGTGATCGCCCACGACCTGGAGGACGGCGGCGAACGCCGCGAGGGCTTCGACGAGCTGGTGTACGCGGCCGGCGCCGTCCCGGTCACGCCGGACTGGGCGCGCATCGACGGCGGCGGCGTCTTCGGCGTGCAGACGCTCGACGACGGCGCCGCGATCCAGGCCTGGCTCGACCGCGATCCCCGGCCGCGCCGGGCGGTGGTGATCGGCGGCGGCTACGTGGGCGTCGAGATGGCCGAGGCGATGATCCGGCGGGGGCTCGAGGTCACCCTGCTGGAGAAGTCCGGGCAGCCGATGTCCACCATCGACCCGGACATGGGCGAGAAGGTGCGCGAGGCGATCTGCGGGCTCGGCATCGAGGTCCGCACCGGGACCCGGGTGCAGGGCCTGGAGACCGCGCACGGGCGGGTCAGCGCGGTCGTCACCCCCGAGGGGTCGCTGCCGGCCGACATCGTGGTCCTCGGCCTGGGCGTACGCCCCCACACGACGCTCGCCGAGGAGTCCGGCATTCCGGTCGGCGTGACCGGCGGCCTGCGCACCGACCTGCGGATGCGGGTGGTCGGCCCGGAAGGGCGCGTCGACGGGCTCTGGGCGGCCGGGGACTGCGTCCAGACGGTGCACCGGATCAGCGGCCAGCCCGTGCACGTCCCGCTCGGGACGCACGCGAACAAGCAGGGCCGGGTCGCGGGCATCAACCTCGGCGGCGGCTATGCGACGTTTCCGGGAGTCATAGGTACGGCGGTGACGAAGGTCTGCGATCTCGAGGTGGCCCGTACCGGGCTGACCGAGCGGGAGGCGGCGGCCGCGGGCTTCGCGTTCGTGACCGCCTCGGTGGAGTCGACGAGCCGCGCCGGCTACTACCCGGGCGCGAGCAGGATGCTGATCAAGCTGATCGCGGAGCGGCGTACGGGCATGCTGCTGGGCGCGCAGATCGTCGGCCGCGCCGAAGCCGCCAAGCGGATCGACTCGCTGGCGATAGCGGTCTGGAACCGCATGACGGTGGAGGAGATGACCGGCCTGGACCTGAGCTACGCGCCGCCGTTCTCACCGGTCTGGGATCCGGTGCTGATCGCGGCCCGCAAGGCGACGGACGAGGTCCACGCCTCCCGGTGACCCGCCTTGAGCAATCCTGTCCGACGGCAAGCCGCTGACCTGCATCGATTACCGTCAGCCATACATTGATCACGAATGCGGTCTCGTTTTCGATCTTGCCGCACGGTAGGCATGACGAATGCCGCCGCATCCCCCCGAATATCCGGCGCCGCAGCAGGGCCCGCGACACGCGGCCGGCCCGGCGCACCCCGCGCTGACCGGCGGCGTCGGCGCCTTTCCCCACGTCGGCACGCTCGACGGCCGTCGCCCCGCCCACGCCGACCACGAGCACTCCGGCGACGAGACCTCGCTCGGTCGGCACCGCCGCCCCGAGTCGCCGGCCGGCCCGATCGCCCTGCGTCCACCCGCGACGCAGCGCATCGCCGGCGGCCGGCGCCGCCCCGCGGTCCACCGTGTGCCCGACGCCGATGTGCCCGACGCCGATGTGCCCGACGCGGACCTGACCGACCGCCGGAGCGAGCGTTTCATCCCCCGGCAGGCCGCGCGCGCCGCCCGGGGCCGGCACGCGGCCGCCGACCAACTCGCCATCACCGTGCGACCGCTGCCGGCGGTGCTGGACGCGGCCGGCGCCGTGCGCGACTGGGCCCGCGCCGACACCGGCAAGCGGCCCGCCACCGGCGCCCACCGTGCCCCCGGCACCCTGCCGATCGAATCCTGGCTGCTCATCGGCCGGCACCGGCAGCAGGCCCTGCTCGGTGCCCTGGTCGCCGTCGGCCTCATGCTCGTCGTCGTGCCGATGCAGCAGGGCGGCGACACGACGGTGACCGCGGTCAACGCGGCGGAGAACTCCGTCGTCGCGCCGGCCAGGTCCCCCGGGAAGAAGCCGGGGAAGGAGGCCGAGGCGGCCACGCCCACCAGCCCGAAGTCACCCCAGGACACCCCGGCGAACCCGCCGGCCCCGGCCGACCCGTCGGCCCCGCCCGGGCAGAACCCGGCGGCCCCGGCACCGTCCGCCCCGGCGACGGCCCCCGACCCGGCGACCGTCCCGATCCCCGAGGGCGACGGCCCTGCCAACTCCCTGCGCACCACCGGCACGGAGACGGTCTCACTGACCTTCGACGACGGCCCCGACCCGGTGCAGACCCCCAAGATCCTCGCTCTCCTGGAGGAACACCAGGTCACGGCGATGTTCTGCGTCGTCGGCGAGCAGGTCCGCAGGCACCCCGACATCGTCCGCGACATCGCGGCCGCGGGACACGCGCTGTGCAACCACACCTGGAACCACAGCCTCACGATCGGCAAGGACGACCCGGACGAGATCCGCAAGGATCTGATTCGCACCAACGACGCCATCCGCGCGGCCGTCCCGGACGCGAAGATCCCCTACTTCCGGGCACCGGGCGGCAACTTCACCGACCGCCTGGTCCGCACCGCGTACGCCGAGGGCATGACGTCCCTCTACTGGGAGGTCGACCCCCGCGACTGGGAGCGCAGTGCTTCGCAAACCGGCGAGTCCCACGTGGACAAGATCATCCGGGAGGTGACGGACAACGTCCGGCCCGGATCGATCGTGCTGTCCCACGACTTCGCCCAGCCGGACACCGTCGAGGCGTACGAGACGCTGCTGCCGCGACTCCGGGAGAACTTCACGCTGGGCCTCCCACCCGGACCCACATCTCCGCCCGCGACGGCTCCCGCCTCCACCACGCAGTAGCCCGGACGCGGCGCTTCCTCCGCGGGACTCGGACTCGGGCTCTCCTCGCCGCGCCCGGACTCGGGCTCTCCTCGCCGCGCCCGGACTCGGGCTCTCCTCGCCGCGCCCGGTCGCCGGGGCCTCTGGCGGTTCGTTCACCGACTGGGTGGGTCAGCCGGGTTGGCAGGTCGGGCACCAGTAGAGATTCCGGCCGGCCAGGGGCCCACGCTGCACCGGCGTCCCGCACACCAGGCACGGCTGTCCGGGCCGGCGGTACACGTACACCTCGCCGCCGTGCCGGTCTACCCGCGGCGCACGCTGCATGGCCTCCGGCGTGTGCGCGGTGTGCACGGTGTCGATCCGGCCCCGCAGGACACCCTCCTTCATGAGGGCCCGCAGGTCGTCCCACATCTGCTGCCAGCACGCCGCCGTGATGCGCGCTCCCGGCGTCGTCGGTGCCAGCCCGGCCCGGAACAACACCTCGTTCGCGTAGATCAACCCACACCCGGCAACCACCGTCTGGTCCAGCAGCAGCGCAAACACCGGCTTCATGCTGCTTCGCACCCTGCCGTACGCGGAAAGCGGATCGGCGTCGTCCCGCAACGGATCCTGGCCCAGCCGCGCCCGCAGCACCGCCACCGCCCCGGGCTCGAGCACCTCACACGCGGTGGGGCCGCGCAGCTCGAGCCAGTGCCCGCCGCCCGCCATCCGCATCCGCACCTGCCCCACGGGATCGGGTGCGGGCGCCACACCGTCGGCGAACTTGCCGTACAGCCCGAGATGGATGTGGAGGCTGAGCTCCCCGTCGAAGTGATGCAGCAGATGCTTGCCGTACGCCTCGGTGTCGATCAACCGGCGGCCACTGATCAGGGCCGCCCCGGCACCGAACCGCCCCTGCGGGCTGTCCACGGCGACGACATGTCCGGCGAACAACTCTCGATGCCGCCCGGCAAGACGATGAATGGTGTGTCCCTCTGGCACGGTCCGCAACGGTAGCCGATGCATCAACCATCCGGCCCGCGCCGCCTTCCCGGACGCGCCGCCCGCTCGTCAGCGTTCCCGAGCACGCAGGTCACCCCGCCACGCAGCTCATCCACGCGCCGGCTCGTCCCCGGCCGGCGCCGCTCACCCAGACACCGAGCTCGTCGCCCACGGGCGCCGCTCACCCAGACACCAAGCTCGTCGCCCACGGGCGCCGCTCACCCAGACACCAGCTCGTTCCGGCGAGCGGCCCATTCACCAGGCGCACGACTCGCTCGCCCGGGGACGCCGTTGGTGAGCGACCTCAGCCGCCCAGGGTGGGGTAGAGGCTGTCCGGCGCCTCGATGATCTGGGCGGCCGGCGGCCGCTTCGCATCCACCGGGGTGCCGTAGTCGGAGTACAGGACCTCGAGCGGCTGGGCCTGCTGCCCGTTCACGGCCGGAAACTGGATCGTCAGGGCGGAGAGCCGGCCCTGCTCGTCGAGGCCCGCGGTGAACGGCACGTTCTGGGCCTGGGAACCCAACGAGCTGACCATCTTCTGGTCGACGCCGACGACACCGGCGACCTTGGTGAGATCGAGCGTGCCCCGGAAGCTGCGCGGGTCGACCCGCTGCACGTCGGTCGTGGAGCTCAGCAACTGGGCGGTGTTGGCCGGATCGATCTGCCCCGGTCGCAGTCCGACGTTGGCGCCCTCGGGCAGCCGGGACACGTCCACGTGGGTCCAGGTGCCGGTCTTCGTGATGCCGGGGATCTGGAGGTAAAGGTCCTGGTCCACGAGCAAAGTCTTGATTTCGATCTTGGTATTCGACCCGGTGATGGCCACCGTGGCCGTCCCGACACCGTTCGGCGCGTCCATGAGCCCGTTCAGGTTCAGGCCCGGCCCGGACGTCATGGACACCTTGAAGCTTGTGGTGCTGAGCTTCGCCGCGGCATCGGCCAGCGCGGCGGCGGCAGCGGGGTCGGCGACGCCCGCGCTCGCGGACGCACCGGGAACACTTCCGGAGGGAGTACCAGCGCCCGGGGTCGCCGCATTGTCGGCGGAGCACCCGCCCACGGCGAGAGCTACCGCGGCCAACGATGCAAGGCCCAGCCCTGCTGCACGAGCCGTCCGCATGTCATCCCTCCTTGCACCCGTCATCGCCGTCGTGACGAAGGCTCACCCCATGCCCGATCCGCCGCCTCACCAAACGGCTCCTCCACCAGACACGCACCACCGGAGAAAGTCCGATGGCCGGGCGGGGATCGTCCCCACCCGGCCATCGGTCATCGCTCACCCGAGAACCGTCACCCGGCCCTCAGTCATCGCTCATGTCAGGCGTTGAGGATTCCGGAGAGCTGGCTCGGCATCTCCTGCACCTCGGACGCCGGCGGGGCCTCGACCGAGACCGGGGTGCCGAAGTCGTGGTAGGTGGTCTTCATCTTGCCGGCGCCCGCACCGAGGCTGCTCATGTCGAGGGTCAGCTCGACGAGGCGGCCCTCACCGTCCTTCTTGGCCGTGAACGGGATCTTGGTCAGCTTGTCGCCCAGCCCCGCGGCGCCCTTCTTGAAGCGCGGGGACTTCGACAGGTCGAGGGTGCCCTTGAAGCCCGTGTCGCCGACGCGCTCGACCTGGGTGAGGGACGAGATCATCGCCTGGGTGCCCGCCGGGTCGTCGCCGTTCGGGCTGAGGTTGAAGTTGCTGCCCTCGCTCAGCTTGCTGGCGTCGAGGTGCATCCAGGCCTTGCCGCCGCCCTTGCCGCCGAGCATCGCGCCCAGGGAGCCGGCGAGCTTCAGGTAGAGGTCGTCCTTGATCATGCGCATCTCGATCTTGTCGCCGCCGAGGGCGGTCATCGACATCGAGACCTGGGTGAGTCGCGCCTTCGTGTCCGCCACGCCGGTCATGGTCATCTGACCGGACATGTCCAGGTCGAACTTCATGCTCTGGTCGGCGAGCTTCTTGGCGGCGGCGGCGAGGTCGGCCGCGGGGTCGAGCTTCGAGGCCGCCTGCGGAGCCTCGGCGCTCGCGCCCGCCGCGCCGGTCGGCGTCTTGGCGGTGTCCTCGGGGCCGCAGCCGGTCAGGCCGAGCGCCACGCCCATCGCGACAACCGCGATGACCAGACGTCGATTTCTCATTGGGTGTCCCTCCCCGTCAAGCCTCATGTCGGCGCCCACCGTAGCCGAAACGTGCGACATTCTCGGCCCCGGCCAGCACCGACCGGGTGCGCCCGACGACTAAGCTCAGGGAATGGGTGACCTGCTCGACGCCGATTCGGTACGCAACGCCGTGGCCGTCCTCGACGGGTGGGAGGGCAGCACGGACGCGATCGTCCGCACCGTGGGCCTGCGCAGCTTCCCCGCCGCGATCGCGGTCGTGGACCGGGTGGCGAAGCTGGCCGAGGAGATGGACCACCACCCCGACATCGACATCCGCTGGCGCACGCTGACGTTCCGCTGCAGCACCCACTCGGTCGGCGGCGTGACGACCCGGGACATCGCCCTGGCCAACCGCATCGACCGCATCCTCGCCGACGCCTCGTAAGACGAAGCCGACGCCTCGTAAGACGAAGCCGACGCCTCGTAAGACGAACCGGCGCTTCCTCACAGGCCTCGCAGGGCCCCGGAGAAAGACCGAGCGCCGCCAGGAAGCAGCCGAGAGCGACGAGCACGGCCATCCAGAGGGCGGGAACGACGAGACGCTGGCGGGCCGGCAGCAGACGGCGGTGCGGTGAGGTCGGCGCGTGTCCCGCACCGCTGCCCGGCCACCCGGCAACCGCCTCAGGGAGCGCCTTCCCGCCACGAACCGGCACGGACCACACCACCCTGATTCGCCGATGCCTGCTTTCAGACGGCATGATGGCCGGGCAGCCGCACGCGTACTCATCGGGAGGCCACGTGAGATTCGAGGTCAGCAAGGTCCTCGATGCCATCGAGGCGCGCCTCACCACCGATCCCGCCCTCGCGCGGGCCGTCGTCGATCTTTCCGAGATCGTCCGCTATGCCGATCTCGACGGCGGCCGTCCGGCCAGCATGTTGCGGCTGGGACTGGTCATCGACGCGCTCGGCCGGCATGTCGCCGAGGAGAACGTCCCGGTGTACGCGGTGGTGCCCCGCGGCCTGCTCTCCGATGCCGATCTCACCTCGAACGAGCGCATGGTGGTACGCCGCTGGGCCGACGACGGCGTGGTCGAGGTCGTGCCGCAGGTCGACGACCGGGTGTTCGAGGTCGCCGAGCTACTGGGGCTGCCCGTGCTCACGCGGGGCCGGGCCGAGCAGTTCCGGGATCGCCGCCCCTGGGTCTCCGAGCCCGGGCGCCTGCTCGCCGCCGTGCCCGGCGCGGGCGGTCCGGTGCTGGTGGCGCGGGTAGGGCGGGGTGACGTGCCGGCCGTCGCAGAGCCTTCTCCGATGGGGCGCAAGCTGCTTTCCCGCGTCTGGGGCTGCCCCGAGACCTGCACCGCGTACGGCTCGGGCGGCGACCCGGACAGCCCGTTCGCCGACATGCGCACGACGACGAGCCCGGTCTCGCAGCCGCCGCCGGCGTTGCGGTCCGGCGTGCCGACCTGCCCGCGGCACGGTGCCCGGTTGCGCGACGCGGGTCCGCGCCCGGCCGTCGAGGTGCTTTCCGTACGCATCGACGGCGTCGTCCGCCGGCGCTTCGTGGTCTCGACCGAGAACCCGGTGGTCGTGGGCCGGGCGCCCGAGGGCGGCGGGGTGATGCTGGGCCAGTGGCTGAGCGACGACGCCAGGAAATGGATCAGCCGTGGGCATGTGCGCCTGGCGCTGCGCAGCGGCGAGCTGAGCGCCCAGGACGTCAGCACCAACGGAACGGGCATCCGCCCGAACGGCTCGTTCGACGACGACCAGCGGATCACGCTGAACCGCGACGAGACGCGCGCGCTGGGCCCTACCGACGTGGTGGAGCTCTACGCGAACGTGTACGTGGGCCGCGCCAAGCTGTGGAGCTCCGGTGGGGTGACCCAGCCGCACTCGGTCATGGCCGAGGCACCCACCATGGCGATCCGCAAGTTCGAACGGTAGGCGACGGGAAGAGCGGCGGCCGATCAGGCCGCCGCCCCACCGCCCCCTCTCACAGGATCGCGGCCAGCTGAGCCAGCGCGTGGTCGAGATCCGCTTCGGTCACCGTCAGCGGCGGCGCGAGCCGGATCGTCGAACCGTGGGTGTCCTTGGCGAGCACGCCGCGGGCCGCGAGCTTCTCCGAGACCTGGCGGCCGGTCATCCGCTCCGAGTCGATGTCGACGCCGGCCCACAGGCCACGCCCGCGTACGGCCAGCACGCCGCGCCCGACCAGGGCGTTCAGCCCCTCGTGCAGCTTCGCCCCGAGCTCGGCGGAGCGCTGCTGGAACTCGCCCGTCTCCAGGAGCTTGACCACCGCGGTGCCGACCGCGCAGGCGAGCGGGTTGCCACCGAACGTGGAGCCGTGCTCGCCGGGCTTGAGCACGCCGAGCACGTCCTTGTTCGCCGCGACCGCGGAGACGGGCACGATGCCGCCGCCGAGCGCCTTGCCGAGCAGGTACATGTCCGGAACAACGCCCTCGTGCTCGATCGCGAAGGTCTTGCCCGTACGCCCGAGGCCGGACTGGATCTCGTCGGCGATGAACAGCACGTTGTTGTCGGTGCACAGCTGCCGGACGCCGGCGAGGTAGCCGGCGGGCGGGACCAGCACGCCGGCCTCGCCCTGGATGGGCTCGAGCAGCACGGCGACCGTGTTAGGGGTGATGGCGGCGGCGATCGCGTCGCTGTCGCCGTACGGAACGATCGTGAAGCCCGGGGTGTACGGCCCGAAGTCGTTGCGCGCGTCCGGGTCCGTGGAGAAGCTGATGATCGTCGTGGTGCGGCCGTGGAAATTGTCCGCCGCGACGATGATCTCGGCCTGCCCGTCCGGCACGCCCTTGACCTGGTAGCCCCACTTGCGCGCGACCTTGATGCCGGTCTCCACGGCCTCGGCGCCGGTGTTCATCGGCAGCACGAGCTCCTTGCCGCACAGGTCGGCGAGGCGGTGGCAGAACTCCGCGAACTGGTCGTGCACGAACGCGCGGCTGGTCAGCGTGAGCCGGTCGAGCTGCGCGTGGGCGGCGGCGACGAGGCCGGGGTGGCGGTGCCCGAAGTTCAGCGCCGAATATCCGGAGAGGAAGTCCAGGTAGCGCTTGCCGTCGACGTCGGTGACCCAGGCGCCCTCGGCGTCGGCGATCACCACCGGCAGCGGGTGGTAGTTGTGCGCCGTCCAGCGCTCGGCGTCCGCGAGCGCTCCGGGCGTACGCATGTCCAGGTCAGTCACGATCGAACCTCCAGGGTGCAGCACTTCGGTCCGCCGCCGGCCTTGCGCAGCTCGCTCACGTCGACTCCCACGGTCTGGTAGCCGGCGGCCTGCAGGGCCGCCGTCAGCGCGGTGGCCTGGACCGGCAGGACCACGGTACGGCCGTCGCTGACCGCGTTGAGGCCCAGCACCTCGGCGTCGGCCTGGGTGGCGATGACCGCGTTCGGGAACAGGCGGCGGAGCACGGCCTGCGATCCCGGCGAGAACGCGGACGGCAGGTAAGCGACGTTACGCTCATCGAGCACGCAAAGTGCTGTGTCGAGGTGGTAAAACGCCGGGTCGACGAGCTGGAGGGTGATCACCGGGCGGCCGAAGACCTCCTGTGTCTGCGCGTGCGCGGCGTGCGCCGTGCGGAAGCCGGTGCCCGCGAGCAGCACGTCGCCGGCGAGCAGAATGTCGCCTTCGCCCTCGTTGGTGTGCTTCGAGTCGAAGACCTCGAACCCGGCGTTGGCGAACCACGCCTTGTAGGCGGGCGCCTCGTCGGCGCGCTCGGCGTCCCGGAACTGCACGGCGAGCACCTTGCCGTCCACGACGGTGGCACCGTTGGCGGCGAACACCATGTCGGGCAGGCCGGGCAGCGGGTCGATCAACTCGACGGTGTGGCCCAGGTCGAGGAACGTCTGCCGCAGATTCTCCCACTGACTCACGGCCAGAGCGTTGTCGTACGGGGCCGTCGGGTCCATCCACGGATTGATCCGGTACGTGACGGCGAAGTGGGTAGGCCGGCACATCAGGTATCGGCGCGGGGCAGCAGTCGTCATGCCGGAAACGCTATGCGCGAAGTGCCTGCGTACGCCCCCGACCAGTCTTGCGCACCGCGGCGAATCGTTGCGTGATCAGCTTCGGCGGCGACGATTCGTTGCACGCGCGTCGGGGGCGGCGCACCGCCGCCCCCGCACAAACGTTGCAGTCGCACGCCGAACCCTCGGCGGTGGCCGCCGGTCGGTGTGGTCCCGCACTTTCCGGCGCACCGCCGGATGATTCGGGGCGGGACGGCTGATGGCCGTCCCGGTTCCGAGGGGTCACCGGCGGCGCATCGCCGCCGGTGAATGTCGGATACCCGTCACATGCGGTTCACAAACTGTGAGTCGAGCCACTGGCGCAGATCACCGGCCGGCTGCATGTCCGTGCCCAGCCAGGAGAGGGATCCGGTGAGGGCCAGGATGCCGACGACGATCGCGAACAGCGCCAGCACCATGCCGATCAGCGCGTCGGTCTTGCCTGCCACGTGCCGCCTGCCCGTGGCCCGGACGCCGGCGATCGACAGCACCAGGGCCAGACCGGCGACGCCGATGCCGTAGCCGAGCAGGGAGCCCGAGAGCACCAGCAGGGCACCGGCCACCCCGGTGATCAGCGCAAGCGTGGCGAGCAGGCTCGACCGGGGCTTGGGACCGGGTGCGACCGGCGCACCCGCGGGGCGGGCGTCACGCTCGACGGGCATGCGGTCGGTGCGGGCCCGGTCGGCGGTAGCGCGGTCGGGGGTCGCGCGTCCGGTCGCGGGCGGAGCGGTTCCGGCGCCGGGATCGGTGGGGTCGGGGTCGGTGGTGCCGGGGCGCGCGGCCACGGCCGGGCGCTCGACGGTGTCGGTGGTGGTGTGGGACTGCCGGGAGAACGTCGGGATCCTCACGTCAGCACCTCCTTCGAACCTTCGGGGATTGGGCACCGCTATACCCCGAGGGCCGCGAAGGCACACCGAGCGGGCGCGCGGTCACCCGCACGCCCGCTCGCAGCGTTGCTCAGACCAGCGCGGACGTCGCCGTGACGTCGGCCGCCTTGGTGATCACGTGGTCGACGATGCCGTAGTCCTTCGCCTCCCGGGCGGTGAACCAGCGGTCCCGGTCGGAGTCGATGTTGATCTCCTCAGGGGTGTGGCCGGTGTGGAAGGCGATCCGCTCGTTCATCACCTTCTTGATGTGCAGCATGCTCTCGGCCTGGATGGCGATGTCGGCCGCGGTGCCGCCGATGCCGCCGGAGAGCTGGTGCATCATCACCCGGGCGTGGGGCAGCGCATACCGCTTGCCGGGCGTGCCGGCGCAGAGCAGGAACTGTCCCATGGAGGCGGCCATGCCCATGGCGATCGTCGCCACGTCGTTCTTGATGTACTGCATCGTGTCGTACACGGCCATGCCGGCGCTGATCGAGCCGCCCGGCGAGTTGATGTAGAGGGCGATGTCCTTCTCGCTGTCGGCCGAGGCGAGCAGCAGCATCTGGGCGCAGATGCGGTTGGTCACCTCGTCGTTGACCTCGCTGCCGAGGAAGATGATCCGCTCCCGGAGCAGCCGCTCGAAGACCTGGTCGTCAAAGGATGCGCCACCCGATCGCATCACGAAGTCGTCAACACTCATGGACCCACCCTCTCGCACGAGCCGGACGGGTGCGGCACCCACCCGGCATCAGACGTCTCCTACCTTTCCCGGTAACGAGGGCCGCGCCCAGCGATTCCCCTGAGGGCGAAAGGCGAAATCAGCCGGACGTGGCGGACGTCCGCCGGGCCGTCCAGTCCGTACTCAGCGGGAGCGGGCGGGGCCCGTGCTCGTCGATCCACGCGTCGATGCGGGCCCACCAGTCGTACAGCCAGGCGATCCGCTCGGCCTCGCCCACCGGAATCTCCTCCGGGGGCACGCTCCAGAAGCGCATCACGAGCTGCTTGTCCATGGGCAGTTCGCGCCACACGTCCGTCACGGTCAGCATCTTGTCCAGGCCGGTGTGGGCCACGAAGATCACGCCCGCATCCGGGGCGGCGTCGATCGCCGAGAGCAGGCCGCCCGGTTTCGGGGGGAGAACGTTGCGCAGGTTTTCGGCGCGTACCGCCATGTCCACGAGGCCGCGGTCGCGGAGCCGGGCGATGGCGCGTACCCGGCGCCGCGGGGTGAAGTTGCCGCCCTCGGGGAAGATGACGAACGCGTCGTTGTGGTCCAGGCCGTCCGCCAGCGCGCCGACGGCCTTCTCGAGGTCGCCGACGCCGGGGCGGCCCGGGCTGATGAACCGGTTGGGCAGGCGGTTCAGCAGGACGTCCACGGCCGGGTCCCACTGCAGGGCGGCCTTGAGGACGATGCGCGGCTCCCGCTCGAACCAGTTGACCAGGGCGTGGATGAGGATGAACGAGTCACCCGGGCCCGCGTGCCGGCTGACCACGATCTCCGGGCGGCCCGGCATTCCCGTGTCGGGATCGGTGCCCACCACGTCGATGCTCAGATGCAGCGACCACTTGGCCACCCAGAACAGCGCCTGGAGGAACTTACCGGTCAGCACGTAGTGGGCCCGTTGGAAGGCGGGCGTACGGATCCTCCAGCCGCACCCGGACGCCACCCAGAGCACCGCAAGGCTGACCAGCGCCGCCGCGTCCCAGGCGAGGTAGACGATCGCCAGGAAGGCGAGGCGGGGCAGCCGCAGGTGACCGCGGGCGAACGGGGACGCCGCCAGGGCGATGAGGAGCCACACCGGCAGCGTGGTCAGCAGCACGGCCGCGAGGACCACCACCAGCGGCGCGATGACCAGCCGGCGAACCCAGGTCGGCGGCAGCATCAGGCGCCGTCGCTCGGTGCCGGAAGGACGTTCGCGGCGAGATAGCGCCGGGTGGCCGTGTAGGCGCGGCTGATCCGGCGCCCGGCGGCGGCCATGTCGCGGTACGCCCACGGGGTATCGTCGCGGCTTTCGCCGCCTCCGGTCGGCAGGACGTGCACACTGACATCGTCGGGCAGCGATGCAAGCTCGCGGGCGAACCGGTGGCGGCGGGCGATCTCGAAGGCCACCTGGGCCACCTCCCACGGCCGCCGCGGTACGGACAGCGGCCGCTCGATGCGCCCGACCTGGAGCACGAAGATCAGCTTGGCGCCGACGCGCACCGCTTCCCCGATCGGGATCGAGTTGACGATGCCGCCGTCGACGAAGTGCTCGCCGGCGATCTCCATCGGAGGCAGCAGCCCCGGCACGGAGGACGAGGCGAGCACCGCGTCGACGAGCGGCCCGCTGTCGAACCAGTGTTCGGCGGCCCGTTCGATGCTCGCCGCGCAGCACCGGAAGGGCACCTTGAGATCGGCGAAGGTCGCGTGCTCGCCCACCTCGGCGCCGAGCAGGCGGCGCAGGGGCAGGGGCGAGTGCAGGTGCGTCCGTGCCGCGAACCGCCGGAGCTGGCGAGCGAGCGAGTCGCCGTACACCTCGGCGGCCTCCGGTGATGCCCAGAGCCGGACCAGGCGGTCGGTGACCGCTTCGGTGGGATCGGCGGCGACGAGCGCTCCGTTGACGGCGCCGATCGACGTGCCCACGACCACGTCGGGCCGGTGACCGGCGCGGAAGAGCGCCCGCAGCATGCCGACCTGGACGGCGCCGAGGACTCCGCCCCCGCCCAGCACGAACGCGACCGGCCCCTGCACCATGACTCACATCGTTCCATGGCCGGGGCCGGCCGTCGGCGTCGCGGTTCAGCCCAGGCCGTTGAGGAACGGCTCGTGCGCATTGCGGAACTCCCAGCCGTAGTACTTGTCCCAGTTGATCGACCAGGTCATGAGGCCGCGGAAGCCCGGGTTGGTGCCGCTGCGGACCGCGTACCCTCCGCAGTTCGTACCCTTGACCAGGCACGTCACCGCCTGCTGGACGCCCGCCGGCGCCACGTACCCGTTGCCGGCGCTGACCGACGACGGGGCGCCGAAGGCGACCTGGTCCTCGCGCAGGGCCGGGAAGACGTTGGCCTGGTTGCCCGCGACCGGGAAGCCCGCGAGCAGCATGTCCGTCATCGCGATGTGGAAATCGGCCCCGCCCATGGTGTGGTACTGGCCGTCGAGGCCCATGATCGGACCGCTGTTGTAGTCCTGCACGTGCAGCACCGTCAGGTCGTTGCGCATCGCGTGGATGACCGGCAGATACGAGCCCGCCCGCGGATCCTGACCGCCCCACGGCCCCGAGCCGTAGTACTGGTGGCCGAGTTGGACGAAGAACGTCTCCGGCGCCATGGTCAGCACGAAGGCCGCGCCGTACCGGGCCTTGAGCGACTTGAGGGCCGCGATGAGGTTGACCACGACCGGGGTCGTCGGGTTCTTGAAGTCGGTGTCACCGGTGTTCAGCGACAGCGAGTGGCCCTCGAAGTCGATGTCGACCCCGTCCAGGCCGTAGCGGTCGATGATGGCGCTCACCGAGCGCACGAACGCGTCGCGGGCCGCCGTGGTGGTGAGCTGCACCTGGCCGTTGGCACCGCCGATCGAGAGCAGCACCTTCTTGCCCGCCGCGCGCTTGGCCCGGATGGCGTCGCGGAACTCCGCCTCGCTCTCCACGCCGGGGCACTCGGTCGCCGGACAGAGGGTGAAGCGGATGTCGCCGGAGGTGGCCGAGGTCGGCTCGCCGAACGCCAGGTTGATGATGTCCCAGTCGGCCGGCACGTCGGCCATCCGCAGATATCCGGACCCGTTGGCGAAGCTGGCGTGCAGGTAACCGATGAGGGCGTGCCTGGGCAGAACACTCGGCGGACTCGTGGTCGGCGGAGTCGTGGGTGGAGTCGTCGGGGGTGTGGTCGGCGGGGTCGTGGGAGGCGTGGTGGGAGGCGTGGTGGGCGGGGTCGGCGGGGTCGTGCCGCCACAGGCTCCGTTGTCGGCCCAGACGTCCCACTGACCACTGTGGGTCGCCGGGCTCTCGTTCTGGGTCCACCACTTGGCCGTGAAGTTGTGGCCGGACTGCGAAGTGGTCATGTCCTTCGTGTAAACCGCGCTCGCGCTCCAGGCGGGCGCGCAAGCGGCGGCGGCGCTGGCGGACGAGGCGAGGGGGACGGCGAAACCGGAGGCCGCGAGCAGGACGGACGCGGCGAGGAGCGGGGATCGGCGCATGGGGGATGGCCTCCACGTCGGTATATCGACAGTTGGCCAATTATTAGGACTGTTAACTGAAGTTGTCCAGAGCCGGCGCAAGTTCGGCGTACGGGTCGAGCGGACGCCCGATCCGCTCCAGCATGTCGGCCAGCACCAGCCACACCTGCGCCGCGAGCCATTCGTTCAGGGACTCGACGCCTTCGTCGTCGCGATGGTCCAGCCACCAGAGGACACCGGCGTCGACCATGCCGATGACGCTCGCGACCACGTGATCCGGCGGGCGCGCGTCGTATCCGGCGGCGCGCAGGTAGGTCACCGCGGCGTCGGTGAGCTCGGGAACGGCCCTGGCGGGCCCCAACCGGACCCGGAACCGGTAGAGGTGGGGATGGTCGACCGCCCAGCCCAGCACCCGGCCGATGACGCCGCGGATCACCTCGGGCGGCGTGCCGCGCGCCGTCAGGGAGGGGCGGATCCAGGCGCTGAGCAGCCGGCCGGCGCGGCGGGCGACCTCCTCATCGAGATCGTCCTTCCCGGTGAAGTGCCGGTAGACGTGGGGGCGCGGCAATCCGGCGCGGTCGGCCACCGCGCCCAGGCCCGCGTCGCAGCCGAGCTCCTCGATGGCGCGCACGGCCGCGTCGACGATCTCCTGACGCCGCCGGGCCCGCACGTCTCCCGCTTGCGCCTGGCGGCGTGCCGCGATCGTGTCGCGCTTCACCGCCGCCTCGCCCATCCGGCAACTCTAACCGGTACAACCTGTACCCGAATCTGGGTACAGGTTGTACCGTGACCACCATGTCCCGTTCTCACGCCGGCCCCGTCGACCCCGCTCGCCTGCGGGAGGTGCTCGACGGCCGTTGGGCGCACATCCGGAAATCCGCACGCGAGCGCATCGACGACAAGTTCCTCCCGGTCTACGGCGAGAGCGGCGAACAGGCCCGCGACCGGGTCAGCCGGCTGCTCAGGGAGCTTCCGACCGATCTCGGCGTCACGGCGGCCTTTCCCGTCGAGTACGGCGGCGCCGCCGATCCCGGCGCGACGATGGTCGGCGGGGAGATGCTCGCCCACCTCGACCTGTCGCTGATGGTCAAGGCGGGCGTGCAGTGGGGCCTGTTCGGCGGCGCGGTAGTAGCCCTGGGCACCCGCCGCCACCACGACGCCTACCTGCGCGACATCATCTCGGCGAACCTGATGGGCTGCTTCGCCATGACGGAGACCGGCCACGGCTCCGACGTCCAGCAGTTGCGCACCACGTGCACGTACGACCCCGACACACAGACGTTCGACCTGCACACCCCGCACCCGGCGGCCCGCAAGGACTACATCGGCAACGCGGCCCGCGACGGCCGGATGGCGGTGGTCTTCGCCCAGCTCGTCACCCACGGCCGCAGCCACGGCGTACACGCCTGGCTGGTGCCGATCCGCGACGACGACGGCGCCGCGATGCCCGGCGTGACCATCGGCGACGCCGGCCCCAAGGCGGGTCTGCTCGGTGTGGACAACGGCCGGTTGACCTTCGACCACGTGACGGTCCCCCGGGAGATGCTGCTGGACCGGTACGGCCAGGTCGCCCCGGACGGCGCCTACACCAGCCCGATCCCGGGCGACACCCGCCGCTTCTTCACCATGCTGGGCACCCTGGTCCGCGGCCGGGTCGCCGTCGGCGGCGCGGCGTCGTCGGCCGCCAAGAGCGCCCTGACGATCGCCGTCCGCTACGGCGATGCCCGCCGCCAGTTCGCCGAGCCCGGCGCGGAGCGCGAGATCGTCCTCAACGACTACCTGGCGCACCAGCGCAAGCTCCTGCCGGCGCTGGCCACCACCTACGCCCTGCACTTCGCACAGGAGGAGCTGGTCAGCGCGCTGCACGACGCGCAGACCGCCACCGGCCCGGTCGACGAGCACCGGCAGCGGGAGCTCGAGTCCCGGGCGGCCGGCCTCAAGGCCGCGCACACCTGGCATGCCACCCGGACCATCCAGGCCTGCCGCGAGGCCTGCGGCGGCGCGGGCTACCTGGCGGAGAACCGGTTACCCGCGCTCAAGGCCGACACTGACGTCTTCACCACCTTCGAGGGCGACAACACCGTCCTGCTGCAGCTCGTCGCCAAGGGCCTGCTCACCGGATACCGGGACGCGTTCGGCTCGCTCGACGGCTGGGGGCGGGCGACGTTCGTCGCCGAGCAGGTGCGCGAGGTGGTGCTGGAGCGTACGGCGGCCCGGTCGCTGATCCAGCGGCTGGTGAGCGCCGTGCCGGGGCGGGACGAGGAGGTCGCGCTCGGCGACCGCGGCTGGCACCTCAGGATGTTCGAGGACCGGGAGCGGCACCTGCTGGAAAGCGCGATCCGGCGGTTGCGCGCAGGCTCGGCCACCAAGAAGGACCGTCCGTTCGACATCTTCAACGACGTGCAGGACCACGTACTGAAGACCGCCACCGCGCACATCGACCGGGTGGCGCTGGAGGCGCTGGTCGCGGGCATCGAGCGCACCACCGACCCGGCCGCGAGGCGGCTGCTGTCCCGGGTCTGCGACCTGTACGCGCTGAGCACCATCGAGTCCGACAAGGGCTGGTTCCTCGAGCACGGACGCCTCACCCCGGCCCGGTCCAAGGCCATCACCGCGATGGTCAACGACCTGCTCAAGGAGCTGCGCCCGGCCATGGTCACGCTGGTCGACGCGTTCGGCATCCCCGACGAGTGGCTGAACTGCGCGATACTCCGCGAGGAGCCGGGCCGCCAGGAGGCGATGGCCGCGCACGACGCCGAGCTGCGTGCCACGGCCCGGGCCTCGCAGGACGTCCTGACCGGCCCGGAGGTGCTGCCCGCCCAGTGAGCTAGCGGCGGACGGAGCGATCCAGCCAGCCGTCGCCGTCGTCGTCGTACATGCGTTCCTCGAACTTGCCGTCGTGGTCGTTGTCGTAGTCGGCGTAGTCCACGATGCGGTCGAGGTCCTTGTCGACGCCGATGAAGTCGGTCTTCCCGTCGCCGTTCAGGTCGACCAGGACCTCCGCGCCCCCGCCGCGGTGACCGCGGTAGGTCGCCTCGTCGATCCGGCCGTCGCCGTCCGCGTCGACCCGGTTGACGTACCCCTTCGGCGCTCGCAGTTCCTCGGCCTGCGCCCGGCCGTGCGGGGCGTCACCGAAGCCCGAGACGGCAGACGGGCCGGCGTCGAGGCCGGGCGCGGACCCGAGGCCCGACTGCGCCGGCACGCCACCGCCGGTCCCCCAGGCACCCGGCGCGGCGCCGAATCCCTCGGTCGCCGGCTGCCCGGCGACCCCGTGCGCGACCTGGCCGGCCGCCGCGCCGAAGGCCGACCACGGGTCGGCACTGCCGGTGCCCGGACCGATCCCGGCCGCGCCGTCGGCGGGCACCGCCACGGGCTGCGGGCCGGACTGCGACCCGACATTGTCGGTGAGCGCGCCGATGCCGCCGAAGGAGCCGAAGAGCCCGAAGGTGCTGGACTTGCTGACCCGGTCCTCGACCGCGGCCTGCGAGGCCCCCGGATCGGCCGCGACCTGCTGGTGCAGGAGCTCGACCTCACCGGAATCCAGGGTGTAACCGGCCAGCGCGCCGCCCGGATCGCGGGCGAGCTGGGCTTGGAAGGCCGGGTCGGTGAGCAACCGCTCCAGCACGGCGTCGAAATCGCTCATGTGCTCAAGTTAGGCGGTGGAGTCCAGCCCGGCCATCCCTCGGTCAGGCCATCAGTCCAGCTCGGGCATGGCGACCGGCTGGGGCCGGGGGTGGCAGGTGCCGCACTGCACGGCGTCCTCCACCACCAGCGCCTCGGCCCGGTCCCGGCTGGCCGAGCGGCTGACCTGCAGCAGGTACGGACCGAAGCGGGCGTGGTCCTCGCACACGCCGCGCCCGCAGAACCGGCAACTGCCACGCGCCGCCTTGGCGCAGAAGAAACAGAGCACGGTTCATCCAATCACGGGTGGGGGCAGTTCGATCACAGGTGGGGGCAGGTCGATCACGGGTGGGGGCGGCGGCTCGGACGGAGGCTCCTGAGGCCGCGTCGGCGGATCTTGCGGCGGCGACGGCGGCGTCGCAGGCTCCGACGGCGGATCCTGCGGCCGCGACGGCGGCGTCTGAGGATTCGACGGCGGGTCCTCGGGCTCCGTGGACGGCCGGCTGGGCCCCGTTCCGGGCGGCGGCGGCCTCAGCGTGGGCCGCGTCGTCGGATCCGCGGTCGCCGGCGGCTGGTTCGGCCCGCCCGGCGGCACCGGAACGGTCGGCGGCAGCGGCACGGTCGTCGCCTCCGTGGGCGGGGTCGCGCTCGGCGACGGCGACGGCACCTCGGACGGCGTCTCGGAGGGCTCATCGTCGGGCGTCTGGCTGGGCGATCCGGCCGGAGGCGGCACGGGTACGCCGTCGCCACAGCTCAGCGACGTCGTGGCGGCCATCTCCGGGGTACCCGCGATGTAGACCCGGCCGGTGGCGACGCTGACCGCGTCCGGGCCGACCGCGAACCACGCCGCGCCGTTGTTGGTGACGTCACCGGCGCCCGGACGCGCCACGGTCAGGCTGAGCGGCTCGTACGCCCCGCTGGTGCTGCCGGTGTCGGCGAGCACCCGACCGGCCTGGACGCTGAGCCCGCCGTGCGGCACCCGTCGGCGCCCGGCGTCGGTGACGAGCGTGCCGACCTCGACCTGCGTGCCCGGGCAGAGCAGGCTCGCCGAGCCGCCCTGGAAGGTCAGCCGTCCGGCAGCCTTGACCGGCACCTCGATGCGCGTGCCCCGGGCGACGTAGCGGCGGTCGCCCGCGGCGAGGCGCACCGGCCGGCCGTCGATCGTGGCGGTCACCGTGCCCCGGTCGGAGCTGAGCAGCACCCGGTCGGTCGGCATCTCGGCCCAGGCCGGCCCGGGCAGGAGGTTCATCGCCGTCATCAGGAGCGAGAGCAGGAGCAGCAGCAGGACCAGCCACCACAGGCGCCGCTCGAAGCGGCGGTCCACATCGGGGTCCTCGGTGCCATCCGGCGGCCCGGGCGGTGCCGCGAGCGGCGGGTAGACCCCGGCGGAGTGCACGCCGGTGGCGGCCCCGGCTCGGCCCGTCTCCGGCCCGGCCAGGCGGGTCGGCGCGCCGACCAGCGGCGGAAGGTCGGCGGCGTCGGGGACGATCCACAGGCGGGCGGGCGTCCGCGTCTGCGCGACCTCGCCCGGGCTGCCGTCCCCGACCGGCCCGATGAGCGTGCCGCGGCGCAGCTCGACCCCGTCCGGCATGGCGATCACGCCGGACTCGACGACGACCGCGTGGGTCGGGCCGGGCAGGACGACCGGCGCACCGGGCTCGAGATCGACGGGGTGCGCCGAGGCGATCAGCGCGAGGCGCTCGTCCCCGGCCAGCCCGGCGAGGGCCGGCGTGTCGGCGAAGAGCGCCTCGGCCTCGGCGCGGTCGGCCGGCGGCGGTCCCGGCAGCGGTCCGACCACGCTCGCGACGGCCGCCGAGGGAACGGAGAGCAGCGTGGTGCCGGCGGTGTGCCAATCCAGCGCCGAGGCCCGGCCGGTGAGCGCGGTGGCCAGGCCGACGACGCCGCCGGCGCCGACGTGGTGGCGGATCGTGCCGCCGGGGTCGCCCGGCCTGCGGGCCTGCATCGCACCGTCGACGACGACGTACACGGAGTGCTGCGCGCCGCCCGCCAGGACCATCGGGGTGCCCGACGGTGGGCGCACCCAGTGGGCCTGCACGGCGAGCTCGGTCAGCGCCTGGGTGCTCAGGCCGGCCAGGTCGGAGTTGCGCAGGGCGGCCAGCCGCCGCGGAGCGTCGGCCTCGCGCTCCTTCTCGCTCGCCCGCAGGCGCGCCCGGCGCCACCAGCGGGCCAGCGCGGAGACGCCCAGATGGACCAGCGGGGCGCAGAGTCCCACCACGACGAGGATGAGCAGCGTCTTGCCGCCGAGGCCGCTGTGCCACAAACCGGTGACGAGGCCCGCCACCCGATCGGCCCAGATCCGGTAGGCGAGGTTGACCGCGACAGCCAGCCACAGCACCGCGAGGATGCCGTAGAGCGCGACGAGGCGGCCCTCCCGGTCCAGTCCACTCCACGCCGGCGGGCGCCCGCGCAGCCGACTGGACACCCAGGCGAGACCCCGGCCGCGCAGGTTGGGGATCTCCAGCCAGTCCATCAGCAGGTAGTAGCCGTCCAGCGCCAGGAGCGGGTTGAGGTTGAACAGCGCGTTCAGATACCAGGCGAAGGCCAGCTTGAAGGCGAGCGGGGCCAGGGCGGGAACGGCGAGCCCGACGAGCTGCAGGGAGCCGGCCAGGACGAGTCCGGTCGCGGGGCCGGCCGCGGTGACCAGCATGCGCGAGCGCCGCCCGGCCATCCACACGTCGGTGGTGTCCACGAACACCGACGGGATGCCGAAGAAGACCAGGAAACCGGCGGCGGGCACCTCCCGCCCGGCGTGCTTGGTCGCCAGGGCGTGCCCGAGCTCGTGACTGGCCAGGGCGAGCACGTTGAGCAGCAGCAGGACGACCGCGCCGAGCAGGTACGACCCGCCGGTCAGGAACACCGCCTGGCTCCCGCGCCACCACGTGGCCACGAACAGCGCGAGGCCGGCCACGGCCAGCACCGCCATCGCGATCGCGGCCGCCCGGGTGAAGAGCAACCGGCCGCCGCCGCGATAGACCGCGGTGATGACCCGGTCGATGTCGACGACGAGCATCCGACGGCCGCGCGCGGCGGCGAGCAGGCTGCTGCCGACCCGCTTGGGCAGCGGCTTGCGGTCGAGCTCCTGCAGCGGGCGGAAGGCGTCCACCGGCAGCTCGTCGAGCATCCGGTTGCCGGCCAGGTCGGCGACGACGCGGCGGACCTGGTCGGGCGCGAGCCGCCCGGCGATACGGGCGAACTCGGCGACCAGGCGGGCCACCGTGTGCGTGCCGTTCATGAGTTGCGCGAGTTGCCACTCTTCCGGGGTAAGCCGTAAGTAGCAGGCGCGGCCGGCCTGATCGGGCGAGCGCAGCATCACGTACGTGCTGCCGCGCACGCTGGTCAGCTCCGCGCACTCGATCCCCGCGCGCAGCACGGGCTTGGCGCGAGCCGGGTTGATCCGGTCGACGACGGCGTGCCAGAGCCCGGGATCGGCGGGACCGAGCGGCTCACCCGGCGCACGCCCGGCCAGGGCTTCCCAGACGCTCATCCGGGTCTCGACGTAGGTCACTCAGGTCGGCCTTCCACTTCGCTATGGCGAATGGAGAGTAGGCGGTTCGCCGGGCCGAACGCGAGCCCCCGATTTGCCGCTCGTCGCCCGATAGCGCACAGAGTGGACATGAAAGGTGCGGTGGGTGGTCGTGACCAACCCCCTTGGTCACGACCACCCACCGCCTGGGGAGGTGGTGCCGCCCGATGGCCCGGACGGCACCGCGTGGCTGTGGGTCAGGAGGCCTCGGCCAGCGTGGCGTTGACCTTCTGCTCCTGTCCGTTGCGGGTGAAGGTGATGGAGACGGTGTCGCCGACCTTGCCGGCCTGGATGATGGCCACCAGGTCGTCGGAGTCGTTGATCGCCTTGCCGTTCACCGACTTGATGACGTCGCCCCGCTCGATCCCGGCCTTGGCCGCCGCGCTGTTCGGGCTCACCAGGCCGACCAGGGCGCCGCCGCCCTCGGCCGGGTTGACGCTGACACCCAGCGCCGGGTGGCTCACCTTCTCGCCCTTCATCAGGGCCGCGGCGACGGTCTTCACCTTGTCGCTCGGGATGGCGAAGCCCAGGCCGATGCTGCCGGATCCGGCGCCCGAGGTCGCGATGGCCGAGTTGATGCCGATGACGTGCCCGTTGGTGTTCACCAGCGCGCCGCCCGAGTTGCCCGGGTTGATCGGGGCGTCGGTCTGCAGCAGGCCGGACATCGACGTCGCGCCCGACTGCTGCTGTTGCCCGCCGAACGGGTTCTGGGGCGCCTGGTCCTCGTTGCCGCCGGCCCGGATGGTGCGGTCCTTGGCGCTGATGATGCCCTCGGTGACCGACCCCTCCAGGCCCAGCGGGCTGCCCAGCGCGAGCACGGTGTCGCCCACCTGCATGTCGGCGCTGGAGCCGAGCGTGGCGGGCTTGAGGCCGTCGACGCCCTCGACCTTGACCACGGCGAGGTCCGTACGCGGGTCGGTGCCGGTGACCTTGCCGTCCGCCTGCGTGCCGTCCGCGAAGATGACCGTGACCGCGCCGCCCTGCGCCGTGGCGACCACGTGGTTGTTGGTGACGATGAAGCCCTCGCCGTTGAGGACGACGCCGGAACCCTCACCGTTCTGCGTCTTGATCGAGACGACGCTGTCCTTCACCGCGGCGACGATCTGCGCGAGCGAGGACCGGTCGACGACCCGGGTGACCGAGGCGTTGCTGCTCTGCACGGTGGCCGTGCCGTTGCCGTCGTCCAGGGCGAGCGCCGCGGCGGCACCGACACCGCCCGCGCCGAGGGCGATCACCACGGCGGCGGCACCGGCGGCGAGGATCCGGCGGCTGCGACCGGCGCGCGCCGGGTCACGCGGCGGCTCGGTGCCGACCGCGGTCGCCCAGATCGGCGCGCCCGAGCCGGGCTGCCACGTCCCCTCGGCCCCGGGCTGAGGCTGGCCGGACTGAGGCTGGCCGGGATGCGGCTGGCCGGGATGCGGCTGGCCGGGATGCGGCTGGCCGGGATGCGGCTGGCCGGGATGCGGGTGGCCGAACGCCGGCTGCCCGGGCTGCGGCGGGTACTGCTGGCCAGGATGTGGCTGGCCGTACGGCGCCCCGGCCTGCCACGGCGAGCCGGTCCACTGCTGCGCCACGCCCGGGTGGGTCACTCCGGGGTGCGGCGGTGCCGGCGGCGCAGGCGGGGCGGAGTGGGGCTGGGGCTGGGGCTGCAAGGACGCCAGCGGGTTCAGCGCGGGCTGCTGAACCGTCGTGTCGGACTCTCCCCGCTCCGGGCTGCTGCCTGCGGGGGAGGCGTCCGCGGGCCGGTGCGACGGCTCCTCGGGCGAGGTGCTCTCGTGCCGCTGCGGGTTGGTCTCGTGCTCGTTCATACGGACAACATTGCCCTGGAGCGCTCCGACAGACCTGTGCTGGCCCTGAAGGTTTTCTGTGAATGACGAAGCCGGAAAAATCAGGACTCGTCGGGAACGAGAGCGGGCAGCGACACCCGGAACGTGGCACCCTGACCGGGTTCGCTGATGACCTCCACGGTGCCGCGGTGTGCCCGGACGATCGCCGCCACGATGGCCAGGCCGAGGCCCGTGCCGGTGGCGTCCCGGTCGGTGCGCCGGGTCCTCGCCTCGTCCGCCCGGTAGAACCGCTCGAAGACGTGTTCGCGCTGCTCAGGCTTGAGTCCGGGGCCGGTGTCGGCGATCTCGATCACGACCTGGTCGCCCGGCGCGCTCATCAGCGACAGCTTCACGGAGGCGTCCGGCGGCGTGTGCACGAGGGCGTTGGTCATGAGGTTGCCGATCACCTGCCGCAGCCGCGCGTCGTCCCCGTACGCGATCAGCCGCTCCGGCTCGTCGCGCACGTCGAGCTCGATCGTCCGGTCGGGCGCGGTGGCCTGCGCGGCCTGCACGGCGTCCAGCGCGAGCACAGGAAGCTCCACCGGGGCGAGGGTGACCGGCCGCTCCCGGTCCAGCCGGGCGAGCAGCAGCAGGTCCTCCACGAGCAGGCCCATTCGGGCGGCCTCGTCCTCGATCCGGCGCAGGATGCGGGCCGTGTCCTCAGGGGCGGCCACCGCGCCCTGGCGGTAGAGCTCGGCGAACCCGCGGATGGACGTCAGCGGCGTCCGCAGCTCGTGCGAGGCGTCCGCGATGAACTGCCGCATCTTCGACTCGGACCGCACCGCCCGCGCCTCGGAGGCACGGGCGGCCTCGGCGGCGTCCCGGGCCTGCGACTCCGCGGCCCGGGCGGCGGTCTCGGAGAGCGCCCGGGCGGTGAAGGCCGCCTCGATCTGAGCGAGCATCGCGTTCAGCGCGCGGGACAGCCGGCCCAGCTCGGTCTGCGGCTCCCCCTCGTCGGGCTCGGGATCGGGCACCCGCTGGGTGAGGTCCCCGGCCGCGATGGCCGCGGCGGTGCGCTCGATCTGCAGCAGCGGGATCAGGCTCTGCCGCACGATGGCGGCGCCGATCGCGGCCAGGGCGAAGAGGACCCCGGCCCCGACGAGCACGTCCACCCAGATGAGGCGGGAGATCGCGTCGTCGATCCCGACCAACCGCTGCCCGACGTGCTGCACCGAGCCGTCCACGTAGGTGATCAGCATTCGCCAGTGGACCTCGCCGTTCGCCGAGCTGACGGTGAACGGCTCGTCGACGCGCCGGTTGACCTCGTCGATCCCCTTCACCAGGGGAGGAAGCTCCGCCGGCTGGAGCGACGGATCGTACCTCTCCCGCCGCTGGCTGCCGACCCCGTCGACGGTGGTCAGGTTGTAGTAGTAGTCGGCGGGAAGGATGATGACTTCGTTGTCGTCCAGCCTGTCGATGGTCTCGGTGAACCGCATGAGCTGCGCGTCCAGCCGGCCGATCATGTAACTGTGCAGCGCGTAGGTCGAGGCGGCGCTGATGAGGGTCAGCGCGGCGAAGACCAGCACGAGCACGGACGCGACCAGCTTGGTGCGCAGGGGCACCCGGCGGAGCCCGGTCTGCAGCGGGACGTGACTGCGGACCCGGTCGGTGAGGGTCACCGGTGGCTCAGGCCGCGGGTTTGCGCAGGACGTACCCGACGCCGCGGAGCGTGTGGATCAGGCGCGGCTGCACGTTGTCCACCTTGCGCCGCAGATACGAGATGTACGACTCCACGATGTTGTCGTCGCCCCGGAAGTCGTACTTCCACACGTGGTCGAGGATCTGCGCCTTGGAAAGCACCCGGTTGGCGTTGAGCATCAGGTAACGCAGCAGCTTGAACTCCGTCGGCGAGAGCTGCACGCGCTGGCCCGCGCGGTAGACCTCGTGCGTCTCCTCGTCGAGCTCGAGGTCGGCGAAGACCAGGCGCGAGGGCTCCTCGTCGCCGGAGTTCGTGCGGCGCAGCACGGCCCGGATGCGCGCCGTCAGCTCCTCCAGGCTGAACGGCTTGGTCACGTAGTCGTCGCCGCCCAGGGTGAGGCCGCGGATCTTGTCGTCGGTGCCGTCGCGGGCGGTCAGGAACACGACCGGCGTGCGGGCGCCACCCTCGCGCATGAGCCGGATGACCTCGAAGCCGTCGAGGTCGGGCAGCATCACGTCCAGGACGACGAGGTCGGGGGTGGCGCTCTTGGCCGCGCTCACCGCGGCGCTGCCGCTGGTCGCGGTGCTGACGTCGAACCCGGCGAAGCGCAGGCTGGCGGAGAGCAGCTCGAGGATGTTGGCGTCGTCCTCGACGACGAGAAGCTTCGCCTCGCTCTGCTTCCCCTGGGTCTGTGTAGCGGCCATGGGCACCATCTTCACGCAGATCGCTGCGCCGGCGCTGCACGCCGCCTGAAAGTTTTCTGTGAGACCGCTATGCGGCAAGGTCGAAGGTCGTGGCCCGGATTCCGGCGGAGGCCTGCGCCGCCCGGGCCAGGGAACGCCGGTCGGCACCCGGCTCGGGACGCAACGCCGGGGCGCCGACGAGGGTCACGGTCAGTCCCCGCAGGGCCGCGACGCGGCGTACCGATGCCCACAGCGTGTCGTCGCCGATGAAGGACGCCGACGGGGACCCGTACCGGATGGAGATCGGGACCACGGCGGCGCGCGCGTCGACCGCGGCCTGGAACACCGCGGGCCGGAAGCGGCCGCCCTCGGCGCCGCAGAACGTCGTGCCCTCGGGGAAGACCGCGACCGAGCGACCGGCCCGCAGCGCCGCGGTGACCTCCGCGACGGTCGCCGGCAGGCGCCTCGGCCGGGCCCGGTCGACGAAGATCGCGCCGGCCGCCCGGGCGAGCACGCCCACCGCTGGCCAGGTGCCGACCTCGCGCTTGGCGACCAGCGTGACCGGCGCCACGGCCAGCAACGCCAGCACGTCCAGCCAGGAGACGTGATTGGCGACGAGCAGACTGCCCGCCCGGGGCACGGGGCCGCGCCACACCAGCCGCACCCCCAGAGCCGCGAGCAGGCCGCGGGCCACGCTCCGGACCGCGCCGCCGCGCAGCAGCGGCACCAGGATCAATCCCCCGATGAGTACGGCGGCAGCGGCACCCAACCGCACCACCGTGGCGACCCCGCTCACGGCGTCGTCCCCGCCCGGCCGGCACCGCGGCCCGCACGACGACACCGGCTGCCAGGTCATCGCGTCGCTCCCAGGAAGTGCCGCCGGTAGCGGGGGTCCATCCGATCCATCGAGAACAGCACGTAGAAGTCGGCACAGTCGAAGTCCGGGTCGTACGCGGGCTCGCCGCACACCCAGCTCCCCAGCCGCAGGTAGCCCTTGAGCAGCGGTGGCGGCTGCACCCGGGCGTCGCCCTCGAGCGTGGTCTCCGCAAGCCAGCCCCGGCGCGGCTGCACCCGCAGCGCCGGCGGGGACAGGTGCTTGTCGCGTACCCGGGCCCAGACCCCGGCGGCGGTGTGACCGCCGTCGGCGAGCGGCACCGAGGCGCAGCCGCCCAGCCAGCGCAGGTTGTGCAGGTGCAGGTAGCGGGCGATGCCGGCCCACATGAGGTTGACCACCGCGCCGGAGCGGTGGTCGGGGTGCACGCAGGACCGGCCGGTCTCCGCGAGTTGGTCGCGCAGCGGGCTCAGGCCGCTCATCACGAATTCGCCGTCGCCGTAGCGGCGCCCGGCGCGCTCGGCGGCCCTCGGCGTCATCATCCGGTAGGTGCCGACCACGTCGCCGGTCGCGTCGTCGCGCACGATCAGGTGGTCGCAGAACTCGTCGAACTCGTCGCAGTCCCGCCCGTCGGGGGTGGCGCCGCGCAGGGTGGCGCCGAGCTCGGTGGCGAAGACGTCGTGGCGCAGGCGCTGCGCGGCCGCGACCTGGGTGGCGTCGTCGGCGATGAGGAGCGAATAGCCGCTGGTCCCGGTGGGGGCGGCGGCGGTCATCAGTACCGTCATGAGACTTGTGTAGGGCTCGCGATTGCCGGGGGCGTGGCGCACCGGGAGGCGGCGGATGACCGGTAAGTGAACGCATTGTCGTACCGGCGTGAGATGGTCTGGCCATGCTGATCCCCGCGCGCTTCAACGGTCCGCCCGGTTCCGGCAACGGCGGCTGGTCCGCCGGCACCTTCGCCGTCGAGGCCGGCGCGGGCGCCGACGGCCGGGCTTTCCAGGTCACCCTGCGCGTGCCGCCGCCGCTGGAGACCCCGCTGACTCTCTCCGGGGCCAAGGTGCTCGATCCGGCGGGCACGCTCGTCGCCGAGGTGACGGCGGACGCCGACGCCGGTCCCGGGGTGCCGCCCGCGACGCCCGCCGACGCGGGTCCCTATCCCGGTTTCTCGAACCATCCCTTCCCCGGCTGCTACGTCTGCGGCCCGGAGCACCCCGGCGGCCTGCGCATCTTCCCCGGCCCCCTGCCGGACGGACGGATGGCGGCCGCATGGGAGGTCCCGCCGGACGTCACGGTCGCGACGATGTGGGCGGCGCTCGACTGCCCGGGTGGCTGGTCCGCGCTGCAGACGGGCCGCGTCTTCGTGCTCGGCCGGATCGCGGTGGCGGTCGACGCCCTGCCCGCGCCCGGCGACCGGTGCGTGGTCGTCGGTGCCCCGGTCAGCACGGAGGGACGCAAGGCCGTGGTCGATTCGACCGTGTATGCCCAGGGTGGCACCGCGCTCGCGCGCGCACGGGCTACATGGATTGCCGTCGACCGGTAAGTTGATCTATTCAACGACGGGGAGGATCAACGTGGCGCCAGCCGGCCAAGGGGAGATCGTCGTCTCCCAGCTCACCAAGCAATACAAGAAACTGCGGGCAGTCGACAACCTGTCCTTCACCGTGCGACCCGGCCGGGTGACCGGCTTCCTCGGCCCCAACGGCGCCGGCAAGACCACCACCCTGCGGATGATGCTCGGCCTGGTCCGGCCCACGGCCGGCACCGCCACGTTCTCCGGCGTCCGCTACGCCGACCTTCAGGACCCGATCCGCCACGTCGGCGCGGTCCTCGAGGCGTCCAGCGCGCACAAGGGCCGCACCGGCATCAACCACCTGCGGGTCATCTGTGCCGCCGCGGGACTGCCGAGGGAGGCCGCCGACCAGGCACTCTCCCGAGTCGGGCTGGACTCGGCGGCGAAGCGCAAGTTCAAGGGCTACTCGCTGGGCATGAAGCAGCGGCTGGGCATCGCGGCGGCCCTTCTGGGCAACCCGCGCGTGCTGATCCTCGACGAGCCCGCCAACGGCCTCGACCCCGAGGGCATCCGCTGGATGCGCGACCTGCTCAAGTTCCTCGCCTCCGAGGGGCGCACGGTGCTGGTCTCCAGCCACCTGCTCTCCGAGATGCAGCAGCTCGCCGACGACGTCGTGATCATCGCGGCGGGTCAGCTCATCCGGCAGGGTCCGGTCGACGAGGTGCTCGGCTCGATGGCCGGGCTGTCGCAGGTCCGGGTGCGCAGCCCGCGTGCCGCCGACCTGGCCGCGGCGCTCACCGCGCAGCAGGCAGGCGTCACCGCCCTGCCCGACGGCGCCCTGTCGGTGACCGGCCTCGACCCGGCGCGGGTGGGCAACATCGCCTTCACCGCCGGGATCGAGCTGCACGAGCTCACCGGCGAGAAGGCCGACCTGGAACAGGTGTTCCTGCAACTGACGGCCGGAAAGGCGGGCATCCGATGAACCTGGTCCGAGCCGAACTGCTCAAGATCCGCACCACCAACACGTGGTGGATCTTCGGGATCGTCACCCTGGTGCTGTGGGTGCTCGCCGTGCTCTACAACTGGGGCGAGAGCTACTCGCTGCAGCAGATGACCGCAGGCGAGGGGGTGGAAGGCGACGGAGCCGCCCAGATCGTGGCGGCCGCCGAACCCGTGAACATCGCCAGCACCCTCTACACCAGCGGGCAGTTCATGGGACTGCTGATGGTGCTCATGCTCGCCACGATCGTGGTGACCAACGAGTACTTCCACCAGACCGCGACCACCACGTTCCTGCTGACCCCGCGTCGCGAGGCGGTGATCCTGGCGAAGCTGGTCGCGTCCGTCATCCTCGGATCGATCTTCTGGCTGGTCACCACGCTCCTCAACCTGGTCGCCGCTCCGATCGTGCTGGGCCTGCTCAAGGTCGATGTCCAGCTCGGCGAGCCGGCGGTGTGGCGGGCGATCGGGCTCAACGCGCTGGCGTACGCGCTCTGGGCGATCCTCGGCGTGGGCGCCGGCGTCCTGATCCGCAGCCAGCTCGGCGCGACGATCACCCTGAGCTCGGTGTATGTGATCGGCACCTTCGGGGCCTCGCTCCTCTTCCTCCTGCTGGTCTCGCGGTTCGGCGAGGGGATCGGCAAGCTCCAGGTCCTCGTCCCGACCATGGCATCCGATCTGATGGTGTCCGGCACGGAGATGCCCGGCAATCCGCCGCGGTGGGTGGGTGCGGCGATCCTGATCGGCTACGCCCTGCTCGCAGGCGGGTTCGGCACCTGGATCGCGAAGCGGCGCGACGTCACCTGACGTATCCGCCGGGTCACACTGACCACTTCTGCCTCATACCGTAGGTCACAGTCCGGACGTCCGAACGGTTACGCCGAAGCCACGGCGTAGCCTTGACGCCGAATCCTTCGTGCTCTGTGACGAACGTCGCGTGCTGACAACATGGTGAAAGAGGCGAACACGGAAGTGTCGACCCAGCAGACTTCGCATGAGAATCCACTCGCGGACTTCGGTCCCAACGAGTGGATCGTCGACGAGATGTACCAGCGGTATCTGGCCGACCCCACGAGCGTCGACCCCGCCTGGCACGACTTCTTCGCCGACTACAAGCCGGCCACGGCGGCGGGCTCGATCGCGACGCCTGACGAGGCCACGGCCGCCAACGCGAAGGCCACCGCCGCCAAGGCCGGCACCGACGCACCCGCCGCCGCGACGGTCGCGCCCGAGAAGCCGACCGTCCCGGCGGCGCCGGCCGCGGCTCCGGCGCCCGCCCCCGCGGCGGCGCCGGCCGCGACGAAGGCCGCCCCGGCGCCCGCCAAGGCCGCCGCCAACGGCAACGTCCCGGCCGACGCGAAGGTGACCACGCTGCGCGGCGTCGCCGCCAAGATCGTGCAGAACATGGGCGCCTCCCTCGAGGTGCCGACCGCCACCTCGGTGCGCGCCGTGCCGGCCAAGCTGCTGGTGGACAACCGCATCGTCATCAACAACCACCTGGCCCGGGGCCGCGGTGGCAAGGTGAGCTTCACCCACCTCATCGGCTGGGCGCTGGTCCGCTCGGTCATGGCCCACCCGGAGATGAACAACTCCTTCGCCGAGGTCGACGGCAAGCCCACCCTCGTGCAGCCGGAGCACATCAACCTCGGCATCGCCATCGACCTCGTCAAGAAGGACGGCTCGCGCACGCTCGTCGTGCCCTCGGTCAAGAACTGCGAGCAGCTCGACTTCCGGCAGTTCTGGCAGGCGTACGAGGACATCGTCCGGCGCGCCCGCCGCAACGAGCTGACCATGGACGACTACGCCGGGACGACGATCTCGCTGACCAACCCCGGCGGCATCGGCACCGTGCACTCCATCCCGCGGCTGATGACCGGCCAGAGCGCGATCATCGGCGTGGGCGCGATGGAGTACCCCGCTCCGTACTCGGGCATGTCCGACGAGACCCTCACCGAGCACGGCGTCAGCAAGGTCACCACGCTGACCAGCACCTACGACCACCGGGTCATCCAGGGCGCGCAGTCCGGCGAGTTCCTCAAGTCGATGCACGAGTTCCTGCTCGGCGAGCACTCGTTCTACGACGACATCTTCACCTCGCTGCGGATTCCGTACGAGCCCGTGCGCTGGGTGCGCGACGTCGCCCGGACCTCCGAGGGGCAGATCGACAAGGCCGCGCGGGTGGTCGAGCTGATCCACGCGTACCGGGTGCGCGGGCACCTCATGGCCGACACCGACCCGCTCGAGTTCAAGATCCGCCGGCACCCCGACCTGGACGTGCTCCAGCACGGGCTGACCCTGTGGGACCTCGACCGGACCTTCCCGGTGGGCGGCTTCGGCGGCAAGCAGAAGATGCGGCTGCGCGACGTGCTCGGCGTGCTGCGCGACACGTACTGCCGCCGGGTCGGCATCGAGTACATGCACATCCAGGGCCCCGAGGAGCGGCGCTGGATCCAGGACCGGATCGAGATCAAGTACACCAAGCCGAACCAGGACGAGCAGAAGCACGTCCTCAACCGGCTCAACGCCGCCGAGGCGTTCGAGACCTTCCTGCAGACCAAGTACGTCGGGCAGAAGCGCTTCTCGCTCGAGGGCGGCGAGTCGCTGATCCCGCTGCTCGACGCCGTCCTGCAGTCCTCGGCCGAGGCGGGCCTCGACGAGATGGTCATCGGCATGGCCCACCGCGGCCGGCTCAACGTGCTCGCGAACATCGTCGGCAAACCGTACGAGAAAATCTTCAACGAGTTCGAGGGTCAGATGGACCCGAAGTCGGCGCACGGCTCGGGCGACGTGAAGTACCACCTCGGCCAGACGGGCAAGTACACGACGCCCGACGGCGAGAACTCCACCACCGTCAGCGTGGTCGCCAACCCGTCCCACCTCGAGGCCGTCGACCCGGTGCTCGAGGGCATCGTCCGCGCCAAGCAGGACCGCCTCGACCTGGGCCTGCACGGCTACACGGTGCTGCCGGTGCTGGTGCACGGCGACGCCGCGTTCGCCGGTCAGGGCGTCGTGGCCGAGACGCTGAACCTCTCCCAGCTGCGTGGCTACCGCACCGGCGGCACGGTCCACGTCGTGGTCAACAACCAGGTCGGCTTCACCACCGCCCCGGAGTACAGCCGCTCGTCGCTCTACTCGACCGACGTGGCCCGCATGATCCAGGCGCCCATCTTCCACGTGAACGGCGACGACCCCGAGGCCGTCGTCCGCGTCGCCAAGCTGGCCTTCGAATACCGTCAGGCGTTCAACAAGGACGTCGTCATCGACCTCGTCTGCTACCGCCGCCGCGGCCACAACGAGGGCGACGACCCGTCGATGACCAACCCGCGGATGTACCAGATCATCGACACCAAGCGCTCGGTCCGCAAGCTCTACACCGAGGAGCTGATCGGCCGCGGCGACATCACCGTGGACGACGCCCAGGAGCAACTCCGCGACTACCAGTCCCAGCTCGAGAAGGTCTTCAAGGCGACCCGCGACACGGCGGGATCCCCGCCGCGGGTCCGCCCGGCTCCCGGCGACGAGCCGGAGCCCCAGGTGGAGACCGCGGTCGACGCGAGCGTGGTCAAGTCGATCGGCCAGGCGCACATCGAGCTGCCCGAGGGCTTCACCCCGCACAAGCGCGTGCAGCAGCTCCTCGAACGGCGCGCCAAGATGGCCACCGAGGGCGGTATCGACTGGGGCTTCGGCGAGCTGATCGCCTTCGGCTCGCTGCTCACCCAGGGCGTCACCGTCCGGCTCGCCGGCCAGGACTCGCGCCGAGGCACCTTCACCTCCCGGCACGCCTCGATCGTCGACGCCAAGACCGGCGACGACTTCCTGCCGCTGTCCACGCTGGCCACCGGCAACGCCCGCTTCTTCGTCCACGACTCGCTGCTCAGCGAGTACGCGGCCATGGGCTTCGAATACGGCTACTCGGTGGAGAACCCCGACGCGCTGGTCCTCTGGGAGGCCCAGTTCGGCGACTTCGTCAACGGCGCCCAGTCGATCGTCGACGAGTTCATCTCCTCCGGCGAGGTGAAGTGGGGCCAGCAGTCGTCGCTGGTGCTGCTGCTCCCGCACGGCCAGGAGGGCCAGGGCCCGGACCACTCGTCCGGCCGTCCGGAGCGGTTCCTACAGCTCTGCGCGCAGGACAACATGCGGGTGGCCAACCCGACCACCCCGGCCAACTACTTCCACCTGCTGCGCCGCCAGGCGCTGTCCACCAAGCGCAAGCCGCTGGTGGTCTTCTCGCCCAAGTCCCTGCTGCGCCACAAGCTCGCGGTGTCGTCGGTCTCCGACTTCACCAACGGCACGTTCCAGCCGGTGCTGGGCGACGCCGGGATCAACGGCACGCCGCTGGACGCCTCGGCGGTCAAGCGGGTCCTGCTCTGCTCGGGCAAGGTCTACTACGACCTGTTCCAGGCCCGTGCCGAGCGCGGCATCACCGATACGGCGATCATCCGGATGGAGCAGATCCACCCGCTGCCCGTCGAGGAGCTCAAGGCCGTGCTCAACCAGTTCCCCGAGGCCGAGGACTTCGCCTGGGTGCAGGAGGAGCCGGCCAACCAGGGCGCCTGGTCCTTCGTGGCGCTCAACCTCCTGGAGCATCTCGAGGGCGTACGCCTGCGCCGCATCTCCCGCCCGGCGGCGGCCGCACCCGCGGTCGGCTCGGCGAAGATGCACGAGGCCGAGCAGTCGGCCCTGATCGAGGCGGCGCTCCCCCGCCCCTGACGCACCGCCCATGAGCAGCGCCCCGTCGGTCACCGGCGGGGCGCTGCTGCATAGGATCCGGACATGTACTTCACCGATCGAGGCATCGAGGAACTGGTCGAGCGGCGCGGCGAGGAGACCGTGACCCTCGAGTGGGTGGCCGAGCAGTTGCGGACGTTCGTCGACGTCAACCCCGAGTTCGAGACGCCGATCGAGCGGTTCGCCACCTGGCTGGCCCGCGACGACGAGGACGATGAGGAGTAGCCCGCTTCCGGACCGGCCCGTCCGCCGGATCGAGCGGGACCCGCAGGCGGAGGTCGACCGGACCGCATGGTGGGCGACGATACCCGCGGTCGCGGCGCTGCTCGACCACGGCCTGAACATCCCGGCCGGAGTCACCTTCCTGGTGGGCGAGAACGGCTCCGGCAAGTCGACGCTCATCGAGGCGCTGGCCGTCGCCCACGGCCTCAACCCGGAGGGCGGCTCACGCTCCGTCCGCCACCGCAGCCGGGTCACCGAGGCGCCGCTGGGCGAGGCGCTGAAGGTGGTCCGCACTCCCGGGCGGCGGCCCAACGCGTACTTCCTGCGCGCCGAGACGATGCACGGGCTGTACACGTACCTGGAGAATCTGCCGGGGTCGCCGGACGGCGACCTGCACGACCGCAGCCACGGCGAGGGCTTCGTGGAGCTGCTCTCCCGCAAATTCCACGGGTACGGCTTCTACCTGATGGACGAGCCCGAGGCGCCGCTGTCGTTCACGTCGACGCTCGGCCTGCTCGCCCGGCTCGAGGCGATGCGCTCGGACGGGGCACAGGTCGTGGTCGCGACCCACTCTCCCCTGCTCACCGCCCTGCCCGGCGCGACGATCCTGGAGCTGGGCGAGCACGGCATCCGGCGCACGAGCTGGAACGACCTCGAGGTCGTGGCGCACTGGCGACGCTTCCTCGACAACCCCGGCGGCTACCTCCGCGAGCTGCGCTGAGGTCGCCCCGATCCCGCAGTTGTCCACAGGGTCGCGCGACGCTCGGCGCGATCGTGGCCGGGCCGGTACGTTGAGGCTTGTGGCAAGCAGCGTCTACGTCGCCGGGCTCGGTCCCTCGGTCGGTAAGGGAACGGTCGCCCTCGGGGTGGTCGAGCTGTTGTCCCGGCAGGTCGCGCGCATCGGCGTGTTCCGCCCGCTGGTCTCCGGCTCCGGCAAGGACCCCCTGCTCACGCTGCTGATCAGCCGCTATCCGATCGCCACCGGATATGACGACTCCTACGGCGTCACCGTGACCGAGGCGGCCGCCCTGGTCGCGGACGGCCGGCGCGAGGAGCTCGTCTCCCGCATCGTCGAGCGCTACCGAGCGGTCGAGCGGGAGTGCGGCTCGGTCGTGGTGATCGGCAGCGACTTCGCCGACGGGCAGGACGAGGGCCACGACGAGCTGCCGCGTGAGCTGGCATTCAACGCCCGGCTTGCCACCGAGTTCGGCAGCGTCGTCCTTCCCGTCGTCAGTGGTCAGGGGCGGCGGGGCGATCTCGGGGCGGCCGTGCGGTCGGCGTACCACTCGCTCGTCGATCTCCATGCGACGGTGCCGGCGGTGATCGCCAATCGGGTGCCCGCCGGGGTGGAGGCCCCGGACGGCCTGGCCGTGCCGGTCTGGGCCATCCCCGAGATGCCGGCCGTCGCGGCACCGACCGTGGCCGAGGTCGCCGCAGCCCTCGACGCGACGGTGGTGACCGGCAACGAGGACGCGCTCGACCGCGACGTTCTCGACTATGTCGTCGGGGCGGCCCACGTGCCCGCCCTGCTCGACCACCTCACCGACGGGGCGCTGGTGATCACCCCGGGCGACCGGGCCGACCTGCTGGTCGCGGCGAGCGCCGCACACGCCGCCGGCAACGTCACCCTCGCCGGGTTGGTGCTGACCCTCGGCGAGTTTCCCGACCCGCGCGCGGTGCGGGTCATCGAGCGGCTCAACACCGGCCTGGCGATGCTGGTCGTGCAGACCGACAGCTACCACACGATCAATGCCGCCGGCCGGATCCAGGCCCGGCTCAGCACCGTCACCCCGCGCAAGGTCGAGGCGGCGCTCGGCGCGTTCGAGGAGCACGTCGACACCGCCGAGCTCGACCGGCTGCTCGACGTCACCCGGTCCAGCCGGGTCACCCCGCTGATGTTCGAGAACGACCTGATCGACCGGGCCCGCGCCGACCGCCGCCACCTGGTGCTGCCCGAGGGCGCCGACGAGCGCATCCTGCGCGCCACGGAGACCCTGCTGCGCCGCGGCGTCGCCGACCTCACCCTCCTCGGCGACCCGGCCGAGATCACCCGGCGGGCCCGCGAGCTGGGCGTCGAGGTCGGCGCCGCCCGCCTGGTCGACCCGGCCACCAGCGCCTGGCGCGACACCTTCGCCGAGCGCTACGCCGAGCTGCGCAAGCACAAGGCCGTCACGCTCGATCTGGCGTATGACGTGGTCCGCGACGTCAACTACTTCGGCACGATGATGGTCGCGGCCGGCCTCGCCGACGGCATGGTCTCCGGCGCCACCCACACCACCGCCGCCACGATCCGCCCCGCCTTCGAAATCATCAAGACGGTCCCCGGCCTCACGGTCGCGTCGAGCGTCTTCTTCATGCTGCTCGCCGACCGCGTCCTCGTGTACGGCGACTGCGCCGTCAACCCGGACCCGGACGCCGCCCAGCTCGCCGACATCGCCCTGTGCTCGGCCCAGACCGCGGCGGCGTTCGGCATCGAGCCCCGGGTGGCGATGCTGTCGTATTCCACGGGCAGCTCCGGCGCGGGCGCCGACGTCGAAAAGGTCGCCGCGGCCACCGCCCTGGTCCGCGAACGCCGCCCGGACCTGCCGGTCGAGGGCCCGATCCAGTACGACGCGGCCATCGACCCGGCGGTCGCCGCGACGAAGCTCCCCGACAGCCCGGTGGCGGGCAAGGCGACGGTGTTCGTCTTCCCCGACCTCAACACGGGCAACAACACCTACAAGGCCGTCCAACGCTCGGCCGACGCGGTCGCGGTGGGCCCGGTCATGCAGGGCCTCCGCCGCCCGGTCAACGACCTCTCCCGAGGCGCGACGGTGAAGGACATCGTCAACACCGTGGCCATCACGGCGATCCAGGCCCGGTCATGAAGATCCTCGTCCTGAACTGCGGCTCGTCCTCGGTGAAATACCGCCTCTTCGACGACCCCCCACCCGCCGCCAGCGCGGCGTCCCCCTCTCTTGACGCGACGCCATCCGTCACTGGCCTGGGGTCCTCTGACCCCGGCGCTGAGCCGGCCGTCTTCCGCGGGATGCCGGCGACCTTGGCCAAGGGGCTGATCGAGCGCATCGGCGAGGCCGGTGGAGACGCCGCCGACCACACCGCCGCCCTGCAACAGGTCATGGAGTCCATCGACCTCTCGAACCTCGGCGCGATCGGTCACCGAGTGGTACACGGCGGCAGCCTCTTCAGCAGCGCGACGCTCATCGACGACGAAGTGGTGGAGACGATCGAGCGTCTGGTGCCCCTCGCGCCCCTGCACAACCCGGCAGCCCTGAGTGGCATCGCGGTCGCGCGCAAGCTGCTGCCCGACGTTCCCCAGGTCGCCGTCTTCGACACGGCGTTCCACCAGACCATCGCGCCGGAGGGCGTCACCTACGCGATCGATGCCGGCCTGGCCGCCGACTGGCAGATCCGGCGCTACGGCTTCCACGGGACGTCCCACGCGTACGTGGCCCGCGAAACGGCGGCCCTCCTCGGCCGGCCGGCGGAGGAGATCAACGTGATCACCCTCCACCTCGGCAACGGCGCCAGCGCCTGCGCGGTCCAGGGCGGCCGCAGCGTGGCCACCTCCATGGGCATGTCACCGCAGTCGGGCCTCGTGATGGGCACCCGCAGCGGCGACATCGACCCCACGGTGATCTTCCACCTGCATCGGGTAGCGGGCCTGCCGATCGAAGAGATCGAACGCTCCCTGACCCGCTCCGCAGGTCTGCAGGGCCTGACCGGTGCCAACGACATGCGCGAAATCCAACGCCGCCGCGACGAGGGCGACCCGGCAGCCACCCTGGCCTTCGCCGTCTACTGCCGCCGCATCAAGGAACACGTCGGCGCCTACCTCGCCCTCCTCGGGCACACCGACGCAATCACCTTCACCGCCGGCGTAGGCGAAAACTCCCCGGCCGTCCGGTCCGCGGCCTTGCAAGGCCTGTCCACGCTCGGCATCGAGATCGACGAAGCCCGCAACAACCGCGGAGACCGAATAGTCTCCCCGGACGCAGCCCGGGTCGCGGTCTGCGTAGTGCCCACAGATGAGGAACTCGAGATAGCCGAAGAAACAAGAAAGGCCCTGGGCGCCTAGCCCTGGAACCACCATGCCCGGCCCAACGCGCGAGCATCGAAACCGGCCCACCCGCGAACACCCTGACCGACTTCCCAGACCGACGCGCGAACATCGGCGGCCGACCGTCCGGGCTAGCGCGCAGAGCATTGCGGTCGAACGCCCGTTATGGCCCATGAACGCCGTGGCCGACCGCTAGGAAGAGCGCACGCATACCGTGGCTTAACGCTCCGAATCAGCGCATGAACGCGTGGCCCACTGGCCCTCAGCGCACGGTGAGCGGGCCTCTCAGCAAAGATACGGCCGCGATCCGCGGCTGTATCCGGCTGCCCGGTTTCCGGCGCACCAGGGACGCGGCCGCCGGGAAGTCCAAACCGGCTGTCAGCCGAGAGCGAGCCAGGCGATGAGGGCGACCAGGACAACCGCCACCGTGGCGACACCCAGGATCAGCGGCGTCTTCGAGGCCGCCGCGGGCTCCTCGGGGGCATTCTGCGTGAAGGCGCGGAACGCCTCGGTGTTGCCGCTCGGGTCGACGCTGTTGTCAGACATGCGGACGACCATAGCGAAGCCCCACGTCTCCGATCCAGGCCTACCCGGCCCCCTACCAGGGCGTTCGACGAAGCATCCGGAATTTCACCCTCTCGTGGGAGTGTCCAGCCGCGCCGATTTGCCCCATCCCGCCGCCCCGCGAGCCCAGGGCATGACGCGGTGTACCCAGACCTCCACCGTCGAGTGACATTCCCGGCGTCCGCTGCCCGAGACACGAGGCGGCCATGAACGTGATCACACCCGAGCGCTGAAATCCAGGCGCCACGTCGCCCGGACAGCACGCCGACGAGGCGCCGTGTAGCTCACCCGAACCCGCTGAGCCCGCTCGGGCAGCACGCCGACAAGGCGCCGCATCGCTCGGGCAGCCTCGCTGAGCCGCTCGGCCGACCCGCCAACACAACGCCGTATCACTCAGGCAACCCGCAGAGCCGCTCGGCCGACCCGCCAACACAACGCCGCATCACTCGGGCAGCGCGCCGACGAGGCGTCCCGTCGCTCGCGTGTGGGTTGCGCCTCTCAGTGGAGGTGGTCGATTGCCACCTTGCCGAATACCTCGCCGGAGTGGAGGCGGGCGAAGGCGTCCGCCACGGCGGTGAAGCCGTAGGTCGAGTCGATGATGGGGCGGATGTCCCCGGCGACGCAGAGCTTCAGCAGGGCGGCGAGTTCGTCGGCTGTGCCCATGGTGCTGCCCAGGATTTCGAGCTGCATCATGAAGACGCGGCGGAGGTCGACCTTCGGGAAAGGGCCGCCGGTTGCGCCGCAGACCACGATGCGGGCGCCGGGGGCCGCGCATTTCAGGGAGTGCTCGAAGGTGGGGGCGCCGACCGACTCGATGACCACGCCGACGCGTTCGGGGAGGCGGGCTCCGGGTTCGACCGCGGTGGCGCCCAGGTCGGCGATCTTCTCGCGCTTGCCGGGATCGCGGCTGGTCGCGTACACCCGCTTGCCGAGGGCCGCGGCCAGGACCACGGCCGCGGTGGCCACTCCGCCGCCTGCGCCCTGGACCAGGACCGCCTCGGTTTCGGCGATGCGGCCGCGGGTCGTGAGCATGTGGTACGCCGTGAGCCACGCCGTCGGGAGGCATGCCGCGTCGAGGAACGAGAGGCCCGCGGGCTTGGGCACGAGGTTCGCCGCCGGCACGGCCACGCGCTCGGCGAGCGTGCCCGGCCAGCGCTCCGACAGCAGCGAGAAGCCGCGCGGGTCCTGCGGGTCGTCGACGACCGGATAGACGACGACCTCGTTGCCCTGTGCGTCCACGCCGGACGCGTCGCAGCCCAGGATCATCGGTAGCCGGTCGGCGGGCAGGCCCACCCCTCGCAGCGACCAGATCTCGTGGTGGTTGAGCGAGCTGGCCCGGACGTCGACCGTCACCCATCCGTCGGGTGGCGACGGCTCGGGCAGGTCGCCGACGGTGAGGGCGGCGAGGGGCTCGTCCGGCTTCGTGGCACTGGCGTAGGCGGCGCGCATGCCGAGAACGCTAGTCACCGCCTCGATGGCACGCCACCCACCACGCTCCCCCTGTGGATAACAGCACGCAAGCGACCGGCACCCAGCGACGAACGAAAGGGCCGGCACCACGAACCGCGGTGCCGGCCCCAGAACAGCCAGCCGAAGGAGAGTCAGCCGAAACCAGACGTCAGGACTGGGCCGAACCCACCGCCACCGCCACGGACAGAGCAGGCGAGGAGGAGGAAGGCGAGGAAGGCGAAGGAGAAGACGAAGAGGAGGAGGACGAAGTCGGCGACGGAGCCGCCGTCCGCAACCGCGCCACGCCGTCCCGCTCCGCCGCCTGCGCCACCGCCGCCGCCACCGCCGGGGCCACCCGCGGGTCCAGCGCCGACGGCACGATCGCGTCCGCGCGCAGGTCGTCGGAGACCACCTCGGCGATGGCCTCCGCCGCCGCGACCTTCATCCGTTCTGTGATCCGCGTGGCGCGCGCGTCGAGCGCCCCGCGGAAGATGCCCGGGAACGCCAGCACGTTGTTGATCTGGTTGGGGAAGTCGCTGCGGCCGGTGGCCACGATCGCCGCGTACTTGTGGGCGATCGCGGGCGGCACCTCGGGCGTGGGGTTGGCCAGCGCGAAGATGATGCCGTTCGGGGCCATCCCGGCCAGTGCCTCCTCGGCGATGGCACCGCCGGACACCCCGATGAGGACATCGGCGCCGATCAGCGCCTCCTTGATTCCTCCCGTACGCCCGGAGTAGTTCGTCTTCTCCGCGAGCGCCGCCTTCACGCCGGTGAGCCCGGGCCGTTCGGCGTGGATGATGCCCCGCGAGTCGCAGACGATCGTGTTGGCGCCCTGGACGCCGGCGGCGATCAGCGTGTCGGTGATGGCCACGCCCGCCGCGCCCGCCCCGCTCACCACGACCCGCAGGTCGGCGAAGCGGCGTCCGAGCAGCGTGACCGCGTTGCGCAGCGCGGCGAGCACGACGATCGCCGTACCGTGCTGATCGTCGTGGAAGACGGGGATGTCGAGGGCCTCGTCGAGGCGACGCTCGATCTCGAAGCAGCGGGGCGCGCTGATGTCCTCGAGGTTGATGCCGCCGAACGAGGGGCCGAGTGCCTTGACCACGGCGATGATGCCCTCGACGTCCTGCGTGTCGAGGCAGATCGGCACGGCGTCGACGCCGCCGAACTGCTTGAACAGCACGGCCTTGCCCTCCATGACCGGCATGGCGGCCTTGGGTCCGATGTTGCCGAGGCCCAGGACCGCCGAGCCGTCGCTGACGACGGCGACCGTGTTGCCGGCCCAGGTGTAGTCGTGGTGCAGGTTCTCGTCGTCGGCGATGGCGGTGCAGACCCGGGCGACGCCCGGCGTGTACGCCAGCGACAGGTCGTCGCGGCTGGCCAGCGGAACCGTGGCGGAGATCGTCATCTTGCCCCGCTTGTGCAGGTCGAAGACGGGGTCGGCGGCCAGCGCGGGATCGAGCTCGAAACTGAAGAAGGACACGGAGACTCCAGACACGCATCAGTACGTCGGTGGTGCCAGCCGGCCCTGAGCGCGAGTGTGCGCGGACCGACGTGCGATGCGGGGATCACCCGGTGAAGCAACCACACTCTGGTGTGTTGTGGTTACCGGACATTAACTTAGCCGACCCGGTCGAGGCCAGTACCGAAACATCACACGTCCGATGACATCCGCCACCCCGTACGCCCGTGAGTCGTCGGTCACGAACTCGTTGTCCCCGCGTACCCACCAACCCTGGTCCTGGGCCCGGATCGCGCGCTTGACGACCAGCAGGCCGGGTCGCGAGCGGAAGCGCGCGACCACGATGTCGCCCTCCCGGACGCGCCGCGTCCGCCACACCACCAGGGCGTCTCCCGAGCGCAGGATGGGTGCCATGGAAGGCCCTTGCACAAGTACGGCGAAGAGCGGCAGTTGCAATCTCATGGCATCAATCCCGCATGGAGTATGGCTCGGGGTGTAAGGGGTAGTGTCAGCACCGGATCATCGCAAACTCATGGAGGGGTCCCGATGCGACTTCCGCGTATCTTCACGCCGCGCACTGTTGTCAGCGCGCACTGCGACCTGCCCTGTGGGGTCTACGACCCCGCTCAGGCTCGCATCGAGGCGGAGTCGGTGAAGGCCATCGCCGAGAAGTACCAGGCGAACACCGACCCCGAGTTCCGTACCCGTGCCATCCAGATCAAGGAGCAGCGGGCTGACCTGGTCAAGCACCACCTGTGGGTGCTCTGGACGGACTACTTCAAGGCTCCCCACTTCGAGAAGTACCCGCACCTGAACCAGCTCTTCAACGAGGCCACCAAGCTCGCGGGCGCGTCCGGGGCCAAGGGTTCCATGGACCCGGCCGTCGGCGAGCAGTTGCTGGCGAAGATCGAGGAGATCTCCAAGATCTTCTGGGAGACCAAGCAGGCGTGAGCGCCGCCCGCATTCGGCCGGTACGTCCCGAGGACGTGCCGGCCGTTGTGGCAATGGTGCACGAGCTGGCCGATTTCGAACGCGAGCCGCAGTCGTGCCACCTGACCACGGAACAGCTCGACGCGGCCCTCTTCGGTGACCGGCCGGGCCTCTTCGGGCATGTGGCGGTCGACGAGGACGACGCTCCTTACGGCGTGGCCCTCTGGTTCCTCAACTTCTCGACGTGGGAAGGCGTCCACGGGATCTATCTCGAAGATCTGTACGTGCGCCCCGGACACCGCGGCACCGGCGCGGGCGCCGCCCTGCTGGCCGAGCTGGCCCGCATCTGCGTCGAGCGGGGGTACCGGCGCCTCGAGTGGGTGATGCTCGACTGGAACCCGGCGGCCGACTTCTACGCCGCGATCGGCGCCGCCGCCAGCAACGGCTGGGTCCCCTACCGGCTGACCGGCGCCCCCCTGGGCCGACTCGCCGAGCGCGCCTCACCCGTCAGGCGCTAGAGTCTCGACCATCGGGAGGATGGGGTCGGTGACTCAGCTTCAGACAACGCATCCGGAGCCGGCGTTCGGTGACGACGTCGTGCTGCTCACCGTGCCCGCCGACGGCGGCTACCTGGGCGTCCTACGGACGGCGACGGCCGGCCTCGCGGCCCGCCTGCACTTCGCCCTCGACGAGATCGAGGATCTGCGCATCGCGGTCGACGAGGCCTGCGCCATGCTGCTGGCGATCGCCACCCGCGGGGCGGACCTGGAGTGCCGCTTCGCGGTGACCGACGACGCACTCACCGTCGAGGTGACGGTCGCCACCGTGCGCGGGGCGCGGCTGCCATCGGAGTCCTCGTTCGCGTGGAAGGTGCTGACCGCCCTGACCACCTCGGCGGCCGCCGAGGCGAACGGCCGGCACGCCACGATCAGACTCCTCACCCGCCGCACCGAGAACTGAGCCACACCGCTCCGCCCGCTGCCCGGAGCCGCGTGAACTGGCACGCTCGGCTCAGCGTCGGCCCTCGCATCAGCACGGCCAACGGATCAGCGCGCGGCCAACGGATCAGCGCGCGGCCACCGCGGCGATGTAGTCGAGGTGGCGGCGGCCGGCTTCCATCGCCCCCGCCGAGTCCCGGTTGCGGACGTGCGTCAGCAGGTCCCGGTGGTCCGCGTCGATCCGTTCCCAGTAGCCGTCGGGCAGCCCCTCGACCACTTCCTCGCCGATCCCGATGTTGTAGAGCGGCCGGGTGACCAGCTCGAACAGCGGATTGCACGTCGCCGACGCGATCGCCGAGTGGAAGGCGGCGTGCGCGGCCATCATCGTGTCGAGCTCGTCAAGGTCGGGGTCGAACATCGCGCCGCGCAGCTCGACGAGATGGGCGTCGGAGCGGCGTTCCGCGGCCAGCCCGGCCGCCGGGATCTCCACCGCGCGCCGCAGCTCGAGCAGGTCGGCGAGCCCGACCTCGGCCGAGTTGGTCAGCAGGGTGAGGCCGGTCGAGAGCGCATCGGAGAGTTGCTGGGCATCGGGGTGGGCGACGAAGCTGCCGCCGGTCACGCCGCGGGTAGTGACGATCAGGTGCTGGCTCGCGAGCAGGCGCAGTGCCTCGCGTACGGTGCTGCGGCTGACGCCCGACCGCACGCACAGCTCCGGCTCGGGCGGCAGGCGCTCGCCGGGCTGCAGGCGACCCGACGTGATCTCATCGCGCAGTTCGTCCGCCAGAAGCTGATACGCCGGCGGGCGCACCGTCGATCCGGTCACTCGCTCACCCCCTTGTGATCCGCCACACTCAGGGTAGGCCTTTCCCCGCGCGGCGGAAGTGCTGATCAGCCCAGCAGACGGAAGTCGGACGAGCTCACACCGGCGTGTCGCATCACGTCGAACCCGGCCCGAAAGCCGGCCAAGGCCGAAGGTCCGCCTAAGCCGGAGGCCAGCCAAGGCCCGGAGACAAGCCGAGGCCCTCGAGGCCAGGCCAGGCACGATGACAATCCAGGCCCGGCAGGCCGCCCAGGCGGCGGAGGTCAGTCCAGACCGAGCGCCCGCGTCGTGGTCGGCATCAGGCACAGCAGCGCGACACCGATGCCCAGCAGCATCGTCAGCGCACCCGCCCAGGCCGGCCCCGTCTGCAGCAGGAATCCGCCCGACGCAATGAGAAAGAGTTGGACGACGATCGCGGGCCCGCGGGCCCGCGCCGAACGGCCCGCCAGGGCCCGGGCCACCAGGAGGACGGCGGCGGCGCCGAGGGCGGTCATCACGGCGAGCGAGATCGCCACCGCGAGGCTGCCGGGATCTGCCGTCACGACCAGCACCATCAGGTACGCCGCAAGCACCGCGAGCGCCACCGCCTCGGCGGCGAGCAGGCGCACCGCCCATACCAGTGTCGCGGGATTCTCCACATCCGCAGGGGTCACCGCTGTACGATACCGGCCAGCTCGCGGCGGCTCCGGGAGGTACAGTGCCGCCCATGCGAGCGTTACTCGTGGTTAACCCCAAGGCCACGACCACCAGTGAACGCAGCCGTGACGTGCTGGTCAGGGCCCTGCGCAGCCAGGTCGAGCTGACGGTCGAGTACACCCTCAAGCGCGGGCACGCCACGACGCTGGCCCGCAAGGCGGCCGAGAGCGGCGTGGACGTGGTCGTCACGCTCGGCGGCGACGGCACGATCAACGAGGCCGTCAACGGAATCATGACCGCCGATCCGGGGCTCGCATCGGGGACGGCGTCGCCCGCGTTCCGGCTGCCGGCGCTCGCGGTCGTGCCCGGCGGCTCCACCAATGTCTTCGCCCGGGCGCTGGGACTCCCGCGGGACTGGGTCGAGGGCACCGGTGTGATCCTCGACGGTCTGCGCTCGGGACGGCACCGCGTGATCGGGCTCGGCCGCGCCGACGACCGCTATTTCACCTTCACGGCCGGGCTGGGGCTGGACGCCGCGGTGACGCGGCGGGTGGAACAGGCCCGGCGGCGGGGGCGTACGTCCACTCCCGCCCTTTATCTGAGGTCTCTGGTCGGACAGGTCCTCTCGGGCGAAGATCGCAAAACGCCGCCGCTCTCGATCGAGCGTCCCGGGGAGGAACCGGAAACCGGTCTGGGAACCGTCATCATTCAGAACACGGCTCCCTGGACCTATGTCGGCGACCGCCCGATCAACCCCAATCCGCAGGCATCGTTCGACCGCGGACTTGACGTGCTGGCCCTTCGTAGCCTAGGAGTGGCGAGCACAACACGGACAGTCACTCAGATGACGTCCCGGCGGGCCGATCCACGAGGCCGCAACGTCCTGCGCATGCACGACCAGGTGGAGTTCACCGTCGTCGCCGCCCGCCCCCAGTCGTTCCAGCTCGACGGCGACTACCTGGGTGAGCGGCAGAAGGTGCACTTCTTGTCCGTCCCCCGGGCACTGCGTGTGATCTGCTGAGGAGCGGGTAGGCCGAAACCGAAGGTCCTCACGATCCGTTACAGAAACACGGGCGAAAGGTCTGCAAGGCGGCGGCTACCGTACTACATTGATGGGAGCGTTCATGCGCCGGTCCCGGGGCCAACCCCCGGAAGCGGACAAAAGGGTCGTGAGCTAGCTCACCCGCCCGGAGATTTTCCGAGCGCTACCCTTGACATCGCGGGAGTTCGTGAAAGCATTCACAAGCGATATGAAGTAACCGGATGCCGCTCGCCCGCGTTCCTAATCCAGAAGGTGCAGAACGGCCTCCTGAACAAAGCTTGCTCACGCACTGGTGATCGGACGAACGCTGTCCGTCGGTCACTGCGGCGTATGCAGATAAAAGTAAGTAGTAAGCCCGCACCATTTCATTACCCCAGCCGAAACAAGGAGTGTTGCCGCCATGGACTGGCGCCACGATGCGATCTGCCGCGACGAGGACCCGGAGCTGTTCTTCCCAATCGGGACGTCCGGCCCCGCGCTCCTGCAGGTCGAGCAGGCCAAGGCCGTGTGCCGCCGGTGCCCCGTGACCGAGTCGTGCCTGCAGTGGGCGCTCGAATCCGGTCAGGACGCCGGCGTATGGGGCGGTATGAGCGAGGACGAGCGGCGCGCCGTCAAGCGTCGCGGCGGCCTGCGGGTCGGCGCTCCCACCGCCTGAACAATCCCTCACAGCATTCACGCCCCGGGCCCATCACGGCGCCGGGGCGTCGTGCTGTCCGGAGTCATCCACCGTTTCGATCCGATTACGCCACGCAATGGTGACGCAGGGCATGAATGAGATCACCGATCTTCGCGAAATGATCTCGAAATCGTCGCAATGGTTGACACCATTAGTCTCCGCGCACTCACCGTCCGATGTGGAGGGCCGGCGGCTCTCAGCGACTTCTCAGTGAGCATGATCACCGCACCGGTAACGCAGCTCACCCCAATCAAAACAACCACCGGAGATGCCCGCCACACCCGGATCAGGCAAGGGCCGGAATCGACCGCATCAAGCCACCGCGACGAACACCACACCCGTCGGACCAGGCTGCCGGGTGAATGCCACCACCGCCCCAGGGTCAGGCCGCCGGGACGAACTCCGCGCGGCCACCGGCGTCGGTCACCCGAGAGGCGACCAGAGCCGCCAGCGCCGGAGTGTCGGTGAGCGGCTCGGCGACCACCGCCACCTCCGCTTCCCGCGCCGAAGCCACCGTCGCGTCCCACAGCAACCCGGGCGCCAGGAAGTACGACACCAGACCAACCCGGCGGCACCCCTGCGTCCGCAGCGAGCGCACTGCGTCCCCGGAGAGCGGCGGCGCGGCCGAGGCGTAGGCCACCCGCCACGGCACCCCGAGACGCTCACCCAACGCCGCAGCGGCCTCCTCCACCGTCGCCCGCGCCGAAGCGCTCCGCGTGCCGGCGGCGGTGAGCACCACCCCGTCCACCGGCCCGGCCGGGGAAGCCGCCTCGCCCACCGAGGAAGCAGCCCCGCCCACCGGGGAAGCGGCCTCGTCGAGACGCACCGCCAGCCCGTCGAGCAACAGCTCCGGCACCTGGCCTCCGACCGGTCCCAGCACCTCGGCCAGCTCGACCTCCAGCCGTACGCCCTCGGCCCGCGCAGCGGTGATCTCGCCCGGCACGTCCACCCGGCCGTGGTAGGCGGCCGTCAGCAGCAGCGGCACCATGATCGCCCGCCGGTGCCCCGCCTCCGCGAACGACGCCAGCACCTGCCGAGGGCGCGGCACGCTGTGGTCGAGATACGACGCGCGCACGTCCCACCCGGGTTGCCGCGCCCGCACCGCCGCCGCCAGCGCCTCGGTCGCCCGGCCCGCCCGCGGATCCCGGCTGCCGTGCGCAACCAGGACAACCGCCTGCCGGAAGCTCATCGCGAGCCCCGCCCGCCGCCAACGGCCAAAAAGCCGCCACGGAGGAGAGCACCGCACACAACGGAAGAGCCGCGCGTAGCGGAAGAGCCCCGCACGACCGAAGAGCCCCGCGAGACGCACGAAGCAGAGCTCAGCGACGGAGAGCTCATTGGTGCAGCCCGCACTCGGTCTTGTCGAACATCGCCCAGCGCCCGGCCCGCGGGTCCTCCCCCGCCGTCGTCCGCCGGGTGCATGGCCAACAGCCGATCGATCCGTACCCCTTCTTGAAGAGCTCGTTGACCGGCACGTTCCACCGCGCGATGTAGCGGTCCACCTCCGCCTGCGTCCATGCCGCGATCGGGTTGACCTTGACCTTGCCCTTGCGGGCGTCGAACGTCACGACCGGCGTGTTCGCGCGGGTCGGTGACTCGTCGCGGCGCAGGCCGGTGGCCCAGGCGTCGTAGTCGGCCAGGGCGCGTTCCAGCGGCTCGACCTTGCGCAGATAGCAGCATTCGTCGGGGTTGCGGGCGAACAACCGGGGTCCGAGCTCGCCGTCCTGCTGGCCGACGGTCATCCGCGGGCGGATCGACCGTACGTTGACGTTCATGGTCCGTGCGACCGTGTCGCGGACCTTGAGCGTCTCGGGGAAGTGCAGGCCGGTGTCGAGGAAGACGACGTCGACGCCGGGGGCCGCGCGGGAGAAGAGGTGGGCGACGACGGCGTCGGCCATCGAGCTGGTGACGCAGAAGCGGTCGCCGAACGTCGACGCGGCCCAGCGGGCGATCTCCTCGGCGGGCGCGTCGGCGAGCTGCGCGGCACCCTCCGCGGCAAGCGCCTCCAGCGTGGCGCGCGAGCGGCGGGCGGGATCGACCGGCTTGTCCAGGGTCACCAGGCCGAGCCCGGCGGCGGTCAGCACACTCATCGGTTCACTCCCTTGGAAAGCAGCCCATGGAACTTGACCGTGAACACCCGGGCGCAGGAGTGGCACTCCCACGCCCCGTGCGAGGCCTCGTGCGGATAGAGGTCCTCGTCGCCGCAGTAGGGGCAGTACAGCGGGGTACTTCTCGCGTCGCTCATGTGAGTAGACCTTCGTCGGCCCGGATGACCCAGTCGGCGAAGCTCTCGCCCGCGGTGCGCCCCGCCAGATAGTGCCGGGCGATCCTTTCGACGTACTCGGGCAGCTCGTCGGCCGTGGCCTTGAGGCCCCGCAGCTTGCGGCCGAAGCCGGCGGTCTGGCCCTGCGCCATGCCCAGGCCGCCGCCGAGGTGGACCTGGAAGCCCTCGACCTGCTCACCGCGCGCGTTCATGACGAGCTGCCCCTTGAGCCCGATGTCGGCGACCTGGGTGCGCGCGCAGGCGTTCGGGCAGCCGTTGATGTGGATCGAGATGTCCACGTCGAAGTCGCGGAGCCGCTCCTCGAGGCGGGCCACCAGCTCCTCGCCGCGGGCCTTGGTCTCGACGATGGCGAGCTTGCAGTACTCGATGCCGGTGCAGGCCATGGTGCCGCGGCGCCAGGCCGACGGACGGGCTTCCAGCCCGATGCGGCGCAGGCCTTCGACGAGCGGTTCCACCTGGTCGTCGGCGATGTCCAACACCAGAAGCTTCTGGTACGGGGTCAGGCGCACCCGGTCCGACCCGTGCCGAGCCACCAGGTCGGCGAGACGGCTGAGCTGCGTGCCGGAAGAGCGCCCGACGACCGGGGCCGCACCCACGTAGTTCCGGCCGTCGCGCTGCTTGTGCACTCCGATGTGGTCGATCGGCTTCTCCGGCAGCACCGGCGGCGGGCCGTCGATCAGGGCACGGCCGAGGTATTCCTTCTCGAGCACCTCACGGAACTTGGCCACACCCCAGTCGGCCAGGAGGAACTTGAGCCGGGCCCGGTTGCGCAGGCGCCGGTACCCGTAGTCGCGGAAGATGCCGACCACGCCCTCCCAGACGTCCGGGATCTCGTCGAGCGGCACCCAGACCCCGAGGCGCTCGGCGAGCCGCGGATTGGTGGAGAGGCCGCCGCCGACCCACAGGTCGAAGCCCGGCCCGTACTGCGGGTGCACGACGCCGAGCAGGGCGATGTCGTTGACCTCGTGGGGCGTGTCCGCCAGCCAGGAGATCGACGTCTTGAACTTGCGCGGCAGGTTCGAGTAGCGCGGGTCGCCGATGTACCGCTCGACGATCGTGTCGATCGCCGGGGTCGGGTCGACGACCTCCTCGGTCGAGACGCCGGCGACGGGGCTGCCGAGCACGATGCGGGGGCAGTCGCCGCACGCCTCGGTGGTCTGCAGGCCGACGGCCTCGAGCCGGCGCCAGATCTCCGGCATGTCCTCGACGCGGATCCAGTGGAGCTGGATGTTCTGCCGGTCGGTGATGTCGGCGGTGCCGCGCGCGAACTCGGTGGAGATCTCGGCGATGGTGCGCAACTGGGCGAGGTTGAGCGCGCCACCGTCGATGCGGACGCGGAGCATGAAGAACTCGTCCTCGAGCTCGTGCGGCTCGAGGACGGCGGTCCGGCCGCCGTCGATGCCCGCCTTGCGCTGGGTGTAGAGGCCCCACCAGCGGAAACGGCCGCGCAGGTCCTGGGGGTCGATGCCGGCGAAGCCGGTGTGGGCGTAGATGTTCTCGATCCGGGCCCGGACGTTGAGCGGGTTGTCGTCCTTCTTGATCCGCTCGTTCGGGTTCAGTGGCTCGCGGTGTCCGACCGCCCACTGGCCCTCGCCACGCGGCTTGCGGGGGCGGACGGCTGGCGCGGCGGCGGTGTTGCTGAGCGCCATGGCGGCGTCCCTCCGGTCATGGTGGGCACGCGGCGACGCTCACGGCAGGGCTCGCGACATCGATGTCTGGAGAAGCCGGGCGTCTCGCGCGCCCGAGAAATCAAACGGGCGGCGTCAGACAGCCGGACACATGGCGCTGCGGACACGGCCGTAGTCGACGTGGCGCCGGGCCACGAAGCGGCGGTCAACTGCAGCGGTCATGTCGGCAAGCCTCTCACGCACGGCGATTCTGGGCCAGTGCGGTCCAGAATTCGGGAGTGTGGCCACGGCCACTGTTTCACCGCGCGCACCGGGAAAGGCGCCGGTGCCAGACGCGTCGGCGCTTGCCCCGCCCGTCAGCGCCGGCCCCGCGCATCAACGCCGGCCCCGCATCAGCGCTTGCCCAGGGGGACCACCAGCACGGCCTCGGTGCCACCGCCGGCGCGGTTGCGCAGTTCGATGGTGCCGCGCAGCTCGCCGGTCGCCAGCGCCCGGACGATCTGCAGGCCGAGGCGGCCGCCCGCGTCCGCCTGGAAGCCCTCCGGAAGTCCCTGCCCGTTGTCGGCGACGGTCACGTGCAACTGCTTGCGGAAGCGGTGCGCGGAGACGACGACCTCGCCGGACGGCTCGGGCGGGGTCGCCGACGGCTCCGATTCCTCGCCGGGCGCCGGGAAGCCGTGCTCCACCGCGTTGATGAGCAGCTCGTTGAGGACCATCACCAGCGAGGTGGCGATCTCCGCGGGCAGCACGCCGAACGTGCCCTCGCGGCGCATCTTGACGGTGATCTCGGTGGCCGCGACCTCGGTGGCGGCGGTGGCGACACGGTCGACGATGCCGTCGAACTCGACCGCCTCGTCGCTGGACATCGAGAGGGTCTCGTGCACCAGGGCGATCGACGCAACCCGGCGTACGGACTCCTGCAGGGCCATCCGGGCCTCCGGGAGGTCGACCCGGCGCGCCTGCAGGCGCAGCAGCGCCGCCACGGTCTGCAGGTTGTTCTTGACCCGGTGGTGGATCTCCCGGATGGTCGCGTCCTTGGTCATCAGCGCGCGGTCGCGCCGGCGGACGTCGGTGACGTCGCGGACCAGCACGAGCGCGCCGATCGGCACGCCGGCCGGCATGAGCGGCAGGGCGCGCATCAGGACGGTGGCGCCGCGGGCCTCGACCTCCTTGCGGGGCGGGGATTCGCCGCGCAGCGAGGTGAGGATGCGCTCGGCGGCGTCCGTACCCTCCAGCGGGTCGGTGGCGAGCCGCTTCGACAGCACCGACAGCTCCTCGCCGACCAGATGGGCGTTGAATCCGAGCCGGCGGTACGCCGACTGCGCGTTCGGGCTGGCGTAGGTGACCTTGCCACCGGCGTCGAGGCGGATCAGGCCGTCGCCGACGCGGGGCGCCGAGGTGGTCTCGCCCTGGTGCCGCTGCGGCGGGAAGGTGCCGTCGTTGACCATCTGGGCCAGGTCGTCGGCGGTGGTCAGGTAGTTCAGCTCGAGCTGGCTGGGCGTCCGCGCGGTCGACAGGTTGGTGTCGCGGCCGATGACGGCGATGACCTCGATGTTCTCGTCCTCGCCGCGGAGCCGCACCGGGATGGCCTCGTGGCGCGCCGGGGTGTCGCCGTACCAGACCGGGTCGCCCTCGCGCCAGATGCGGCCCTGCACGTACGCGATGTCGAGGTGGGCGACCTCGGGCCCGCCGGCGATCTTGCCGACCTGGTCGTCCTGGTACGCCGTCGGCGCGGTCGTCGGGCGCACCTGGGCGACGCAGAGGAAGGACCGGGACTCCGCGGGCCGGGGCCGGACGGGCACCCACAACAGCAGGTCGGCGAAGGACAGGTCGGACAGCAACTGCCAGTCGCCGGCGAGGCGGGTGAGGTGGTCGATGTCGGCGGGGCCGAGGTCGGTGTGCTCTTCGGCGAGATCGCGCAGCGTGGACACGGCCCCAAGCCTGCCATCCCTGCCCCGGCCCCGGGCGGTCAGAGGGTCGCGGTGACCTTCTTCAGGCCGCGCGGTGCGTCCGGGTCCTCGCCGCGCGCGAGGGCCAGGGCCAGGGCCAGCTTCTGCAGCGGCAGGATGTCGAGCAGCGGCGCGTAGCGCTCGTCGACCTCGGGCACGGCCAGCCGGCCGCACGCACCGGCGATGTCGTGGGCGCCGACCGTCACCACGTCGGCGCGGCGCTCGCCGAGCCGGTTCACCACGTCGGCCATCGAGGTGCCACCGGGGCCGCCGCCGACGACGGCCAGCACCGGGACGTCGGGGTCGGTCATGGCGAGCGGGCCGTGCAGCAGGTCGGCCCCGGAGAAGGCGAGGGCCGGCAGGTAGGAGGTCTCCATCAGCTTCAGGGCGGTCTCGCGGGCCGTCGGATACGCGTACCCGCGACCGGTGGTGACCATCCGCGACGCGAACCGGTATCGCTGGGCGAGTTCGTCGGAGCCCCGCTCGGCCAGCGTCTCCTCGGCGAGCTGCGGCAGCTTCTCCAGCGCCGCTCGCTCGTCGGCGCCCGGCCTGCCGTCCCCGTTGCGCACGCCCTCGACCAGCAGCAACAGCGTCAGCAACTCGGCGGTGTACGTCTTGGTCGCGGCGACCGCGCGCTCGTGCCCGGCGGCGATGTCGATCGAGAGCTCGGCGGTCGCGGCAAGCGGGGAGGCGGGGTTGTTCGTCACCGCAAGGGTGACGGCACCACTCTCCCGGGCGACTTTCAGCACCTCGGTGAGATCCGGCGAGCCGCCGCTCTGGCTGACGCCGACCACGAGCGCGCCGGCGAGATCGGGCCGGGCGCCGTAGAGCGTGATCGCGCTGGGTGAGGCGAGGCCGACCGGAATGCCGAGGCGGATCTCGGTGAGGTACGCGCCGTAGAGGGCGGCGTGGTCGGAGGTGCCCCGCCCGACGAAGACGACGTGCTTGGGACGCTGCTCGGCGATGCGGGCGGCCACCTCCGCTATCGCCGCGGCCGGTCCGCCCTCGAGCAGCCGGGAGTATCCGGCGGGCTGCTCGGCGATGTCGGCCGCCATCCCCTGACCTCGCTGCGTCACTGAACCTCCCGGAATTGCGCACTCTCGCTCGTACCGTGCGCAGTCTTGCACTTTTCGGCCGCTAAACGCAACGTATTGAGCACTACTACGCAGGCTTGCCGGACTGACATATCGAGCGTCGTCGCCTAGGCTTCGCGTCGGTGGCACACCACGTGCCACCTACGCGCGCGAGGCCCGGCATCGCCGGTGCCTCGGACCGCCCGCGCGATCAGGAAGGCGTGGCCATGGACGACTCAAGGCGCTCCGCCGACGGCGATCTCGAGCGCGCCCGCGCGGCGCTCGATCGCGGAGAGGTGCACCATGCCGCCGACCACCTGGCCGGCGCGATCGCGCACGCGCCGACCCTGCCGGAGATCCACGAGCTGCTCGGCCGCCTCGCGACCCGCGCGGACGGCGGCCTGGAGCTCTTCCCGCTGGAACAGCACGCCTTCGTGGGCACGGTCGTCGCCCGTGCCCACCTGCTCGCCGCGGCAGGCCGGCCCGAGGACGGGCTGCCCCTGCTCGCGGCGGCGAGCGGGCACACCCCCGGGGTCGACTGGGCGGGCGTGCCCTGGGTCAGCGACCCCGGCCTGGGCGAACGGATGGAACCCGGCCTGCTGGCCCGGATCGTCATGCAGTTGTGCACGACGATCGGCGACCCGGCGCCGGAGGCCGGGCGGGCGGCGCTGCGGCCGTACCTGACGCTGGTCGGGCATGCCGTGCGGGCCCACGCCGACCACGCGATGCTGCTCGGCGCCGGCTCGGCGCTGGCGCGCCGGCTCGGAGAGGCGGAGCAGGCGGTGCGGTGGGCGACCCGGGGAGCCCGGTTGCGGCCGTCGAAACTCGCGGAGATCTGGCTCGGGTACGCGTACCGCAGCGCGGGCCGCATCCCGGAGTCCCTGGCGGCCCTGCGCCGCGCGGTGATGTACGACCCGGACGACCTCTCCGTGTACGCCGACATCGCGGGCACCCTTGCCGACCACGGCCGCATGGACGACGCGCTGGACTGGATCGACCGCGCCCTGGCCAAGAACCCCGACGACGACTGCGCGGTGCACACCGGGCACCGCCTGCGCTACCGGGCCGACGGCGACCTGGCCCACCTGGTCCGCCTCGCCGACTTTCAGCGTGATCACTTCGACGACACCCACGAGCACACCGACCTTGCGGAGTGCTGCGCCGATCAGCCGTGGCTGAGCCGGGTGCCGTCGGGCCCCGACTCCCCGCCGGACCCGGCGCGGGAGCCCTTCGTGGCCGGCGCCCCGACGCCCGCCGCCGTGGAGCGGCTCCACCGCGCGGCCCATCCGCTGTGGCCGCATCCTCCGGCCGCCTACGACGCCGCCCTGGGCCTGGTCCTGGTCGAGCCCGAGGATCTGCTGGCGCTGATCGCCCATCCACCGGCGGCCCCGGACGACGAGGTGGGCCGGGCGCTCGCCGCTCACGATCCCGACCTGTGGCGCCGCTGCGCCCAGGTCTGGGCCTGTCTCGGGCTGCTGCACCACCGCACCGAGGAGCCGTGGCCGTTCTCCATCCGGCGCCGGCTGCTGGTGGACCTCGCCAAGGGCGGCGTCGACCGGATCACCGAGGCGGCGCTCTTCGCCCTGATCACCTATGCGTGGGTCGACCCGGCGGCGCGCTCGGACGTGGCGGCGCTGGTGGGCCGCCGCCTCGCCGCCGCGGCGGGCTCACCCACCCTGGCGTGGTCGATCGCCCACCTGGCGCTGGCGACCCCCGACCTGTCGCCGGAGAACCGGGAGCGGGCCGCGGCGATCATCAAGGCGGAGGAACACGCCGCCCTCTTGACGATCCCGCGGCAGCGGAACCGGCGCGCGGGACTCCTGCGGCGGTGGATCTCCGGCCGCTGAGCCCCGGGCGCCCGCCCGCGCACTACTCGATGACGGCGATCAGGTCGCCTTCCTGGACCACGTCGCCCTCGTTGACGGCGAGCTGAGCCACCACGCCGTCGGACTCGGCGAGCACCGGGATCTCCATCTTCATGGATTCGAGGATCACCAGCGTGTCGCCCTCCTCGACCTCGGCGCCGGCCGCGGCCACGACCTTCCACACATTGGCCACCATCTCGGCACGGATCTCGTCGGCCATGGTGCTTGTCCTCTCCTCGGCGCTGTCGCTCGAACGGTATCCAATCATGATTCGCTCGCGGGCACATATGGGGCGCGCGGTCTGGCGTTACGCAGGCGACTACGATCGGCGGGTTGGACGTACCCACGGCCGCCTCGCCGTCGGGAGCCGCACGACGACAGGAGAACGACATGGCCAAGAAGGCTCGCAAGAAGAAGGCCCGGAAGAAGAGCTCCGCCAACCACGGCAAGCGTCCCAACTCCTGAGCCGTGGAGTGACGAAAGGGCCCGTAGCGTTCGAACGCTACGGGCCCTTTTCTCGGGTCAGGACGGGCTCAGGGCAGATACTCGTGGCTCTCCACCTCGACCACGTACTCGCTGAGCTTGCTCTTGAGCCGCTCACGCAGCTCCCGGGGCGCGGTCTCGTCGCCGCAGCAGCGGGCGACCAGCGCCTTCACCTCGTGCTCGATGCCGTATTCGCGCAGGCAGTCGGAGCAGTCGTCCAGATGCTTCTGGATGAGTCGCCGACGTTCGTCGCTGCATTCGAGGTCGAGGTAGAGATAGACCTCGCTGATGACGACGCTGCAGTCGGTCTTCTGGTCCTCGTCGCTCACGTCGCTCACGCCTCCTGTGCGGCGGGCGTGCTGGAGCTGCGGGTGATTCCCCGATCCACGGCGTACCGCTCGAGCAACTTGCGCAGGTTGCGCCGGCCGCGGTGGAGACGGGACATGACCGTGCCGATCGGCGTACCCATGATGTCGGCGATCTCCTTGTACGAGAAACCCTCGACATCGGCGAGGTAGACGGCCAGGCGGAACTCCTCGGGCAACTGCTGCAGCGCGTCCTTGATGTCGCTGTCGGGCAGCCGGTCGAGCGCCTCGGTCTCGGCCGAGCGCAGACCGGCGGACGTGTGCGACTCGCTCGACGCGAGCTGCCAGTCCGAGATCTCCTCGGTCGGGGCCTGCACGGGCTGCCGCTGCTTGCGCCGGTACGAGTTGATGTAGGTGTTGGTCAGAATCCGGTACAGCCAGGCCTTGAGGTTGGTGCCCTCTTCGAACTGGTGGAACGCGGAGAAGGCCTTCAGGAACGTCTCCTGCACCAGATCCTCGGCGTCGGCGGGATTGCGCGTCATGCGCAGGCCCGCGGCATACAACTGGTCGACGAACGGCAGCGCGTCCCGCTCGAAGCGCGCGCGGCGCTCGTCGGTCCGCTCGCCGCGTCCGCTCCGTTCGACCCGCTCTGTGGGCGTCACCCGCATCTCTCCCCTCGACCGTGTCGAGGATACGGGGAGTGCCCCATTTGCAGATTCGAAAACCGCTGGTGTGCTCACGCTCACCGATGGGGGAACGGGCGGCGGCGACACCGCGGGCCACTCCGGCGAGCACAGCAGGTCACGCACCCGGCGGGACTGCTGACCTTCCCGCTCGGCGAACTCGGTTCCGCCTCGCACGTTGCACACCCCTTCCGACGGACAACCCTCGCAGGGGATGCAACGCCCGCGGCGGCTGTCCGCATTCCGACTTACTCGGCCCACCCGTGCCGGCGCAACCACGCCGCCACGATCTCGGCGGTGCCGGGAAGGTCCCGGCGCAGGTCGTGCACGGCTCCGGGGCGTACGGCGACCTCGACGGTGCCGGAGGCCTCGGGCAGGCCGAAGGGGTCACGGTCGCCGTTGACGACCAGCGTCGGCAGTCCGGTGGGCAGTTCATCGGCCCGGCTGCGCTCCGGCCTGCCCGGTGGGTGCAGCGGGAAGGCCAGCGCCAGCACGCCGGCGGCACCGAGCGATGGCGCCGTACGGCAGGCGACCCGCGCCCCGCTGGACCGGCCGCCGGTGATGAGCGGAAGAGCCGGGTCGGCGATCTCGGCCAGCACGGCGCTCCACGCCTCGTCGAGGTGACCTGCGGGCGCGGGCGCGCGGCGACCCGCCACCCGGTAGGGCTGGGTGACCAGGGCGACCCGGACGGCACCGGCGACCGCCGCGTCGTGCACCGCGGTCAGGTCGGGCGCGTCGACGTCCCCACCGGCGCCGTGGCCGAGGACGAGCATACTGAGGGGCGGGCCGGCGGGGTCCGTGAGCCGGACCCGCGCCGGTCCGCGCGGGGTGTCGATCTCGAAGCTGCGCACAGCTCCCATGGTTACCGGCTGACCGGCTCCAGGGTGAGCAGGCGGCGATCTTCCTCGTCCGGGTGGTCGTCGACCGGGTCACCGTTCGGCTGCACGCGTTCCCGCCAGGCGATGAGCATCGCGCGGCGTTCCCGGGCCGTGGTGCCACCCCAGACCCCGTGGCAGTCGCCCACCCGGAGCGCCCAGGCCAGGCAGGGGCCCTGGACGTCGCAGGTGCCGCAGAGCGCCACCGCGCTCTCGGTCGGCTCGTTCGGAGCCGGGAAGAAGGTTTCCGGATCGACCGTCCGGCAGGCGCCCCTGGTCCGCCAGGCCTCGTCGGCCCTGCGTTCCCGGATGGCTCCGAGCAGCCTCGGATCGCGTCGTGCGATGGCGACTTCGTGTGGACGCGGCATTCGAGCGCGTGTCATCAGCCCACCTCCCCCGTGGGTACCGGTAGAGCCGTGGCGACGCGGCCCGCACCATGCGCGCCGTCGCCACACCGGCGCTGGTTTCTATCGCACGGAGGAAGATCAGAACAAGGGTCCTATCAATCTCTGAACAAAACTTGCATTTCGATATGCGACTATTACCGGGCAAATAGGCGGTCACGATTTGCCCACGCCCGTCGAAGACGCCCGCCTCAGAACAGAGTCGACTCCGGGGCCGGAGCCGGCAGCGGCGTCGTCAGCGCCGGACCGTTGTTGCGGACGTTGCCGACGTCCGGGCGGACCGCCCGGACCTCGATCGCCTCCAGGGCCGCCTCGGACGGGGGCCGCAACAGCTCGCCGGGGTCCTCGCCGCCGGTCAGCCACGCCGCCCAGCGCTCGCGCGGCAGGATCAGCGGCATGCGGTCGTGCACCGCCGCGAGCCCGCCGAGCGCCGCGGTGGTGAGCACGCTGCAGGTCAGCGTCTCGGCGCGCCACATCGTCCAGATGCCCGCGAAGGCCAGCACCGAGGAGTCGCGCGGGGTCATGTAGTAGGCCTGGCGCTGCCTGCCGGTGCGCACCCACTCGTACCAGCCGTCGGCCGGCACCAGGCAGCGGCGGCGCTGGAAGGACGCTGCGAACGCCGGGGAGGTGGCCACCGTCTCGGACCGGGCGTTGATCATCCGGGCACCGGCGCGCGGGTCGGTGGCCCACGGCGGCACCAAACCCCAGCGGGCGGTGTCCACCACGCGGCCGCCGTGGCGCTGCGACATGCGGATCAGCGGCACCGGGTCGGTCGGCGCGACGTTCCAGCTCGCCGGGGGTGCCTCGGCCACCGCGACGGCATCGAAGAGCTGGCCGAGGTCGGCCTCGCTCTTCGTGGTCGCATACCGCCCGCACATGCGCCAGACCCTACGCCCGATGCCGCCACGCCCGCTGACCCGCCGAAGCCGCGCGCGACGGCAGCCCTCGTGTCCGGCAGGCCGGGCGAGTCAGCGGGCCGCGTGTCCGGCGGGCCGCGCGCGGCGGCGGGCGGTGACAAGCCGCCCGGCGGCGCAGCGGCGGGCCGCGCGCGGCGGCTGTCATACCCGACCGGCAGAATGGGTCCGTGACCGCAGAAGCCCGACCCTGGACCGCGCCCGTCGCCACGGGGCCCGTCTCCGCGACCGTGCGGCTGCCCGGCTCCAAGTCGATGACCGCGCGGGCCCTCGTGCTCAGCGCCCTCGCCGACGGCCCCGGCGAGATCCATCGCCCGCTGCGGGCCCGCGACACCACGCTGATGGCCGCCGGCCTGCGGGCACTGGGCACCGGGATCGACTCGTCCGGCGCGGAGGTCTGGCCGGTCGAGCCGGGACCGCTGCGCGGGCCCGCCACCATCGACGTCGGCCTGGCCGGCACCGTCATGCGGTTCGCACCGCCGGTGGCCGCGCTGGCCGAGGGCACGGTCACGTTCGACGGCGACCCCCACGCCCGCAACCGCCCGCTGCGGCCGATCGTGGAGGCGTTGCGGTCCCTCGGCGTCGTCATCGACTCGTCGCCCGAGGGCGGCCTGCCGCTCGTCGTGCGCGGCACCGGCGCGGTCGACGGCGGCTCGGCCGTCATCGACGCCTCGGCCTCCAGCCAGTTCGTGTCGGGCCTGCTGCTGTCGGCGCCGCGCTTCGCCAAGGGTCTCGTGCTGCGGCACGAGGGGCCGCCCGTGCCGTCCGCGCCGCATCTGCGGATGACCACCCACATGCTGCGGGCGGCCGGAGCCGTCGTGGACGAGAGCGAGGCGGACGTCTGGGCCGTCGAGCCGGGCGCCCTGAGCGGACGGACCTGGCGGATCGAGCCCGACCTTTCCGGCGCCGCGCCGTTCTTCGGCGCCGCCATGGTCACGGGCGGGTCGGTGACACTGGCCGGCTGGCCCCGCGAGAGCTGGCAGCCGGTCGGCGCCCTCGCGGAGCTGCTCACCGGGCTCGGCGCCGAGGTGAGCCAGGACGACGACGGGCTCACCGTGCGGGGCACGGGCACCCTGCACGGCATCGACGCCGACCTGTCCGAGGTCAGTGAGCTGACCCCGGTCGTCGCCGCCCTCGCCACGCTCGCCTCCTCGCCGTCCTCGCTGCGCGGGGTGGCCCACATCCGCGGCCACGAGACCGACCGCATCGCCGCGCTGGCCCGCGAGCTCACCAAGGCCGGCGCCGGGGTGGTGGAGCACCCCGACGGCCTGGACATCACGCCCCGGCCGCTGCGGGCGACGACCTTCGAGACCTACGCCGACCACCGGATGGCCCACGCCGCGGCCGTGATCGGCCTCGCCGTCGGGGGGATCGACCTCACCGACGTAGCGTGTACGTCCAAGACGCTGCCCGAGTTCCCCGAGCTCTGGGCCGGCCTGGTGACAGGGAGCTGAAGCTGCCGGCACGCAAGCGGGAGTACGACGAGGATGACGTCCGGGTCCGTCCGGGCCGGTCGTCGCGCCCGCGCACCCGGACCCGCCCCAAGCACGAGGACGCCGTCGGCGCGCTGGTGATCACCGTCGACCGGGGCCGCTACGGCTGTGTCCGCGAGGACTCGGACAGCGAGGACGAGATCGTCACCGCGATGCGCGCCCGCGAGCTGGGCCGCAAGTCCGTCGTGGTGGGCGACCGGGTGGCACTGGTCGGCGACGTCTCCGGCACGCCGGGGGCGCTGGCCCGCATCGTGCGCATCGCCGAACGCACCTCCGTGCTGCGCCGCACGGCCGACGACGACGACACCACGCCCGAGGGCCGGCTCGAGCGGGTCGTCGTGGCCAACGCCGACCAGCTCGTGATCGTCAGCGCGCTGGCCGATCCGCCGCCGCGCACGGGGTTCATCGACCGGTGCCTGGTGGCCGCGTACGACGCCGACGTCGAACCGCTGCTGTGCCTGACCAAGGCCGACCTCGCCGGGCCCGCGCCGGTGCTGGACTACTACGCCGAGCTGGATCTGCCGTACGTGCTGGTCGAGCCGGACAGCGACCTGAGCGAGCTGCGCGAGCACCTCGCCGACCGCATCTCGGTGCTGGTCGGTCACTCCGGCGTCGGGAAGTCGACGCTGGTGAACCGCCTGGTCCCGGACGCCCTGCGGGCGGTCGGCGTGGTCAGCGCGGTGGGCAAGGGGCGGCACACCTCGACCAGCGCCGTGGCGCTGCGCCTGCCCCGGGTCAAGAAGAAGGGCGACCCCGGCTGGATCATCGACACGCCCGGGATCCGCAGCTTCGGACTGGCGCACGTGAGCGCGGAGAGCCTGTTGCACGGCTTTCCCGACCTGGTCGAGGGGACGGTCGACTGCCCGCCCAACTGCGGGCACACGGCCGCGGACGTCGACTGCACGCTGGACGCCTGGGTGGCGACCGGCAAGGCGGACGCGCGCCGGCTCGCGTCGTACCGCCGGCTTCTCAGCAGCCGTGCCGGGGAACTGGACGTGCGCGACCAGCCCGAGTGACGCCGCGCCGGCAGCGCGTGATCCGCTAGCGTGCCCGCATGGCTTCGTACGCCGACGACCTCGCCCTGGCCCACCTCCTGGCCGACACCGCCGACTCGATCTCCATGGCCCGGTTTCGGGCCCTCGACCTGCATGTGGAGTCCAAGCCGGACCTTACCCCTGTCTCGGACGCCGACACCGCCGTCGAGCAGGCGATCCGGTCGACGCTGGCGCGGGCCCGGCCGCGCGACGGCGTGATCGGCGAGGAGTTCGGCAGCGGCACCGCGCCGGCCGGCGCGGGCAACCGGCACTGGGTCATCGACCCGATCGACGGCACCAAGAACTTCATCCGCGGCGTCCCGGTCTGGGGCACGCTCATCGCGCTCATGGAGGGCGAGCGGCCGGTCGCGGGGCTCGTGTCCGCGCCCGCGCTGGGCCGCCGCTGGTGGGGCGCGCTCGGCCACGGCGCCTACGCAGGCAAGCACCAGCACGCCGCCACCCGGCTGTCCGTCTCCGCGGTCGGCAAGCTCGGCGACGCCAGCTTCTGCTACTCCAGCCTGCCGAGCTGGGAGGAGGGCGGATACCTCGAGCCGATGCTCGGGCTGATGCGCGACTGCTGGCGCAGCCGGGCGTACGGGGACTTCTACGGCTACATGCTGCTCGCCGAGGGCGCCCTCGACGTCATGGTCGAGCCGGAGCTGTCGCTGTGGGACGTGGCCGCGCTGATACCCATCGTCACCGAGGCCGGGGGCAGCTTCACCGATCTGGCCGGGCACCGCGCGCCCGGCGACGGCAGCTCCATCGCGTCCAACGGCCACCTGCACGAGGAGATCCTCGAGCGGCTGGCTCGCGGCCGGGCCTGACGGACCGTTCGTCCTCCGGGCGCAGGCGTCGCTGGTCTATTCTCGCTCAGTGATGTCCGCCGGCTGGTTCTTCCTCGCAGCGATGATCGCCGCGTACGGCGTGGCGAACATGCTGCAGTCGGTGGCGGCGGCGCGCACGAGCGTGCATCACACTTTCGACCCGCAACTGCTCGTTCGGCTCGCGTGTCACCGTACCTATCTGCTGGGGCTGATCTGTCAGGTCCTGGGGTTCGTCCTCGCCTTCCTGGCGCGCCGCGACCTGCCGCTCTTCCTGGTGCAGGCCAGCGTGGCGGCGGGACTGGGGGTGACGGCGCTGCTCGGCGTCCTGGTGCTGAAGTGGACCCTGCCTGTGGCGGAGGTTGCGCTACTGGCGTTGCTGCTGGGCGGCATCACCGCGCTCGTGCTGTCGGCACAGCCGGCGCATTCGCGCCAGCTCGGCACGTCCGGGGTGATCGGCCTCGCCGTCGCGATCGCGGTGATCGCGGTGCTCGGCTTCTTCGCGGTACGCCTGCACGGCGCGCTCGGTTCCGTCGTGCTGGGCTCCCTCGCCGGCATCGCCTTCTCGGCGGCGGCGATCGCGGCCCGGCCGCTGGCGATGGCGGGTTCCGCCGGGGACTTCGTCTCCGACCCGCTGCTCTATCTGCTGATCGCCCACTCGATCGTGGGTCAGCTCCTGCTCGGCCTCGCCATGCAGCGGGGCTCGACCACCGCCGCGGTCGCCGCGATGGACGCCGCGGGCGCGGTGCCGGCGGCGATCGTCGGCCTGCTGCTGCTCGGCGACCGGATCCACCCGGGCCGGGAGTGGCTGGCCGGCGTCGGCTTCGTGGTGACGCTCGGCGCGGTGATCGCCCTGACCCGGTACGCCGAGCCGCAGCACCACCACGCGACCGTCCGGGCCTCGTCGAAACGTCGGGCCGAGCAAGCGCGTCTGCATCCCGCCGCCCGCTGAGGCGTGCATGAGCGGCGGCACAAGGGGTACAACCAGCGCATGACCATGCCTCGCTTATGCACCAATTCGGGCAAATCCCCCTAAAATTTCGTTCCCGCGGGAATGCGAGTGCCCTACTCGTTATGCACAATGGAGCGATCATGCCGAGCGAGGTCCGACACCTGGTGGACGGCGGGCAGACCTATCCGGTCGTCCGACTGTCCGGGGTGCTCGACGCCGACTCCGCCCCCGCCGTGGGCGAGGCACTGCTCGACGTGCTCGCCGGGCAACCCGAGGCGCTCGTCGTCGACGTGCGCGACCTGACCGTCGGCCAGCCCGAGGCGGTCACCGTGCTGCGCGACGTCGCCCGCATGACGGCCGACTGGCCCGGCGCCCACGTCGTGATCTGCGCGGCCGGCGACACCCGCGACTGGCACGGCTCGGGCCTGCCGATCTGGCCGGACCCCCAGGAGGCGTTCACGGCGCTCGGCCGCCCCGCCCCGGAGAACTTCCTCTCCATCGACCTGGAACCGGTCGTGGGCGCCGCCCGGCGGTCCCGGGAGCTGGTCACCGAGGCGTGCGCCCGCTGGGAGCTGCCCGACCTGGCCGGGGCGGCGTGCATCGTCGTCACCGAGATGGTCAACAACGTGGTGGCGCACGCGCGGACGGATATGACAGTCCTGCTGGCGCTGCAGGGCGACGCCATGAGCGTGGCGGTGCGCGACCGGTCCCCGGTCGTGCCCCGCTTCACCGGCGGCCCGGTCCCGGTGACCTCGTACGGCGGCCGCGGCCTGTTGCTGATCGACTCGATGGCGAGCCGCTGGGGCAGCCTCGCCCTGGCCGGCGGCAAGGTCGTGTGGGCGTCCCTCGACGAGGACGAGTCCCTGGAGTGCGAGGGCCCGCAGGGAGGCGATGTGCAGACCACAGGCATGGCTGGCCACACCCGGGGGTAATCACCGGGTATGCGAGACGACGACTTTCCCACCGCGGTCTCCGACCCGGAGGCTTCCGGCCTGCCCGAGACCGCGGATGACGATTCGAACGCGTACGACGCCGTGGACAGCCCCCGGTGGGCCGACGGACCCGACCCGGCCGCGCTGGCGGGTGTGGGACCGGGCGGCTCCAACCACTTCGGCGAGACGGCGCAGGAGCAGCGCGAGGGCGAGTCGCTCGACCGCCGCCTGCGACAGGAGGAGCCCGACTTCGGCGCGCAGGACCCGCCCCAGCCGGAGTCGTACGCCGAGACCGTCGACGACCCGGAGCAGCGGCGCCTGGCCGCGGACGTCTGGGGCGAGAGCCCGACGTCGGACCCGCACTCCGCGATCTCCCTGTACGACGACGGCCAGCTCGACGACGACGTACCGCGACCGGTGGGCCGCCTCGTGGAACCGGACGCGGGCTCCGGCTTCGACGACGAGCCGGACAGCATCGCCCAGGACGCGGGCATGGCCGGCGGCGGCCCCACGGCGGAGGAAGCCGCCATGCACGAGACGAACGCCCCGACCTACCACTGACGGCTTTTCCACGCCCCCGCGCCTATCCGCGGGGGCGTGCGTTAATCCAGGCCCTTTTCAATGGCATAGCGGGTCAATTCCACCCGATTATGGAGTTGCAGCTTTCCGAGCGTGTTCTGCACATGGTTCTGCACCGTGCGATGGCTGAGCACCAAACGCTCCGCGATCTGCCGATAGGACAGGCCCTTGGCCACCAGCCGCAGCACCTCGGTCTCCCGCTCGGTCAGCTTCGGCGCCATCGCGTCGTCTCCCGCGGGCTCCACCGCCAGCCGCCGGAACTCCCCCAGGACCAGGCCCGCCAGCCCCGGCGTGAAGACGGTGTCCCCGGCCGCCGTCCGCGCCACCGCGTCCAGGAACTCGGCCTGCGCCGCCGACTTCAGCAGATAGCCGGAGGCTCCCGCCTTCACCGCGTCGAGCACGCTCTGCTGCTCCCCGCTGGCCGACAGCATCAGCACCCGGACCCCCGGAACGGCCTCGAGCAGGCCGTTGATGACCTCCACCCCGGAGACGTCCGGGAGCTGAAGGTCGAGGACCACCACGTCCGGACGGGCCGCGCCCGCGATGCGCACGGCCTGGCGTCCCTCGCCGGTGGTCGCGACCACGTCGTAACCCGCCGCCGCGAGGTCGCGGGCCACGCCGTCGCGCCACATCGGGTGGTCGTCCACCACCATCACCCTGACTGCCACGGGGTCAGCCTAGCGATGGCCGGGGCACGGTCAGCTCGACCTCGGTGCCCTGACCCGGCGCGGAGACGATGCGTACGGTCCCGCCGAGGTCGCCGACGCGTCCCCGGATCGACTGGGCGACCCCGAGCCGCCCCTGGGACTCCGCCTCGTCGAGCCGCTCCGGCGCGATGCCGCACCCGTCGTCGCGGACGCTGACGGTCACCGACTCCGGCTCGTCCTCCACCAGGACCCACACCTTCGTCCCGGGCGCGCAGTGCGTCCTCACGTTGTCCAGCGCCGCCGACACGGCGGCCGCGACCTCGGTGGCGGTCCGGGACGGCAGGCGGACCGCGCCGGCGGGCGCGGCCACCGACACCGTGGCCGACGCGTACGGGTCGAGCAACGTCATCAGATCGACGTCGGCGTGGTCGTCGGCGAGGTCGGGGATCCGGCCGGTGACGAGGGTGCGCAGCGCGACCTCCTGCTCGCCGGCGAGCCGGGCCAGCTCGCCGGCCTCCCCGTCGAGGCCCGCGCCGCGCCGCTTGACGAGGGCGAGAACCTGCAGCACCGAGTCGTGGATGTCGCGGGCCAGGCGTTCCCGCTCCCGGGTGGCGGCTTCGAGCTGAATGGCGCGTTCGAGCCGCTGCTGGGAGATCTCGGCGATGCCGACCAGGTAGCCGACGGCGAGGGCGGCGAGCAGCATCAGCACCGTGCCGGTGAACGCTGCCTGGTCGTAGTGGTTGCGCACGACGAGGTCCGTGGCGCCCATCGCGAGCGCCGCGGCGATGCCCCAGCGCCGGCCGCCGGCGACGGCCCAGGCGATGACCGGGGCGACGTGCCAGGCGACCGCCAGGGTGGGGCGGCCGTCCTTGAGCGCCTCCGGTCCGACGATCACGGCGCTGGAGGCCATCACCCCCATGGTGACGACCAGGTCGGCCACGAGCAGCGGCGGCTTGCGGCGGGCCGGCACCGCGTACGCGTACGTGGTGAAGACCGTCCAGGCCGCGGTCAGGGCGAGCACCGGCCAGGCGAAGAGCGGCCGTTCGTACGCGCCGACGTTGCGCACGACGAGGATGCCGACGTAGACCAGGGCGGCGATCCGGTACACGGCGATCGCCCGCCACAGAGGCGTCTGCAGCCCACTGGTCTCCGTCATGGGCAGACCCTACTAATTTCGCAGTCGTGGTGAACGAATTGCCGGTAGGCGCCGTACGACCGGGCAGGAGAAGACCGAGCCGGGCGGCCGGGACCCGGCACCACATTCGAGATCAAATCAGGCACCGAAGGGACGACCTCACACATCTCGAACGCACAGGAATGAGAAAAGCCGAATGTTCTTGTGGATTCGCGGATGAGCACTTGACCTTTCCGCGGGAATCTTCTTAGGTCTCACTGACGCATAAGTACCCCCGCCCACCGGAGGTCCCCCCGTGCCGCGACACAGCGCGCCACTGAAGCATGCCTGGATACGCCCCCGGCTCCTGGTCACCCTGGCCGTGGCGAGCGCCGGCCTGGCCACCGCGATCTGGCTGCCCACCCGCAACGACAGTGCGGACGCGTCGGAGTGGCGCAACAACACCATCCGGACCATCGCCTCCCTCGAGGAGTTCTCGGACGAATTCCGCGGCCGCGAGGGCAGCACCGTCGACCCGCAGAAGTGGTTCCTGAACACCGCCAGCACCGGCAACGGCCTGACGTTCAGCCAGAGCACTCGCAACGCGCGGCTCGACGGCGACGGCAACCTGGTCATCGTGGCCCGCGACAGCGACCGCAACGGCCTCACCTCGGCCCAGCTCGTCAGCCGGAGCCTGTTCCGCCGCGCCTCCGGGCAGATCGAAGCCAAGATCAAGGTTCCGGACGGCGACGGCCTGCGCCCCGCGTTCGCGCTCTTCGGCGCCAATCGCACCAACCCCGCCGCGGTCAACCTGCTCACCGACCCGATCGAGGACGGCGAGTTCCACACCTACGCGCTCGCCTGGACGCCGGATTCGGTCACCCTGTCGCGCGACGGTGAGGTGCTCCAGCAGACGGCGGCGCCGCAGAACGGGACGGACCAGTTGTTCCGGCTGAGCCTGAGCCTGTTCGTCACCGACGCCCGCGAGGCGGACCTACCGGCGCGGATGACCGTGGACTTCGTGCGCCTGGGCGCCTTGCCCGCGACCCCGGAGCCCTCGGCCCCGCCCGCCACGCCGTCTTCTCCCGCTCCGGCGACCACCGCACCGGCGGAGAGCCCGACGACCGTCCCGCCGACCACTCCGCCGGTGGAGGAGTCGACGGCTCCTCCGGCCACGACGGAGCCGCCCGCGGCGCCGCCGACGACGTCCGCTCCCGCCGCCGCGGCCGCGCCGGCATGGAAGGCGTTCACCGACTACAAGGTGGGCGACGTCGTCAAGTTCAAGGGTGCGGACTACCGGGTGCTCGAGGCGCACACCTCGCTGCCGGGTTGGGAGCCGACCACTTTGGTGAGCCTCTTCAAAAAAGTCTGAGTAGAAGGGGGCCTCCGGGGGTTCCGGTACCGGTCTTTCATTGACTGACATGAGTCAATCTGTAAAGACTGCGTAATAAAGTTTTAACGACCTCTTCCCCGGAGGCTCATCCCCATGCGCACCCTGCTCGCCGCGGCCGTGGTCGCGGTCACCATCGCGGGCGGCCTGGCCGCCACCTCCCGCACCGACGCCGCCGATGCCGCCATCGGCGGCATCACCTTCTCCGACGAGTTCAACGGCGCAGCCGGCACCCCGGTCGACCCGGCGAAGTGGAAGTTCGACATCGGCGGCAGCGGCTGGGGCAACAACGAGCAGCAGTACTACACGAACTCGACCAGCAACGTGCGCCAGGACGGCCAGGGCCACCTGGCGATCACCGCCCGCCGCGAGAACCCGGCCGGCTATCTGTGCCACTACGGAGGCTGCCAGTACACCTCCGGCCGGATCCTGACGGCGGACAAGTTCAGCCAGGCGTACGGCCGCTTCGAAGCCTCCGTCAAGGTCCCCAAGGGCCAGGGCATCTGGCCGGCGTTCTGGATGCTCGGCGGCGGCAACTGGCCGGCCACCGGCGAGATCGACATCATGGAGAACGTCGGCAAGGAGCCCCACACGGTCTACGGCACGGTCCACGGCCCGGGCTACTCCGGCGCCGAAGGCATCGGCGCCGGCCGTACCCTGGGCACACCGCTCAGCGACGCCTTCCACAACTACCGCATCGACTGGTCGCCCAACCTGATCGTCTGGTACCTCGACGGCGCGGAGTACTTCCGGGTGACACCCGCCAACCTCGGCGGCGATCCCTGGGTCTTCGACCACGACTTCTTCATGATTCTGAACCTGGCGGTCGGCGGCCACTGGCCCGGCTATCCGGATGCCACCACCCAGTTCCCGCAGACGATGCTCGTCGACTATGTCCGCGTGTCGGCCTGGACCGACGACGGCGGCGGCGCCACCGCCCTGCGGTCGGCCTTCAACGGCCGCTGCATCGACATTCCCTCGGCCAACCCCGCCGACGGTGCCCGGCTGCAGCTCTGGGACTGCAACAACACCAACGCGCAGAAGTGGACGCCGCAGGGCGACGGCACGCTGCGCGCGATGGGCAAGTGCATGGACCCGGCGGGCGGCGCCCTGACCAACGGCACGCCGATCCAGTTGATGAGCTGCAACGGGAACCCGGGACAGAGGTTCACGCTCTCGGCCGCGGGCGACCTGGTGAACGTCTCGGCCGACCGGTGCGTCGACGTCAAGGACTGGAACGCCACCAACGGCGCCCAGCTCCAGCTCTGGGACTGCGCCGGCACCACCAACCAGAAATGGACCCGCGCCTGACGGGAGGACTAGGCGGCGAAGCGGTCGCCGTAGACGCGCCAGGTCAGCGGGGTGTTGAGGTCCAGGTTGCCCGCGCGGAGGAAGGTCCGCTGGGCGGTCTCGACGCGGCTGACGTCGCTGTGGGCTTCTTCCGTACGCATCTCGCGGACCCTGGCGTCGAGGAACCGCTCCAGGAAGACCGTCTCGTCGCCGCCGAGCTTCGGGGTCTTGGCGGCCTGCAGCGCCGCGGCGCGGATCTCCCGCAGGCCCGACATGCCGTGCATGACCGCCGCGTCGTAGTAGGCGAACTGACCCAGCGCCCGCAGCCCGTCCGCGGTGGCCAGCGTGACCGCGGGGTCGAAGTACATGCGGTCCCGCTCGTCCTCCTGGGTCTTGCGGAACACCGGATCGGCCGCGGCCGCCTTCCAGGCCGCGGTGAAGCCCGGGTCCAGGCCCCGGTGCGAGGCGGAGCCGTCGACCGCGCGCAGGGCCGGCAGATACCTCGCGAGCTTGTTCCGCGGTGAGCGCCGGGTGTACTCGGTGACCAGCGCCAGCATGTCCGAGGTGCCGGAGCAGAAGCCGACGATCCCGGCCGTGTAACCGCGGCCGTCGCCGATGTCCTCGATGTAGTCGAACTCCTCGCGCCAGTCGAGGGTGGAGTTCTCCGCACTCGAGACGAGTTGGAGCGCGAGCTCCTTCTTGCGGGAGGTCGCGAGGCCGGCGGCGGCCGCCGGGACCGAGGCCGACGTGGTCACGGGCGTGGCCGCGGTTGCGGGTCCGGGTCCGAACACCTGGAGCTCGCGCAGGGAGAAGCCGGACGCCTGTGCGCGCTGGGTGGCCAGCAGCCGCAGGTAGCGCCCCGATCCGCTGAGCCGTTTGACGTCGTCGATGCCGCCGTCGCCGCCGGTGCGCCGGTGCAGGTCGGTCCAGGTCACGCCGTTGGCCGAGAGCTGCAACCGGTACGTGCGCGCGTGCGGGGCGTCCCAGATCAGCCGGACCCGGGTGACGGCCTGCGCCCGACCGAGGTCGAGACGCAGCCACTGCGATCCGGGGTCGGCGCCGCTCGTCCACCGCGTGGTCGTGTCGCCGTCCACCGCCATGGCGCCGGCGCGTGCGGAGTCCTGCGCGCTCGAGGCGACGACCGCGTGACGGCGGGACAGCAGGACGTCCGCGGACGCGTCCGCAGTCACCGTGATGGCCAGGGGAACCGTGCAGACCGCCGCAACCCCCACGCCCAGCGCGACCATGTTCGCCCGCATCCTCACCCCTCGACGGTAGGGGTGGGGCCTCAGCGTCGCTTGCGGTTCCGCGAAATCAGGACCAGCGCCAGGATGATGCCACCGACGACGACCAGGCAGCAGACACCGCCCAGGATCGGCAGGAAGCCGAGGCCGCCACGCCGGCGGGGAGACTTCACCGCCTCGATGACCAGGCCGTCCACGCCCCTGCTCGCGGCCCAGGCGTGCGCGGGCACCACCAAGGTCAGGGCCACGCCCGTCACTGCCGCGCTCAGCCGGGCCCACCACTTCACCGAAGACATGGCCCCAGTCTGCCGGGTCTCCGCAAGACCCGCCTGTGGAGGGTCTAGAGGTATCAGGGAAGGGTATGGAGCAGGAACCGATGACGAGGGAGCGGTAGTGGACGCTGAGCTGAGCGCGCTGGCGGAGGCCCACGGGGTGGCCACCTGGTACGAGGACTGGCAGCGCAAGCGCCGCGACGTGTCACCCGAGTCGGTCGTCGGCGTGCTCGGGCTGCTCGGGGTGGACGCGAGATCCCCGGCGGCGATCCGGCGCGAGCTGACCGCGATCCGCACCGCGAAGGAGCAGCACCGGCTCCCCGGCACGGTCGTCGTCCGCCAGGGCGAGACGGGCCCGCCGGCCGGTGCCGGCACGATCCAGCTCGAGGACGGTACGACGCGCAAGGTCACCGGAATCCCCGCCGACCTACCGCTGGGATGGCACCGGTTGAGCATCGACGACCAGCACGTCACGCTGGTCGTGGTGCCGCGCCGGCTGAGCGAACCGCCCGAGACCTGGGGCTGGATGGTGCAGCTCTACGCCCTGCACTCGGACGCGTCCTGGGGCATGGGCGACCTCGGCGACCTGCGGAGTCTGGTCGAGGCGGGCCACGGCGCCGGGCTGATCCTGCTCAATCCCCTGCACGCGGTCACGCCGACCCTGCCCGTGCCCGCGTCGCCGTACTCGCCGTCCAGCCGGCGCTTCGCCAACCCGCTGTACCTGCGGGTGGCCGACACCGAGGCGTACCGCGCGGCCGATCCGGCGCTGCGGGCCCGGGTGGGCGCCCTGCGGCCGGACCCGCCCGCGGACGGGCTGATCGACTACAGCGCCGTCTGGGAAGCCAAGCGGGCCGCCCTGGAGCTGCTGTGGCCGCTCGCCGGCGAGGTGGACATCGACGCCGACCCCGGCCTCACCGACTTCGCCGTGTTCTGCGTGCTCGCGGAGGAGCACGGCGCCGACTGGCAGCGGTGGCCCGAGCCGCTGCGCCGGCCCGACACCGCCGAGGTGCGCGCCGCCCGCAAGGGCGACCGGGTCGCGTTCCACGTGTGGCTACAGCACCTTCTCGACGAGCAGCTCGCCGCGGCCAACGAGGCGGCCCGGGCCCGGGGCATGCCGATCGGCATCGTGCACGACCTGGCCGTGGGCATCGACCCGAGCGGTGCGGACGGCTGGCTGCTGCAGGACGTGCTCGCCGCGGGCGTGCACACGGGCGCGCCGCCGGACGCGTTCAACCAGCTCGGCCAGGACTGGGGCCTCGCCGCCTGGCGGCCCGACCGGCTCGTCGACACCGGGTACGCGGCCTATCGCGACATGCTGCGCCGCATCTTCCGGCACGCCGGCGGTCTGCGCGTGGACCACGTGGCCGGGCTGTGGCGGCTCTGGTGGGTGCCGCCGGGGATGGGCCCGGCCGAGGGCACGTACGTGCACTACGACCCGGAGGCGATGCTCGGCATCCTGGCCCTGGAGGCCCACCGGGCCGGAGCCGTGGTGGTCGGTGAGGACCTCGGCACGGTGCTGCCGGTGGTGACCCGGACGCTGGAAGACATGAACATGCTCGGCTCGGCGGTGCTGTGGTTCACCCGCGACTACAAGGACGATCCCGAGGAGGGCTACCTGCCCGCTTCCCGGTATCCGCGCAACGCACTGGCGACCGTGTCGACCCACGATCTGCCGACGGCCGCCGGCTTCCTCGCCGGGGAGCAGGTCAAGGTCCGCGCCGAGCTGGGCCAGCTCGCCGGGCCGGTCGAGCAGGAGCGCGCGTACGCCGACCGCGACCGCGCCCAGCTCCTCGCCCGCCTCGCCGAGGAGGGACTGATCACGGCGTCGAGCACTCCCGAGGAGATCGTCGTCGCGATGCACGAGTTCCTGGCGCGTACCCCGTGCCGGCTCGTCACCGCGTCCCTCTACGACGTGCTGGGCGAGCTCGACCAGCCCAACCTGCCGGGCACGACGGACCAGTATCCGAACTGGCGGCTGCCGTTGCGCACCGCTCTGGAACAGATCGTGGCGGATCCGCGGGTCGCGCGGATCGCCGAAGTGCTGAACGCGAAGAAGGGCGGAACACGATGAGTTTCCTGGACAAGGCGAAGGAGTTCGCCGACAAGCACGACAAGCAGGTGGACCAGGTCCTCGAGAAGATCGGCGACGAGGCCGACAAGCGCACGAACCAGAAGTACAGCTCGCAGATCGACCGGGGCGTCGACGAGGCCCAGAAGCGTACGGGCGAAGGCGACACCTACCAGCCGTGAGGCCCTGACCGCCGCCCGTGCCGCTCCGCCGATCAGACGGCGAGCGGCGGGGGCGGCGGATCGTCGTCCATGGCGAACAGCATCGGATGGACGGCGAGCCGGTGGTCGCGTTCCCGGCAGCGGGCCGGCGGAAGCAGCGACGACCCGTGCTCCGGGTGTTCCGCGCAGTGTCGCATCGCCCGGCTGACCGCGTCCGGGTGGTGCCGTCCGCCGCCGTATTCTCCGCAGCTCGCGCAGTCCCACCGCCAGTACGCCGGACCCTCGTCCGAGTCGTGCCGCCGGATCCTCAGCGGCGGCCCCGCACGGTGCCGGGCGGCGGCGAGAATCGTGGTCATGTCCCCGGCCGCCGGCGGCTCGGACGGCCGCCTCGGCACCTCGCCGATGATCTCGGCCAGCACGCTGGTCCCCGTACCCGACATTGTTCACCCCCGCGTTCGTTGGACCGGCCCAGTGTGGACCGCACGGAGACGGCCTCAGGGCGGAATTCCTGTTTCCGGGTCCTGCTTTCACCCGCAGCGGTGCACCGGGCGTCCTCGGCCGCCGGCTCCGGCGGGTACGGGTGTTACCGTGGTCGATCAGCGGTGCTCGGAGGAGGCGAGGTGGTGTTCACCCACTCGGCGTTCCTCTACGACACCGACGACGCCTACGTCTCCCTGCTGAGCGGCTTCGTCAACGAAGGATTGGAGCGCGGAGAGACGGTGGCGGTCGCCGCCGCACCCGACCGCGTGAGCCTGCTGCGCGACGCCCTCGACGGCGAATCCCGCTCGGTGTCGTTCCTGCCGGCCGACGAGTGGTACGTCCGTCCCGCCCGGACCATCGCGGGCTGGGCACAGATCCTGCGCACCGCGGCCGCCGACGGCAGCCCGTTCGTGCGGTTGGTCGGCCAGATCCCGTACGCCGGGCCGTACGCGCCGTGGCTGCGCTTCGAGGCGGCCCTCAACCGCAGTCTCGCCGAGCTGGACGGGCATCTGCTGTGCCCGTACGACCGCAAAGGCCTGCCCGACTCGCTGCTGCGCGCCGCCGTCCGCACCCATCCCCGGCTGCACGACGGCGACTGGTGCGACAACGCCGGATATGAGAAACCCGAGGAGTTCCTGGCCGCGACGCCGGAGGCGCCGTGGCCGGTCTCCGGCGAGCCGGTGGTCGTCGTGCCGGTCGAGAAGTCCGTGGCCGGCCTGCGCGCCCTGGTCCGGGACCGCGCGACGGCCGAGGCCTGGCTGCCCGCCGACCGGGTGGAGATCCTCGTGCTGGCCGTCAGCGAGATCGGCACGAACAGCATCCGGCACGGCGGCGCCGACCGGGAGCTGCGCGTCTGGTTGACCGCCGACGCCGTGGTGACCGAGGTGACCGACGACGGCACGACCGGCCCGAGCCCGCTGGCCGGCTATCTCCTGCCCCGGCAGGGCGAGATCGGCGGGATGGGGCTGTGGCTGGTCCAGCAGCTCTGCGACGCGCTGTCGATCCGGCAGCACGGCGGCCTGACCCGCGTCCGCTTCGCCGTCCGCCGCGGGTAGGAATCAGCGGGAGCGCACCAGACCCAGGGTGGACGCCGACACTCCCGGGAAGACCCCGGCCACGTTCGTCAGCCCGCAGCGGGCCCGGAGGATCTCGCCGATCACCGCCCGGTAGTCGGTGGTCACCGCCAGGTCACCGTCGACCAGCCTGGAGGCGGCCAGGCCGGGCCAGCGCCCGTACACCTTGCCGCCCTTGACCCCGCCGCCCAGCACGAACATCGCGTTGCCGTAGCCGTGGTCGAGCCCGCCGGAGCCGTTCTGGCCGACGCGGCGGCCGAACTCGCTGATGGTGATCAGCGTGACCCGGCCCAGGCCACCCGGGCCCAGGTCCCGGGCGAACGCGGCGAGAGCGGCGGCGAGGTCGGCGAGGTGGTCGTACATCCGCTTCCCGGGGGCGGCCGTGCCGAGGTTCTCGTGCATGTCCCAGTCGCCGGAGTCGACGCAGGCGGTCATCAGCCCGACGTTCGCCTTGATCAGCCGGGCCACGTCGCGCAGCGCCCGGCCCAGCTCGGTGTCCGGATAGGCGGCCCCGTTCGCGGGCGTGTACCCGGCCGCCTTCAGCGTCGCGGCCGTGGCCAGCGCGGACGTCGTCATCGCGGTGGTCCGGGCGAGGGCCTCGGGAGCGCCCGCGTACAGCGCCGCCATGGTGTCGGCCATCGGTCGGCCGTGGCCCTCGCCGGAGAGCTTGAACCGGTCGATGCCGGTGAGACCGAGGTCCGGCGCGGGCCCGGCGAGCACGCGGGCCGGCATCGCCCCGCCCACGGACACGGCGTCGAAGGCCCCGGCGGCGCCCAGGCCGCCCATCAACCGGTCCAGCCAGCCCGTACGGAGCGAGGTGCCCGGCGCAGCCCGCTCCAGCTCCTCCATCGCGGCGAAGTGAGAGCGGTTCGGCGCCGGCTGCCCGACGGCCTGGACCGCCGCCAGCGACCCGCCCTTCCAGTACGGCAGCAGCGGCGCCAGCGCGGGGTGCAGCCCGAAGTACGAGTCGCCGCCGATGAGCTGTTTCCTGGGCACGGCGATCCCGGGCCGGGCGGCATAGTAGGCGGGGTCGCCGGCGGGCACCACGGCAGACAGCCCGTCGAAGCCGCCCCGGAGCGACAGCAGGACGAAGACGTCCCCGCCGTAGCTCGGCGACGCGAACGCGAGCTGGGTGGCGAGCTGGTCGCCGACCAGGCCGGCGAAGGCGCCCGCGGCGCCGGCCCCGAGCAGCGTGCGCCGGCTGACCCGGCAGCCGCAGTCCGTCATCTCCGTCACGGTCACCTCAGCACGAAGTAGGGCGAGTTGAGCAGCAATGCCAGCAGATACGGGAATGCCCATCCCGCCGCCGCATCGCCGGACCTCAGCGGGCTGGCGAGCGTCTTGCCGTAGAAGGCGGCGAGCGCGGTGGCGTGCGCGGGGGCCACGGTGCGCCCGAGCAACCGGGTCGCCACGGCGTCGATCAGCGCACCGTACGTGGCCGGCAAGGTGCCGCCCGCGTATTCGGTGAGCGGTGACGGCCGCCGCAGCGTGGTCGGCCACCAGCCGGCGGCGATGTTGAGGTGGGCGTTCCAGCGGACGACCTGCCCGGACGGCGAGGCCCAGGCGGTGGCCACGTCCGGGTAGCCGTTCGGCGGCGCCCAGGCCATCGGCGCCTGCCCGGCCGCCTCGCTGGTCCAGTAGAGCGCCTTGATCGCCTCCGTCCCGGACTTCTCCGGCCCGTGATCGAGGATGCGCACGGTCGCGACGAGGTCCTCGTACGGCGTGCGCGTCTTAGCGCCCACCGAGGCGGCGAACTCGGCCGAGGTGAACAATGCCCGCAGCACCGGCACGATCGCGCTCTTGTTGTCGAGGTAGACCTTGGTCAGCCTGGTCACCAGCCTGGCCGGCGGCTCGTCGGCGACGAAGCGTACGCACAGCTTGGTGGCGATCCGCTTGGCCGTGGCCGGATGCAGCGCCAGGTGGTCGAGCAGCGCCATGGCCGCGGCCTCGCCGCCGGTGGCGCTCTTGTTGGCGTGGCGGAAGCCGAGGATCCGCACCGCCCCGGTGGCGTGCCGACCGGCGTCGTAGCGGTAACGGCCGGTTTCCCAGCTCACGGTCAGGCCGGTGAGCAGCCGGGCGGCGTCCTTGACGTCGGACTCGGTGTAGCCCAGCCCGACCGTGTGCAGTTCGAGCAGCTCCCGGCCGTAGTTCTCGTTCGGCGCGGCGCGGGTGGAGTAGCGGTTGTCCAGGTACGAAAGCATCGCCGGGTGCCGCGCGGAGGCCTTGAGCATGTCGGCGAAGCGGCCCAGCGCGTGCTTGCGGATCACGGTGCGGTCGTAGTCGGGCCGGCTGTCCCAGACATCGCTGGAGGGACAGGTGACGTTGAGGTGGTTGGACCAGAAGTCGACCATCACCTCGAAGAGCTGACGCTCACTCCAGACGGCCCTCGCGAGCGCGGCGCCGCCCACCTCGTACATGGGCGCCCAGCCGTAGCGCGGCAGCACGCCGGCGCGGACCTTGGCGTGTATGCCGTCGATCGTCAGGCCGCTCAGCGGGAAGCGGGCGACCAGGCCGTCGGCGACCCGGTCGCCGATCGAGGCCGGCTTGAGCTGCCGCTCCAGCCATGCCTTCGCACCGAGGCGGCGGATCTCGGCGATGGCGGCCGGGGTCGGACCGTACGTGGCGCGGCGCAGCAGGTGCAGCAACGGGTCGTCGGGGAGGAACTCCGCGGATGCCGTCACATCTCCCGTCGTCGGCGGGCGACGCGATCTTCGTCGGGTTCCCGGCCGGGCGCTCCCCAACCGCAACCGACATACTGTGCAGCCGTGGCACAGCGCAGGCGCGGCGAGCGGCGGGTGGAGCAGGTGGGCTCCGGCGTCGCCGAGCTCGTGCCGGATCCCGACCGGCCGGGCGGCTGGACGCTGCTGCTGGACGGCACGCCCCAGTCGCACGTGGATCTCAGCGACCCGGCCCACCTCGAGTTCGAGTACATCCGCCGGATGGCCGCGGCGATCGACCTGCTCGCGCCGGCGGGCGCACCGATGCGGGTGCTGCATCTGGGTGGCGGGGCGCTGACGCTGCCGCGCTACGTCGCGGCCACCCGGCCCGGGTCGCCGCAGCGCGTGGTGGAGATCGATGGACCGCTGGTCGAGCTGGTGCGTACGGCCCTGCCCTGGGACCCCCGCGCCAAGATCCGCGTACGCGTGGCCGACGCGCGCGAGGCGGTCACCGGCATGCGGGACGGCGGCTACGACCTCGTGATCGTCGACGTCTTCGCGGGCGCCCGCACCCCCGCCCACCTGGCGTCGGTGGAGTTCGTCCGGGAGGTGGCGCGGGTGCTCGGCCCGGCGGGACGACTCGTCGCCAACGTGGCCGACGGGCCGCCGCTGACCTACGCGCGTACGCAGGTCGCCACGATCCGCGCGGTGCTGCCGGAGGCCTGCCTGATCGCGGACGCCGCGGTGCTGCGCGGACGCCGCTTCGGCAACCTCGTCGTGGTCGCCGGCCGTACCCCGCTGCCCGTGGCGGCGCTGAGCCGGCGGGCGGCCGGCGATTGGTTTCCGGGCCGGGTCGAGACCGACCTGGCGCGGTTCGCGGGCGGCCGGGCGGCGGTCACGGACGCCGGCGCGGTGCCGTCGCCGTCCCCGCCGGACGGCCTGTTCAGCGCAAGATCGTAGACCCGGGTACCTCGCACTCCGTCCGAAAGGCGCCCGGCATCCGGCCGTGCGGATGATCAATGTGACTCGGCGGTAATTTGACAGCGGGACGACTTGTTTCGGCATTCCGCGGCCGGATCTAATCGAAGAATGCACGACCTGCCCGACGTCTTCGGTCCGTTGCAGGGCGGCGAACGCTCCCTGTGGCGGGGCCGCTGCGCTGTCGCCGAGTACGCGTTCGACCGCGCCGCCTCCCTGCCGCGGTGGACGCTGCCCGAGGCGACCGAGGTGCTCGTCACGGACCGCCGTATCGCCTATGCGCACACGTCCGCCGGCGGTCCCGACGACCTGGAGATCAAGTCCGGGGAGCTGCGCTGGCTGTATCCGCAGTACATCCGCGTCCAGCCGGGTTCCCTCAGGCCGGGGCGCACCGCGGCGGTGACCCAGATCCAGCTCGTCTGCGGTGGCGCCGACGGCTCGTACCCGGCGCTCGTCTTCGCGGGTGGCGACCTGACCGAGGTGCGCGAGGCCGATCGGCTTGCGAACGTCATCCGGCAAGCGATCGCCGGGTTCCGGGTGGACAACGCGAACAAGCTGGGCCTGCCGGAGTCTCAGGCACGGATGCTCTCGAAGATGCTGATCGGCCCGGAGTTCACCAACTTCCAGGGCGGCGAGGGGCAGACGGTGTCCATGCTCGGCGCCCTCCCGGTGCCCCGCCCGGCCCCGGCCGACCCCGAGCCGGAACCGGCGGCACCCGCCAGGCACGCCGGATCCGCAGCGGTTCCGGACGCGCGGCACGCGGCGGTCCCGGACGCCCGACACCCGACGGTTCCGGACGCCCGGCATGCGGCGATTCCGGGCGCCGGCCACGCGGCGATTCCGGGCGCCGGCCACGCGGCGAATTCGGACGCCGGCCAGGCAAGGCACGCGGAGCCTGTGGGCCGGCTGCCGGGCTACCGGCCCGGCCGGGCCGCCGACGAGGCACGGGCCCTGCAGGCCGCGGCCGCCGAGCAGGCCGCACACCAGGCCGAGCCCGACCTCGCCTCCCGCGCCGCGAGCCTCGCCGCCCGGGTGGCAGACCTCGTCTCCGGCATGACGGCGGAGACCGGCGCGGGCCACTCGACCGAGCATCCGCCACCGGCTCAGCAGGCGCACCAGCCGAGCCTGCACCCGCCTACGCCGCACCAGCCGGCCGCGGATCAGCCGGCCACGGATCAGCCGGCCACGGACCTCGCGGATCGGGCCGAGCGCGTCCGGCGGACCGCCGCCCGGTTCGCGGCCAACTCCGCCAAGCTCAAGGCCCCAGCCCACCGCGCCGAGCACGAGAGCGGCACGAGCCCCTGGGGCCAGCGTTGACCAGTGCCGCTCACGGCCGATAACAGGTGCCGGCCGCGACGCGCTCGTCGTGCACCCGGTGTGCTCTGCGCAGCAGCTCGGTCAACTCCTGCTCCTCGCGGATCCGCGCCCGATACTTCTCCGGCAGCTTCTTGAGGTGAGCTTCCTCGTCGAGCAGCTTGTGGTAGATCTCGTCGCAGTACTTCGGGTCCGTCTCGATGTCGAGGAACTGTGCCGCGTGCCGGCGCGCGGCGGCCACGTACGTCTGGGCCCGGCCCTTCGGGCTGAGCAGTGACGCGATCACCGTGACGATCAGCACGCCGACGATGAAGCTCAGCGACATGAGGGTGCTGATCTCGATCACGTACACGTGGTCGCCACCGTTGATGAACGGCACGTTGTTCTCGTGCAGCGCGTGCAGGACGAGCTTCACGCCGATGAAGGCGAGGACCACCGCCAGCCCGTACGACAGGAAGATCAGCCGGTCCAGCAACCCGTCGAGCAGGAAGTAGAGCTGCCGCAGGCCGAGCAGGGAGAACGCGGTGGCGGTGAAGACAAGGTAGACGCTCTGGGTCAGGCCGAAGATGGCCGGGATGGAGTCGAGGGCGAACAGGATGTCGGTGCCGCCGATGGCGACCATGACCAGCAGCATCGGGGTCATGACCCGCTTGCCGCCCTGGACCGTGAAGAGCTTGTCGCCGTCGTACGTGTCCGAGGTGCGCAGATAACGCCGGGCCACCCGGATGATGACGTTGTGCGCCGAGCGCTCGGCCTCGCTCTTGAGCAGGTTGCCGGCCGTGATCAGCAGGATCAGCCCGAAGAGATAGAAGACCCAGGCAAACGAGTTGATCAGCGCGGCGCCCAGGAAGATGAAGCCGGTCCGGGCCACGAGCGAGAAGACGATGCCGAACAGCAGGACCTTCTGCTGGTCGGCCCGTGGCACCTTGAAGCTGCCCAGCAGCACCAGGAAGACGAACAGGTTGTCGACCGAAAGCGCCTTCTCGGTGACCCACCCCGCGAAGTACTCGGCGCCCATGTCCTGACCGCCGAAGATCAGCACGCCGAAGCCGAAGACGATGGCGAGGCCGACGTAGACCCCGGACCAGATCCCGGCCTCCTTCAGCGACGGGATGTGCGCGCGGCGTACGTGGAAGAAGAAGTCGAACAGGACCAGTCCGATGATGCCGGCGACCGTCAGCGTCCAGACGAGGCCGGAAACCTGCATGGCGCCACGCTCCCGCTCTCGATCGATCGACCGGCTTCATCCTAGAGGCCGTCGGTCACCGCGGCCTTGAGTTGGGACTCGGTGAGGAACAGCGCGCCGCGCAGGTCAGCCCCGCGCAGATCCGCGCCGCGCAGGTCGGCGCCGGTGAAGTCGGCCAGCCGCAGATCGGCGTCGCGCAGATCGGCGCCGATCAGCAGCGCGCCGCGCAGGCTGGCGCCGCGCAGCTTGGCGCCCCGCATGCGACGGCCGATGAGGTTGGCGCCCCGATGGTCGGCCCGGCGCCCGCCGGCCTCGGCGCGGGCCAGCTCGCTCGCCTTCTGCAGCAGCGGGTTGACCCTTCTCCGGTGCGCGTCCAGGTCGAGCGCGAGTAGTTCGTCGGGCGTACCGGCGGTGAGGTCGACGGTCTCGTCCCGCGCCGCCTCGAGCCGGGGGTGCAGCCTTCGCGCCGCCGGCAGCTCCAGCGCCTGGGTCACGTACCAGAGCAGTTCGTGAAGCTGGCGCATCACCGGCAGAACCGCGAACATGCCGGCGGCAATGGCGGGCGTGGCCCGCCAGTCGCGGCCTCCGAAGGTCACCTGGGTGACCTGTTGACCGGCGCCGAAGCAGTCGAAGACCACGCAGCCGGGAAAGCCCCGCTGCGGCAGCCGGTCGTGGATTCCGCAACGGAAGTCGTCGCGCAGGTTGGGGCATGCCCGGCCGGCGGGCTTGTCGATCGCGAAGTCCGACGACTTGGCGAAGGCGGGCGCCACACAGCACAGTCCGGCACATCGGCCGCAGTCGGCGCGCAACACCAGGTCGGTCATGGCAGACACCCTAACGCCGTCCGATTCGGGGCATATTACCGTTACGCGGCGTCACCCCCTTCGCTGACCGAAAGTAACTCTGCGTCGTCTCCGCGCTCCACCAACCGGTCAACAACCAGGGCCAACTAGACGGGTGACTACGCTGAGTCATTGTCATTACGCTGCGGTGACCGCCCCACATCGCTCAAGGAGATTCGCTGATGCGTGCCCGCCAGACGGCCATGTTCGCCGCCCTCGGCTGCGTCGCCGCCCTCGGCTTCGCCGCCCCCGCGGCAGCCGCCGACGCGCCCACCATCTCGGCGCCGGCCAGCCGACAGGGCTTCGGACCGATCACCCTCACCGGCACCGCCCCCGCGGGCGCCACCGTGGAGCTGTACGAGTCCGCTTACAAGTTCAACGACTTCTACCCCTCCCCCGACTACGCGCGGGGAGCGGGCACCTACATCACCACCACGGCCAACAGCTCCGGCCGCTGGTCGCTGAGCCGCGACCTGGACTCCGGCTTCCGCTTCTACGTCAGGGCCGGCGGCGCCGAGTCGAACCGCATCTCGGTCGCCGTGGGCATCATCCCGTCGGTGACGATGACCGCCAGCAACGGCACGGTCAACGTCAACGTCGAACCCGACCCGGGCCAGCCCGGTCTGCGCGTGCACGTCCAGCGCAACAACGGCGGCACGTGGAGCGAGGTCGCCGACGGCTACACCGCCGAGTCGGGCTCGACGGCCGTCTACCGGACCACCCTGACCGGCCAGGGCTCGGGCGTCCAGTCCTACCGCGTGGTGGTCGACGCCGACGCGGACAACAACCTGCTCAGGGGCCAGAGCTCGACCATCTCGCTCAACGTCGGCAACGGCAGCGGCAGCGGCGGCGGCGGCACGACCCCCACCACCCCCACCACGCCCACCACGCCCACGGCGCCGAAGCCGACGACCCCGTCGGTCAAGGCGGGCGCCGTCCAGTTCACCAAGATCCAGTACAACTCCAAGGGTACGGACAACGGCAGCAACAGCAGCCTCAACGGCGAGTGGGTCCGCCTGACCAACAAGACCAAGGCGACCATCAACCTCAAGGGCTGGACCGTGCGCGACGCCTCCGGCAAGGTCTACACCTTCTCGAGCGACTTCCGGCTCGGCGCCGGCAAGCACGCGTACGTGCACACCGGCAAGGGCACCAACGGCCGCCCTGACTCGCAGCACCGCTACTGGAACCGGACCGGCTACGTCTGGAACAACTCCGGCGACTCCGCGTACCTGCGCACCAACACCGGCAAGTCGATCGACTCCTGCAGGTGGGGCAAGGGCTCCGGCGTCACGTACTGCTGATCCACCCCTCGAACGCGGCCCCCGGCATCCCCCGCCGGGGGCCGCGTTGTCTTATGGTGGCGCTGACACCAAGATCGTCAGGAGGCCAGCGTGAGCAAGGTACTGCGGGAACGCACCGACGACGGCCGCTGGACCCTGACCCTCAACGATCCCGACCGCCGCAACGCGATCGACGAGAAGCTTCGTGACGACCTGGCCGACGCGATCGCCGCCGTGGCCGCCGACCCTCAAGCCCGCACCCTGGTCGTCACCGGCAACGGTCCGGCCTTCTGCGCCGGCGCCGACCTCCCCGACCTCTTCGGCGACACCAGCAGGTCGGTGGCGGACATCCGTACCGACCTGCACCGCGTCTACGACAGCTTCCTGCGCGTCCTGGCCCTGCCCATCCCCACCATCGCCGCGGTCCACGGCCCCGCGGTCGGCGCGGGTCTCAACCTGGCCATGGCCTGCGACACCCGCATCGTCGGCCCCGACGCCCGCCTCATCGCCTCATTCACCAAGATCGGCCTCCACCCGGGCGGCGGCTGCACCTGGTTCCTGACCCGAGCCCTCGGCCCGGAACGCGCAATGCAGCTCCTCCTCGACGGAGGCAGCGTCGACGGTCCGGAAGCGGTCCGCCTCGGCCTGGCCGGCACCCTCGCCGACGACCCCCTGGCCGCGGCCCAGGAACGCGCCGCCCGCTGGGCGGCCCTGGACCCGGCCCTGGCCCGAGACATCAAGACATCGGTACGCACGGCGACGACGGCGGACTTCGCAGCCAGCCTGGAGTTCGAGTCCTGGGCCCAGGCAGCCTCGGCGACAGGTCCGGCAATCCAGGAGACGGTGGCCCGCTTCCGCCGCTGACGAAAGGCCGGCGCACAACGCCGGCGGAAGCCGTGCTAACGTTGCCAGGCCGACGCGGGGTGGAGCAGCTCGGTAGCTCGCTGGGCTCATAACCCAGAGGTCGCAGGTTCAAATCCTGTCCCCGCTACCAGGACAAACGGCCCTTCGGGATCTTTCCCGGAGGGCCGTTTGCAGTAAGACGTCCCCCTTACGCAGCGAGTGCGTGAGCTGGCCCGTCGTCGGTTTCGCGCCCCCTGGACGATGCCCGAGGTACCCATCCCCGCCGCGACGGAATCGACGACGCTGCCACCTACGCGCAGGTGCAGCAGGCGGTGCTCGACCTCCTACTGGACCAACGCCCCGACGTCGTCCTGCTGGACATGGGTGCGGTGACTTTCCTGGACGCGGCCGGCATCCGTGCCCTGCTCACGTGCCGCTGCGACGCCCAGCAACTCGGGAACCGGCTACAGATCCGCCGTGCGCACGAACGGGTCCGCCGGGTACTGGCCATCTGTGAAGTCGAGCACCTGTTCCATTGATCGGGCCGGCTTACCGGCCGTTGAGTTGCCAGCGCTCCCGCAGCGCGGCTGGAGCGTCTTCGCCACTCTCGACGACGCGGGAGCCTTCCCTCATCGTCCACGGACGTCCGATCGGTGATCCGTCCCCGTCAACGCCGCATCGGGCGTCGGCGGCATCGAGTCGGCCTGCTTCCCGGCCAGCCGGGCGCGTGGAAGAAATTAGAGCGAATCACCCGCAGAGGGCTCCGGCGTCACGCATCCTGAAGACGCGGCTCGCCATCGGACAAGCGGCGTTGATGCCTGATTGGGGATCTTCATGGCGGTGTTGGCTAATCTCGGCATCGCCCGGAAACTGGGCGCGCTCACGGTGGCAGGCGCGCTGTGCGTCGGCATAGTCGGCGGGATCGGGCTGTGGTCCGGGTTCAAGATCAGCGGTCAGGCCAGTTCCCTCCAAGCGCTGGAGGCGGGCAAGGCGGCCATCACGCACCTCGACACCCGCCACGCCGAACTGAAGGTCACCGCGTACCAGTCGATAACCCAGTCGGATCCCAGCGCCCTGGCGCAGGAGGTCAAGGAGGACGTCGCCACCGTCGATGAGGCGGTCGCGACGATCGAGAAGCTCGCGCTGCCGGCGGATCTACGCGCCGAGTTCGCGGCGCTCAAGCCGGACGTCGAGGCGTTCAAGGCCTTCATCCTCGAATTCGTCGGTGCGGCCCAGCAAAGCCAGGCCACCGCGCTGACGCGTGAGCCGGAGATCGACGGGCGCAACACGGCGGACGACAAGCTCGAGGTCCTTCAGGACAAGACGCAGGCCCGGATCGACGCCGCACGCGCCGAGATGACCCGGGTCATCACGACGACCCGCTGGCTCATCGTCGCGGTATTCACCGCCTCGATCGTGCTCTTCGTCGCCCTCGCCGTTCCGGTGAGCCGGTCGATCATCCATCCGGTTCGGCGCGTCCGCTCGGTCCTGGACGGTCTCGCGGCCGGCGACCTTACGCAGCGGACGGGAGCGTCCGGCCGCGACGAGATCGGCGCCATGGCCACATCGCTCGACGCCGCGATGGCCAGCATGCAGCAGTCCATCGAAGCCGTAGCCGAAAGCGCAGACAACCTGGCCACCGCCTCGCAGGATCTGTCCAAGGTCAGCGGCGAGATGGCCCACGCCACCGCAGCCACCGATGCTCAGATGGCCGACGCCTCCGGGGTGGCCGAGGAGGTGTCCCGGCACGTCGACGCGGTCGCGACAGGTGCCGAGCAGATGGGCGCATCGATCCGGGAAATCTCCCGCAGCGCCACCGAGGCCGCACAGGTCGCCTCGGATGCGGTGCGCGGAGCCACCGCCGCGAACGATCGGGTCGAGCAGCTCGCCACCTCGTCGGAGGAGATCGGCAAGGTCCTCAAGCTCATCACGTCGATCGCCGAGCAGACCAACCTCCTCGCGTTGAACGCGACGATCGAGGCGGCACGGGCCGGCGACGCCGGCAAGGGCTTCGCGGTGGTGGCCAGCGAGGTCAAGGACCTGGCACAGGAGACCGCCAAGGCTACCGACGACATCCGCCAGCGCATCGCCGCGATCCAGACCGACACGACCGCCGCCGCCGAGGCGATCCGGGGAATGAGCGCCACCATCGAGGAGATCAACCACCACCAGTCGACTATCGCGAGCGCGGTGGAGGAACAGGCCGCCACGACCACGGACATGGGACGCAACGTCTCCGAGGCTGCCGTCGGGGCACAGAAGATCGCCACCAACGTCAATGCGGTGGCCGACGCGACGAGCGCCACCACCCGCGGCGTGAACACCGCGGACAGCTCGGCGAACGCGCTGGCCACCATGTCGCAGGAGCTGCGTGCGCTGGTCTCGCGGTTCCGTCACTGACTTTCGCCTCAGGGTGAAACACCGGCCAGGGGCTGGGCAGGATGGACGCATTGCCGAAGGCTGCGCCACCGTCGCCACCGCTGCCTCGACCTTCGCAGCGTTGGTGAGCGAGCGGGAGCGGACGCGCTTCGCCCGGGCTGACGCCTTCGCGCTCTTGCCGGGCTTTGAAGGAAATTTCCGGCCGGTCTAATCGCCGGGCTGAGGTACACCGCGTGCTCGAGGCGGTGAGACTCGAGGACCGCATCGGCGACAAAGTCAAGTCGCTCTCCGGGGGGATGCGTCAGCGGCTTGCGCTGGCCTGCGCCATGCTGTCTGACCCGCCGGTACTCATCCTCGATGAACCCACCGTCGGCCTAGACCCTGAACAGCGACTCCGTTTCCGGGAGATCATCGCTGAACTGGGACGTACCCGGACGGTGCTGCTCTCTACTCATCAGACCGATGACGTCGCATCCCTCTGCTCTCGAGTCATAGTGCTAAACCACGGCACCGTGCGCTTGGACGACGCCCCGAGGACACTCGCAGCGTTGGCACAGGGTCGAGTGTGGGAGAGCGATCGGCGCGAGGCCGGCGTGCTCGCCGCATGGGCCACCGGCGAGGGAACGTACCGCAACATCGGCCACGCGCCCGTGGGTGCCTCGTTGGTGCAACCGACGCTGGACGACGGTTACATGCTGTTGATGAATGCTGGAGCGACAGCCACTGCGGGCAAGGACGGCCGCCGATGATCACGACCACATCGCATGAACCCAAGGAATCACGGCGATCCGTCGAACGGGCTGGGCACATCTGGCTCGCCTTAGTAATTCAGCAGACGTGGAGACTGGTCCGCCACCCGGCGAGCGCAATGACGTTCCTCCTGGTTCTGGCCGCCTGGCTTGTGCCGCTCATCACCAACGGGGCGAGTGCGGCCTATCCAGATCTGACCAGTTCTTCCCGAACCGTGCAGTACCCGATGCTCATCTTCGCCGCTGGGATCTTCGCCGCCGCGAATCTCATTGGCTTGCAACCGCACCGACACCACACCCTTGAGTTTGAGCAGGCGCTCAGCCTGCCTCAGTGGCAGCGGGCGGCGGCGCTGTGCCTCGCCACCATAGGGCCGGCGCTGCTCGGCCTGGCCCTGGCCGGCGCCCAAGTGGCCGTACAGACTCGGCAGCGGGGCGCCGCAGGCTCAGTGCAGATGGGGGAACTGCTCACCGTGCCGGCGGTGATCGTGTTGGCCGGCATCCTTGGTCAAACAGTGGCCGACCTTAGTCGCCGCGCAGCGACCGGCTTCGTCACTCTCTCTGTCCTGGCGATCATCAGCTACGTCGGCTTGAGTTCGTCCTCCTCGCTGCGCTGGCTTACGTTTGTAGCCGGCGAGGATCCGTTTGAGACTCCCCCGTTGCCAATCAGCCTGGTCGACCGCTCCGAGTGGTGGCACGGGGCGTGGTTGATCGGGCTCGCCGCCATGGCCGCCACGGTAACGCTTTGGCAGGCAGGCCTGCGGACGAAGCCAACCGCCATGGTGGCGACTGTGCTTCTCGTCGGCGTCGCCTCCATTGGCGTGATGCAGTTGCGAGGGCCGTCCGCCGATGCAACGGCGCGTTTACGTGCCGCCGCCACCGCTCCCGCACGAATGCAGGTGTGCGAGACACACGAAGCCGTCACCTACTGTGCGTTTCCGGAGTTCCGCAGCCGTATTCCGGCCTGGGCAGCCATGGTCGAAGCCCAAGTGCGCACTGTGCCAGCGGGCGTTGCCGTACCGCCTATGAACGTCCGGCAGCACCTGCCGATAAAACTAGGTGAACATGGCGTCACCCAGCCGCTTCCGCTGGCGCAATGGGCTGCCGACGACGCAGTCGCAGGTACTCCGGGCGCCCTGCCGGTGTCTACTCGCTGGGCCGCCGGCGGCGCCGACTCCTTCGACGAAACCGAGGTGCTTGGATTTTCCGTACAGGTGGCGGCCCGGCTCGTCACCGGTGAACCCCTGGCGGCTGGCAGCGTGCGGGTCTGTGGCGGCCGCGGGGCCCTCGTCCTGTGGCTGGCAGCGAGTACCACCTCCGACGCCAGACGAGCGTTGGAGACGGTCCTGTCTCATACCTCTGGCGGCGGCCTGGACTTCTCGATCCTGAATGCGGACTCCGGCGTGTTTCTGGGGCCTGAGGAAGCAGCACTCGGTCTGGCCATGCTCGACGGCGACCGGCCGCAGGTTCGGGCCAAGGTGGTCGAACTTTGGGCGCAGCTCGCCAATCCGAGAACCACGGTAGAGCAGGCGGCGAGTCTGCTGGGACTTTCACCGCGCGGGCCTGCGCTCGCGGAGGACAGCATCACATGCGAGTAAGTTCTGACCTGATCGTTACGGTGCTGCGCAGTACCCGGGTAGCGCCGATGTTCTGCAGTGGTGCCCTAGGTCTGTTGGTGCTATTGGTGCCCATTGCGCTAGGCGCCGGATTTAACTTCCTGGACGCCACCCTCGCTCTGCACCTGGCGATGGTTGTGCTGCTCAGTGGCACGGTCTTCGTCCTTGACGATCCTGCACGCTCACTGATCGAGGTGCTGCCTATCTCGGCTCGCACAACGGCAGCGCTACGGATGGCTCTCGCGCTTATCCCGATTAGCATTTTTTGGGCGTTGATTCTCGGGCTCGCACCCTACACGGTCGCGAGCGGCGCCGCCTATCCCCGCGCCGGGCTGATCATCGAGCTTTATGCCCTGCTGGCATGGTCATGGGCGGCCGGGGCAGTGGCGGCCGAGCGATGGACAGCGGGAGCGGGCGGCCCAGTGGCCGCGCCGTTTCTTCTAGTGCTCGCCGTCGCGTTGGCGCTGCTTCCCGGCCGCCTAGCATTCTTCGTTGCGCCCGGCGCGCCTGAATATTCGGCGTCCCGAACTCGGTGGCTCGTCCTGCTGCTGACCGGGCTGATCGCCTTGGCGGCCGCCAACGCAAGCCACATCTTGCCTCGCGCGTCCGGTCTACGATCTCGGTCGCATTGACTCAGTGCTGAGCGATGTCTCGTAACTCGTTGCGGGCATTGCTCATGAACGGTGCACGGGTCAGCCGGCGAGAGCCATGTTGTGCAGATGTGCGATGCCGGCTCACGCGCGACCCGCGTGGCGCACGGCAGCGGACACCGGCGCTCACGGGACGTCGCCGCGCAGAGATTGCGCGACGAGGACCGCCGACTGTACGGACTGCCCAGACAACGACACTCCGATGTCGCCGCGTACCTTCTGCGATCCAGGTACTGACGTCCGGCCTGAGGTAGAGCGGCTCGCCTGGTACGCGCTGCGCTGTGTCGTGCGAACGGCCGATCGCGACGTTCGAGGTCCAGCACGAGGGACCGTAGGGCGGAAGGCTGAGGACGACTTCGCGCAGATCCACGCCCGCGGCGCGGATGCCGCCGAGGATCTCGGTGCGGTGGTCGGCGTTGATCAGGCTCATCGGGACGACCCAGGTGTGAGCGTGCTCCGTGGCTCCGGGGACGCCCGTGGACGGCCGAGTGGCCTGGTCCTGTCGAGGGGTTCCGTCGAATCCGCCGTAACAGCAGGGCGTCGCACCCATGATCAATCATGCTTCGTGGGCCAGATCGACTAACGACACCAGCGGCTCGCGAGTCTTGGCTCCATTGATCGGTTCCCACCGCGAGCGCGCGACCCGCGGCTTCCCGACGAAGCCTCGAGATCATTTGGCCGGCGAGTCAGCCCTGTTGCAGCCACGCCAGTACGGCCAAGACCCGGCGGTTGTCATCGGCGGCCTGCGGAAGGTCGAGCTTCATGAAGATCGCGTGGGTGTGCTTGCTGATCGCCTTCTCCGAGACGAACAGCCGACCGGCGATGGCCGCGTTGGATCGCCCCTCGGCCATCAGCCCCAACACGTCTCGCTCCCGTTCGGTGAGCCTGGCCAGCGGGCGCCGGCTGGCGGAGCCGCTGACCAGCCCGGCCACCACCTCCGGGTCGAGCGCGGTACCGCCGCCGGCGACCCGTCGCACGGCCGCGACGAACTCGTCCACGTCGGCCACCCGGTCCTTCAGCAGATAACCGACCGATCCGGCCCCGCTGGCCAGCAGCTCACGGGCGGACACCGGTTCCACGTGCTGGCTGAGCACCAACACCGGCAGGCCAGGCCGGGCCTCGCGGGCGGCGATGGCGGCGGACAGCCCCTCGGTAGAGAACGTCGGCGGCAGCCGCACATCCACGATGGCGACGTCAAAGTCGTCGCGGGTGAGCGCGCGTTCCAGCAGCGGACCGTTGTCGACGGCGTCGACGACGGTGATGGCACTGGCCTCGAGGATTCGGGTTATCCCCACCCGCAGCAGCGCCTGGTCCTCGGCGAGGATCGCCCGCAGCGGTGTCACTGGCCGCTCCGGCACGGCAGCGTCATCGTCACCACCGTCGGCCCTCCGGCCGGGCTGTCCACGTCGAGGGCCCCGTCGAACGCCGCGAGCCGTCGGGCCACCCCGGTCAGGCCGGAGCCGTCCGGATCGGCGCCGCCCCGACCGTCGTCGCCGACGACGAGGCGCAGGGCCTGACCGTCATGGTCAACCCGGATCCACGCCCGCGCCGCCTGCGCATGCTTCACCGTGTTGGCGAGGCATTCGGCGACAGCGAAATACGCGGCCGACTCCACCGGCGGCGGCAGTGGCGGGGCGCTGACGCGGACCGCGACGGGCAGCGGGGTGGGTAGCGCCAGCGCCTCGATGCCACCGGCCAGGCCACGGTCGGCGAGCGCCGGCGGATGGATGCCGCGGACGACCGAGCGCAGATCCTCCAAGGCGGACACCGCGCCGTTTCGCGCCTCTCGCAGTAGCGCGGCGGCCGACTCCGGATCGGTCGCGATCAGTTTCTCGGCCAGTCCCACGCTCATTCCCACCGACGCGATCCGGGCTTGGGCGCCGTCGTGCAGGTCACGTTCGATCCGGCGCACCTCGGCGGCGCTGTGGTCGAGCATTTCCGCGCGAGAGGAGGTGACCTCGTCGACCCGCCGCGTCAGCGACTCCACCTGTGCGTCGCCAAAAATGCCGGCCTCCGCGCGGGCACGCGCGTACACGAGTGGCGGCGTTATCAGCCACCAGATGAGCGGGCAGGGCAGGCTCAGCGCGACGAGGAGCAACCAGACGCCGCTGGGGTCGATCGCCAACCCGACAAGGTGGGTGACGGGCGTCGCCAAGACCAGCGGCGGCAGCCCGGACAGCACGGCACCTCCGGTCGCGGAGAAGGCCAGGAACGCGAAGTCGCGCCACCGCCGCGGGTCGCGCAGCCACACCACGGGCTCGCCGACGAAGCCTCGGCCGGTCGTGGCGGCGTACCCGGGCGGCAGCCGCCGCCCCAGCAGGGCACCGCTGACCCGCCGGTGCAGGGCGGTGAGTCGCTCGGTGGCCGGCACCACGACCTGGGCTAGCGGAAAGCCGATCCCCAGGGGACCGAGTACGACCGCGAGCGCACTGAGAATGGCCAGCACCAGCGCCGGAACGAACAGCAGGAAGCTGGCGGCGGCCACAACGGTCAGCCGGAACCGGTCGACGAGGCCTCGCTCGTCGACCGGCATCGGACCCACCGAGCGAATCGGTCGCGTGATCATCGCCGACAGTCTCTCATCGAGAGCTCGGCGCCGGAGTCGCCACCGGCCCGCTCCAGCGCAAACCCAACCGGGCGGCGAGCAGCGTCAGGATGACCGCTCCCACCGCGACCAGCGGCGGCAGCCACAGCTGCCCGTTCGGAATCAGTCCCTCATGCCGGGCGATCCCGAACGGCACCGTGGTCGCGAGCGCCGCGAGCGTGCCGAGCACTACGCCGACCCCGGCGACCAGAGCGGCCTCGGCCACCACCGACGACCTGATCTCGCGTGGGGTGGCACCGATCAGCCAGAGCCGGCGCAGCTCCGCGGTTCGGTGGGCGAGCACGGCGGCGAACGAGTTCACGACGACCACGGCGGCGAACAGTACGATCATCGCGACGACGACGTTGTTGAGCAGGTTGATCTGGTCGGCGACGGCGGGGTCAAATCCGCTGGCGGGTAGGGTTCGGCCGTCGATACCGACCAGGGTGAGCGTCCCCATCGCGGCCGACGTGAGGACGATGACCGGGGCCAGCACACCGCTGAGCAGCGACGCGCGCCGGCGTGCGTTGTCGGCCGCGAGGCGCCCGGCCGGCCCGGCCAACAGCAGCAGCGGTCGGCCGAGTGGTGCCAGCAAGCGCAGCAACCAGGGCGCCAGCGCCGCCAATCCGAGCCCGACCACGATCGAGGCCGGTCCAGAAGTCCCCATGGCGTCGTACGGGTCGGCGGCGTCGGCGGTCACGGTGACGGTGATGACGCCCAGCGCCAGGCCGTACCCGACCAGGATCACGCCGGCGACGGCCCGCCACCAGCGCGGCCGCCGGCCGCCCGGTACGCTCTCGCGCGGCGCGACCGTGGCCGGACCGCGCGCCGCGCGACGCCCGGCGATTTCGGACGCGAGCAGGCTGAGCGTCACGACGATCACCGCTGTCAGGGCGTGCGTGACCAATTCACCGTCGACGCGCACAGAGTCGGCGACCAGACCGCCGGACCGCAGCGCCGCCAACAGCGCCCTGCCACCCAGCGCGGCGAGCAGCGCGCCCGCGCCGGAGGCCACCAGCGCGACCACCAGCGTCTCGGCCCGGATCAACCGCCGGGCCTGCCGAGGTGTGGCGCCGATGGTGCGCAGCACCCCGATCTCGACCTCGCGTTGCGTCGCGGTGATGCCGACGGTCGAGATGACGGCAAAGAGCACGATCAGGCTCCCCCAGCCACCGACCACGGAACCCATGGTGATGAGTGCCTCCCGGTCCGGCTCACTCACCGGACCGGCGGCGGCCGCGAACAACGAGGCGAACGAACCCATCAGCGCGGTGCCGAGCAGGATGGCGAGAAACGTCGCGGTGGAGGCGGTGGCGCGATGCCGCAGCGAGGCGAGCGCGAGCCCGGTCACGACGCCACGACCAGCTCGTCGAGGTGTGCCATCTGGCCGGCGACCGCGTCCGCGGTGGGCCGATCCATGGCACCGGCGACCTGGCCGTCGACCAGGAAGACAACCCGGTCCGCGGCCGCCGCGGCCACCGGGTCGTGGGTCACCATCACCGCGGTCCGGTCCAGTTCGTCGACACAGTCGCGCAGCAGCCGCAACACCTCATGGGCGTTGACCGAGTCCAACGCGCCGGTCGGTTCGTCGGCGAGGATCACGGCCGGCTCGGTGATCAGCGCGCGGGCGACGGCGACGCGCTGTCGCTGGCCGCCGGAGAGCACCGCCGGCAGTGCCCGTGCGCGATCGGCCAGGCCCACCCTGGTCAGCAAGGCGCGTACCTGGTCGTGGTCGACCCGCCGCCCGGCGAGCGTGAGTGGCAGACCGACGTTCTGCGTCGCTGTGAGGTAGGGCATCAGGTGAAATCCCTGGTAGATGAAGCCAATCCGCTCACGACGAAACCGCGCGCGCTGGTCCTCGCCCCAGTCCGTGATGTCCTCGCCAGCGATCAGGACGCGACCGCCGTCGGGACGCTCCAGCCCGGCGGCGCAGCTCAGCAACGTGGATTTGCCGGAGCCCGATGGCCCCATCACCGCGGTGAAGCTGCCGGGGGTGATGGCGAGGCTCACGTTCGCCAACGCCCGTACGGCGCCAGTGCCGAGGCCGTACGTTCGGGTCAGGGCGCGCACCTCGAGGGCGGGTCGCGCGAGTTCGGCGAGGGGCAGTGTTCCAGACGTCGAAATCATACCCTTGACGCTAGGAGCGGCCGGGGCAGCGATCGATGGGCTCAGGGCGCCGTTCGCCGGTGGAGTTTTCCCTACCCCGCGAAGCTATTCTGGCGGGACGGTGAGACCTTCGCGATCACCGGACTGGCCGTTCGAAAGGCCTCCGGTTGTGGAGTCTCGGCGGCGGCGGTAGCGCGCAACAGGCACTGAGCCATACCCGAGACCCTGGGCTCAACCGGTCCAACGAACGACCCCTGCGACCCGCCTCTGCAACGTAGGACAGGTACTGAGTAATGGTCACCGGGCGGCCCGCAGCCCGACGGCCAGGACGTCACGCTCGTACGGGGCGGATCGCCGAGTGGCCGCGCTGTCCCGCCCCGCCGGCCGAGCCGGCCACGCCGCCACGGCTGGCTGGTCCGCGACAGCGCCGACCCCGCCGCGGGAGTGGTGAGCCTGGCCACCGGCGCGGAGTTCGGCTGCGTCTTCCACGGCGGCTGACACGCCGTCTCGGTCTGATCGCACCGACACGTACACCGGGCACGGTGGTGACCCGGTGGTGGACCTCATCGGCGACGGCCCGCGCGATCGCCGGCGCGATGCGGACACCGCCTCCATTGAACGGACGGACGACGATGACGCGGCCGCTGTCATCGACTGCAGCAGCGGTGAGCCGTCGGCGCAATAGCCGTCGAACCCGCACACGACCCGGTCCACCGTCACCTCGGGCAACCAGGGCAGGAGTGGTGTCAGGCGGCTGATGATCAGTCGCTGATGTTCAGGGTCAGGTGGCGCGCCAATGGGTAGCTCCAGGTCCCAGACCGGGTGAGTCGCACCCAGGACGCTCGTGACGGCATCGATGGGACGCAGGTAGGCGCCGGTGCGCAGGTCGAGGATCGTCGGGAGTTGCCGGGCCTGGTGGCGTCCGGCGATCACCTGGATCGACCGCGCCCGCCGTCCCGCGACCAGCATCCGCCGGCCTTCGGCGACGACGGCGGTGGCTGCCACGCCCCGGTGGCCACGACGACGTTGCCTGCCTCGACGGACACCTGGTCGGTGCGTACCGTCGCTGCACCCGGACCGGTCAATAGTTCGGTAACGGTGAGCCCGTGGTGCACTTCGCCACCGTTCTCGCGAACCCGAGTTAGCCACTGCGCGGCCACATCGGCCGGCTCCACGTAACCCGCGCTCGGCTCCACGACGGCTCCCGCTCCGGCGAGCGCGACGCCCAGGGCGTTCGAGTCCCGGACGTGGGTGTCGCGGAAGCCCGCCGCTACCAGGTCCGCTGCCGCGGCCGCCGGATCAGGCTCGTCCCCGGTGGACGGCATCGTGACCGAACCGACGGCCCGAACCTCGGATTCTCCGGACGGCCAACGGCTCGGATCGAGGTACGTGTGCAGGCTCTCGGCCGCCCATGCCCGGATCTTCGGATCGGGGTCGTAGGCGCGGACCATGCCGCCGGACAAGGTGGTGGCTATTCGTGACGTCGGATGCCCGCGGTCGAGGACCACGACCCGCCGGCCTCCTCGCGCCAGTTCGGCGGCGGTGCCGGCGCCCACAATGCCGGCGCCGACGACCACCACGTCGGCTTTCAGTCCTGGTCGTGGTACTCGCACCGCGTCCCGCCGGGAAGGAACGACCAGGAGACCTCGCGGACCGGAACGCCGGACAAACCCAGCCAGCTCCAGATACCAGCCGCGGCGGCTGACATGATCGGCCAGACCAGTGCGGCGACCACCTTGGCGCAGAGGAACTGCAGGGCTTCGCTAGTCCGCGTCTCCTCCGCTTGGTCGGCGTCACCTCGCATCGCGGCATCCGCCGCGGCGAACTCACGCAGACGTTCGACCAGGGTGTCGAGTAGGCGGACATATGCCCGACCGTTGAAGGCGCCGGGAAGGAGAACGCCGTCCGCCTGCTCGGTGACCGAGTTCAGGAATCGGTACACCTCCCGGTGGGTCGGAGTCCACGCACCGGTTCCGGGAACCACGTTGCCGATCGACGCCGCCAGCTTCTCCAGCCCGGCCTGCCACTCCTCGACGGCCACGGCAAGTTGATCGGTGATGCGGCCACGGGCCCGCTCGTCGGAGATCGACGTGACGCGCCCCTCAGGTGCCTCCCGCAGAAGTGCGGCCCGGACCGTGTCCGCGCTGTTCAACGCCAAGGACTCGTCGGCCCAGACGGCGTGGCGGCGGCTGGTGGAAAACTTCGCGGCGTCGAGGTGGAGGAACTGGTTGGTCACCATCGTGTCCGGCAGGAGCTTGTCGTCGCCGAGGAGGATCGCCACGGCCGGAAGCACGACGGTGTAGTAGTACATGTTGTCCAGACCCATGAAAAGTACGGTCTCGGTGCCGGGAGCGTCGGCATCGCGACTGCGGGCGGCATCAAGGCGTGGTGATATTCCCGCAACCGCGGCAGGAGCGACGGAACGTCGAGTTCCAGCGCGGACTCGGTGCGGGCTCCCGCAGGACCACGACACACCGTGCAGAAGGGATCGCGCAGCTCGATCGTCCGGTTGGGGGTTCCGCACGCCTCGCAGATTTCGCCGTCCGCCTCGGCGCCGCATGCCCGGCAACCGCCACCGGCCCAGCCCTGGAAGAGCGAAGCCGAACAGTTCGCGCAGTATGCCGTCGGCCGGAGCCTGGCATATGACCCGCTCCGGTGACCAGCAGCGGTCCACTTCCGACACCTCCGCCATACCGGCCAGGCGACTCAGCAGCGTGTTCGCGCGCTGACCGTGGGCCGGGTCGTGATGAGGGACGGTGAAGAGATCCGGCGTGACGCCGGCGGCGGCGAGCGTCCGTCGTATCTCGGCGGTCCGCTCGTGGTTGACCTGCTCGGGCGTCACCCCGTTGCGTCGGACGGTGACCGCGACGTGGGACTGGTGGTCGTCCGTGCCGGTGATGAGCTCGGCCGGACGGCCAGCCGATCGCATGGCCCGGACGAAGGCGTCGGCACGGACGTACGGACCGGCCAGGTGCCCGAGGTGCAAGCCACCGTTCGGAGTCACCGGCGGGCAGAAGACAACGGCACGCTCGGCCAGCAGCGCCCGGGCGCCTGGTTCGCCAGCTCGGCCACCACCGTGCCGGGGTCTTCCCGGTAGAGCGACACCAGGTCGAACGGCTCGTCGGCCTCGTTGCGGATCCAGTGCATCCGGAAGGGCGTCAGGTAGCAGACGTCACCAACGGTGATCTCGTGCTCCTCGTCGCCGAGGCCGACGAAGGCGCGACCACGCAGGACGATGAAGACCTCACCGTCCTGATGGGTGTGCCGCTTCGACGTCTCGCCCGGGGGGACGCTTCCGAACACCGAACCGAACGGGATTCCGGGAATGTCGGACGAGGGCAGCAGCGACTGCAGCTTCATGTCGTATTCGGCTGACATTCGCGAGCGGTTCAGCGAACGAATAATCACACATACCTCCACGGGCATCAGTGGACGCGTTGATCGAAGAGTCGAATCGCAGCACTGGTGAAGGCCCCGGGCAACCTCGGGGAACGTCGAACAATGACGATATGATCACCGAGAGTCAACGCTTTGCGATACGACCCCTCGTAACGGCTCTGACGGCGTCCTGAATTGGCAATATGCCAAGCGCTGACGATCCATTGGGGAGGTACCGCGCGGTGCGCATGATCATGGTATTGTGCACGACCCGACAGGTGGCAGCGTCGAGTCGCAAACGGTAGGCGACGATGCCAATCTTGACGGGGAATTACCAGATTCAGGAGAGGTCAATGAATTTCACCGATATCGCTGAAGGCCTCACGGTCGTCCAAGTCGACGTCGAGGACATCGATGCGGCTGCCGACCTCTTCACCGGCTATCTCGACTTCTACGGTCGCCAGGCCACACTGGACGAAGCCCGGGAGTTTCTCCGACAGCGCCTGACCCGGAAAGAAAGCATCGTTCTGCTCGCCCGCCGCGCCGGCGAATGGGTCGGTTTCACCCAGGTCTATCCGACCTTCTCCTCCGTCTCGATGGCGCCGGTGTGGGTCCTCAACGACCTCTTCGTCCGTCCGGACGCTCGCCGTGGCGGCGTCGGCCGGACACTGCTCCGGGCGGTCGTGGACCAGGCAGCCGCCGCGGGCGCGGTCCGGGTCACCCTCGACACCGCGGCGGACAACACGTCCGCCCAGGCCCTGTACGAATCCGAGGGCTTCACGACCGACCACCCGGTGAAGTACTACCTCAAGCGCACACGCTAACGATCCTCCTGCCATGTCGTCTGTCGTCGTACTTCAATCCGCCGGTGCACCGGACTATCCCTACGCCGACTGGCTCGCAGATCATCCCGGGCGCACGACCATCGCCCATATGGCCGGCCACAAGACCGCGGGTCGGCCGGACCTGGCCGTCGCCGGCATCGTGGCGGAACATCTTCTTGCATTTGTCGGGCGATCCCCTGCAGGTGGGTGACTGGCTGCTGCCTATGGCTTACCCGAAAAGGGCTTGGGCCCTGGTCCGACGTGCGGGGATTCCGGGTCCCGCCAACGTGGCTAGGAGGTGGCGCCCATCGGCGGGATGAGCTGGGCGATCGCCGTGTGGCCGGCGGCGTCCGGGTGGTCGCCGTCGGCGATCAAGAGGGCGGTCGGGTCCTTCTCTCCGTCGGCCCCGTGAAAAGCCGGGTCCGTGGATACATAGGTGGCACCGCCCGCTTCGGCGGCCGCGGCCAGCTCGTCGTTGATGGCGTCCGTCGTTTCGGCGGAAGCCTTCACCCCGGTCGCGCCGTACTCGGAGACGCCCGCCTCGCCGTCGCGGACGACGTTCCAGTAGCCGAGCACGATCACGGTGGTGGGGTGGATCCTCTGGATGGCGTCGAGCGTCGCTCGGATGTTGGTGTGGAGCTCGGCCGCCGCCGCGGCGACGGCCTGCGGGTCGGTGAATGTGTCGGCCACGTCGTTGGCGCCCACCATGAGCAGCACTTCGCTGGTCTGCCGCAGGGAGTCGCGAACCTGTGGATCCTCGAGCTGGGCGCGGACGTCGGCCGAGGTCAGGCCGGCCTCGGCCAGGTTGACCGAGACGGCGTGCTCGTGCTGGGCGTACAGGTCCGGGAACGCGGTGCAGCCGCATCCGGTTCCGGCCGGCACCGAGTCGCCGAGGGTGACCACCGTCGGCGGCGCCGGCTCGGTGCCCGCCGGGTCCATGCCGATCCGCGCGGCGCGTAGCGGCCCGCATCCGCTCGCGAGCGTCAGCAGTAGGGCCGCCACCGCGGTCAGGACAGCGGCCGGCCGAGATGAGAGGAGAGCCAGTCGAACGCGGGACCCAGCATCTGACGCCAGACCGCGTGGCTGTGGCCGCCGCGTTCCAGCACGGCCGTGGTGACCGTGAGCGGGGGCCGGGCGGCGCGAGCGATCCGCTCCGAGTCGCGGCGGATGGTCGTCTCGTCGTTCGCCCACCCGACCCAGAGTGCCACAGGTGGCTGGGGAAGGTTTTGCAGCCGCCACACCACGTGGTGTTCGGTCTTCTCCAGGCCGTCGCCGACGGTGATTCCCGGTTCGGCCAGGCCGGAAAGGCTGGCGGCGGCCGCGTACTTGGTGGGGTGGCGCAGGGCCAGGCTGGTCGCGCAGTAGGCGCCGGCCGAGTAGCCGATGAGCCCCCATCCGGCGCGGTCGGTGCGGACGCGGAACTTGGACTTCACGTACGCCGGCACGTCGACGGTCAGGAACGTCTCGGTCTGCGGTCCGCCGACGAGGTTCGTGCATTCGGTGTCGAGCGTCGTCGGGTTCGGCGTCTGGAAGGGGAACAGCACCACCGTGGGCGCCATCCGGCCGGCGGCGATCTCGGTGTCCAGGGCCGACTGGACCTGGAGCTTCTTCAGCCACGTACGCGGGGTCCCGGCGAAGCCGTGCTGTGCCTGCACCACGGGGAACCGCTGCTTGCCGGTGCGGTAGGCGGCGGGCAGGTAGACGTACATCACCAGGTCAAGCTTGCTGACCTTGCCGGGGACGGTGACCTTGCGGATCTGACTGCCGGTCTTGGCCTTCCGTGCGTTGTCCGCGTCGGCCTCCACGTCCGGCTCCGCCGCGTCCGGGGAGGAGCCGGCCGGGGGCACGGGCTGCGACGCGGACTCCAGGGTGAACGCCTCGGTCATCCGGTTCACCTGCACCAGCGCCGCCGCGCTGACGCTGAGCAGCGCGGCCAGCACGCCGACACCTCGCAGCACCACGCGCAGCCGGCCACCGCGTTCCCACGACACGGCGATCAGTACGGCCGTCAGCAGCACCGCCACGAGCGTGCCGATCAGCAATGGCGTTCCGGTGAGACTCACTTGATGTTCCCCGTGGGTAGCTGGAGCGGCGGCGCGAGCGGCGGGCTCAGTTGGCGGGTGGTCCAACTGATGGCGGTCGACCAGGCCTTCGGCGCGGCGGCGGTCAGGAAGGTCACGCCGGTCGGCGGCTGCGCAGACCGGTCGGCCGGCGCCGGGAGCACCGCCGCCACGGTGGTCCCGGGTGGAGTAACGCCCAGCGCACCGGGAAATGCCGTCGCGGATGTCTGCACCAGGGCCAGCGCACGGAACTGTGCCGGCAGGGACCGGGCGAGGTCTCCGGCCAGCGCGGCGTCATCCATCCCGGCCGCGAGGGCCCAGCCGCCCGCCGTGACACGGACCGCCCGGCTCAGGTCCGGGACCAGGGAACGCAGGGCCTCGGCGGTCGTCGCCGGGGTGGGCGTCAGCCGCACCGTCACCACGCCCTTCACCGGTTTGGTGACGGACGTGGCCGGGCCGAGAACCACGAGGACCGGGTACGGCGCTTTGCTCGCGGCGGCATAGTCGGGCGGCACCGTCATCGTCGGCGCTCCGGCCAGCTTCCACTGCGGCAGGCTCGCGGGACGCCACGGCTGTGTGGACCTGGACGCGAGGGAGTCGTCAAGCTCGCCGGCCTGTGCCACAGCGGTCGTGGTCTGGGTGCCGGTGTCCCCGGCCAGCGCCGCCCAGGACGGGTAGAACTGCTCCGAGCGGTTCACCGCCAGCCCCACAGAGAGCACCACCGCGACCTCGATCAGGAGCACCCCCAGGGTGCGGACGACCAGGCGCCAGCGACCGCACCGCGACCAGAGCAGGACCGTCGCCGTGACGAACCCGACCAGCGTCAGCCCTGCCAGGGCGAGCAAGGGGATTCCGGTCAGGCTCATGTCGGTGCCGGCCCGTCGGGCGCCCACCTTGCGCCGCAGCTCCACGCCATCGTCTCTCGCCTCCCCGTTGACCCGGCCGCCGGACAGCATCGCCAACCGCGTGTGTGAATGCCGTGAGGTCGCGGACAGCATCACAGACGGATGTGGGGAAGGTACGAGGCGCTTTCCGCCGGAGTGGCGGTCGTCTCGTATCGTCGCGTCCCGTCGGAACCACACGGGCGGAGAAACTGGTGCAAGCGACAGCGGAAAAGGCGAGGGAGCTGGGCAATCGAGTGCCCGACGAGCCGGAGTCCCGGTGCCCGGACTGGCGTGCGGCGGTGCCCAAGGTGGCCTCTCGGGTCCTCTTCGCCGTCGCCGTTCTGTGCGCATTGGCGGCCGTCAGTGCCGCGTTCGGCGCCCGCCTGATGCCGCTGCGCCGGCTGGTCGACGCCCTGCTGATGCCCGCGCCGGCGAACCTCGGTTACGCGGTCTTCCTGGCCATGCTCGCGGTCGGTGTCAACAACCGCAAACGAGTGGCGTATTGGCTGCTCACCGGCTACTTCGGACTGCAGCTCGTCACCGATGCGGTGCTGTTGCTCCTCCGGATCGAGAACTCTCCGCCCGCGTGGGCACACGTACCCATCCGGCTGTGGTGGTTCCTCGCCGGGAACCTGGTGGTAACCGTGGCCGTGCTCGCCGTGCTCGCGTCCGCGCGCCAGCAGTTCTTCGCCCGGGTGCAGCGCGCCAGCCTGCCGAAGGCCCTCGCCACCGTCGTCGCGATGATCACCGCCTTCTCGCTGATCGGCTGGGGACTCGTGGCGATGTTCCCCGGGTCGCTGCGCCGCGACGGCCTCTATGAGCTCGGGTACGCGATCCGTCAGGTCACCGGTGGCGCGCTGGACCTCAACGTGCACCGCGCGGGCATGGCTCCCGGGTGGATCAACCTCCTGCTCGGCTTCTTCGGCGCAGTGACGCTGCTCACTGCTCTCGCGGTGCTGCTGCGGTCCCAGCGGGCCGCCGCGTCGCTGGACGCCGACGAGGAGCACCGGGTCCGGGACCTGCTCGACGCGTACGGTCAGGACGACTCACTCGGCTACTTCGCCACCCGCCGCGACAAGGAGGTCATCTTCGCCCCGTCGGGACGGGCCGCCGTGACGTACCGCGTGGTGGGCGGGGTGAGCCTGGCCAGCGGTGACCCGATCGGGGATCGGACGGCGTGGGGTGCGGCCATCGCCGCCTGGCTCCAGGAGGCCCGGGAGTACGCCTGGACGCCGGCCATCATGGGCGCCGGGGAAGCCGGCGCGACCGCGTACGCCCGGGCCGGGATGCGGGTGCTGAAGCTCGGTGACGAGGCGATCCTGCGAGCGGACGACTTCAGCCTCGAGGGCCGGGAGATGCGCCAGGTGCGCCAGGCGGTGGCCCGGGTCGAGCGGGCCGGCTACACCGTACGCATCCGCCGTCACCGGGACATTCCCGCCGAGGAGATGGACCGCATCGTCTGGCTGGCGGCCCGCTGGCGCGACACCGAGACCGAGCGGGGCTTCTCGATGGCCCTCGGGCGGCTGGGCGATCCTGCCGACGGCGCCTGCGTGCTGGTGGAGGCGATCGACCGCAACGGCGCCGAGGCGGCGCTGCTGTCGTTCGTACCGTGGGGCAACGACGGCCTGTCGCTCGATCTCATGCGCCGTGACCGGGCGCTCGACAACGGCCTCGTGGAGTGCATGGTGGCCACCCTGATGGCGGAGGCGCCGCGGCTCGGCGTGACCCGGGTGTCGCTGAACTTCGCCGTGTTCCGGGCCGTCTTCGAGGAGGGCGCCCGCATCGGTGCCGGACCCGTGCTGCTGGCGTGGCGGCGGCTGCTGCTGTTCCTGTCCCGCTGGTTCCAGCTCGAGTCCCTCTACCGGTCGAACATCAAGTACCAGCCGCAGTGGATTCCGCGCTTCCTCTGCTTCGAGGACGTCAGCGACCTGGCCAAGGTCGGTCTCGCCTCGGCCGTCGCGGAGGGTTTCGTGGAGGTACCCAGCGCGCTGACGCGGTTGCGGCGCGCCAAGGCCGACGCGGTGACGCCGGAGGCCGCCGGACCGCGGATCCCGCTCCCGCGGGTCTCCATCGACGCCGATGCCGAGACCGAGCCGACCAACGCTCCGGTCGTGGCGCAGAGTGAGCAGACTCAGGTCCGGATGGCGAAACTGGCGGTGCTGCGCGCGGAGGGCATCGATCCGTATCCGCCGGGCTTCGCGCGTACCCACGGGTGCGGCGCGGTCCGGGCCGCACACGCGGGCTTGGCGCCCGACACCGCCACGGGACAGAGGGTGTCCGTCGCCGGCCGCCTCGTTCTGCAGCGTGACCATGGCGGCGTGTGCTTCGCCGTGCTGCGCGACGCGAGCGGCGACCTGCAGGTCATGCTGACCGTCGACCAGCTCGGCCGGCAACCGCTGTGGCAGTGGCGCAAGAGTGTGGACCTCGGCGATCACGTCGGGGTCACCGGCGAGGTGGTCACCTCCCGCCTCGGCGAGATCTCCGTGCTGGCCGACGCGTGGACCATCACCGCGAAGTGCCTGCATCCGCTGCCCGACAAGCGTCGCGGGCTCGCGGACCTCGAGATGCTGAGCCGGCGACGCCATCTCGACCTCATCGTGCGCCCCGCCGCCCGCGACATGCTGCGGCTCCGGTCGGCCGCCGTGCACGCGCTGCGAACCACCCTGATCGGGCGGGACTTCCTCGAGGTGGAGACGCCGATCCTGCAACCGGTGCACGGCGGCGCCAACGCCCGCCCGTTCGTCACCCACAGCAATGCGTACGACATGCCGTTGTACCTGCGCATCGCGCCCGAGCTCTACCTCAAGAGGCTGGCCGTGGGCGGCATGGAGAAGGTTTTCGAGCTGGGCCGCGACTTCCGCAACGAGGGCGTGGACGCGACCCACAACCCCGAGTTCAGCATGCTGGAGGCCTACGAGGCGTACGGCGACTACACCTCCATGCGTACGCTCGCTCGCAATCTCATCCTCGCCGCGGCGACGGCCGCGCACGGCGCCCCGGTGGCCCGCCGCGACGGCGTGGAGTTCGACCTGGACACGCCGTGGCCGGTAGTGACCGTCCACGACGCGGTCTCGACCGCCGTCGGGGATGCGATCGGCCCGGACACGGACGTCGCCGAGCTGCGTCGCCTGGCCACGATGGCGGGTGTGGCACTGCAGCCGGGATGGAGCGCCGGTCAGATCGTCTTGGAGATGTACGAGAAGCTCGTGGAGAAGCAGACCCAGACGCCGACCTTCTACACCGACTTCCCGACCGAGGTCTCGCCGCTGACCCGGGCGCACCGCGACGAGCCGCGCCTCGCCGAGCGCTGGGATCTGGTCGCCTTCGGCATGGAGCTGGGGACGGCGTACACCGAGCTGGTCGATCCCGTGGAGCAGCGCCGCCGGCTCACCGCGCAGTCGCTGCGCGCGGCCGGCGGGGACCCGGAGGCCATGCAGCTCGACGAGGACTTCCTGCAGGCGCTGGAGTACGCCATGCCGCCCACCGGCGGTCTCGGGCTGGGCGTCGACCGGCTCATCATGCTGCTCACCGGGCACAGCATCCGCGACACCGTGCCGTTCCCGCTCAACCGCCCGGCGACCCGGAATGATCAGCGGGCACGAGCGAGGACGGCGTCGGTGGCCGCGCCGGAGAGCTGACGGGTGGTCTCGTGCGGCCGGCCCCGTCCGGTCGCCGGCTGACCGGCGTGACCTATCGCGGGGTGGGCGGGCGGCGCAGCGCGCGGACGTTCGCCTCGGTCTGCTGGTCGCCGGAGGCCGCACGCATGGCGTTGAGGTAGCCGTCGGTCTCGCGTTGTTCGCCGTACTCCGCGAGTCGCTCGAGGACGACCTGCCACTCGCGGTCGCGGTCGGCGGCGAGCTGGGCCCGTACCTCGATCAGCATCTCCTTGATCTGCTCCGGTCCGGCGGGAGCTCCGGCGTCGACGCCGAGGCGGCGCAGGATCTGGTCGCGGGTGCAGGCCACCAGGACCGCGAGCCAGGCGAGCACGAAGATGCCCGTGAGGACCACCAGCACGGCGATGCTCCGCACGTTCGGCGGCGGGCCGGGCGGCACCCCGGGGATGCCGGGCGGCGGACCGGGCCGATCGGGGAAGCCCACGATGGACGTGATGACCAGCGCCCCCGTGGAGGCGATCGCCACGATGAGGGACCCGATGAGCAACTTACTCATCTGGAAGTGAAGTCCACTCACGGCTGGTCCGCGATCGGCTCCGACCCTCGTAGTCATGCAGCCGAGATTACGGAGTATTTCGGCGTGACGCTAATTACAGTCACGCCGAGCGCCTGCGCCGGAGCACCTTCCGGTATGGATCGATCATCCGATCGAGGACGGTCTCCAGGGCCCGGCGGTCGGCCGCCGGGATCGGCGAGTCGTCGGCCAGCATCCGGGCCAGCTCGTGCACCAGCGGATGGGTGGGCGACGCCGGCTGGGATGCGGGTCCGGCGAGCCGATCCGGGTACGCCGCCAGCACCAGATCGTTGATGCTCTTGCCCAGCACCGGCGCGATCCGCTCGATAGACCGGATCGTGGGCCGCTGTTCCCCGCTCAGCCAGCGCAGCACGACGGAGGGATCCATGCCGACCGTACGGGCAAAGTGCGTAGGCGTCGGAAACCGGGCGGCGTGGATCGCTTCTTTGAGGTAGCCGCCGAAGCTCATTTGTGAAGCATAGGCCGGGGGAAGGACGACCCGACACATTGGTTGAAGGGCCACTTAATGCTAACGTCATTGGCTGGATAACCAATGGTCGGAAGGGTCGTGGCGCCGTGGAGCAGACAACGATCATGGCAATCCTCCTCGCCCTCGCCGGCGCCCTGGCGGGCCTGTTCCTGCTCTTGCTCCTGCTCGCACGCCTGTTCCGGCGCGCCGGAGCCGAGCCCGTGCGGCCCCACGGTCCCGGCGGCGCTCATCCTGCGGCGCCGCCGGCCCCGGTCCCACACCTGCCGGCGGTGGCGGCCGCCGCAGGTGTGGGACCGCGGTCGTCCCCGCCCGTCCGGCTGGCGCCGCGGCCCATGCGGCAGCCGGCACCGCTCGCAAGTTCACCCGAACGGGTGACCCCCGCCGCCCGGCGGGCGGCGGGAAACAGCGGCGCGTCCCGCTTCTCCCCGGCGAGCCGCCCCGCCCGCGTCCAGGCCTGACCCTGGCGGTGCGAACCTGACAGCTTTCACACATCGGCCCGCGATGCTGCCTGGCGAACACCGGCAGACGAGAGGGCGAGACGATGGCGTGGAGAGTCAGCACAAGGTGGGCGCTGGTCGTGTTGAGCACGGCCGCCGTGATGGCGGGCGGAACGGCATGTGGCGCAAGCGGGCCGGAGAGCGCGGCGGAGGGCGGTGCGCCGAAGGTCGCGACGCTGGCCAGCGGCGGGAGCACCCCGGCGGCGTCGGGCAAGCCGGCAGCGGACACCCGGCCCCGGGAACGGCTGGACACCACCCCGGAGGAGTTCGAGGCGATGCTGGCGCCGTACAACAAGTGCATGCAGGAGCAGGGCGCCGGGATCAAGGCCGGGGCGAGTGCGCGGAAGCCACCGTCGACGGCGGACCTCACCAAGTGGGAGAAGGCGGACAGGATCTGCAAGCCGAAGTTCTTCCCCCTGCCACCGTGGGAGAAGGACCCGGCGAACCCGGAATCCAAGGACTTCACCCGCGACGTCGTCAAGTGCCTCAGGGGCAAGGGCGTCAAGTACGTCGAGGCCGACGAGGACGGATACTCCCTCGGCGGGCCGGACAACGACAGCGAGTCCATCAGGAAGGGCATGGACCTGGCCCCCGAGTGCGAGCGCGAGATCGCCGCCACACGCAAGTGATCGGCCTCAGGCCGTTCAGATCCTGGGCATCAGCGCCTTCGCGATCTTCTTCGCCTTCGCCAGGTTCTCGTCGTCAGCGTCGCCCCGGCAGTAGACGTCGATCGAGACCGTGCCGTAGAGCACGTACAGGTGGCCGGCCAGGGCGAAGGCGTCCTCGCCGACGTCCTCCACCGGATCGGCCTCGGCGGTCTCGACGGCGAAGTCGGACTCGGTCGTCCGCGCCAAGAAGACCGCAAGCTGCCCGCCCGGCTGCTGCCACTGGCAGAACCGGGAGGCGTCCCCGGGCCCGGCGCCGTCCCGATCGATCTGGCCGATGCCGCGACCGGTGAGGCTCTTGACCTCCGCCTCGCTGAGCAGCGTGCACGGGTCGGGGATGTCGCCCGAGTCCTTCACCGAATCGCCCAGCCCGGAGTACGCGGACGGGGTCGGCGAGGGCTTTGCGGGCGTGACCGCGGGAACGGGCGCGGCCCCGGCGTCGGGGTCGGCGAGCGGCCCGCAGCCGGCGAGGGAGGCGGCGACAGCGACGACGACGAGTGCGGCAAGGCGATGCGTCATGGTTCTCCCCTGGATGCGCGGCGTTCGCCCAGGTTGCCGGGCGCCGGGGAGCGACAGGAAGAAACGTCATCCGTTCGAGGCGCCTCACCCACGGTCATGAAGTTCAATTACGTCAATACTTCGCATATATCGCAAGCGCACGCAAGAAGCTACGCTGAGCGCACGCCCGGGCAGGATAGATTTCCATATCTTTATCCCTAATCAGGAGGAATTCGTGAATCGTCGTATGCTCCGTACCGGCCTCCACACAGCGATGGCGCTGTGCGTCGTGGCCGGTGCCGTGGGAACGAGCACGGCTGCCGCCGCCGCTCCTCGGACCCACTCGGAGGCTGCGGCAGCGACCGCCGCCGCGGCCACGACGCTCACCGAGACGAGGCTGTGGAATCTCGCCTGGGCCACCCAGCCCACCTGGCCCAGCGGCACCGTGCGGGTGCTCAAACTCCAGTCGCCGGCCGACAGCGGGACCGGGGAGTATTTCCTGTTCGACCCGCAGACCGGTGAGGTCGTCGACTTCATCTACCAGGGCGACATGGTGATCCACAGCACGCCCGACTGGACCATGATGGAGTTCCCGCCCCGTACCAGCACCACCCAGGTGCGCTTCGGCAACGTCGACGAGCCGGCCACCGCCGGGGTGTACGCCGAGCAGACCGTCACCCGATATCGCGTGACCAACCTCGAGCTCGGCACCCAGCCGTCCATCGGCGGCGGCACCGTGTCCGTGCTCAAGGTGGCCAAGCGGCCCCAGGTCCCGAGCGGTGGCGTGTACTACCGCTACAACCCCGCCACCGGCCAGCAGGAAGGCGGCTTCCTCGTCGGCGGCGACATGCTGTTCGAGACGGTGACGAGCTGGACCCAGGCCCAGTTCCAGTTGAGCTCCGGCAGCACCGAGGTCCGCTACGGCGACCCCCGCCAGGCCCGCCGAGGAAAGGTCGTCGCGACGGCCACCGTCCTCTGACGTACCCCTCGACGGACCCCGGGTCGGTAGCACTCGCCGAGCGCTACGACCCGGGGTCCTGCGTGCCTCACCGTCGACAGTGGGATACGCCACCCGTCCGGCGGCCACCGGCGCCGATCATCTGGTGGCAGGCTTCGATGCGTGGACAGGCGATCAGGCGAGCCGGTCCCGACCCGGAAGGTGAGCTGATGTCGACCGAGCCCCTGGCGCGACGACTGTGGGAATTGTACGAGCCTTTGCACGCGGTCACCTACTTCGCGCCTCAGGCCCGCGCCGCCTTCGAAGGCGCCGGGCTGCGGGGCTTCTGGCGTGGGTACTTCGCCGGGCGAGCCGCTCCCCTCGGCGCGGCGGCGCCCGCGCCGGTCACCGCCCTGTTCTTCTCCTTCGCACCCGCCATGGTGGCGCGCGCCCTGCCCGACGTGTGGCAGCGGCTTTCGCCGGAACAAGCTCTGGCGGCCCGCCTCGACGGCGCCGTGGCAGCACTGCGGTCGGTTCTCCCCCATGAGCCCGCACGCTGGGCGGAGGCCGCCGACCTGCTGGAGATCGCGGCCGGGGCGGCCATGACCGACGGCCGGGCGCTGGGCGGGGCCAATGCCGCCCTGCCCCGCCCGGCCGACCCACTCGCCCGGCTGTGGCACGCCGCCACCGTGCTGCGGGAGCACCGGGGTGACGGACACATCGCCGCGTTGGTCGACGCCGAGCTGAGCGGTTGCCAGGCGCTTGCCCTCCGGGACGCCCTGTACGGCGGCAGAGAGCGGTTGCAGCCCAGCCGGGGCTGGACCGACAGCGAATGGGAGGTCGCGGCCCGGGCCCTGCACACGCGCGGATGGCTGGACGCGGACGGCCGGCCCACCGGCGCGGGCGAGGCCGCGCACCGGGCCGTCGAGGACCGCACCGATCGGCTCGCCGCACAGCCCTGGACCGCATTGAGCGCCGGCGATCAGGCCCGGCTGTCACACGTACTGGCACCGTTGGCCGGCGCTGCCGGCGCATTGCTCCCGTACCCCAACCCGATAGGCGTCCCCCGCGCGGTCGCCGGCGGTTGACCGCCCTCGGCCGTCTCAGCCTCGGGTCACGGACACGACCGGGCCGTCCGGGTGGGCGACGGCCCGGGCCGCGCCCTTCACGGTGCCCTCGTTGCCGCGGTCGTCGTGCGCGGTCACCTTGGTGACGCGCCAGACCGCCGGAGCCGTCGCACTGCGCGCTCATCGTTGCGACCATCGCCCTGCCGCTGGTGACGCGTTCCTGGCGATCCTTTGCGGTGACCAGCCTCATCGTCGCCGCGCTACAGGTCGCCGTGGGTACGGCGGGCATGTTCGGCGGACTCTGGGTTCTCTGGTGCAGCGCCGCGATCCTGGTGCTCGCCGTGACGCCCGTGGCCCGCTGGCGCCCGAGCCACCTGTCCACCGCGCTTGCCGCGCTGGTGGCCATCCCCTGGGCCGTCCTGCTCCGGATCTGGAGCTGAGGCGCCGATCTGCTGACGGCTGGTCGTAGCCGCTGCGGTCGCAGCGGACATCGCCGACCAGCAATCGGGTCACAGCGGCGAACCGATACCGCGGTGACCCGATCGTCGGCCCTCGTCGCACGATCAGGTCCGCACGCCCAGCGCGAGGGACGTGCGACACGGTGAGACGGGGTCGGCGCCGGTTGGCGCGGCTACCTTCGCCGGTCCTGGGCTTGAAGACGAGCCCGTCCACCGGCGTTTCCCTCAGGCGAACCTTGCCCAGCAGGCCGCCGAGAAGGCCGTCAAAGCGGCGCCCGGCACGGCATACGCCGCCAGGTGGCCGACTAGCTCCGGGCCCTCCGAATGCGATTCCGGACGGCGGAGAACGCGGCCGCGAGCAACAGCAGGGCCGGGACGGCGGCGACTATCGCCAGGGAGACGCCGAGGGCCGCAACGAGAGGGCGGTACGGAGCTTCGGGGCGGGAGTATCCGACGGAGGTGCTGCGGGCGCCGCCGTTCTCGCCGATGGTGATGGTGGTGCCGGCCTCGTCGGCGTGGATGAAGTTGCGCCGGTCGAAGGTGTACCGGCCGGAGAATCCGCCATCCCAGACGACGTCTGCGGTGCATCGGTGCCAGTAGCCGATGCCGCGGCCGATGGGGCCTTGCCGCTCGCACGAGACGATTGTTGCCCGGCCGATTCGCCCCGCCTCTCCGAAGTCCGGCGACGACCAGCCTTGGACCGTGAGCGCCAGCTCGGCGAAAACGACCGAGGCCAACAACAATGACGCGATGACCATCCAGCCTCGGCGTCGGCCCGGGCGGTGAACGGGTGCGACCGGAGAGACGGGCTCCGCGTGTGCGGCGTCCGCATCCGCGGCCTGGTTCTCCCGCTGGAGTTCGACGAGGCGTTCCTGGATCTCGCGCATACGGTCGCTGTCGTCGTTCACGGCTGGCGGCCTCTCGTCACAGCGGAAGGTCGATAGGTGTGTCGGAGCTCGCGTCGGGAAGCTTGTCGCCGGTCGCACCGGAGTTTTGGAGACTGTTGTTGACCGACGCCGACCTGAGCGTGTTGCCGACCACCGCGTCCGTGGTTCCGTGCACGGCAGTGTGCCCCTTGCCGATGGTCCGGTAGGCCTCCTTGGTGGCCGTCCACCCATCGCGGATGCCGGTGACCGGGCCCCGTTCCATCATGTCGCCCGCCGCCTGTGCTCGCCAGCCACCGTTGACGAGCGCTCCGTCTGTGCCGCTTTTCAGGGATGTGCCGATGCGGTCAAGCAGTCCGGAAAGTGCCTGGATGTCGCCGGTCAGCCTGGAGACGGCACCGACCAGTCGCTTGAGCAGATTCAGGATCTTGGCGGAACATTCGGCCACCAGCAGGGCCACCTCGGCCAGCACCTTCGGGATCGTGACGACAAGAAGCGCCTGGACCGCTTTCGAGATGGCGGCGCCGACGACCTCGGCGATGATGTCGCGCACGGTGTTGCGGATGACACCGACCATGGCCCCGGCGATCAGCGTCATCTTCGCGATACCTTCACCGATCCCGCTCAGGGCCTGGATGTCCTCGATGTGCCGTCCGGCCCTGCCTCGGTACGCGTCGGCCGCGAGAGTCGTCCAGTCGAGCGTGGAGGTCCGGACCTCGTCGGCGTACGAGGTCGCTGCGAAGTTCACCCGTTCGCCGATGTTGCGCCAGGTGGCGGCGTGACCCTCGATCTCCTTCGGGTCGCCGCACAGCCAGTCGAGCGGCTCGCGCAGCACCGACAGGTTCTCCATCAGCCAGCCTACGCCGGCGGCGAAGACGGCCTGGAACGGATCCATGATCGCGCCGACCAGCGAGAGTGCCCCGGCGGCCATGTTGCCGCCCATGCCCAGGTAGTCACCGTTGGAGTACCCGTCCACGGTGCCCATGACCGACTCGAGGATTCCCGTGCCCTCGTACCAGTTGGTCGAAGACTCCGGGGCGATGACACTGCCGCGCTCGAACGCGTAGTCACCCATCACTTGCCGCCGATCCGACGGGCTGCTTCGGCATCGGTCATGTCGAAGTCGTCGGCCATCGCCCGCAGCGCGTCCGCAAGCCCCTGGGTGGCGGACACCGCATTCTTCATCTCACCGATGGAGCGGTCCTGGAACGGGTTCAGGATGCCGGTGAAGAGACCGCCGACCATCTTTCCGTAGGACTCGGCGCTCGCCTGGACGTACGCGGCTCCGGCGAGCGCTTCGTTGAGCATGTCGGCGACCCCGTCCACGGCGCCGGCATGTTTGCGTACGGCACCGGACGAGAGCTCGATGTCGGGCTGGGTCATGACCGGTCGCCATCCTCGTCCGGCTCTGAAGGGAACCGATCGGCGTATGCGCTGGTGACGAAGCGCGCTGTGTCGGACCCTGCCCCGTACAGCTCGGCCACGACCTTATCCATCGACTTCGCCAACTCGGCCTGCGCGCGACGAGAGGTCGACAACACGAGCTCGGCCAGGCGGTCCTGCGGTAGATTGCGGGCGGACGCATGGAACCGAAGGCCGGCCAGCCCGCCGGTGGAGTCGACGGTCACGCGCACCTCGCCTCCCGCGGATTCGACGGTCATTGACGCCTGTTCGATCCGGTGGCTGAGGGACCGCGCTCGCTCGGCTTGCTCGGCGGCGGCCACCTCGAATGACCGCAGCAGGTCCTCCGGTGACTGACTCATCGGCACTCCTCCCTGGTCGGGGCATGATAGCCAGCGGATCTTCGCGACCGGAAACCCGGCGGATCTTGACTAGCGCGGCCGATTACGGTGCGAGCGGCCAGATGTTCGCACGGTGATCCACGGGATCTGCGGCGCCGGTGGCATCGAGGACGCCTCTCCCCGGACGCCGCCGGAGGGTCATTCCCTGTCTCCGGAGTTCGCGGGGCCGCGCTCTTGCACACCTGGCGTTAAGCGCAGGAAGCGATCACACTGCTCGCAGCGGCCGCCGACGACCTGGCCCACCGCCGTGCAGCGGATCCCGCCAGCCGGCCGCGATCCTGGACGGGGCGAAATGCTCAGGTGAAAATCAAAAACGCGGCTCCCTGAAGTGGGAACCGCGTCCTGACCTGCGATAACGCTAGTAGCGGGGACAGGATTTGAACCTGCGACCTCTGGGTTATGAGCCCAGCGAGCTACCGAGCTGCTCCACCCCGCGTCGGTTTCTCCAGCCTAGCGCGAGCTGCCCCGCACCCGCAAAGCGGCCCCCCGTAATGCTCACCACATCGCGGCCGCCGTCGACGGAGACCGGCACGGAGGCGAATCTCGCCGTCCCTCAGGGGCTCAGCAGGCCAGCAGCCCCTGAACAGCTCATCGCCGCCGGACAGACATACCGCGGCCCGCCCGGAATCCCGGGCGGGCCGCGGTATGTCGTGCGTGCTTGTCGTCAGCCGCCGCTGGGTGTCGGGGCGGGCGCCGAGGCCGGGGGCGCCGAGGCCGGGGCGGACGGCGGTGCCGAGGTGCCCGCCGGTGGGGCTGCCGGGGTGTTCGCCGCCTTCTGCGCGTTCTGGAAGTTGGTCATCGCCGTGTCGAGGGCCTGCAGCGCCTGCCCGTACTTGGCGAAGTCGCCGGACTGCTGGGCCGCCTTCACGTCCGCGATGGCCTTGTCCAGAGCCGCCGCCGCCTGGGCGAGCTGCCCGGTCAACGCCGGCGGCGGGGTGCCGCCGGGCGGCGGGGTGCCGGTGTTGCCCGGGGTGGTGGCCGGGGGCGGCTGGTTCTTGCCCTGAGCCACGAGCTGTTTGAGGCCGGCTTCGAGGTTGTCCGCCAGGACGACGTACGTGCCGCCGTCGCCGTACGACATCAGCACCTTCTGCAGCAGCGGTACGGCGTCCTGCTGCCCGCTCTTCACGTACACCGGTTCGACGTAGAGCATGCCGTCGCCGACCGGTAGCGAGATCAGGTTGCCGTACAGCACCTGGGACTGGTTGCTGTTGGACAACAGGGTGAGCTCGGATCTCACCGTGGCGTTGTTGGTCATGCGCTGGTGGACCTGCACCGGCCCCTGGATGGCCGTCTGGTCCGGCAGCTCGAGCACCTCGAGCTTCGGCTGGCCGTCCACGTACGAGCCCGAGATCAGGGCGGCAAGGTTGTCCCGGCCGTTCGGGGTGACCGCCGAGGTGAGCTGGAAGCGGGATCCCTCCTGCCCCGGTAGCTGCACGTTGAGGTAGTACGGCGGCTGCTTGACCTCGTCGTCCGGGTTGTCCGGCGCGTTCGGCACCTGCCAGAAGTCCTGGCCGGAGAAGTACGTCGCCGGGTCGGTCACGTGGAAGCGGGAGAGCAGGTTGCGCTGCACCTTGAACATGTCCGCGGGGTAGCGGAAGTGCGCCTGCAGCGACGCCGGCGTCTGCGCCTTCGGCGTGATCAGCTTGCCGCCGAACGCCTGGTTCCACGCCTTGAGGATCGGGTCCTTGTCGTCGAACTCGTAGAGCGTGACGGTGCCGTCGTACGCGTCGACGGTCGCCTTCACCGCATTGCGCATGTAGTTGATGTTGTCTCGGGCGAGCGCGAACGTGCCCTGGTTGGTGAGCTCGTCCTGCGTCTCCTCCTGCAGGTTGATCCGCTGGGCGTACGGATACGTCGCCGCGGTCGTGTACCCGTCCAGGATCCACTTGATCCGCCCGTCGACCACGGCCGGGTACGGGTCGCCGTCGATGGTCAGGAACGGCGCGACCTTCTCCACCCGCGAGCGGGGGTCCCGGACGTACATCAGCCGGGACGAGTCGTTCACCGCGTCCGAGAGCAGGAAGTTGCTCTCCGTGTTCTTGATCGCGAAGACGAGCCGGCGGAAGAAGGAGCCGATCGGCACACCGCCCTCACCGGCGTACGTGTACCGCTCCTCGGCGTTCTTGTCGTTCGGCTGCGGCCGGTCGAACTCGACCTTCCTGCTCTCGTCGGTCTGCCCGACGATCGCGTACTCGGTGGACTGCTCGCCGAAGTAGATCCGCGGCTGGTCGACCTTGATCTGCTCGCTGTCCGAGGCGCAGCCGGGCTGCTGGTCGTCGCCGAGGAAGCCGGAGACGAAGTAGGGCAGACCGCCGCAGACGACCCGGTTGGCGGGCGCCGCGACCATCCCGAAGCCGTGGGTGAAGACCGTGTGCCGGTTGAGCCAGTTCTGCTGCTGCTCGGTCAGCGCCTGGTCGTTGATCTCGCGGACGCCGACGACGTAGTCCTGGGTCTTGTCGGCGACGGTGTAGCGGTCGACGTCCAGCTTGGGCCCGAAGTCGTAGAAGCCGCGGACCTGCTGCTGCTGGGTGTACGCCTGGGACACGAGCTGCGGGTCGATGAGCCGCACCGCCTGGGCGCTCGGGTTGTCGGCCAGCGTGGCCGGCGGCACGGTGCTGGCCGCCGCATACGGCCGTACGTCCGTGGCGCTGAGCCCGAACGCGGCCCGGGTGGCCTCGATCGAGCGCTTGATGTACGGCGCTTCCTTGTCCGCCAGGCTCGGCTGGACCTGGAAATTCTGCACCGCCAGCGGATAGATGCCGCCGATCGCCACCGCGGAGATCGCCAGCAGCGCCAGCGAGACGCCGGGCCAGACCAGGTTCCGCATGACGGCGTTGGAGAACACGATGATCGCGATGGCCACCACGATCGAGATGTAGGCCAGGATCTCCTTGGCCGGCAGCAAGGCGTTCACATCGGTGTAGCCGGCGCCGTAGAGGCCGGGCGAAACGTGCTGCTCCAGCAGCAGCGCCCGCCGGTCGAGGATGTAGGCGACCGCCTTGAGCAGCACGAAGATCGCCACCAGGGTGGTCAGGTGGGCCCGCGCCGCCGAGGTCATCCGGTCACCGACGCCCTGCAGCCGCACACCGCCGAAGATGTAGTGCACGGCGAGCGCGCCGATCACCGACAGCACGACCGCGGTGAAGCCCACCCCCAGCAGGTAGCGCATCAGCGGGTAGTCGAAGACGTAGAAGCCCACGTCCACGTTGAACTGCGGATCCCGCACCCCGAACGACTGGGCGTTCTGGAAGAGCATCCAGTCCTTCCAGCGCCCCTGGCCGGAGAGGCCCGCGAAGAAGCCGATGACCACCGCGATCACGGCGATCCAGGTGCCGAGGCGCGGCTGGATCACCATGCGGTAACGCTCGAGCGTGGCCTGCTCGGCCGAGTGCGGGCGCAGCAGCGGACGCAGCCGGTAGGCGAGGTAGAGGTTCGCCGCGAGGATCAGCGCCATGGCGAGACCGATCGCGAGGAAGAGTAGGAGGCGGGTCAGCAGGACGCCGGAGTAGACACCCGTGAAGTCGACCTCGTCGAACCACAGGTAGTCGGTGTAGGCGTCGATGCCCCAGCCCAGCAACGTGAAAAGGAGGAAGACCCCTACGAGGACGCCGACGGTCACGCGACCGCGCCGGCTCATCCTCGGTAGAGGACTATTACGCATGACCAACGTGAACCCCACAAAGTCTCAAGACCGGTTCTTCACTCTAGGGTGTTGCGCCGTTCGGCTCCGGGTGCCTGTGGATATCTCATGACGCCGTGCACGGCCGCGGCGTACTTCCGGAGTTGTAAGCCTGGATCGCGGCCAGCGCGTCGTCGACCGTGGCGACCCGGGCCATCGGCAGGCCCGGCACGGCGTTGCGCAGCGCCTCGGCGCAGTTGTCGGCCGGCACCAGGAAGAGGTGGGCACCCGCGTCCTTGGCGCCGACGAGCTTCTGCGGGATGCCGCCGATCGGTCCCACGCCGCCCTCGTCGTCGATCGTGCCCGTACCCGCAATGATCTTGCCGCCGGTGAGGTCCTCGGGCTTCAGCTTGTCGATGATGCCGAGGGTGAACATCAGCCCGGCGCTGGGTCCGCCGATCTCGTCGAGGTCGATGGCGATCGTGAAGGGATGCGGCTGCTTCTTGTCGATCGACACGCCGATGCGTGGAGTGTCGTCGTCGGCGGCGGCCTTCGTCGTGATCCGGGCGGTGCCGGGCTCGCCCGCCCGGGTGTAGGCGATCGTCAGCGCGGTGCCCGCCGGCTTGGCCTGCACCAGCTCCGTGAGCTTGCCCGGGCTGGTCACCGGGGCACCGTCGACGGCGGTGATCACGTCGTCCTTGCGCAGCAGCCCGGCCGAGGCGCCATCCGCGACCACGTCGGCCACGAAGACCTGCACGGGATAGCCGAGCTTACGCAGCGCGACCGTCTCGGCGCTGCTCTGCGAGGACTTGAACTCCTCGGCGTTCTGCTGCTCGACCTGCTGTTCGCTGCGGTTCGGTGGATAGACGAGGTCACGGGGTACCACGGCCTGCTCGTCGCTGAACCAGCCGCGGATCGCCCAGACCAGCTCGACGCTCGGCTGCACCCCTACGGTGGTCAGCCGGAGCTGACCCGTACTGGCCGAGGTCTGTGCCTTCGTCACCTGGATGACCTCTTTGCCGTTGTCCGAGCCGAGCGTGTTGACGGTCGGGCCGGGCTTGAGCACCACGTATGGCAGGGGAAAGGCCATGACTCCGACTGCCAGCAGTGCGGTGATCAGGGCGCCGAGGATGACCGTGACACCGCGACGTCTCATGCGCGTGACCGTACCAACCGACCCTGAGTTCTCTCTGAGCTGACACCGGCAATGGTCACGACGGGGCCCGACGCGCGTACCGTTGGGGACGTGCCTGATATCCCGTTCGGCTTCAGCCTGCCGGGCGCCCAGCCGCCCGATCCCTCCGACCCGCAGCAGATGCAGCAGTTCATGAATCAACTGCAGCAGATGTTCGCCGCACCCGGGAGTGGCCCGGTCAACTGGGATCTGGCCCGCCAGGTGGCGGCCAGCCAGCTGAGCGCGACCGGCGACCCGTCGGTGAACATGTACGAGCACAACGCGGTCTCCGAGGCCCTGCGCCTCGCCGACCTGTGGCTCGACCCGACCTCGTCGCTGCCCTCGGGGGTGCGCGACGCGACCGCCTGGAACAGGAACGAGTGGGTTTACAACACCCTCGACGTCTGGAAGAAGCTGTGCGACCCGATCGCGGGCCGCATGGTGGGCGCGATGGGCGACCTCGTCCCGGAGGAGGCCCGCGCCCAGCTCGGCCCGATGCAGTCGATGGTGGCGACCCTCGGCGGCGCGCTCTTCGGCGGCCAGCTCGGCCAGGCGCTGGGCCAGCTCGCCGCGGAGGTGCTGTCGGCCGGCGACATCGGCCTGCCGCTCGGCCCGGCCGGCACGGCCGCCCTCGTCCCGTCCAACATCAAGACCTACGGCGACGGCCTGGAGATCCCCGAGGACCAGGTCAGGCTGTATGTGGCGCTGCGCGAGGCGGCGCACCAAAGGCTGTTCCAGCACGTCCCGTGGCTGCGCGCGCACGTGCTCAGCGCGGTGGAGACGTACGCGAACGGCATCACCGTCAACCGCGAGGCGATCGAGGAGGCGATGAGCCGGGTCGATCCCTCGGATCCCGAGTCGATGCAGGCCATGGCGCTCGAGGGCATCTTCACGCCCGAGGACACCCCGCAGCAGAAGGCGAGCCTGGCCCGCCTGGAGACGGCCCTCGCGCTGATCGAGGGCTGGGTCGGCCACGTCGTCGACAGCGCGGCCGGCGACCGGCTCCCGTCGGTGGCCGCGCTGAGCGAGGCGTTCCGCCGCCGCCGCGCCGCGGGCGGCCCGGCCGAGCAGACCTTCGCCGCCCTGGTCGGCCTCGAGCTGCGCCCGCGCCGCCTGCGCGAGGCCGGTGCCCTGTGGACGGCGGTCACGGAGGCCCGCGGCGTGCAGGGTCGCGACGCGTTGTGGGACCACCCCGATCTGCTGCCGACGGACGAGGACTTCGCCGACCCGGAGAAGTTCGCCCGCAGCCAGCTAGATTGGGACATTTCAGAGCTTGACAACCTGGGCAAGGGCGACGAACCGGGATCAAATTCTTGATGTCGTAGCTCGGTGGGCGGTGCGGACCGTCGCTCACGCCGAGGCCGGGCCCGGAGATCCAGTCGCCTGGCGGCTCCTGAACGGATCTCCGGACCCTTCATTCTGCGTGAGTGGCGGGCTCACCCACCCCAGGCGGTGGGTCACCCACCGGCCGCGCGCCCGCCGAGCCCACCGCAGGCAGCGGGTCAGTCACCGGCCGCGCGCCATGGTGCCCACCACCGACCGTGCCCTGCTGAGCCACCCACCCGGCTGACACTCGGCGGGTTACCCACGCGGCCGGCTGTCCGCGGGTCGGCCCCCGGCTGGCTCCCGGTGGGTCATCCGCCCAGGAGTGCGCGGGTGTTCTCCCAGCCTTCGAGGGCGGGGTCCAGCGAGGCGAGGTCGGCCGGCCCGCGCAGGCGCCGCCACTCCGGCGTCGATTCCACGAGGCTGGGCTGCGGCGCATGCCGGCGCAGGCTCATCGGAGTGGCCGAGTCGAGGTCCGTGTCCACCAGCCAGCCGGGAACGGGAAGCGTCGCGGCAACCCCCAGCACCCCGCCCCCGGACCCGGAGGGCGCCACGGCGACCGGCTTGCCACCCAGCGGCCGCAGCAACTTGCCCAGAATCATGCCCGGCACATCCGCGGCATCGGCGGCAAGCACGGCCGCCTGCTCGAACCCGTCCTTCTCCGCGGCGGCGAACACGGGCAGCACGGTAGCGGTGGCAACCTCGTAGATCGGCATGCCGGGCCACGCGATCTCCCGAGCCAGCGCCAGATCCCCGGCGGTCGCCGCGATGGCGGGCTCGGCCTGGGCCAGACGAGCCAGCAGGTCGACCACATCCTCGGCCAGCGCCGTACGCCACGCCACCCGATCGACGCCGGGCGGACTCCACACGACAGGGCTCAGCAGCGCCACCACGACACGTCTGGTCACGCCGTGAACGTTAGCGGCACCGCCCAGGACCCTCTCCCCGGCCGCCGGCCGCCGCGGGACCTCCGTGCCGGGCCGCCCGGTCAGTCGTCCGCGAGCACCAGGCCCGTGGCGGCGGAGATTCCCTCCAGATAGCCGCGGGCCCTTTCGGCCTTCGGGTAGCGGCTGACCAGCTCCCAGAACGCGGCGTTGTGGCTCGGCACGACCAGATGGGCCAGCTCATGCAGCAGCACATAGTCGATCACCCACTCCGGCATCTCCTGGATGCGATGCGAGATGCGGATCGTGCCGTCGTCCGGCGTACAGGATCCCCAGCGACCGTTCTGGTTCGTCACCCAGCGCACGCTCGCCGGATTCACATCGCGGACGTGGTCACTGAGGTAGCGAGCGATCAGCTTGTGCGCTCGGCCGAGCAGCTCGTTGTCCGTATGCCGGACGCGCTCCTCGCGGGCGGCCAGCCGGGCGAGCATCCGCGCGACCCACTCGGTCTCCTCGGCCCGGGAGAACCGGTCAGGGATGAGGACGACAACCCGCTCGCCCTCGCGATACGCGGACACCGTGCGACGACGGCGCTGGCTGCGCCGCACTTCGACGACAGGCTTGCGCGTCCTGGCCATTACCGGCTCGCGCGGCCCAGACTAGGGTTCACATTGCGACGTTAATCGGTCAGGCCCAGGTCGCCGCAAGGGTACGACAAACGACACGCACCCAAAATGTGAGCTTCGCCCCAGAAGATCCGAAAATATTTTGCATGCCCGCAACACACGAGCGCCGAACGGGCACGCTACACCCTCCCCAAGTCACCGTCACGACGCCCCTCAAACCTCGACCGCCGCCCCGAGGCCAGCCACCTCCGCCGCCACCCGTCGTCGGACCCGCGACCGGCATTCCGCTGGCGCTGACGCCCATGCGCCGGACCACCACTCCCGCTATGCCCGCCACCGCCCGTCGTCGGGCCCCGTGGCGGGGCACCCCGGTGCCGCGACCACCGATCCGGTAGACACCACCAGCCGCGGGACGTCACCTCTCCTCCCGCCCCCGGCCACCGACAGGGGCTGCCCTTCCCGGGACTCGCCATACCGAGCACGGCCCGGCCGCCGTCCGGCTCACCGGGCCGCACACGGCCCCTGCTCCTGGTCGCCGTCGGCCTGGCGCGTCCGGACCTTTCCGCGCCGGACGTCCCTTTTCTGCCGATGTGAAGTAATTCGTCGGCGTGTCCATACGCATCTGCCCAAAAAGGGTCATCTCGACCGGCACACTCACGACGTCGACGTCACCGCCGACGCTGCGCTGACATGGAAATGGCCGGACCTGGGTAGTGACCGCCCCGAGCGGGTGGCCACATCCACGTGGTCGCGGAGCGGTCCAGCGCCGAACACAGATCGCGGCCTGTCGCCGCGAGCAGGGCCTCGGGCAGGTCCAGGTCACCGACCTGACCGCTTCCCGGGGCATCGGGCCGACCCGGCCGACAACATGACGAGGAGGAACCGTGGCCGACAACACCTACAACGGCTACTGCGTGAAGTGCAAGGAGAAGCGCGACTTCCAGGGCACCGTCGAGGTCTCGAAGACCGGCATGAACATGGCCAAGGGCAAGTGCCCGGTCTGCGGCACGACGGTGAACCGCATCCTGGGCAAGGCCAAGGCCTGACCGGACGCTGCGGAAGGCGGGGGCGGCCGATGGCCGCCCCCGCCTTCGTCCCAGCCGTCGCGGTTCACCCGCACGAGTCGTAACCCGTGTTCAACCGGCAACGTTGAGTAGTTGTCCACCACCTCCGCGCCCCTGTGGATAACTCGCCCCAGCTTGTGGACAACCGAGGGCGGGCGTCCGGTCTGCCTGTGGATAACGACTCGCTGCGAATCGAGCTCGTGACACCCTGTCATGCATGAGCGGACCTGCCCTCTCCCGTCCCACCCTGCTCCCCGGTCTCCTGCGCACCTGGCGCGGCAGCTCCACGCTCCAACTCGGCGTCCGCACGGTCCGGGCCGTGCTCATCGATCTGCCCGATCCCGCCGCCGCCCGCCTGCTCACCCTGCTGGACGGCTCCCGGTCACAGCGAGAGGTCCTGCGCCGCGCGACCGCGCTGGGCGCTGCTCCCGCCGACGCCGAGGCCCTCCTCGACTCCCTGTCCCGCGCCGGGCTGGTGGTCTCGGCAAACGCCCTCTACCCCTCCGGCTCCGACGCCGAGCAACTGTCTGGCGAGGCTGCCGCCCTCGTCCTGGCCCCCGACCCCACCAGGGCGCCCGCGGGCCGGCTGTTCACACCGGACGCCGAGCCACCCGGCGGCCCGCCCCGAGTCCCAGATCAGCGCGGCACGTCCACAGACCCGCCCCACGTCCCAGACCAGTCCGGAACATCTTCGAGCCCGCCCCGAGTCACGAACCAGGGTGGAACGTCCGCGGCCTCGAGGGCGGTCGCGGATCCGAGCGGGACAGCCGGGGGACCGCTGCTGGCTGCGGATCTGGCCGGAACATCCGCGCGGGCGTTTCTCTCCGACCACCGGGATGGTCCCGCGGAGCGCACTCCGGACCGTGGAGCGCAGACCCTTGTCGCCGACGTTCTGCGTCGGCGGCGCGCGGCTCGGATTGTCGTCCGCGGCCGTGGCCGGCTCGGTGCGGGAATCGCGGTCGGTCTGGCCGAGTCCGGCATCGGGCACGTCCATGCCGATCTCTCCGGCGCCGTCACCCGGCAGGACCGGATCGCCGGCCCGCTGCGGGACACCCCTCCCGGGACGTCCAGGAGTGCGGCCGCTACCGCCGCCGTCCTGCTCGCCGTTCCCTCGACCGGGACCCGGGCCGTCCGTCGGGGCGGCGCCGACCTGGTCGTCCAGCTCGACCACGATCAGCCCGTCGCGCTGCTCGCCGCCGGGTACGCCCAGCGCCGCCAGCCGCACCTCGCTGTCGGGATCCGTGAGGCCGCGGCCGTGATCGGACCGTTGGTTCCGGGTGTCGGCGGACCCTGTCTGAACTGTCTGGACCTGCACCGCCACGATCGGAACCCGGACGCCGGCCGGCCCACGCCCGACCCTCGAGACGGCGAACCCTGTGCGGCGGCCACGGTGCTCGCTGCCACCGCGTACGCCGTCGCGCAGGTGCTCGAGTTCGTCGACGGGCTGGTGCCGGCGACGCTGGGAGCCGAGATCGAGATCGGTGCGCCGGGGCGGCTCCGGCGGCGGAGCTGGGCCACGCATCCGTGTTGTTTCTGTGTAGGAAGTCGCGGTCGGCCCTCGCGGGGCGGTCGAACGCCGCCGCGCCGGGCACAATGATCTGGTGACCGACATCCCGCGTCGTGCGGCATCCCGGACCGCGAAACTCGCCGCCCTCCCCCTCGGCTTCGCCGGGCGAACCGTGCTGGGGCTCGGCAAGCGGATGACCGGAATCGCCACCGACGTCATCTCCGCCGACATCCAGCAGCGCACCGCCGAGCAGCTTTTCAGCGTCCTGGGCCAGCTCAAGGGCGGGGCGATGAAGTTCGGGCAGGCGCTGTCGGTGTTCGAGGCGGCGATGCCGGAGGAGATGGCGGGGCCATATCGGCAGGCACTGACCAAGTTGCAGGAGGCGGCGCCGCCTATGCCGGTGGCCAGCGTGCACAAGGCGCTGGCCGAGCAGCTCGGGGCGGATTGGCGGGACAAGTTCGCCGAGTTCGACGACAGCCCGGCCGCCGCGGCCAGCATCGGGCAGGTGCACAAGGCGCTCTGGAAGCTGCCGCCCTCCCGCAAGGGCGCCAAGCCGAAGACGCTGCCGGTCGCCGTGAAGGTGCAGTATCCGGGCGCCGGGGAGGCCCTGCTCGCCGACCTCAAGCAACTGGGCCGGCTGGCCGGGATGTTCAAGATCATCCAGCCTGGCATGGACATGAAGCCGCTGCTCACGGAGTTGCGCGAGCGCATCACGGAGGAGCTCGACTACGCGATGGAGGCGGAGACGCAGAAGGCGTTCGCCGCCGCGTACGCCGACGACCCGGAGATCTTCGTTCCCCAGGTTGTCGCGTCGGCGCCCCGGGTGCTGGTGACAGAGTGGGTCGACGGCACGCCGCTGTCCAAGGTCATCAGTGACGGCACGGTGGCCGAGCGCGACGAGGCGGGCCGCCTGATGGCGACGCTGCACTTCTCGGCGCCTGCCCGGGCCGGACTCCTGCACGCCGACCCGCACCCAGGCAACTTCCGGATCCTGCCCGACGGCCGCCTTGGCGTGATCGACTTCGGCGCGGTCGCCCGCCTGCCGGACGGCCATCCCGAGCCGATCGGCCACCTGGTGCGCCTCGCCCTCGACGGCGACGCCGACGCGGTGGCCGACGGCCTGCGGGACGAGGGCTTCATCAAGCCGGACGACGAGCTCGACGCCCAGGCGGTCCTCGCCTTCCTGCGCCCGATGATCGAGCCGGTCGCGGTGCCGGAGTTCCGCTTCACCCGTAGCTGGATCCGCTCGGAGGCGACGCGTCTCTCGAGTCCCCGGTCGCCGGCCTTCCAGCTCAGCCGCAAGCTCAACCTTCCCCCGTCCTACCTGCTGATCCACCGGGTGACGCTGGGCTCGATCGGCGTGCTCTGCCAGCTAGAGGCTCAGGCGCCCTATCGCGCGATCCTCGAGGAGTGGCTCCCGGGCTTCGCCCCGGTGGAATGACGGACCGGCCCGAGACGGATCGGTACGGTCCGGTGACGTGAAACTCCGGACTTGGCTGAGCGCGGACAGCACCCCGGGCATTTCTCGGCGCGGAAAGCAGGACCCGACCACAGAGCTCGGCGCAAAAGGCACGACCCGGTCACAGAGCTCGGCGCAGGAAGCAGGACCCGGTCACAGAGCTCGGCGCAGAAAGCACGACTCCGGGGCACACCTCAGCGCGGAAAGCGGGAAAGAGCGGAAAGCGGGAAAGAAAGGGCCCCGCCCGCAGTGACTGCGGGCGGGGCCGTGGGATTCAGGTCGGTCAGAGGCGTCCACCCAGTTCCCGTGCGGCCCGGTGACGGGCCTCCATGGCGATCTGGCGTGCGGGACGGTGCGCCTCAGGGTGGTGGTCGGCCTGAGGCCGACGCATTCGTGCTCGCGAGAGCGCTTCTTGGATGAGTCTTACCTTGGGGCTTGCGTGCGAGGTCATGGCTACGTTTTCCGTCTTCCGGTAGGGGGTGGTGATGGTCATGTCATGCCGCCAGTCGGACCGAGCTGCGGGTCTCGAGGCCGTTGGCCGCGAGCCGCTCCTCGACCTCGACCGCGAGTTCGGCGTCGCGGGCGATGTCGACCTTGCGGGGACGGCCCCGGGGCCGCTTGCGCGGCACGACGGCACCGCGCTCGAAGATCTCGCCGCCCCAGACGCCCCAGGGCTCGCTCCGCTCGACCGCGCCGGCGAGGCACTCGACGCGCAGCGGGCAGTCCCCGCAGAGCGACTTGGCCAGTTCCAGCTGGGCCGGGGAGTCCGAGAACCACAGGTCCGGGTCGAACTTCCGACAGGGCAGGTTTGCCTCGATCTCGACGCTCACGTCGAGGGGGGCCAGCGCCAGACTCATAAAGCCCGGTCACCTCTCTCTTTCTCTCGATCTTCTGGATCGGTGGTGCTTGTCACTCCGGCCGGTGGGCCGGCAAAAAATTAAGGCCGCGGATCCCGGTTACGGGTTCCGCGGCCTCGAGGTGAGCCGGAGGTCTGATCGCTCAGACCGGCCTTCCTCGAGGCGGGACACCGCTGGCACCATCCGTCAGCTGACGCTTCATGGCGATGCCGTTGCTGCCCACGAACCCAGTGGTCCCGTTGCTTCCATCGACGGACACCAGCATCCGGACCAGCTCGGCCTGGATCTGGACCTGGTGCGCCTGCGAAGCCGGGGCCCGCTCGGCAACCAGGGTCGCCGCGGGGACATACGCCGTCGCGAGGACGGACGTCGCCACCGGGGCGGGAACTGGCAGGCACGAAGCGGACGGAGCGCAGACAGCAGCAAGCAGCGTCGACGGTCGCTCGATCGTGTAGTCGATCCTCATCGGTGCCACCTCCTCCAGTTCTTGCGCTCGGTTTCCAGACCCCGTCGAGCAGCCGCTCGCCAAGGTGTGACCTGAGGCTATGCCGTCCCTGCGAGGGAGGGCAAACGAATTAACGGACTAGTTTTCAAAGTTTTCTGCGACGAGCTCCGCGGGGCTCGCGCCGCCGACCAGAGCGAAGACCGCGGTGCCGTACTGGCCGAGCTTGCGGGGGCCGATTCCGGCGATGGCCAGCAGCTCCGCGGGCGTGGTCGGGCGGCGCTCCGCGATGGCCACGATCGTGGCATCGGTGAACACCACGTACGCAGGGACTTTCTGTTCGGCGGCGGTGTGCGCGCGCCACGACTGGAGCCGGGCGAACAGGTCTTCGTCCAGGTCGGACGGGCAGGTCGGGCAGCGGCCGAGCTTGCGGTCGGCGCCGGCCAGCAGCGTGGCGCCGCAGACCCGGCAGGAGACCACCTGCGTACGCCGAGTGACGGTTTTCCGACTCGCCGTCCCGGCCTTCTCGAAGGTGCGGTGCTGGGTGCTGCCCAACTGGGGCAGGAAGCGGCAGGGACGCCGGGTGCGTCCGCCCGAGGCCCGTGACTGCCCGTACGACAGCCAGAGCCACTGCCGGGCCCGGGTGACTCCGACGTAGAGCAGGCGGCGCTCCTCCTCGAGCTGGTCGGGCGTCTTCGCATACGTGGTGGGCAGCGTGCCGTCGGCGAGCCCGACGAGGAAGACCGCGTCCCACTCGAGGCCCTTGGCGGAGTGCAGCGAGGCGAGGGTGACCCCCTCGACGGTCGGGGCGTGCTGCTGCTCGGCGCGGCGGGCCAGTTCCTCGTTGAAGGCGGAGAGCGAGACGTCGCGTTGCACGGCGCCGGCCTGACCGATGGGTAGCAGCGCGGGGCTGCTCTCGTACTCCTCGGCGAGGGTGACGATCGCCGCGAGTGCCTCCCACTGCTCACGCTGCGCCCCACCCGGCGGGGGGCGGTCCCGGGCCCAGCCGGTCGCCGCGAGGGCGTCCACGACGGCCTCGACGAGCGGGGTCTCCCCCGGTGTGGAGCGCACGGCCGCGCGTAGCGCGATCATCGCCTGGCGGACCTCGGCGCGCTCGAAGAACCGCTCCGCGCCGCGGACCACGTACGGCACCTCGGCCTCGGCGAGCGTCTTCTCGTAGGTCTCCGACTGCGCGTTGGTCCGGAACAGCACGGCGATCTCGCTGGCCGGGGTGCCGGCGGCGATCAGCTCCCGGCAGCGGCGGGCGACGGCGACCGCCTCGGCGGGCTCGTCCGGGAAGATCTTGAGGTCGGGCTCGGCACCGGGCGGACGCTGGCCGACCAGTTCGAGCCGGAGCTTGGCCTCGGTGCCCCGGGCCTGCTTGATCACCGCGTTGGCGAGGCCGACCACCTGCGGGGTGGAGCGGTAGTCGCGGACCAGGCGCACGACCACGGCCTCGCGGCGCTGCCGCGGGAAGTCGACGAGGTAGGACGAGGTGGCGCCGGTGAACGAGTAGATGGTCTGGCTGGCGTCGCCGACCACGGTGAGGTCGTCGCGGCCGCCGAGCCAGGCCTCCAGCAGGCGTTGCTGCAGCGGGTTGACGTCCTGGTACTCGTCGACGACGAAGTGCCGGTACTGCGAGCGGACCTGCTCGGCGACGTCCGGGTGCTCCTCGATACCCCAGACCGCGGCGCGCAGCATGTCCTCGAAGTCGATCACGCCCTGGCGGCGCTTGAGCGACTCGTACGCGGCGAAGATCTCCGCGACCTTGGCGGCCTCGTACGGCGGCTCGCGCAGCGCCTTGGCCGCGGCGACCACGTACTCCCCCGGCTCGACCAGCGAGGACTTGGCCCATTCGATCTCGCTGGCCAGGTCGCGTGCGGCGGTGCGGTCGGCCCGCACGCCGGCCCGGCCGGCGGCCAGCGCGACCAGGCGCGCCTTGCTCTCGACGAGCTCGGGCATCGCCCGGCCCTCCAGCAGCCGCGGCGCGAAGTAGCGCACCTGGCGCAGGGCGGCGGCGTGGAAGGTGCGGGCCTGGACGCGGCCGGCGCCGAGGCCGGTGAGGCGGGCGCGCATCTCGGCCGCGGCGCGCGCGGTGAAGGTGACGGCAAGCACATGCCGCGGGCTGATGTCGCCGGACAGCGTCCGATAGGCGATGCGGTGGGTGATCGCCCTGGTCTTGCCCGTGCCTGCTCCGGCGAGGATGCAGACCGGCCCGGCGGGGGCGGTCACCGCCCGGCGCTGGTCGGGGTCGAGCCCGGCGAGAACCCGTTCCGCTGTCACAACCGGGAATCATGGCACCCGGGTCCGACGTTTGATCGGATGGCACAGTGCCAATGTGACCTCTGTCGAAGGGACCCACCCGATGTTGACCATGTACTCGACTCCCTGGTGCGGCTACTGCCACCGGCTGAAGTCGCAGCTCGACCGGGAGGGCATCTCGTACGTCGTCGTCGACATCGAGCAGGACCCCAAGGCCGCCGACTTCGTGATGAGCGTCAACGGCGGCAACCAGACGGTCCCGACCGTGCTCTTCGACGACGGCACGGCGCTGACCAACCCGTCGATCACCCAGGTCAAGGAGCGGCTGGCCGGCACCGGCGTGGCTGGTTGATCCGGCTTTCACCGACCCGCTGAGCGGTGCGGTGAGGCAACGGGCCCCGGCGACGAGCCGGGGCTTCCGCGTTCGCCCGAGCGCCTGACGACCGTCACCAGGAGGACGACGAGGAGCAGGGTGACGATCGGCGCGCCGGGGAATTTGACGAAACGGGTCAGGCCGCTGCCGTCGGGCAGGACCGAGAAGGCGGCGGCGACCGAGATCAGCATGACCGCTCGGACGCGGGTGGTGGTGGCCGCGAGCAGGGTCAGCGGCCACAACGCGTACCAGGGGTGGAAGACGGGGGCCAGGGCGACGAACGCGACGAGCGCGAGCGCGGCGCCGCGCAGGGCGGCACGGGCGGGGTCCGGGCTGCGGTACGCCCACCACCACAGCGCCACCAGTACGGCGGCGAGCAGCGCAAGAGCCAGGGTGCGGACCGCCGGGACGGCGTCGAAGCCGGGGTCGAACAGCCGCCCGATGTAGGTCAAGGTCATCCCGATCGCCGTGGGCGGTGAGGTGAACTGGATCAGGGAGCTACCGCCGCGCATCGCGGGAATCCAGCCGAAACCGAGCCCGCTGGTCACGGTCACCGCCGTGAGCACGGCCAGCGCCGAGCCGCCGACCGACGCGGCCGCCCGCCACAGCGGACGGGAAGCGGCCAGGACGGCGAACGGGACGATCACCACCGCCGTCGCCTTGACGGCAACGGCCAGTCCCAGCAGCGCCCCGGCCGCCAGCAGTGCGACCGGGTGCGAGCTCATCCGTACGATCAGAAGAAGCGCAACGACCGCCAGGCCCAGCATGATCGCATCGTTGTGGGGCGCGCCGAGAAGGTGTGCACCGATCAGCGGACCGGCCAGGCCCACCCAGAGCGCCAGCCGCGGCTCGACGCCGCAGCGGCGCGCCAGCGCCGGCAGGCCGGCCGCGATCGCCAGGATCGCGGCCAAGGTGATCAGGCGAAAGACGATCAGAGCGCCGGTCAGGCTGCCGCCCACCGAGATCGCCGCCGCGGCGATGACGATGAAGAGCGGACCGTAGGGGGTCGCGGTGTCGCGCCAGACCGGCGAGACGGTCTCCAGCCAGGTGCAGGGCAGGGCCCCCACTCCGTTCGTGTACGGGTCGACGCCGTGCAGATACATCTCGCCCTGGCACATGTAGGAGTAGATGTCCCGGCTGCCCACCGGCGGGACCAGCAGGAACGGGACCATCCACACCAGCGCCGTGGTCAACGCCCAGCGGGCCGAGGGAATGCAAGCGCGTCCGGCCCACCAGGCGTACGCCTGCAACGCGGTCCCGGCCAGCCAGAGACCGAGAATGGCCGGGCCGTAGGGACCGCGGGCGATGCTGACCGGCGTGGCGGCGAGGTCCGCCGCGGGTAGCGCACCACCGAGACACCCGGCGACGGCGAGCAGAACCGATCCGGCCAGTCCCAGGTAACGGAGGAATCTCGAGGTCACGACCACATGATCAGGATGGCCGGTGCTGACAAGATCAACCACCCTCGCCTCGTTGAGATCGGCGTCATAGCGCTCGGCATGCGGGGCGGGCACGGTGACGTGATCACGACAGCTCGGTGGTATCAGGCGTTCGCGGTTCGTGAGGCACGGGGTCAGTCCCCGACGTACGAGGCGCTGGCCATGGCGGTCGGTGCAGACCGGTGTGCCACCCTGCTGCCGGTTCTGGCGCGGCTGCCGCAGCCCCTCGCGCTGCTCGAAGTGGGCGCTTCCGCCGGGCTGTGCCTGTATCCCGATGCCTACCAGTACCGCTTCGGCGAGGACCCCCGGGTGCTCGGGCCGACGGACAGCCCAGTGCGGCTGACCTGTGCCGTCAGCGACGACGTTCCACGGCCGGCGTCGGTACCCACCGTGGTGTGGCGCGCCGGCCTGGACCTCAACCCGCTCGACGTCAACGACGACGACGATGTGCGTTGGCTCGACGCGCTGATCTGGCCGGAGCAGCAGCAGCGGCGCGAGCGGCTGCAAGCCGCCGTACGCATCGCCCGAGCGGATCCACCGCACCTGGTCAAAGGCGATCTACTCGCCGACCTACCGGCGCTGGCCGCCCAGGCGCCGACCGATGCCACTCTGATCATCTTTCACAGTGCTGTCCTGGCCTACGTGCCGCCGGACACCCGTCGCACCTTCATCGAACTCGTTCGTGGTCTGCGGGGACACTGGATCTCGAACGAAGGCGTGGGCGTCCTGCCTGAACTGGGAGCGACCGTCGAGATCGATTCCGCAGGTCCGGCGAGATTCCTGCTGGCGCTCGACGGCCGGGCCGTTGCTCGCACCGGGCCACACGGCCAAGAGATCCGATGGCTGGCCCCCCACGAGGCGTCCGTTTGATTCTCAGGGGCGGCCCATCCAGCGTTCTACGAGGTAGAACGCGATCGACGACCGCATGGGCAGGCTCAGCCGTACGCCGCTCGGCGGGTCGACGTAGTCCCCGGCGACCATCTGGGCGACCTCCCGCCGGGTGAACCACCGCGCCTCGTCGATTTCCTCGGGGTCGACGACGATCCGCTGGTCCTTGTCCGCCTCGGCGGTGAAGCCGAGCATCAGCGAACCCGGGTACGGCCACGACTGGCTGCCCTCGTACCGCAGCGACCGCAGCCTGACCCCGACCTCCTCGCGGACCTCGCGGACGACCGAGGCCTCGGCGGACTCGCCGGGTTCGACGTAGCCGGCCAGACACGAGAAGCGCCGGACGCCGTCCCGCGCCGGCCAGGCGACGTTGTGGCCGAGCAGGCAGGAGCCCTCCGGCCCGGCGACCCCGTCGTGCACCAGGACGATCATCGCCGGGTCGGTGCGCGGCCACATCTGCCCGCCCTCGGCGTCGAGCCGCGACCAGCCCGCCTCCGCGGCGGTGGTGCGCAGCCCGGAGCGCGGCGAATACGCGTGCGTGGCATGCCAGTTGCCCAGCGCGGCGGCCGTGGTGAGAATGCCGGCGTCGCGCGGGCCGAGCCGGTCGCCGATGTCCCGCAGGGTGTGCGCCTCGGCGTCGTCCACCTCGGGCAACGGCGCGTCGACGGCGAAGATCGGTACGCCGTCCGGGTCGACGCCCAGGAACAGGCGCTCGCCCTCCGGGGCCGCATCCGCGCCGACGAGCACGAGCGCGGGCTTGTCCGAGGTCGCGCCCGTCACCAGTGCGCGGCCGCCCTTGGCGATGTCGACGATCAGGACGAGACCGGTCTTCCACGCTTCGTTGAGCCAGTCCTCGTCGCGTCTGCGGTGCGAGGCGCGGTCGAGGGACGTACGGGCCAGCGGCGGGCCGCCGAGGCCCGGCTGCTGCTCACCGACGTCGGGCTGGTCCCCGGGCTGCTGGGATGAGAGGTTCACTGGGCGCCGCGCTCGACTGTCGTCAGGGTCGCGAGCCCGCTCTCGACCCGGTCCGCGTCGCCGAGGACGACGGTGACCGCCCGAGACGGCGCGAGGTAGCGCGCGGCCACCTCGGCCACCTGCTCGCGCGTCGCCGAGGCCAGCGCCGCCGAGTGCTCGGTGAGATAGCTCAGCCGCAGGCCGAAGCTGGCGTAGATGCTCGCCAGCCCGGCCAGGCCGGCCTGGGTCGACATGCCCAGCCGTAGCGTGCCCAGCGCGTACCGGCGGGCCTGCTCCAACTCGTCCGCGCCCGGCGGCAGGCTCGCGATCCGGCCCAGCTCGTACAGGGTCTCCAGCAGCGCCGGGCCGGTCACCTCGGTGGCCACCTCGGCCGCCACCACCAGCGCCGAGCCCGCGACGAAGTGTTCGATGGCGGTGTGCGGGCCGTACGTGTAGCCCTTGTCCTCGCGGATGTTCTCCACCCAGCGCGACGAGAAGTAGCCGCCGAAGACCATGTTGGCCAGTTGCAGCGCGGCATAGTCGGGGTCGGTGCGCGGCAGCGCCGGCAACGCCATGCGCATCGAGGACTGCACCGAGCCGGGGCGGTCGACCAGCAGCAGCGGGCCGGTCTCGAGCTCCGGCGTGGCGGGCACGTTGCCGTCGCGGCCGGCGCCGATCCAGCCGCCGAGGGCCTTCTCCGCCGCGTCGATCGCCTTCTCGACGTTGATGTCGCCGACCAGCACCAGCACCGCGCCGCCGGGCCGGACCCGGTCGGCGTGCAGGGCCCGCAACTGCCCCGGGCGTACGCCCTTGACCTGCTCCGGCTCCGGGGTCTGGATCGCGTACGGGTGCCGGCCGTACATCCGCTTGAGCAGCGCCGTACGGGCTAGATGCCCGGGCTGGCTCTGGGCGACCTGGATGTGGTCGACGAGCCGGTCGCGTTCGGTGGCGACCTCCTCGACCGGGTACGCCGCATCGGTCAGCACCCCGGCGAGGATCTCCAGCATCCGGTCCAGGCCCGAGGCGAGCGAGTTGCCGGTGACCAGCAGCCGGTCGGGATCCAGCCCGGCGGAGAGTCCGCCGCCGACCGCCTGCAGCTCGGCGGCGATGTCGACGCTCGACATCGTGGCCGTGCCGGTGAACAACGCCTGCGACAGCAGCGTCGCGCGGGCCAGCGGCGCCCGCCCGAACGGGATCCGCAGCCGCAGCTCGACCAGGGGCACGGCCGGCCGCCGGATGGCGATGACCGTGAGACCGCTGCTCAGGGTGCGCTCGGCCTGCTTCGGCAGCTTGATTTTGGAATCCGGCACGAGGTCCGGCAGGGTCCTGGCGCTCACTTGTCGACTCCCGGGACGATCTCGACGCATGCGCGGCCCTCGGGCCGCAGGGTGGCGGCGGCCGCGACGACCTGCGCCTCGGTGACCTCGCCGACCAGCTTCGGCAGCTCGTTGAGCAGCTCCGGCCGGCCGCGTTGCAGCTCGAGCACCGCCATCGGCAGCGCCCGGCCGAGCACTGCGTCGGTGTCGCGGAGCAGGTGCGTGGCCATGCGGGCCTGAGTACGGGCCAGCTCGCCCGGCGCGAGCCCGCCGGAGGCGAGCCGGTCGAGCTCCTCGTCGACGACCCGCAACACCTTGTCCGCGTCGCCACCGGGCGGAAGATGCGCCTGCAGCAGTAACGCCGTCGGGTTGCGGACCTGATATTCGTCGCCCATGAAGCCGAGGTAGCCGCCGACGCTGGTGACGATCCGGTCCCGCTGCACAAGCCGCTCGACCAGGCGGGAGGCGTCGCCGTCGGTGAGCACCTCGGCCAGCACCACGTACGGCAGGTAGGCGGTGAAGTCGGCGATGGGATCCGGCACCCGCCATCCCGCGGCGATCGCCGGGAGCGGGGCGAGCCGGTCCACGTAGCTCTCCCGGCGCTCGGCGCTCGGGCCGGGCTCGTCGAAGTCGGGCAGCTCCGGCTTCGGCCGGGCCGGGACGTCGCCGAAGTGGCGCTCGACGAGCTCGACGGTGGCGGCCAGGTCGAAGTCCCCGGCCACCGCCAACGTGGCGTTGCCCGAGGCGTAGTACTTGTGGAAGAACTCGGCCGCGTCGTCGACGGTCGCGCTCTCCAGATCGGTGAAGGAGCCGTATCCGTCGTGCGCGTTGGGGAAGGTCTCGAACATCACCGGGGGCAGCTTCAGCCATGGGAAGCCGCCGTACGGCCGGTTGAGGACGTTGACCCGGATCTCCTCCTTGACCACGTCCACCTGGTTGCGCAGGTTCTCTTCGGTCAGCCGGGGGCCGCGCATCCGGTCTGCCTCGAGGAAGAGCGCGCGCTCGAGGGCGCCGGCGGGCAGGATCTCGAAGTAGTCGGTGTAGTCGAGGTGGGTGGAGCCGTTGAAGCTGCCGCCCGCGCCCTGCACGTGCCGGAAGTGGGCGAGCTTCTCGAGGTTTTCCGAGCCCTGGAACATGAGATGTTCGAAGAGGTGGGCGAAGCCGGTGCGGCCCTCGGGTTCGGAGCGGATCCCGACGTCGTAGACCACGGCCACACCGACGACGGGCGCGCTGCGGTCGGGCGTGAGGACCACCCGCAAGCCGTTGTCGAGGGTGAACCGTTCGACCGGGTATTTCGTCGCGGGGATCTTCGTTCTGCGGGCCACCCCAAGAATCTAACCCCCCGCCACACCATCCGACGGGTACGCCCGGTCACCGGGTAGAGGCGGAGTGCTAGCTTTCGCGTATCGCAAGACCACGACATGAGCAAATGCATCGATATGAGCGAGGGACCTCAATGCCGGTTGAGCTGCGACTGGAATGCGCGTCGACCGAGGATGCGGAGTCGCTTCACCGCTGGCTCCGCGGCGAGCAGCGGGTACGCGTCGACGGACGGCTCGCGCGAGCCCGCAGCGACGACCCGGAGGCCATGGGCACCCTGCTGGACGTCCTGACCCTCATCATCGGCAGCGGGCTCTCCGCCGGTCAGCTCGCGCTCGCCGTGGCCTCCTGGCGGGAGGCGCGCCATCCCTCCCCCCACGTGACCATCGTGCACCACGCCGCGGACGGCACCACCACCCGGATCGAGGCGGAGGACCCCCAGGCCCTGGCCGACGCCCTGCAGCAACTGCAGGACCGCGAGCAGAAGTGACCCATGAGTGACGTGGCAGACCCGGCCGTCTCTCAGGTCGTGCTGATCGGCGTCGCGGCGTACCGCCGGCTCGCTCCGCTGCCCGCCGCCCGGCGCAACGTGACCGACCTGCGCGACCTGCTGCGCAGCGAGGATCTCTGGGGTGTGCCCGAGGAGAACGTCCACGTGCTGACCGACCCCGAGGATCCGGCCGAGGTGAGCCGGGCGATCCGGCGGGCGGCGGCCGCCACCGAGCGGGACGGGCTGCTGCTGGTGTACTTCGCCGGACACGGGCTCGTCGACGCGGACGACGACAACCTCATCCTCGGCCTGCCCGGCTGCGACGCCGAGGTGCCATACGAGCGGGGCGTCCCGTACGAATGGATCCGCCGCGCCGTCGCCGACACCCGGGCCCGGCGCCGGGTCGTCATCCTCGACTGCTGCTACTCCGGCCGCGCCGGGGCGGAGATGGGCGGGGACAGCACCGGCACCGACGCGGTCGCCGACAAAGCGGAGACCGACGGCACGTGCCTGCTGGTGTCCGCGCCCGCCAACCGGCCCGCCATGGCACCGCGGGACGAGGCGTACACCGCGTTCACCGGCGAGCTGATCCGGCTGCTGCGCGACGGCCTGCGACCGCCGCCGCCGGAGGCGATGCCGCCGGCCCTGACCGTGCACGCCATCTGGCGTACGGTACGCCGCGCCATGCTGCGCCGCGGGTACGAGCGCCCCGAGCTGCGCGCCCGGGACGCCGGCGGGGAGATCTCGCTGGTGCACAACGCGGCCGCGCCCCGGCACAACCTGGCCGGCAGCGTGCTCTACGCGGCGCCCTGGTTCGTCGACGACGACCTCGGCCAGCGGGTGGTCCTCGTGCTGCGGCACAACCAGACGGGCGCCCTCGGCGTGTGCATCACCCGGCCGGAAGGCGACCTCCCGGCCGACTTCCCCGCCTCATGGCGTCCGCTGCTGCGCAACCCGGTGATGCTGTTCCACGGCGGACCGGTGGCCCAGGACGGCTACATCGTGGTGACCCTGTTGCGCGCGGGCGTCCCGAAGCCCCTGCGGTTCACGCCGGTGCGCGACCGGTTGGGCACGATGCACCTCTCCGGTACGCCGGAGGACGTCTCGGAAAGCGTCGACGCGATGCGGGTCTTCATCGGCTACCTCGGCTGGCGGTCCGGGGAACTCGAGGAGTACCTCGACCGCGGCGCGCTGATCGCCAGCCGGCACACCTCCCGGCAGGTCTTCACCGAGCGCCCCGGCGAGCTCTGGCAGTCGCTGCAGGCGGGCCGATGACGACGACACCGGAGACGGAGGGCGGCGGGCTCAGCGCGGGCGAGCTGCTCCTGCTCGAACGGCTGACGGCGGCGCTGCGCGACGCCGACCAGATCACCCTGCTCGTCGGCTCGGGCCTCACGGCCAGCGCCATCCCCCGGGTGCACGGCGTCCTGGAGATCGCCGAGGGGTACGCCGCGGGCCGCAACGACGACGGGGCGCTGGAGCGAGCCCTGGCACAGGCCCGGGCCGAGCTCGTGGGAGCCCGGCCGATCGACGTGTACCGCGCGTACCGGCGGGTCTTCACCGACTGGGTCTCCGGCGACGCGTTCGACGTGATCGCGCAGCAGGCCGTGCTCAAGGCGTACGCGGCACCGGACCCGATGGAGTCGCCGCTGGCCACACACGGACTGGGCCAGCGCCTCGAGCGCGGCATCGGCGAGGGCGTGGAGAACGACCGCTTCTCGTGGCAGCTCCCCCGCGGCGTCCAGGCCCTGGGACACCTGCTCGCCCGCATTCCGGAGGCGTTCGACCACCGGGTCCTGACCACCAACTTCGACCCGCTGCTGGAGATCGCGATCCGCGACGCCGGCGGGCGGGCGGTGAGCCTGCCGCTGGACAGCCGGGGCAGCTTCGGACACACGGGCGGCTCCGACGGCGCCGTACGCGTCTTCCACCTGCACGGCTTCTGGCGGCCGACCCTGCACGTCCGCGGCCCGCAGTTGCTGCACGACCCAGCCCGCCTCGCCGACAACGCGCCGCTGGTGGCCACCACCGCCGACCTGATCCGCGGCGACACGGTGTGCGTGATCGGCAGCAGCGACTGGGCCGGCACGATCGCCGCGGCGCTGGCCCGTACCCGGCCGATGCGGGTGCTGTGGGCGCTCGGCGACGTGGACGCGGCCACCGCGCTGGACACGGCCGAGCGGCTGCACGACCGCACCGGCATCGCCGTGGAGTGCTTCCCGGCCGTGGACTCGGATCGGCTGTTCCCGGCGCTGGCCGAGCGCTCCCAGGTGCCCGTGCCCCCGCGCGCGACCGGCCTGCAGAACCGCGTGCGCCACCACATCTGGGAACGCCAGCTCGTCTCCCAGCCCGGCAGGCTGCCGCCGCGCGACGTTGCCGGCCTCCTGCTGCAGCTCGAACGCCGGTTCGGCTGGGTGACCCAGCTCAGCGGCACGGTCCAGCCCATCCGGATGCTCTGGCCGGTGCGGCTGCGCGCCCGCGCCTCGGTGATCCACATGGTGCAGGCGTTCGTGGCCGGCGCGCTGGCCCGCCTCGGCGTGGAGGTCCGGGTCTGCGTGGACGACGTCGGCTCCCGCAACCACGACGCGCAGGTGGAGTTCCGCGCCGACCTGGACCGGTGGATCGATCACACCGGCCACGGCGCGGTACGCGACTTCGTCAGCCTGTCGGAGTTCCTCGACCAGAGCACGCGGCTCCCGGCCGTGGACAGTCCCGAGGCCCTGCTGCGCCCGACGGATCCCTGGTCGGTGGCCCGCACCTTCTACGGCGACCACAACCCGTCGCTCTACAGCCTGCTGGCGGCGGTGAAGGCGGTGCCCAACCTGACGTCGTGGGACGAGCTCGAGAAGAACGCCTGGCCCATCCTGCAGTCGTTGCTGCGTACGGACGCGAAGAACCTGCTGACGCCGCTGACGCTGTGGCCGTACCTGAACAGCATGCTCTTGGAGAGCGCCACCAACGACGTCATGACGCTGGGCGGGCGCGACGAGGCGATCCTGTGGGCACAGTGGCGGCAGACGTTCGGGCTGGGGCCGGGGCATCTCTACAACCCGTACATCAAAAGTCTGCGCCACGACGCCCACATGCTGCGCTGGTCGTCGCAGGAGGAGCTGGGCCGCCACCTGCACCGCACCCGGGAGCTGCCCGGCTGGGACATCGAGGGCAGCTACATTCCCTGGCTGTTCCAGAACGCGCTCCTGCTGCCGGGATATCTCAACAACGAGCCGGTGCCGGAGACCGACGACTTCCCGCTGGACTCGTGGGCGGCGTTCGTCGCGGCGATCGAGGACGGCAAGCCCGTCCTCGACGATCTCGCCGCCCGGGTGACAGACCTTTTTCTCCGATGAAGCATGAAGTGTCCGTCCGGCGGTCGCGCTCCGGGGAGTACGGAGCTACCTTCGAACTCATGACTGCCACCGTGCTGGAGCGCGTCGGCCACCACCCCGCGACTGTCGACGACCACGCGGAGGTGTGCGTCACCGCACTCGGAAACGAATTGACCGCCTACCTGGCCGGCGCGACCACCGTCGCCGAGTTCCGGTCCTGGTTCGCCGCGCCGACCCGGCCCGGCTATGCGGTGCGCCGGCGCCTCGCCGCGGCCGCCGAGATCGTCAGCGTCTTCGAGTCCGCCAACCACACCGACCTGGCCGCCGCCTGGCTGCGGGAGGTTGACGCCGAGGGCTATGTCCCGGCACGGGTGCTGAGACTGTCCGAGGGCGACGAGACGAGCGTGAAGGCGCTGCTGGAGACCGCCGCGGCGTGGACGTTCAACTCCTCGGCGCGGTGACGCCTGCGCCGATCGCCCGGTCGTAGGCGGCCAGCGACCCGTTGAGGTAGCGGCTCGCGTGTCCCTCCAGGTCCACATGGGTGCGGAAGTGCCGCAGCACCGCACCGCGCAGGCCGATCCGGGGCAGCGCAAGAATCTTCTTGCCGCCCCGCGCCACGTCCTCCACGGCAAGCTCGCCCCGCGCGCTGATCAGCAGCGTCGAGTTGGGCGCCAGATGGGTGCCGGTGAGCCGGATGTCGATCGCCAGCGCCTCGGCCGCGGTCCGCCGGACCACCTCGTCGAGCACGTCCTGCACGTTCGGCGGCGCGAGTAGCGACGCCTGCCGCGGGCCCGCGGCCTTGCCCACCGGCACGACAATGTGCAGGACCCAGGTCGTCACGCCGAGTTCGATGAGTAGGTCGCGCAGGGCGAGCAGCCCGACGACCGAGGTGGTGCGCGCGGTGACCACGGTCTGCACGCTGCACGGGACGCCCGCCCGCACGGCCTGCCGGATCGCCTCCTGGGCATAGCCCGCCGCGCTCGTCCCGAGCGGCACGAACCGGCGGTTCGCCGGGCGCAGGGCGTCGTTCACGGCGGCGTCGGCGCTGTCCAGCGAGATGCGTACGTGCACCCGGTGACGCAGCAGCAGCGGCACGATCCGGCCGAAGTCGCCGACGCCGGAGGTGTCGAGCACGACCGCCTTGCCGGTCGCGGCGAGCCGCTCGACCAGCCGCGCGGTGCGGTCGATGCGGGCCAGCGGCTCGCCGCCGGTGACCACGCCGACCATCGCCGGGGTCGCGCCGGCGACCTGCAGCACCCGCTCGAGCCAGCGGGCGTCCTCCTGCTCGCGGTATCCGGTCATGAGGTCGTCGGCGTGGCAGTAGGTGCAGCGCAGCGGGCAGTGTGCGGTGGCGAAGCAGTTGACCACCAGCGGCTCGGTGACCTGCGGAAACGCGTCCATACGCCCGACCACGGAACGCCCGAAGAACGCGCAGCGCGGCGTCCGCGGCTCGGTGTCGCAGATGCCGAGCCCGGCCAGCGTGCGCACCTCGTCCTCGTGGCCCTCGAACCGGCAGGTGCGGCCGCTCAACCGGCGGACGACGGCCTCGTGCGCCGGGTCCAGGGCGAAGAAGTGGTCGCGCTGCGGGACGTAGGCGATCGGCCCGCGTACCCGCACTCCGGGTGCCAGGCGTACCGCCTGTGACGTGCGACGGCGTTCGGACAGGGCGAACACGGGCTGATAGTGCCACAGCCGGTGGCTTCCGCTGCCGCCTTCCCGACAGCGCGTGCGCGTTGTGTTCGTCACGGCGGCTTTCGCGCTGATTTTTCGGGTCCCCGATTCGGGTGACGAGCTTCCCATGATGCGGTCGGGGCTTGACGCCCTATTCCTGTCTGATCCACTATTCCCATCCAACAGATAGAGAAAGCAGACTTTCGCATCGCCGGACCGAGAGGACATTCACGTGTACGTCTCGGCACGCACCGACTACGCCGTCCGGGCCATGCTGGCGATCGCCGCCGATCACCCACATCTCGTCAAGGCCGCGGACCTGGCCGCGGCCCAGGACATCCCGCTCAGCTTCCTGCAGGGCATCCTGCTCGACCTGCGCCGCGCCGGCCTGCTGCACAGCCACCGCGGCGTCGACGGCGGGTACGCCCTGGCCCGGCCGGCCGATGAGGTCACCGTCGGCGACGTGGTCCGGGCCTCCGGCGGAGCGCTCACCACCGTTCGTGGCCTGCCCACCACGACCACGACGTACCACGGGGTCGCGACCGGCCTCAAGGACGTCTGGCTCGCGGTGGAGGAGGCCATCGAGGGAGTCGTGGACCACCGCACCCTCGCTGAACTCGCCGTTCCCGCGATACGAACCATTTAGGAGTGAGCATGAGCTCCCGCACCCTCCGCGCGCTTGCCCTGGCCGCCGCCGCCCTGGTCTCCGCTACCGCCCTCACCGCCTGCGGCGACGACGCCTCGGGCGACGCCGGCGGCGAGGCCACCGCCCTGCGGCTGGGTTTCTTCCCGAACATCACTCACGCGCCCGCGCTGATCGGCGTGAAGAACGGCCTCTACCAGCAGGCGCTGGGCAGCACCAAACTCGAGGCGAAGACCTTCAACGCCGGCCCGGCCGCGATCGAGGCGCTGTTCTCCGGTGCCATCGACGCCACGTACATCGGGCCGAACCCCGCCATCAACGGCTGGGCCACCTCCAAGGGCACCGCGCTGAAGATCATCGCGGGCAGCACCTCGGGCGGCGCCGGCCTGGTCGTCAGGGAGGGCATCAACTCCCCCGCCGACCTCAAGGGCAAGAAGATCGCCACGCCGCAACTCGGCAACACCCAGGACGTCGCGCTGCGCGCCTGGCTGAAGCAGAACGGCCTCAACGCCGACCAGCAGGGCGGCGGCGACCTCTCGGTGCTGCCGCAGGACAACGCGACCGCCGTCCAGGCATTCGCCCAGGGTGCCATCGACGGCGCCTGGGTGCCCGAGCCCAACCTGAGCCGCATGGTGCTCGAGTCCAAGGGCAAGATCCTGGTCAACGAGAAGGACCTCTGGCCAAACGGGCTGTTCGTGACCACCCACCTGATCGTCAAGCAGGAGTTCCTCAAGAAGCACCCGGACACGGTCAAGAAGCTGCTGCAGGGTCACATCGCCGCGGAGAAGTACATCGCCGGCGACGACGCCGGAGCCCAGAAGGCCGCCAACGAGCAGCTCGCCGCCCTGTCCGGCAAGCCGCTCAAGGATGAGATCCTCGCCGCCGCGTTCAAGAACCTGACCTTCACCAACGACCCGATCGCGTCCTCGCTCTACACCAGCGCGAAGCACGCCGAAGAGGTCGGCCTGCTCAAGCCCGTCGACCTCAAGGGCATCTACGACCTCGGCCCGCTCAACGAGCTGCTCAAGGCCGACGGTCAGCCCGAGGTCACCGACGCGGCCGCCTGACCGCCACTCACCCGCGGAGAGATCATGAGCATCGCGGAAGTCACCGATCTGAGAACCGAGGTCGTCCGCCTCGACCACGTGTCCAAGCAGTACGGCACCGGCGGCAACGCCCTGCTGGCACTGGACAAGGTCTCACTGACCGTACGCAAAGGCGAATTCGTGTGCCTGCTGGGCGCCTCCGGTTGCGGCAAGAGCACCCTGCTCTCGCTCGTGGCCGGCCTCGACCGGATCAGCGGCGGCACCCTCGACATCGGCGGCCGGCACGTCTCCCTGATGTTCCAGGAGGCGGCCCTGTTCCCGTGGTTGTCGGTCGCCGGCAACGTGGAGCTGGCCATGCGGCTGCGCGGCATCGGCAAGGCCGAACGCCGGCGGCGCGCCGCGGAACTGCTCGACATCGTGCGACTGAGCGGTTTCGGCGACAAGCGGCCGCACGAGCTCTCCGGCGGCATGCGCCAGAGGGTCGCCCTCGCCCGCGCGCTCGCCCAGGACGCGGACATCCTGCTCATGGACGAGCCGTTCGGGGCGCTCGACGCGATGACCCGCGACATCCTGCACGACGAGTTGGAGCGGATCTGGCGCGAGCAGCAGCTCACCGTCCTGTTCGTCACGCACAACGTCCGCGAGGCGGTGCGCCTGGGCGACCGGGTCATCCTGTTGAGCAGCCGCCCCGGCCGGGTCATCGAGGACTTCCCCGTGACCCACGAGCGGCCCCGGCGCATCGACTCCCCCGAGGTGGCCGGCCAGGCCGCCGAGATCACCGACCGGCTCCGCGCGGAGGTCGCCCGCCATGCAGGCTGAGATTCCCACCGCCGGCCCCGTCCGCGAGGAGGCCGGCCATGCAAGCTGAGATCCCCACCGCCCGGCAGGACTCCGATGCCGCCGACCGGGTCACCGGGCTCGACGCCCTCGAGTTGAGTGGCAGGAGCGACCGGCCCGCCCCCGGCATCCGGATCTGGAACAGCGCCTGGCCCAAGCTGCTGGCGATCGCCATCGTGCTCATCGCCTGGCAGCTCGTGGTCTGGGCGGAGTGGAAGCCGATCTACGTCCTGCCGGGGCCGCTCACGGTCTTCGAGGACCTCGCCGACGTGGTCACCACCGCGGCGTTCTGGGACGGCGTACGCCTGACCATGATCCGGGCACTGACGGGCTTCGCCCTGGCCGTCGCCATCGGCACGGTCCTCGGCGCGGCGGTCTCCCGGTTCGCTCCCCTGCGCGCGGCGATCGGCTCGCTCATCACGGGCCTGCAGACCATGCCGTCGATCATGTGGTTCCCGCTGGCCATCCTGCTCTTCCAGATCAGCGAGAGCGCCATCATGTTCGTGGTCGTGATCGGCGCGGCCCCTTCGGTGGCCAACGGGCTGATCAGCGGCATCGACTACGTACCCCGCACCTGGCTGCGGGTGGGACAGGTGCTGGGCATGAAAGGCTTCGCCAAGTACCGCCACCTGATCCTGCCGGCGTCGCTACCGTCGTTCATCTCCGGCCTGAAACAGGGCTGGGCCTTCTCCTGGCGCAGCCTGATGGCGGGCGAACTGCTGGTCATCGTGCCGGGTGCGCTGTCGATCGGCGTACGGATGCAGCAGGCCAGGGATCTCAACGAGTCGAGCCTGGTCATCTGCTTCATCATCGTGGTGCTGGTGATCGGCATCCTGATCGACGTGCTCTTCAACGCGGCGGACAACGCCCTGCGCAAGCGGTGGGGCCTGACCGGATCCTGATCGCCTTTTCACAGTGGGCGAACGGACTTCAGGACCTCGTCGATCACGTGGTCGAACTGCTTGTGCGTGCCGGGAATCGACACGTAGAGCACGGCCGCCGTCGGCTTGCCCACGTCGATGATCGCCACCGCCGAGCGCTCGTTCGTCACGGTGAGTCCCGGCTGCTGGAAGTGCAGCCGGAACTCGCTGAGCCACGCCGGCCGCCCGCCCAGCATGGTCATCTCATCCCGCAGTTGCTCCAACCGGTTCGGCTGCGGGTAGTACTCCGCGCGGACATCGGCGGCGACCTGGCGGCCGACGCACTCCAGGTTGAGGGTCACGGCATCGTTGTCCGCCGCCGGCACCGCCGCCGACAGGATCGAGGCATGGTACGTCCCGAGGCTGTACTGCTCGGTGATGAAGTGCTGGCCGACCTTGTACGGCACCTCCAGGGTGCCCGCGCGCCAGGTGGTGTTCCACGGTTGCCACGGGGCGCCGTATCTGCGGTAGGAGATTCCCGCCTCGGAGTCGGTGGTCCGCTCGCCGGTCAGGGGCGGTAGCCGGCCCGGCGGGACGACCGGAGCCTGGCTCGGGGGGACGGTCGGCGCCGGGCACATCCGGGCGAGCGGCGGGCGGACCTCGCTGGGGGCGGCGGCCTTGCTGCCGAACGGGTCGCCCTCCGAGCTCAGTCCGACAATCAGGATGACGGTCAGACCGATCGCCAGGATCGCTCCGGCGATTCCCGCGAAGATCTTCATCTGTGGCTTGCGACGTTGCGGCCCGTCGCCCCGGGGTTTTTCCGGTGGGGGCACCACCGGGGGCGCGCCGTGAACGGTGACCATGCCGGAGGCCCACGGACCGCCCTGCCACGACGGGGCGATGGGAGTCTGCGTGCTCTCGGACATCACTCCAGTGAACACCACCGCGGGTGTCGATGGGGCGCCGTGAGTTCTCCAGCTCCGTGGGAGGCCCGGGCTCGATGACTCGGCGCGACACCGTGGGAGAGCTCTGGGCGGCGTCGCGGGCTTCACAACGATGTCAGCCGCTGGATACCGCTTCCACCACGATCGTTGAGACCGGTGGGGTGGTCTCGACGATCGCCGGGCGGGCGTCGCCGTAGCTCACCGATCCGTACCAGGGCGCGAAGGCGACGAGGACCACCAGACCCACGCCGAGGACCGCCAACGCGAACACCAATGCCAGTTCGCGGCGTGCGGACAGGGTGTGCATGCAGGGCCTCCCAGGCGGCGCCTCACCCATCGCTTCCTCAGCGTGACCTCGGCAACGTTCAGCGCAGTCACCCATAAGACGTTCTGGACGACGTGATCGGTTGCGTCCTCCCAGGAAGAATTCATCGAACGCCGGTACCGTGACCGGATGGAAATCGTGTATCCCCCGGTCGTCGGTATCGCCAAGACGATGTTCCGAGTGCTCGACCTGAAGATCCAGGTCGATGGCGCACACCACATTCCGGCGGCCGGCGGGGCGGTGCTGGCAAGCAACCACGTCAGCTACCTGGATTTCATCTTCTGCGGCCTCGGCGCCCAGCCGGCGAAACGCCTCGTCCGCTTCATGGCGAAGAAGTCGGTCTTCGACCACAAAGTGAGCGGCCCCCTGATGCGCGGCATGCGGCATATTCCGGTCGACCGCAAAGCCGGCAATGCGGCATTTCACGAGGCCGAAACCGCACTGAAGAAGGGCGAAGTGATCGGCGTCTTCCCCGAGGCGACGATCAGCGAGTCGTTCACGGTGAAGGCTCTGAAATCGGGCGCGGCCCGGCTGGCCCGCGCGGCGGCGGTCCCGCTGATCCCGATGGCGGTGTGGGGCCCGCACCGGCTCTGGACCAAGGGTCACAAGAAGGACCTGACCCGGCGCCACATCCCGGTCATCATCAAGATCGGCGACCCGATCCCGGAGCGCGAGGGCAGCACGACGGAGTCCATGACGACGGAGCTGCACGAGCGGCTGACCACGCTGCTGGACGAGGCGCAGCAGGCCTACCCGGAGCAGCCGGGCGGGCCGGACGATCGGTGGTGGCTGCCGGCTCACCTGGGCGGCACGGCACCGCGGCCGGAAGACATCGGCGACCCGGCACGCCGACCGGCCTAACGGCAGCGCGGCGCGGCGTCGCTGCCTGACGGCAGCGCGACGCGGCGACGCGGCCCGACGGGAGCACGGCCCGACGGGAGCGGCGTAGCGGCGGCCTTCACCCACCGCAGCCCGCAACGCGCGGCGCCACTCGAGCACGGCGCCCCCTCAGGTAGGGGCGCCCGCTCCGAGTAGACGCCGCGCAAGCGCAGCGCTCCCTCAGCGCGGTGCCCGCCCGCCGGCTAGGGGCGCCCGTTCATGCGGGGCTGCACGCCCGAGCAGGGCTGCACGCCAGCGTGGGCCGCTCGGCCCCCTCTGGGCGCTGCCCCCTTGTGGCTGCTCGCCCCGTGCGGGCGCCCGCCAGCGCGGGGCACTTGTTCAAAGCAGGTAGGCGCCGGCCCCCTGGGGGGACCGGCGCCCACTCAGCGTGAGGCTGTGATCAGAGCGGGCGGATGTTGGCCGCCTGCGGGCCCTTCTGGCCCTGGGTGACCTCGAACTCCACCCGCTGGTTCTCGTCCAGGCTCCGGTAACCCGAGGTCTGGATCGCGGAGAAGTGGGCGAAGACGTCGGCGCCGCCGTCGTCCGGGGTGATGAACCCGAAGCCCTTGTCCGCGTTGAACCACTTCACAACGCCGGTAACCATGCTCGTCTCCTCGACGGTCGATCGCTCCTGGCCATTATGGACGGGAGCGAGGTGGTAAGACCCGTTTTTTGCGGGACTCGTGTCGCCGTACTGATCGCCCGTACCGGAGAAACCCGGGTTACGACAAAGAGCGCCTGGGGCAGACTTCCCCACAGGCGCTCCTGAGTACTTGGGAACCAAACTGACAACGCCAAGGAGCCTAGCACGGAGGAGACGTCCGGGCCGTGATCGGCGTAGAAGTGGCGCAGCTCCTTCACCAGGCCGGCCTGGTGTGGAAACCGGCGCCGGGTGACCGGTTCGCCATCCCCGACAGGGACCTCGACGACGAGGTGTTCGTGCTGAGCACCATGACGATCGAGGTGTACGCGATGCCCGAGGGACAGGTGATCGGCTTCAACGGCACCACGGAGTGGGCACTCGACGACGTGGGGTTCGATGAGGCTCTGTGGGTTCCCCGCGAGGATCAGCTCCGGGACCTGCTGGGCGGCACCTTCCGGTCGCTGCGCAGAACGGACACCGGCTACGACGTCGAAGTCACCCTCCTGGGTGAGTCCCGTAAATACAGCGCCGCAACACCGGAGGAGGCGTACGCGGCCGCCCTGTTACACCTGCTCGCCGCCTGCCGATGAACCGGGTAGGCGCCGGAGTCAGAGTCGGTCCGCAGTCGCAGTCGGCTCGGGGATATCGGTGATCAGCGCGGCCAGGCCGTCGGCGTCCAGCAGGTCGGCCGGGCGTACGGTCACCCCGTCGCGCACGTAGTGGAAGCCGGCCCGTACGCGCGTCACCGGCACCCCGGCCAGCGCCGCCCAGGCGATCCGGTATGCCGCGAGCTGCACCGTCGCCGCGGCGGCGTCGGCGGTCGTGGGACGCCGGCCGGTCTTCCAGTCGATCACGTCGTAGCGGCCTCCGGGCTCGGCGAAGACCGCGTCCATCCGGCCCCGGATCACGACTCCGGCCACCGTCGTGGCGAACGGGACCTCGACCTCCACCGGCGTCCGGCCTGACCATTCGCCGGCCAGGAACGCCTCCTGCAGGGCCGCCAACTCCTCGTCGGCCGCCGCGTCGTCGTCGGCGGCGCCGGGCAGGTCGTCGACGTCGAGCAACCGGACCGAGCCGAAGCGCCGCTCCAGCCAGGCGTGGAACGCCGTGCCGCGCCGGGCGTACGGGGCGGGGCGCTGTGGCAGCGGGCGGCGTAGGGAGCGGGCCAGCAGTTGCGGGTCGCGGCGCAGCACGACGAGCTGGGAGACCGACAGGTGCGGCGGGAGGGACACCTCCAGCGGGCCGTCGCGCCGAGCCCGCTCCTCGCGCTCGGCGAGCAGGAGCGCCGCTTCCCTCCGCCAACGCGAAATATCCGAATCATCCCCCGCATCCCTCGACACAGCCCCGCCCGCGGAGGCCGAAGGCCCAGCCGAGGGCGAAGCCGCGCCAGCCGACGATGGAGGCAAGCCGGCCGATGACGGAGGCAAGCCGGCCGAGGATGGAGGCAAGCCCGGGCCGGCGAGTCCGGCCAGGTCAGCCGCCAGCCCCGCCTGGGAGCCGACCTCCGCATCGCCCTCCGCCAGCTCGGCGAACGCCGCGGCCTCCTCCGGCGTCGGCGCCGCGATCATGCGCCGGATCAGGTCCGCCGCGGCCGCCATCGCCGGGCGGCGGGCGCCCAGCGGATCGGATGGCCACTCCGCCGTCGCCACGAGTTCGGCCGAGGGGTTGGTGGCGTCGCCGGGTGGTTCCGGGGTCCAGTGGTCGACCGTGCCCGCGCCGGCGAGGCAGGTTGCCCGGATCTCCTCCAGGAAGACCGACGGGCCGCGGGGGCGTTTCACCCCGTCGCCCCACCAGTAGCCCGAGGCGAGCAGGAGCCGCCGGGGACGGGTCACCGCCACGTACGCCAGCCGCCGCTCCTCCCGTTCGTCGTGCTCCCGCCAGGCCCTGCCGAACGCCGCCAGGGCTCCCGCCACGTCCTTCTGGTCCACCGCTTCGGACAGGTCCAGCGCGGGCAGGCCTGCGGCGTCACCGCGCAGCGGGAACGGCAGCACGCCGATCCCGCCGAGGTAGTTGTCGGAGCCGCGGGTGACGCCGGGCCAGACGTTCCTGGTGAGGCCCGCCACCGAGACCACGTCCCACTCCAGGCCCTTGGCCGCGTGCGCGGTCAGCACCTGCACGGCGCCCTCGATCACGTCGACCTGGCCGGGGGCGAGGCCGCGTTCCTCCTCCTCGGCCGCGGCCAGGAAGGCGAGGAAGCCCGCGATGGTGCCGCCGTCGGTGTCGCCCGCATAGCGCGCCGCGACGTCGCCGAGCGCGTCGAGGTGACCGCGGGCCAGGCCGGCGTCGCCGGCACCCCAGCCGCGGACGGCCACCTCGACGTCCAGGCCGATGGTGCGTTCGATGTCGGCGACCAGGTCGGGCAGCGGTTGGTCCAGGCGGTGCCGCAACTCGGCCAGCTCCCTGCTGTACGCCCGCAGCCGCGCATACCCCTCCTGCGAGAACTGCTGGGGCGCACCGAGGTCGGCCATCGCCTCGACAAGCGTGGCGTCGTCGAGCCTGTCCCCCACCACCTGCTGAGGATCGTCGGCGGCGGCACCCTGCCGGGGACCGTCCCCCGAAGAGCCGGAGACGACAGGAGAGCCGGAGACGTTCGTGGCAGGGACCCGGGCGGCGGCGATGGACCGGGCCCGGCGGTGCAGCGCCACGAGGTCGCGGGGGCCGATGCGCCAGCGGGCACCGGTCAGCAGCCGCAGCAGCGCCGCGCCGTCGGTCGGGTCGGCCAGCACGCGCAGGGTGCAGACGACGTCACGTACCTCCGGGGTGTCGAGCAGGCCGCCGAGGCCGACCACCTCGACCGGCAGGCCGACCGAGCGCAGCGCCTCCTCGATCGCCGGAATCTGGCTGCGGACGCGGACCAACACCGCGCTGGTCGGCCGCCGGTCGAGCGGGATATCGGCGGGAAGCGCGTCCGGCAGCCGGGCGGCCGCGCGCCACGCGGCCAGCATCGAGTCGGCGATCCACCGCGCTTCGTCCGCGTACGTGGTCAGCAGAGCACACGCGACCGTACGCCCGCCGACGCGATCGGCCACCCGCTGGGCCGGGATGAGCTCGGCGACGCGGGCGCCGGCGGCGCGCAGCGGCCGCGACAGAGCGTTGGCGACCTGGAGGATCTCCGGGCGGTTGCGCCAGCTCCGGGTCAGGTTGAGCACCCACGCCTCGCGAGCGCCGGGGCCGGTGAACTCGGCCGGGAAGCGGTCGAGGGTGCCCGCGGACGCGCCGCGCCAGCCGTAGATGGACTGGCACGGGTCGCCGACCGCGGTGACCGGGTGGCCGCCGCCGAAGAGCGCGTTGAGCAGCACGACCTGGGCGTGGCTGGTGTCCTGGTACTCGTCGAGCAGGACGATCTTGTAGCGGCCGCGCTCGATCTCGCCGACCTCGGGATGATCGCGGGCGACCCGCGCGGCGCGGGCCAACTGGTCGCCGAAGTCCATTGCCTCGATGTCGAGTTTGCGCTGGTCGTAGAGGCGGACCAGGGGCAGCAGGGTGAGCCGGTGGCGCTGGCGGTGCAGCGCGTCGGTGACGTCCTTGTAGACCCGGCCGGGCAGGGACTGCACCTCGGCGAAGAAGCGACCGGTCCAGGCAGCGAGATCGTCCGGCGTCACGAGATGCTCGGCGAGCTCGCCGGCGAGCGCGAGCACGTCGTCGGTCACCGTGCCGGGGGCGCGGTTGAGGCCGGTCATCTCCCCGGTGTACGAACGGACGAGCGAGTCCACGATCTGCCACCGGGCGGCCTCGGTGAGCAGCCGGGCGGAGGGCTCGTAGCCGGCACGCAGGCCGTGCTCGGTGACGATGCGGGCCGCGTACGAATGGTAGGTGGCGACCGTCGGCTCCCCGGCGAGCGCGTCCTGCTGTCCCAGGCGGCGCACGAGCTGGCCGAGCCGGGTGCGGACGCGGTGGGCGAGCTCGCCGGCGGCCTTACGGGTGAAGGTGAGGCCGAGGATCTCGTCGGGGTGGGCGTACCCGTTGGCGACGAGCCAGACCACCCGTGACGCCATCGTCTCCGTCTTCCCGGAGCCGGCGCCCGCGACGACCAGCAGGGGCTCGACCGGCGCCGCGATGATCGCGGCCTGTTCCGGGGTGGGAGCGTGCAGCCGGAGCAGCTTGGCGATCTCGACCGGGGTGTAGCGGGGACCGGAGTCGGCACGCCGCCGCGGCCGCGGCGTCGTATCGGCGAAGAGGCTCGGCTGCGTCATCGGCTGTCCTCGGCGGCGAGCGGGCTCGACGTTGTCGCCGGCCGACCGAGACGGTGACGAGAGCGGGTCATCGGCTGTCCGCCGGGGGTGGGCCGGGCTCGACTACCTGACGGCCGTGGCCGCTGATCGGGCAGCTCGTCCGGACGGGGCAGACCCGGCATTTCGCGTTGGCGACCGCCGAGAAGGTGGCGGCGGCCATGGTGTCGGCGGTGCGGCGGACCATCGCGTACGCCCAGTTGGGGTCCTCGGCCTCGGCGAGCGGCACCTGCATCTGCTCGCGCGCCTCCTTGCTGGGCCCGAGCTGCACCAGGGCCGCGCCGCCGCTCTCGGCGCCCTCGCCGAGCGCGTCGAACGCGCCCGCGTCCACGGCGGCCTGGTAGCCGGCGAGCTGGGCGTGCTCCTCGACCTCGCCGGCCGAGACGGCGGTGCTCTTGCCGGTCTTGAGGTCGATGACGACCAGGCGGCCCTGCTCGTCGATCTCCAGGCGGTCGACCCGGCCGGTGAGCTGGATGGGCCGGGACTCGTCGCCGAGGCGCACGGTGAACTCGTGCTCGATGGCGAGCAGCCGGCGCGGGTTGCGGGCGAGCCAGCGCAGCAACTTGTCGACCATACCCTGGGCGCGTTCCTGCTCCGGCCCGGCGAGCCAGCGCGCGGCCAGCTCGATCGCGTCGAAGCGCGCGGAGACGTACTCGACGAGCCGTTCGCGGTCGGCGTTCGCGTCCTCGGCGAGCATGGCGGCGGCGTGCACGAGGTTGCCGACTCCTTGGGCGGGCCCGGCGGGCGCCGCGCCGCCGTGGCGTTCGAGCAGCCAGCGCAGGCTGCAGCGCAACGCGCTCTCCATCGCGGACGGGGTCACCTTGACCGGCTCGCCGTCCTCGGCCAGCGGGCGGTCGTCGGAGAGCGGCTTGAGCCCCCACCATTCGTCGGGATGGGCGCCCGGGACGCCGGCCTTCGCCAGCCGGGCCAGCTCGGCGGCCGCGGCATGCCGCCGGGCGGGCGTCGCATCCGGCGCGATGACGACGGTACGCAGCTCGGCGACCAGCGCGGCCAGGGTGAGCGCCCGCGGCGGCCGCCCCACCGGCACCTCGAGGTCAGCGTCGGGCGACTCACGAGGAACGTCAGCGTCGCGCGAACCAAGGTCGGTGTCGGGATCGGGATCGGGGTCGGGCGGATTGGGGTCGGAGTCCGGAGGGCCAGCATCCCCGAGACCAGCGTCGGGCGGGCCGGTGTCGGGCGGGCCGGTGTCGGGCGGGCCGGGGTGCGGGGCGCGCGGGCTCGGCGGTGGCGGGGGATCGTCGCCGCGACGGTCGGGAAGGGCCAGTTCGGCGAGGAAGCGGCTTGGTTGCTCCTCGCCGTCGGAGCCGCCCACGCTTGCCGAGGCGACGGCCGTCACGACGAGTTGCTGCCGGGCCCGGGTCGCCGCCACGTAGAACAGGCGGCGCTCCTCGTCGAGCAGCGCCGAGGTCTGCCCGACGACCGCGGCCGCTCCCGAGGCGGCCCGGCCGGCGATGACGTCGACCAGGCGTTCGGAGCCCAGCAGGCTGCCGCGTAGCCGCAGGTCGGGCCAGATGCCTTCCTGCACGCCGGCCAGCACCACCACGTCCCACTCCAGGCCCTTGGCGGCATGGGCGGTGAGCAGGCGGACGGCCTCACCGCGGTCGGCCGAGGGGGCGATGGAGTCGGCCGGAAGGTCCTGGCCCAGGACGTGGTCCAGGAAGACCTCCGTGCGGGCGCCGGGCAGCCGGTCGACGAACCGGGCCGCCGCGTCGAAGAGGACCACCATCGCGTCGAGGTCACGGTCGGCGGCCTCCGCGCGCCACTGGCGTGCCCGGCCGCCCTCACCGCCGGGCTCGACGGGGGCGCCGCGGGTGCTCAGCGCATACCACCGCTCGGCGAGGCCGCTGGCGTGCCAGACGGACCAGAGCACCTGCTCCGCGGTCGCGCCCGCCGCGGCCGCCGACTCGCGGGCGATGGCGATGAGGCGGGCGACGTTCTGCGCGGGCGTCGCCCAGCGCCGCTCGACCATGTCGAGGCCGGCCGGGTCGCGGACGGCGTCGACGAGCAGCTCGCCGGAGGGACGCCGGTCGCCGGCCGCCAGGGCCAGGGCGCGCAGCCCCTGCCGGAGCCGCCGTTCGGCCAGCGGGTCGGCGCCACCGAGCGGCGAGTGGAGCAGGGCGACCGCGGCCTCCTCGTCGAGGGCCTGCGGATCGAGGGCGCAGCGCAACAGCAGCAGGAACGGCGCGACGGCCGGTTGCAGGTGCAGCGGCAGGTCCTCGGCGTGGGTCACGGTGGGCACACCCGCGGCGGCGAGGCCGCGCTGCAGGGACGGCAGTTGCAGGCTGGTCGAGCGCAACAGCACGGCCATCCGGGACCACGGCACCCCGTGCAGCAAGTGCGCCTCGCGCAACGTATGCGCGACGAAAGCGGTCTCACTGGTCGCCGACCGAAATGTCCGAACGATCGCACCCGTTACGGGCGCGCCGGAGCCCGCCGGACCGCCGGACGACGCCGGACCGCCAGATGACGCCGGACCGCCAGATGACGCCGCACCGCCGGGGGAAGCCGGGCCGCCGGGCGGCGAATCGGGACTGTGGAGCCATCGATGGCCGGCCCGGCCGCGCATCCGGCGCGCGACCCGGCTCGTCGCGGCGAGCAGCGCGGGCGTGCTGCGGTAGCTCGTGTGCAGCGTGACCGTCTCGGCGAGCGCACCCGACGCCGTCCGGAAGCGGGCCGGGAACGCGCTGACCGCCTCCGGGTCCGCGCCGCGGAAGCCGTAGATCGAGGAATCCGGGTCGCCGAACGCCACCAGCGCCTTGCCGCCGCCGACCAGCGACAGCAGCTCCATCTGGGCGGGGTCGGTGTCGGCCAGCTCGTCGACGTAGACGTGCTCGAGCCGCCGGCGTTCCGCCTCGAGCAGCGCCGGATCGTCGCGAAGCAGTCCGGAGGCGGCCCGCACCAGCTCGGCCGGGTCGTACGCGGTGGAGCCCCGGGTGGTGACGTCGCGCAGGGCGAGTACGGCGACGTACTCCCGGAGGAAGCGGGCGGCGGCCGGCCAGTCGTCGCGGCCGAGCTTCTCGCCGAGCCGGGCGAGCTCGACCGGGCCGATGCCCCGCTCGGCGGCGCGCTGCATCAGGTCGCGGAGCTGTTGGGCGAAGGCCCGGGTCGGCAGGGCCGGGCGCAGCGCGTCGGGCCAGCGCACGCTGTCGGGCACCGTCTCGTCACCGACCGCCTCGAGCAGTTCCCGGATGACGAGGTCCTGCTCCGGGCCGGTGAGCAGGCGGGGCGACGGCTCGCCGCGCTCCGCGGCGGAGCGCCGCAGCAAACCGAAGGCGTACGCATGGAAGGTGCGCACCAGCGGCTCGTGGAACGTCGGGCCGGCGATCCGCGCCTCGATGCGGTCCCGCAGCGCCGTGGCGCCCCGGCGGCCGAAGGTCAGCACCAGGATCTTCTCCGGGTCGGCACCGGCGGCGATGCGGGCGGCGACCGCCTCGACCAGCACCGTGGTCTTGCCCGTGCCGGGCCCGCCGACGACCAGCAACGGGCCGTCGGTGTGCGCCACGACGTGCTCCTGCAGCGGGTCTGCGCGCAGAGCTGCCACGACGGGTGCGGGGCGGCGCACCAGCCGGTAGGCAGGCCGGCGCACCGCCGCGGGAGTCGAGGTCACGGCACCAATGAGACCACGCAGCTATGACAGAAATAGTGTCAGGGCTTGCCGAGCGAGGCCCGCAGGCGTACGGGCATGGGCACCCGGTGCACCGCCGGATCCTGGGCCGCGCCGAGCAGCAGTTCGACCGCCGTCCAGCCGAGCTGGTAGTGCGGCAGCGCGATGCTGGTCAGTTGCGGGCGCAGCCAGGCGGCGAGGTCGGAGTCGTCGAAGGACACCACCGACACGTCGTCGGGGATGGCCCGGCCCGCCTCCCGCAAAGCCTGGTAGGCGCCCATGGCGACCCGGTCGTTGATGCAGACCAGCGCCTTCGGGACGAGCCCGCCGGCCAGGGCGCGTCGCATCGCCTCGTACGCCGGTTCCGGCCACCAGTCGCACTCGATGGTCCCGGCGAGCCGGACGCCGGCGGCGCCGAAGCCGTCCCGCATGCCGGCGAGGCGTTCGCGGCTGGCGAAGACGTGGGCGGCCGGCTTGCCGACGAGGTGGATGCCCTCGCGGTGGCCGGCCCCGACCAGCGTCCGGGCGGCGTTCCTTCCGGCGGCGGCCTCGTCCGGGATGACCGAGTGGTACACCGGCCGCACCGCCCGGGTCAGGCAGTTGAGCAGGACGACGGGCCGGCCCTTGAGCTGTTTCGGCACCCGGACGTATCGGGTGAACATGCTGGCGTACACGAAGGCGTCGACCTGGCGGTCCAGGAGGTCCGCGATGAGTTTGCCCTCGACGACCGAGTCGCCCTCGGTCTCGCCGATGAAGAGCAGGTGGTCGTGCGCCACCGCCGCGGCGAGGCTGCCGTGGATCGCGCGTCCGGCGTACGGATCGGACGCGATGGTGTCGGAGACCAGCGCGATCGTCTTGGTGACCTTCGTCCGCAGGCTTCTGGCCATGAGGTTGGGCCGGTAGTCCAGCTCCTGGGCGGCCCGGAGCACCCGCTGTCGGGCGTTTTCGGAGATCCGCATGTCCAGGTGGCGTCCGGCGAGGACGAAGGACGCCGTGCTGCGCGACACGCCGGCCCGCTGTGCGACCTGTAGCAGGGTCGCCCGTTGCGGGGGCATGGCGCCGAGTCTTTCATGTGCCGCCCGACGGCCCGACGGCGATACGCGCCTTTCGCCAAACGTCGCCGCGCCCGGCGATCGACAAATCTTGACGTCGTCCGGTCACGGGAGCAGGGTCGAGCTAAACCCATCTAGCGCCATTCGTGCCTCGGCGCGCCCCCGTGTCGCCCGGCGGGCCGCCGAGGTCCCTGGTCACGCCGAGGGCGGGCGCGCTGCCGAGGTTCCCGGTCACGCCGGGGGCGGGCGGACTCCCGTCCCCGGCGTGACACCCCACCGATCAGTATCGGAGAAGCCGAGAGGCGGCGACGCGTCCTAGCGTGAACCGCATGACGATTTCGCTGTCTCACTGCTTCCTCATCGTCCACGAGTACGACGCCGCGCCCGCCTTCTACCGGGATGTGCTGGGGCTCGAGGTTCGCAACGACGTCGAGTTCGAGGAGAATCGCTGGCTGACGCTGAGCGCCCCGGGCCATCCGGAGGTGGAGATCGGCCTGGAGATCCCCGGCTACTTCCCGCACACCTCGGCCGACGACCGGCAGGCCACCGCCGACCTGCTCGCCAAGGGTCTGTTGCCGGGGGTCATCTTCCGCACCGACGACTGCGACAAGACCTTCGAGAAGGTACGCGCCGCCGGGGCCGACGTGCTCCAGGAACCGATCGACCAGCCGTACGGTGTGCGGGACTGCGCCTTCCGGGACCCCTCCGGGAACATGGTGCGGTTCTCGCAGGGGTGACCTTCAGCCGGTGACCGTGCCGGTGACCGGCGCGACGCCGCTGCCCTCCTCGAAGTGCAGCTCCACGACCTCGTCGGACTCGTCCGCGCCGTCGACGATCGTCGGCACGGTCAGCTCCCCGGTGGTCTCGCCTTGCGGGAGCATCGCGTACGCCCCGAGCGGGGTCTGTGACAACGGCCGCGACGGCTCCGGCTCCTCGAAGCCGTACTCGCGGAACCAGTCCGGCTCGACGTCGGTGCTGGACAGCTCCGCGGTGCCGGTGGGCTGCCGCGGGTACGCCCAGAGGGAGAAGGGCATCTCGGTCGGCGCCGACAGCGTGATCCTCCAGGCGAGCTTGCGGCCCTCCGCCACCCGGTCCGTGACGGGCGCGAGGGAGACCTTCGGGGCGGGATCGTCGTCGCGCACCTCGAGGCCGCCGGCGTAGTCGCCCACGACCAGGCCGCGCTCCGCCTTGGCGGTCAGCATCGTGGTCTCGTCCTGACCGTGCAGCTTGTCGCCCCGCACCTCCACCGGTACGCGGATCGTCCGGTCGCCGGGGCGTACGGTGGCCAGCCGCGAGGTGGACTCGAAGGTCGCGGGATCGGTCAGGAAGAGCCGGACCTGGCCGTGGCCGCGCCCGGTGACCTTGACCGGGACGCTGTACGTCCGCGTGCCGGAGTCGCCCTCGTCGACGCTGAGGGTGCCGAGGTCGACGCGCGGCAGGGAGGTTTGCCGCGGCGCGGGCGTTCCCGGCCGCCAGCCCCACGCGTCGATCAGCCACGCCCGCCCGGCCGCTCCGCGCGGGACGAGTTCCAGCTTCGCCACCTTGCCGCGCAGGCCCTGGAGCGGCACCCGCACCTCACGGGCCCAGTACGAGGTCGTGTTGGCGGTGCCCGGCAGGCCGTCGACCACCACGTCGCCGAGGGCCGTACGCCGCCCGCCCGGGTCGACGACGGCGACGCCGAAGCGCGTGCCGGCGGTGTTCGGCGGGACCATCAGCCGCAGCGCCAGCTCCCGGGCGCCGGCGAGGGAGACCGGGCGCCGGGGCGCCAGGGTCAGCGGGGTGCCCGCCGACGTCCAGTCGAGACGGGCGGCGTACCGGCCCGGCTCCGGCACGGCGGCGAAGGGTACGAAGTGCGCCGAGCGCGCGCCGCCGTCCGGCGGCAGGCAGGCGTCGTTCGCGTCGTCGCTGACCTGGGTGCAGATGCGGACGCCGCCCCCGGTCGCCACGGTCTCGTCCGGGATCAGCGCCGGGGTGCGCTGCGCGCCGAGCGCGTGGCTGAGCACTCGCGCCGGGTCGGCCGAGGGGGCGCGGACGCCGCCGCCGTCGAGCAGCGGCCGCACCCGGTCGTCACCGGCCACGAACAGCCGCGCCGCGGCGGCGATGTACGTGGCGCCTGCGGTCTGCTGCTGCGGTGCGGTGAGCCGCGTCGGCGTGCCGGGCGAGCACACGGGGTCGGTGCCGTCGCTGAAGAAGTCGTCGAACGACGGTGCCACCGACTGCCCCGGCGTCCACTCGGTGTTGAAGAAGTTGTGGTTGGCGCCGACCACGTACAGGGAGCTGTGCAGGGCCGTGCCCCGGCTGACGCCGCGGGTCTCGTCGACGAAGATCTGGCCCTGCAGGTCGGCGACGTCGCCGTCGCAGCCGGGCAAAATCGTCGCGGACGGCACATCCGGCACCGGGTTCTGCCCGAAGATCGTCGGGCCGATGAGCAGCAGGCCGCGGATGGTCCAGCGCGCCTTGCCGCGGTATCCGTCCTGCGCGGGCGGCGGCGGGGTGAGGGTGTCCATCGCGGCGCGGCTGACGCCCTCGCCGCCGCGGGAGTGTCCCATCAGGAACACCTGGGACATGTCGGCGCGGGGCGCGGAGCGGACGATCGCCGGTGCGCCCGCGCGGGCGGCGCCGGCCCAGCCGGCCCACTTCGCGAGGTGCCGGCGTACCAGCGAGGAGCGGGCCTGCGCGCCGCCGTCCTCGGCGGCGTGGTCCTGGCCGTTGATGCCGTTGGCCGAGATCGACACCGTGACGTAGCCCTGCGAGGCGAGCAGCTCCTGGGCCTGGAGATAGCCGCGGTGGCTCGGGATCGGCGTGGTGCCGGCCGGGCACGGCCAGGCCTGCGCCGCGTTCTCGTCGGCGCCCTGGTAGCAGATCGAGTGGCGGCCGTGCAGGAAGAGCGCGAGCGGGCGCTTGCCGGGCGCGTTCTCCGGCGCGACCACGACGGCCTCCATCTCGACCTTCTCCGGGAAGTCGGGCAGCTTGACGCCGTCGAGCGCGTACTCGCCGCGGACCGTCCGGTAGGGGCCCTTGACTCCCGGGTCGACGGGGCCGGCGGCCTGCGTGGCCGGGATCGCGACCTCGGCCGCGGCGTGGCGGCGGGCGCGCGGCGCACCCCGGTCCCCGTCCAGGCGCTTTCCTGCGGCCCGCACGGACAGGCCGTCGAGGCTGCCGGCCCGGTCCCGGTCCCGCGTGCGGTCTTGGTCCAGCGTGAAGGTGCGCTGGTCAGGTTGGGGGTGTGGACGGCCGAGCAGCCGGTCGCCCGACCAGAACTCGACGGCCGCGTCACCCATCGGCACCCGCTTGTCCGAGCGCCAGGTCAGTTGCCCGCCGGTCACCGACCAGCCGTCCGGCGGAGCGGCGGGCGGGGCGGCGGGCGGGGCCGGGGGCGCGGCCCAGGCCGGTCCACCGGCTCCCACTACCAGTGCCGCGGCGAGCGCGGCTGACACGAGAAGTCTGCGCATACGCCCGTGTCTAGTCGATAAGTGCAAATCAGTCGATGTCCATCGAACCGTCCCTTCGGACCGCGAGATTCTTACCGTCTCCTGACCATCGTCCGCAGGCCCGTCCGTCGTTCCTGTAGCCCACGTACACCCGCCCGTCGAGCCGCGCACGACGCGGAACGCGAAGCGAGGAGACAGCAATGACAGGCAGAAGCAGAAGGGCCGGCACAGCGTCCGGGAGAACCGTACGCATCGCGATGGCGGTGGCGGTGCTCGCCGCGACCGGGGTCCTGACCGCCACGTTCGTTTCCAGCGGCGGCAAGGGAACCGCCGATGCGGCCACGGAGCTGAGCCAGTACGTGCCGATCCAGCAGGTGACGCCCGGCGTCCGTACCCCGGCACCCCGGCGGGGCGCCTCCACCGGCCGGTTCGTCGTCGACTGCGGCACCAACGGCAACGGCAAGTTCAGCCCGGACAACCCGGTCGCCCAGCCGGGAATCAGGAACGGCGCCGAGCACGTCCACGACTTCGTCGGCAACATCGCCATCACCGCGAACTCGTCCGACGCCGAGCTGGCCGCCTCGGGCACCACCTGCCGCAACGGCGACAGATCTTCCTACTTCTGGCCGGTGCTGCGGATCGATCCCGCGGTCCGGCCCGGCAGCAGCGACACCCGGCAGGCGCTGTCCCGGGCCACGCCGACGGTCTCCTGCCCGCGCGTGAGCGATCGGCTGCCCGCCGTGCCTACCGGCACGAAGGCGGCCGTGGACCGCTGGCTGGCCGAACTGGACCGGCTGACCGCCGAGGCCAACGCCAGGATGAGCGGCAGCCGCGGCCGCGTCGACGCCGTCTTCAACGCCTCGGTCATCGATCCTCTGCGGGCCCGACGCGCCCAGCTCATCAGAACGATCAGCGAGAGTGTCAACGGCTCCCGCGGGTCGGCGCGGCTGGTGTCGCTCGTCGACTGCGACGTCAGCTACGACTCCATGCACGCCTTCATGGGTACGGGCCACGCGAACTCCGTCAGCGCCGCTGCCGCCGCGACGCCGCAGATCCAGTGTCCCGCCGTACGCGGGCGGCTGCCCGGCGTGCCGGCATCCGCGCTCGGCGAGGTCAACCGGGCGCTGGCCGAACTCGACCGGCAGATCTCCGAAGCCGACGAGCGCCTCGTGACCACTCGCGGGCAGGGCGGCGCCGCGTTCGTGGACAACGCGATCCTGGGTCCGCTGAAGGCCCGGCGTACCGCCGTCCTCGACCGCATCGCCGACGCCATCGACCGTCAGGGCGCGCGGCCGCAGGGCCTGGAGGCGCTGGCACGGTGCACGCTCACCAAGCCTGCCCGGCCTTCCGCGCCTGCCGGGCAGAACGGTGCCACCCCCGCACCGCAGCCGAGCGAGTCCGCCCTGCCCGAACCCCAGGGCAAGAATTTGGAGCTGCCGAACAACACCGGGCCGATCCAGCGGCCGAGCTCCGTGCTGATCGAGTACCGCGGCAACGCCACCGGCAAGGTCGTCGCGATGCCGCGCTTCCTGCGGGCGCTGACCGGCGACGCGAAGCCCACCAGCCGCGGCCCGGCCAATGCGCGCCCGAGCTGGACCTGCTCCGGATTCGCCGATCGGCTCTCCGACAAGTACCCGATCTGCCCGCCCGGGTCCCAGGTCCAGCGGGTGCACGACTTCCCCGGCTGCTGGGACGGCAAGAACGTCGACAGCGACAACCACCGCAGCCACGTGGCGTTCGCCGCCGCGGGCACCGGCGCCTGCCCGCAAGGTTTCCGGGCCATCCCGCAACTGCGGATCACCCTGTCCTACGACATTCCGAGGGACGCGCAGTTGCGCGGACAGTTCGCTCTGGACTCGTTTCCCGAGGAGGACCACAACCCGTTCTCGGACCACGACGACTTCGTCAACGTCAACTCGGAGCGGCAGATGCGGAAGATCGTCGCCTGCATCAACTACGGACGTCAGTGCGGCGCCGTACGGTGATCGGCCGACGGTGAAAGTCGGGTACCGCCCGGGGGATGGGCGGTACCCGACGCGCGGTGTGGATCAGTAGGGCAGGTCGGCGTCGGTGAAGACGTGGATGTTGACCAGGGTGTTGGTGGCGTTGTTGTTGGTCGCGCAGACGGTGTAGCTGCCCGCACCGGCGAAGGTGCCGAGTGAGGTGCGGCCCTCGTAGGCGAACCCGGAGATCGTGCCGGACGGCGTGCCGTACACCAGGCCGCCGTTGCGGGTGACCTTGAACCTGGCGCCGGCCCCGGTCGCCTGCCCGTCGGCACGGACCTGATAGTTGGCGGTGGCGCGGGCGGTGAGGCAGTGCTGTTCTCCGGGGCGCAGCGTGCCGCCCCAGCCGTCGGCGGAGGCGTAGGCCGCCTGGGGAACGGCGGCCAGGGCCAGGCCGGCGATGCCGGCGGCGAACGCCACGCGTGCGGTGTGGCGGGCGAGGACGCTGCGGTTCGTGGTGCGGATCATGACGGGCTCCTTCGGATCGTGGCCTGCGGTGGCCTCTCTGACGCCGCTGACGCTATGGCCGCCGGACAGCCACAAAGAAGACCGTTCCGCGCCCGGTCCACGTCCACTTTCCGCTCACCCCGCCCGGTCGGGATTTCGACAGACGCCCGGGCGGGAAGGGACGAGACTTGGGCCATGAGCACGCGGTTCGCCGACCGGGTGGCCAGCGCGCGCCGCCGCGACTTCGTCGGCCGCGCGGCCGAGCTCGCCGGGTTCGGCGACCTGCTGGCCGGCGACGGCGGTGCGCTGGTGTGGGTCTCGGGTCCCGGTGGAGTGGGCAAGACCTCGCTGCTGCACCAGTTCGCGGACCTCGCCGAACGCTCCGGCCGGCGGGTGGTGTGGCTGGACGGGCAGGTGCCCGACGGCGACCGGCTCGTGGTGCTGGCCGACGAGGCGATCGAGACGGAGCTGCTGGCGGCGCTGCCGGGCGACGCCGTGGTCGCCGTGGCGAGCCGGGCCGGGCCGCCGCTGCAGTACCGCACCGACCCCGGCTGGTCGAGCGTGCTGCACCCGATGCCCCTGCTCAACCTGGATCCGGTGGAGAGTGCACTGCTGCTCAGCCGTCGTGGCGTACCCGCGACGGCCCATGCCGACGCGATGGCCTTCACCCACGGCCATCCCCTGGCGCTGGCGCTGATCGCCGACGTACGCGCCCAGCGCCGCCAGCCGGCCGCACCGGCCGGAGGTCCGGAGGTGGTGGCCACGCTGCTCGCCGCGCTTCTGGACGCGGTGCCGAGCGCCGCGCACCGGCTGGCCCTCGACGCGGTGTCGCAGGTCGCCGTGACGACGGAGCCGCTGCTCGCCGAGTTGCTGGAGCTGCCCGACGCGCACCAGTTGTTCGAGTGGCTCCGCGGACTGTCGGTGATGTCGGCGAGCGCGCACGGCCTGGTCCTGCATGATCTCGCCCGCGAGGTGCTCGCCCGGGATCTGCGCTGGCGGCACCCGGAGCTGCACGCCACGATCCACCAGCGGGCCGGCGCCTCCTACCGGCGCCGGTTCGCCGGCGCCGCCCCCGACGAGCAGCGCCGGATCCTGTTGGACTTCGCGTTCCTGCACCGCGGCAACCCGGTGATCGGCGCGTTCCTGCAACAGTGCCCGGGCGGTGACCTGCGGGTCGTGACCGCGGGCCCGCACCGGTGGCCGGCGCTGCGCGAGATGGTACGGCGCCACGAAGGCACCGCCTCGGCGGCGCTGTTCGACCACTGGTGCCGGCACCAGCCGGAAGCGGTGCACGCGGTGGTCGACGCGGACGACAGCGCGGTGGGCATGGTTGTGCTCCTGACCCTGTACGCGGCGGCTCCGGAGGACCCGGCGGCGACGGCCGCGTGGAAGCGCGCCGCGCCCGCCGCGGGCGAAGCGGTCTCGCTGCTGCGGTTCTGGCTCGACGCCGAGGCCTACCAGCAGCCCTCCCCCACGCAGGCGCTCATCTCGTTGCACGCGGTGCGCCACTACCTGATCACCCCGGGCCTCGGCTACTCGCTGATCTACCACGCCGATCCGGAGCTGTACGCCCAGATGTGCGAGTACGTCGGCTTCACCCGCGTCGACGGCGCGGATTTCACCGTCGGCGGTCGCCGGTACGCCGGATTCGGCCACGACTGGCGCCGCATGCCGCGGCTGGCCTGGCTGAGCGTGCTCGCCACCCGCGAGACGTCCGGCAAGCCGGTCGAGGTGGAGGCGGCGACGGCGTCCGGCCCGCTGGACCGGGCCGCCTTCACCGCCGCGGTCCGCTCGGCCCTGCGCGAGTGGGGCCGGGCCGACCGGCTGGCGACGAGCCCGCTGCTGTCCGGCCGGTTCCTCGCGCGCTCGTCCGGCGGGCGTACGGCCGAAGCGCTGCGCGAGCTGGTCGAGGAGGCCGCGGCGACGCTGGCGGATTCGCCCCGGGACCGGTCGGCGTACCGGGCGTTGCACCACACCTACCTGCGGCCGGCCGGGACGCAGCAGGCGGCGGCCGACCTGTTGCGCCTGCCGATGAGCACCTACCGCCGGCATCTGGCCGCGGGAGTGGACCGGTTGACCGAGATCCTCTGGCAGTGGGAGTCCACGACCGAGCCGTGACCGGCCCCGGCTCAGGCCAGCGCCTGCTCGATCGCGTCGAGGGCCATGTCGATCGAGGTGACCAGCGAGACCTGGGCCAGGGCCGGGCGGCGAACGAACGTCGTCTCGGTGATCTCGCCGAGCCAGGTCCACAGTCCGGTGTAGAAGCCGTCCGGGTCCAGGACCACGATCGGCTTGCGGTGCAGGCCGAGGGTCGCCGTGGTCCAGACCTCGAACAGTTCGTCGAGGGTGCCGAGCCCGCCGGGCAGGGTCACGAACGCGTCCGAGCGCTCGATCATGATGTTCTTGCGCTCGCCCATGTCGGTGGTGACGACCAGCTCGTCCGACGAGGTGTCCGCGATCTCCAGGTCCACCAGGGACTGCGGGATCACACCCAGGGTGTGCGCCCCGCCTGCGCGGGCCCCCGCGGCGACGGCGCCCATCATGCCGACGCGGCCGCCGCCGGAGACCAGCGAGTGGCCCCGGGACGCGAGCGCCTTGCCGAGTGCGGTGGCGAGGTCGAGATGCTGGGGATCCAGGCTGTTGGAGGATGCGCAGAAGACGCAGATCGCCGCCACGTCACCGCTTTCCGGTTCCGGACGCCGCCGCGTCCGCCTTCACGATCATCTGTACGGCCTCCGCCACGTCGTCGGTCAGCAGGATGAGGTCCAGGTCCTCCGGACTCACCTTGCCGTCCGTGAGCAACCGCTGCTTGATCCAGTCGAGCAACCCGCTCCAGTATTCCGAGCCCATGAGGATCACCGGAAAGCGGGTGACCTTGCGGGTCTGCACGAGCGTGATCGCCTCGAAGAGCTCGTCGAGGGTGCCGAAGCCGCCGGGCAGGACGACGAACGCCTGCGCGTACTTGACGAACATGGTCTTGCGGACGAAGAAGTAGCGGAAGTCGATGCCGATGTCGACCCAGTCGTTGAGGCCCTGCTCGAACGGCAGCTCGATGCCGAGCCCGACCGACATGCCACCGGCCTCGGTGGCGCCCCGGTTGGCCGCCTCCATCACGCCCGGCCCGCCGCCGGTGATCACCGCGAAGCCGGCCTCGGCGAGGGCCGCGCCGAGGTCCGCCGCCATCTCGCATTCGGGGCTGTCCGGGGCGCTGCGCGCGGAGCCGAAGACGCTCACGGCCGGGGGCAGGTCGGCGAGGGTGTCGAAGCCCTCGACGAACTCGGAGAGGATGCGCAGGGCGCGCCAGGCGTCCTTGGTCTTCCACTCGCTGCGATGATGGGAATCGAGCAGTTTCTCGTCGGCCGTGCTCGGCGGAATCGACTCACGCCGCAGCGTGACGGCGCCGCGATGACGCTCCTGGGGTACGCGCCTACGGCCGCCTGCGCTGTCCGTCATGGCACCCACGGTAGTGCGGACGGTCCGTAACCGGTGAATAACCGGTTGGGTTTCGCCAAGAGGATTGCGGCATCGCGGCCTTTTTGCCAGATTGAAGCCACGGACGGTAGCTCCGCGACCTCTGTACAGTGACAGACCCGCACGCTATCGACCCGCACGGCAGGCACGGCGTCCGGCTGCGGCCGGGCATCTCGGCGAAGGAGCCACCGTGATGACCCGTTACGAGCGAATGAAGATGCAGCGTCGCATGCAGAGGCGCATCCGACTGGTGGTCGAGGAGCGTCGCATCGCCCTCGCCCTGCCGCCCCCGGCGGCCGATCCGGGCTTCGACCCGGAGACCACCGTGGAGATTCCGCGCACCACCCAAGACTAAGCGTCAGTACGTCGCCAACCAGCGGTGCAGGGTCGCGGCGCCGTCCCTGATCTTGCCGATCTCCACGTGCTCGTCCGGCGCGTGGGCGAGCTGAGGATCGCCGGGACCGTAGTTCAACGCCGGGACGCCGAGCGCCGCGAACCGGGACACGTCCGTCCATCCGAGCTTTGCGGCCGGCTCCGCGCCGACCGCCACGAGGAATTCCCGCGCGGGTGCCGCGTCGAGCCCGGGAAGCGCTCCCGGGGCCGAGTCGGTGACCTCCACCTCGAAGCCGTCGAAGACCTCACACAGGTGCTCGAAGGCCAGTTCTTCCGTCCGGTCCGGAGCGAATCGCAGGTTGACCTCGACCGCGCACTCGTCCGGCACCACGTTGCCGGCCACGCCGCCGGAGATGTGCACCGCGTTGAGGCCCTCACGGTATGTGCACCCGTCGATGGTCACCGTCCGCGCACGATAGTCCTCGAGCCGGCGCAGCACCGCACCAGCGGCGTGGATGGCGTTCACCCCGCGCCAGGCTCGTGCGGTGTGCGCCCGACGTCCGCGCGTACGGACGATCGCCCGCATGGTGCCCTGGCAGCCGGCCTCGACCACGCCGTACGTGGGCTCGAGCAGGACCGCGAAGTCGGCGGCGAGCCACTCCGGACGGTGCTGCGCCACCAGGTTGAGCCCGTTGAACCGGCTCTCGATCTCCTCGGCCTCGTAGAAGAGGAAGGTCAGGTCGTAGCGCGGGTCGGGCAGGGTGGCGGCGAGGTGCAGGGCCAGGGCGACGCCCGACTTCATGTCCGCCGTACCGCAGCCGTGGATCAGGTCGTCGACGACGGTCGACGGGAAGTTGTCGTTCAGCGGGACGGTGTCGAGATGACCGGCGAGCACGACGCGCTGGTCGCGGCCGAGGCTCGTCCGCGCCATCACGGTGTTCCGGTGACGCTCGACGCTCAGATGGGGAATCTGCCGCAGCACCTCCTCGACGCAGTCCGCGATGACCTTCTCATGGAGCGAGACGGACTCGATGTCGACCAGGGCGCGGGTCAGCACCACCGGGTCGACGAGGACGTCGCTGGTGAGCGGGTTGGCCATGAGCCGCACAGTACCGTCCGAACGTGAAGCACCCGCCCTAGTAGGGTTCCCGGTGTGAGTAGCGCGATCTCTACCTCGGCCGCCTGGGGCATCGGCCTCGCCACCGTCGCCGCCGACGGGACGGTTCTCGACACCTGGTATCCGGCCGGATACCTCGGCCTCGGCGAGCCGCCGGCCGAGCCGCCCACCCTGCCGGCCGGCCTCGTCGGCCCGCGGGCGCTGGCCGGGCTCTCGACCGCCGAGGTGCGCGTCGAGGTGTCCTCGCTCGCCGAGCCGATCAAGGATTCGTCGGACGCATACCTGCGGCTCCACCTGCTGTCGCACCGGCTGGTCAAGCCCAACGAGCAGAACCTCGACGGCATCTTCGGCATGCTCGCCAACGTCGCGTGGACCTCCGCCGGACCCTGCCCGCCGGACCGGGTCGACGAGCTGCGCCTCATCGAGCGGGCCGCCGGCCGGCACCTCAGCGTGTACAGCGTCGACAAGTTCCCCCGGATGACCGACTACGTGGTGCCCTCGGGAGTGCGCATCGCCGACGCCGATCGAGTCCGGCTCGGCGCCCACCTCGCCGCGGGCACGACCGTCATGCACGAGGGTTTCTGCAACTTCAACGCCGGCACTCTCGGCGCGTCCATGGTCGAGGGCCGCATCGTGCAGGGCGTCGTCGTCGGCGACAGCTCCGACGTGGGCGCCGGCGCGTCGATCATGGGTACGCTCTCCGGCGGCGGCAAGGACAAGGTCTCCATCGGCGAACGCAGCCTGCTCGGGGCGAACGCCGGGATCGGCATCTCGCTCGGCGACGACTGCGTGGTCGAGGCGGGCTGCTACATCACAGCCGGCTCGAAGCTCACCCTGCCGGACGGACGCGTGGTCAAGGCCCGCGACCTCTCGGGGGTCGACGGCCTGCTGTTCTGGCGCAACTCGGTCACCGGGGCCCTCGAGGCCCGCCCCCGCAAGGGCACCGGCATCGAGCTCAACGCCGCTCTGCACGCCAACGACTGACGCTTGACCCTCGACCTTGTCGAGGCCGCAGAGTCTCGAGGTGTGGAGAGCGAGATGTACGGCATCGGCGAGGTCGCCCGGGCCAGTGGCCTGGGCGTCAGCGCCCTGCGGTTCTACGACCGGGCCGCGGTGCTGGTCCCGGCGGAGGTCGACCCGGTCACCGGCTACCGGCGCTACAGCGGCGAGCAGATCCGTGCCGCGCGTCTGATCGCCGGCCTGCGCCGCGTGGACCTGCCGGTCGTGGACATCGGCCGCGCGGTCGCGGAGCTGCGCGATGGCCCGGCCGTGCGCAAGCTGCTCGACGAGCACCTGCGCCGGCTGGAGGACGGCCTCGCCGACGCCCGACGTGAGCTCTCCCGAATCCATCGCCTGCTGGATCTCGAGGAGAACACCTTGACCCGCATCAGCCTGCCCGCCGCCGCCCTCGCCGCCGCGCTCGACGCGGTGCGTTTCGCCGCCGGCACCGACCCGCGACTACCCATGATCAACGGGGTCCTGTTCGAGGCCGGACCCGAAGGCCTCACCGTCGTCGCGACCGACCGTTACCGGCTCGCCGTCGCCGAGGCCGCCGGCACCGCGGTAGGACCACCGGTCCGGGTCGTCGCCCCCCTGACCTTCGTCGACGAGCTGCGGGCGGCGCCGGCCGGCACGGTCACCCTCGACCTGAGCTCATCCGCCATCACCGCCGGGACGCCCACCCGTGAACTGGCGGCCGAGCCGCTCGACGTGGACTTCCCCGACCACCGCCGCCTCACCCGGGCGGCGGCACCGGCGAAGCGGATCACCGTCGACGTCCCGGCCCTGCGCACCACCCTCGGCGGCGCCGCCACCGTGACCCGCGAGCACGAGGGGATCGAATACGACGTCGCGATCCTGACCCTCGATCCTTCCGGCGCCGTACGGGTCGCGGACGAGGACGCCTGGGCCGCCGACGAGCAGGCACACGTGGCGGTCAACCGAGAATTCCTGCTCCAGGCGCTCGACGCGGGCGGTGGCGGCCAGCTCGTTCTGGAGCTCGACGGGCCGATCGGCCCGCTGGCGGTCCGCGGCACCGGGACCTACTCGATCCTGATGCCGGTTCGCCTCTGATCCGTCGCCGGACATGCCGACGCCCCGGCACGCCATCGAGGGCGTGCCGGGGCGGGCGGGGGTTCGGTGGGTCAGTCGGTGGTCGGCCAGTTCTTTCCGGCCCAGACGCCACCGGTCCAGGAGCGGCCGGTCCAGCTACGCCCGGTCCAGCTACCGCCCGTCCAGCTTCGGCCGGTCCAGCTACGGCCGGTGAAGGCGGCCTGGTGAGCCGTCCAGTCGACGCCCGACCACGCCGTGCCCGTCCAGGTGGTGGAGGCCCAGGAGGTGCCGTCGAACTCCGTACCGGTCCAGGCGGTGCCGTTCCAGATGCCGCCGTTCCAGGAGGTGCCGTCCAGCGCCGCCTGGCTCCAGACCGTCGGGTTCCACGGCTGGCCCATGATGTCCTGCTCGCCGGTCAGGTCGACGCCGGTGATCGGGTCGGTGAGATGCGAGGTGCCGCGGGCCTGCTCGAGCGAGCCGGTGCCCAGGGACGCCTCGTGGTTCTGCTGGTACTGCGGGGTCGCCGCCTCGACGGCCGCCTTGACGTCGAGCTGACCGGCGCCGCTGCCGACCGTGTCGGCCGCCGGCATGGCCTGCGCGGTGCTGACCAGCAGCTCCTTGACCTGGTCCGGGGTCAGGTCCGGGCGCTGCTGCAGCAGCAGCGCGGCGGCGCCGGAGGTCACGGCCGCGGCCTGCGAGGTGCCGCTGCCGCGGAAGAAGCGCTGGGCCGAGTCGGTGGGCAGGAGACCCTCGGGGAACTCGGTGTCGATGAACGAGCCGGGGTCGCGCAGCGAGACCACCGACTTGCCCGGGGCGACCAGGTCGGGCGCGCGGCCCTCGCTGCCGCGGCTGCTGAAGTCGCCGACGACGTCGTCGGTGCGGGAGTCCGTGCCGTTGGGGTCGGCACCACCGACGGCGATCACGTTCGGGTTCATCGCCGGCATCGCCAGCCGGCTGGCGGACGCGCCGTCGTTGCCGGCGGCCACCACCACGACGATGCCCTTGCGCCAGGCCGCCTCGACCGCGTGCGACAGCGGGTCGAACCGCGGGTCCTGCAGCGAGTCCGTGCCGTACGACAGGTTGATCACCCGGATGTTCATGCCCGGGTCGTCGCGGTGCGCGACGACCCAGTCGATCGCCGCGATGACCTGGGAGACGTCGACCGCGCCGTCGGCGGCGGCGACCTTCATGTTGACGAGGTGGGCACCGGGAGCGACGCCGACGAAGTACCTCGAGTCCTTCTCGCTGCCGTCAAGCACCTCGGGGTCACGCCCGGCGATGATGCCGGCCATGTGCGTGCCGTGTCCGTAGGTGTCCAGGTATCGCAGATCGTCGGTCTGCGACTCCAGCGACAGGTCCGGACCGTTGATCACCTTGTCGTCGCCCGACAGGCCCTTGACCGGGCTGATGCCGCTGTCGATCAACGCGACACCGACTCCCTCACCGGTGATCTTGCGGCCCAACGCGTCGGTCTTGCTCCAGACGTCGTGGACGCCGGCCCACTTGTTGATGCTGTACAGCGAGTGCGAGTCCGCCTCGGCGAGCCACTCCTCGGTGAGGAAGTTGGACTTCACCGGCTGCGCAGGTGCGGCCGACGCCGCCGATGCCGGCACGGCACCCACGGCGACGGCGCCGAGCGCCCCCGACAGGATACCGACTAGCCAGCGACGTGGCCCACGACTGCTCACCATCTATGCTCCCGAAAAGTAACCGGATCGACAGGTGGACTGATCGGCCGCCAGCCCTCGCCACGCGAGGCCTCTTTCCGGTCGCGGTGGCCCCCGAACGGTCAGCCAAGCTCTCCGAACGGACACCCGGCATCGTTCTTTCCGGCAACCCTTCACAAAACGCGCAGACGGCCGACAAGGAGTACGAGGAAGTCACACGATGTGACGCATGGGAAGGAGCGTGGGGTGACGTCGAACGGTGCCGACGCGCCGCGCGGAGGGCTGTCCTGGCGTGACCCGGATGCCCGCGTGCTGGCGATCGCCACCGTCCTGGCCACGCTCGTCGCCACGGTGCAGGCGCTGTGGGCCCGCGACCAGGCGCTGTTCTCCCCGCGCGAGTCTCTGATCCTGCTGATCCTGGCCGCGCTGTTCGCCTGCGCGGAGCGGTTCGTCGTCGTCTTCCCGGTGCGCCGTGGCGCGCACACCATCAGCCTGAGCGAGATTCCGCTGGTCCTGGGCCTGATCTGGTGCGCGCCCGCGGCGATCGTCCTGGCCCGCATCCTCGGCGGCGTCGTCGGCCTGATCGCCTTCCGTCGCCAGCGCGGGGTCAAGCTGCTCTTCAACGTCACGCTGTACGCCACAGAGGCCACGGTGGCCACGGCCGTGTTCCGGCTCATCGCCGAGCCGGCGCAGGTGCTGCACCCGCGCGGCTGGCTGGCGGCGTACGCCGCCATGATGGTCGTGGACGTGGTGTCGATCGTGCTGGTCACCGCGGTCATCGCCCTGCATGACGACAGCCAGGAGTGGCGGCGCCTCGTCACCGCCGACATCAAGGAGCTCGTGCAACTCCCGATGGTGACCGTCACCACGACGCTCGCCCTGATCGCGGCCATCGTCATCCGCGACCAGTTGCTGGCCTCGATCCTGCTGGCGGTCCTGTCGTACGCGATCTACCAGGTCTTCCGCCGGTACGCCCAGCAGACCCAGGGTCACGCGCAGGTCGAGCAGCTCTACGACTTCACCCGCTCCCTCAACGGCTCCCGCGACCTGGACACGGTGATCGACACCGTGCTGAGCCGGGTCCGCGACGTGACCCGGGCGGACACCGCGGAACTGGTCGTGACGACCGGCGGCGGCGCGCCCCTGCGCTTCCGGCTCTCGGACCAGCACCGCCTCCCGACCAGGCAGCACAACGGATGCGATCCGTCGGCCTGGTGGTATCCGGCGCTGCGCGGCGAACCCGTGCTCCTGCCCCCGGGCGCGCCGGGCGAAAGACCTCCGGGCACGCCGGGCGGCAGAGACCGGCCGGCCGACGGCATGGCCGTCCCGGTGGCGATGGACCGTGGCACCGGCGTGCTCATGGTCTACGACAGCCTTGCCGACATCCCCACGTTCTCCGGCGAACACCTGCGGCTGTTGCAGGCGCTCGCGGCCCACGCCGCGGTGGCCCTGACCAACATCGGCCTGGTCGACCGGCTGCGCCACAGCAGCCTCCACGACGCGCTCACCGGCCTGCCCAACCGCCGCATGCTGCTCACCGACCTCAAGGACGCCATCGAGTCCGGCATCTCGTCCGGCACCGTGGGCGTCCTGCTGCTCGACATCGACCGCTTCAAGGAGATCAACGACGCGCTGGGCCACGACGTGGGCGACGACCTGCTGCGTCAGATCGCGCAGCGGTTGCAGTCCTCCTTCGCGGACCGGGGCACCGTCGCGCGCCTCGGCGGGGACGAGTTCGCGGTCATCGTCGATCGCTGCGACTCCCCGCAGGAGGCGCTCGACGCCGCCGAGGAACTGCGCCGCATCGTGGAGCAGCCGGTGCCCGTCGGCGACATGACCATCACCACCCAGGCCAGCGTCGGCGTCAGCTTCGCCCCGGACCACGGCATCGAACCGGACCGGCTGCTGCAGCGCGCGGACGTCGCCATGTACGCCGCCAAGCACGCGCGGACCGGGGTCCGGGCGTACCAGGCGCAGGACGACCTCAACACGCCGCGCCGGCTCACGCTCATGGCCGAACTGCGCTCGGCCATCGAGGCCGGGGCGCTGACCGTCGCCTACCAGCCCAAGATCGATCCGGAGGACGGCCGGGTTCTCGGCGCCGAGGCGCTCGCGCGGTGGCTGCGGCCGGACGGGCCGGTGCCGCCGGACGAGTTCATCCCGCTGGCCGAGCGGGCGGGGCTCATTCCGGCGCTGACCCGGTTCATCCTCGACACCGCGCTTGCCGCGTGCGCGGACTGGCGCAGCGGCGGGCGGGACCTCTCCGTCGCCGTCAACCTGTCACCGCAGATCCTCACCGAGCCCGGCCTCGCCGACGACGTGTCCGACGCGCTGCGCCGCTACGGGCTCCCGCCGACCGCGTTGACCCTCGAGATCACCGAGAACGGCGTCATGGAGGACCCGGCGCGCAGCGTGCGTACCCTCGAGCTGCTGCACGCCCTCGGGGTCAAGCTCTCCATCGACGACTTCGGCACCGGGCACTCGTCGCTGGGCCGCCTGGCCGAGCTGCCCATCCACGAGATGAAGATCGACAAGAGCTTCGTCCGCGGCCTCACCAGCGACCAGACCCGGCGTGCCGTGACGGACGCGGCGCTGCAACTCGGCCGTACGCTCGGGCTGATCGTGGTCGCCGAGGGCGTCGAGGACGAGAGCGAGCTCGAGTATCTGAGGCGGCACGGGTGCAGCGCCATCCAGGGCTACTACATCTCCCGCCCGCTTCCCACCGAGCAGTTCGCCGAGTGGCTGTCCGGCCGCCCCACAGCGCACCTGCCGGAGCTGGAAGTCCGGACCGCCGATGCGTAGTAAGATCCTGCACTGATCTTCATCAGTCCCATCGATAGAGCCGGCTCTCAGTCCTGAAGCCCAGATGCCGATCAAGAGGTAGTGACGCCAGCCCATACCGGCAGGCGCAGAAGCGGCCCCGGGCAGGTTGCCTTGAGTTCAGACGAGCGCTTCCCCACCGGAAGCGGTACGGGTGACGCATCCGCCACCCGCGTCGCCACTCGGCACGAAGCAAACGGACATTCGGCTCCATCGGGCACTTTCGTCGATCCGGCGCCGGAACCACCCGGGCGCGCGAGCGTCGCCATCCGTACGGCCACCGCGTCTGCCGGTCGCGCACGGTCACCGCTGCGCCGGGCCGTACCCATCTATCTCACCGCGACCTCGTGCCTGGCGGCGGTCTACCTGTTCGTCCCGGCGCTGTTCGTCGTCGCCTGGGCGTTGATCGTCCTGTCCTCCCTGACCGCCTTCGCCGTCGGCATCGCCCGCCACAATCCGCGGCGCCGTCAGCCCTGGCTGCTGCTCGGTGCCGGCTATATGACCCTCGCCGCCGGGACGGTCGTCGCACTGGTCGTGGTGCCGGGCCAGTTCCCCTCGCTGGCCGATCTCGTCTTCCTCGGCGGCTCGTTACCCCTGCTCCTGGGCGGCCTGATCGGGCTGACCAGATCGGGTGCGCGATTTCCGGATCGCGCCAGCATGCTCGACGCGGTCATCCTCACCATCGGCGCCGGCTTCCTCGCGTGGACGTTCCTGATCAACCCGTTCCTGCAGGACCCCACGCTCGGCGCGCTGGAGAAGGCGGTCTCGATCGCCTATCCCCTGAGCGACGTGCTCACCCTGGCCATCCTGGCCCGGCTGGGGCTGGCCGCGGCGCGCAACACCAGCCTGGCGTTCCTGCTGGCCTCGGGCGCGGGCCTGCTCACCGCCGACGTCCTGTACGGCCTGAGCCGCCTCGAAGGCATCTGGCAGTTGGGCGGCCCGATCGACCTCGGCTGGCTCGTCTTCTACATCGCCGGTGGCGCGGCCGCGCTGCATCCGTCGATGATCCGGCTGACCGAGCCGCACGTGCTGACCCGTACCCAGGTCTCCCTGCGTCGCGGCGTCCTGACCTTCGCCTCGCTGCTGGCACCGGCCGCGCTGCTCGTGCAGGCGCTGCGCGGCCCGGTCCTCGACGGCGTCCTCATCGCGGTGGTGTCGGCGGCGCTCATCCTGCTCTCCCTGGCGCGCATGTCCGCCGTCACGGACAACCTGCGGCAGGCCCTCGCCCGCGAGCGCGAGCTGCGCGAGGCCTGCGAGGCCCTGCTGGCCTCGACCAGTGCCGACGAGACCGATGCCGTCCTGCGGCGGGCGGTCGGCCGGATGCTTCCTCCGGGTACGGAGCACCGCGTCGTCCTGGAGCTGCACAGCGAACCCGAGGTGGTCGCCGCCGCGCTGGGCAATCTCACCGGCGGGCTGGAGCTGCGTTACGTGGTGACGCTCCCGCCCGAGGTCGCCGAGCCGCTGGCCCGTTTCGAGCTGGCCCTGCACTGCCGCCTGGCCGTCGGCGACGCGCGGGTCGGCGACCTGTTCGTCGGCGCGGACGAGCCGGCGCTGATCGGGCTGCAGGAGGCCGTGCCGGTGCTGGCCGGCCAGGCCGCCACCATGCTCGACCGGATCCGGCTCAACCGGGAGATCAGCCGCCGGGACAGCCAGGCCTACTTCCGCACGCTGGTGCTCAACGCCACCGAGGTCATCGCGATCGTCGGCGAGGACAACCGGATCACCTATGTGAGCCCCGCGGCCGAGCAGGTGATCGGGACGGCGGACCTGGTGGGGAGCGACCTCCTCGACCTCATCGACGAGGAGGATCGCGACGAGGTCCGCGACCTGCTCGACGCCACCCGCCGCGGGATGGCGGGCGAGGGACTCAACCAGTGGCAGGTACGCCGGACCGACGGCACGCTCGTCTGCACCGAGGCGGTCATCGGCGACATGCGCCGCGAGCCCGGGGTCAACGGGCTCGTCGTGACCCTGCGCGACGTCACCGAGCGCCAGCGCCTGGAGCAGGAGCTGATCGCCCGCGCGTATGTGGATCCGCTGACCGGCCTGGGCAACCGCCTGCGGTTCCAGGACGACGTCGCGGCGGCGGCCGGACGGCGCAGCGGGCTCTGCGGTGTCATGATCATCAACATCGACGGCTTCCGGGTCGTCAACGACACGATGGGCCACGAGGTCGGCGACGAGCTGCTGATCGCCGTCGGGAAGCGGCTCTCCTCGGTGCTCGCCGGCCGCGGCACACTGGCCCGGCTCGGCGCCGACGAGTTCGGCGCGGTCGTCGAGGACGCGTCCGACGTGGCCCACATCGAGCGGCTCGCCGAGCAGGTCGTGCACCTGTCCACCGAGACGTTCCACGTCGGCGGCAGCCTCGCCGCCGCGCATCTGCGGGCGGGTGTCGCCACCACCGCCGACGCGCGAACAGCGAAGGAGCTGCTCAGCCAGGCCGACGTCGCGCTGGACACGGTGCCGTCGAGCGGTGGCCGCCGCTGGCGGCGCTACGAGGCGTCGCTGCACGCCGAGGTGCTCGACCGGATGCAACTACGCACCGATCTGGACCGGGCCTTCGCCGAGGACGCCTTCGTCCTCAACTACCAGCCCATCGTCGAGCTGGGCGAGGCACGTACGGTCGGCTTCGAGGCGCTGCTGCGGTGGCCGCACCCGGAGCGCGGCATGGTGTCACCGGCCACGTTCATCCCGCTGGCCGAGGAGTCCGGGCTGATCGTGGAGCTGGGTGCCTGGGTACTGCGGACGGCGGTCGCCACCGCCGCGGAGTGGCACCGGAAGCACCCGCACGACACGCCGTACGTCAGCGTGAACGTCTCCGTGCGACAGTTCCGGTCACCGGATTTCGTGGATCAGGTGTTCGCCGAGCTGAGCCGGTCGGGGCTGCCCGCGCGCCTGCTCACCCTGGAGATCACCGAGAGCCTGCTGCTGGGCGAGCACGACCGGATCCACGCCGACATCGCCCGGCTGCGCGCGGCCGGGATCAAGATGTCGATCGACGACTTCGGTACGGGCTACTCGTCGCTGAGCTACCTGCACCGCGTCCCGGTCGACACGCTCAAGCTGGACAAGTCCTTCGTCGACACCATCACCGGCTCGGGTCAGCAGCTCGACCTGGTCCGGGGCATCATCCAGCTCGCCGCCACGCTCAACCTGGACGTCGTCGCCGAGGGCATCGAGACGCCGGAGGAGCACCACCTGCTCAAGGAGGCCGGCTGCCGCCTGGGCCAGGGCTTCCTCTTCAACCGGCCGATGACCGAGGCGGACGCCGCCCGGCTGATCAACGGCTTCCGATAAGGATCTAGCATTCGCCACATGGTGCCTGTTACCCCCGCCGCGACGTCGCCCGCCGCCGATGCCGCCTACCGCAGCGTCGCCGAGCTCACCGGGGCTGGTCTCTGGGATCAGGTGATCGACGAGGTGGACGGGCGCCGCATCCGCATCGGCGACCACTGGCACGTGGACTGGGCGTCCTGCAACTACCTCGGCCTGGACCTCGACCCCGAGATCATGGACGCCATCGACGTCCAGGTCCGGCGCTGGGGCACCCATCCGAGCTGGTCGCGGATGCTCGGCAGCCCGCGCCTCTACCCGATGATCGAGGAGCGGCTCACCGCCCTGCTCGGCGCCGAGGACACCCTGCTGCTGCCGACGATCAGCCAGATCCACCTGGCGGTCATCCCGGTCCTGGCCGGCAAGGGCCACATCCTGCTCGACGCCCGCGCCCACCGCACCATCTACGACGGCTGCGTCCACGCCCGGGGCCTCGGCGCCACCGTGCGCCGGTTCCGCTCCGAGGACGCCGACCACCTCGCCGAGCTGCTCCGCGAGGTGCCGGCCGGCACTCCCACGCTGGTCTGCATGGACGGCGTCAACAGCATGACGGGCAACACTCCGGATCTGGCCCGCTTCGCGGCCGTCTGCCGCGAGCACGACGCCATCCTCTACGTCGACGACGCCCACGGCTTCGGCATCATCGGCGACCGCGGTGCCGGCGATCCGACCCCGTACGGCCGCCGCGGCAACGCCGTCGTGCGCCACCACGGGCTCGGTTACGACAACATCGTCCTGGTCGGCGGGTTCTCCAAGGCGTACTCGTCGTTGCTCGCCTTCATCGCCTGCCCGACGCCGGTGAAGGAACACCTGAAGATCACCGCGCCGCCCTATCTGTACTCCGGCCCGGTACCGACCGCGGCCCTCGCGACCGTGTTGGCCGGCCTGGCGGTCAACGACGTCCGCGGCGACGACCTGCGCGACGACCTGCACCGCAAGACGCGCCGGGTGCTCGACCACCTCGACGCACTCGACGTGCAGACGCCGAACAACTCGGACTATCCGCTGATCCAGGTTCCGCTGACGAACGCGGACGACCTGCCCGAGGTCGCGCACACGCTGCTCGACCACGGCGCGTACGTGACGCTGGCGCCGTATCCGGGAGTGCCGAAGGATGAGGTGGGCTTCCGCATCCAGGTGACCGCGGCGCACACGGAGGAGCAGATCGACGAGCTGCTCAAGACGCTGACCGCCCTGGGCACGCCGCTCCTGCGCCGCCGCTGAGGGCGCAACGGCCGACGAAGGCGAACGAGGGCCGCCGGGCGAGCCGGCGGCCCTCGTCACGTAGCGCAAGACGTCAGCAACGCTTCCATGCGAAGTGGTACGTGGTCTCGATGCTGCCGTCGGTGGAGTCCATGGTCAGGAAGCTCGTGCCCGACGATGTTCCCCTGGCGACCCGCAGCTCGGTGTTGATGTTGAGGTTGCGCATCTCACCGCACGGGTGCCAGACCATCGCGGCCACCGCCACCTCGTCGCTGGCCATCCAGTTGTCGTCCAGCGGCGCGCTGATCGGGTGGTTCGAGTACGCGCTCTGGCTCATGCCCTGGAAGTAGTAGTTGGCCCGCTGCGAGGCGGTGGACCCGTGGAGCAGGGATCCGTATCCGCGGTAATCCACCTTGGCGATGGCGAACGTGAAGCCCTGCGGCACGTGCACCAGCACGTTGAGCTGGCAGTTCTTCCGGCCCTCCGTGCTGGGGACACCCGGACCGGCCTGGGCGAGGTACTCACTGTAGATGGCGGTGAAGGCCTTGTTGTCGGGCGACACCGCGACGTCGGCCGTGCCGGGACGGCAGCCCGAGCCGGCCATGGCGACCAGGTCGATGACGATGTGGTCGTTCGGCGGGTCGTCAAGAATGCTTCCGGCGTGGGCGGCCGGGCTCTGCAACAATGACGAGGCGAGTAATGCGAGTACCACACCCCCACGCACCAACAATTTACGCATTGGACTCCCTTCAAGCTGATACGACGAGGCACACGCGGGCCAATGCTAAGGTTCTGCATAGATCCGGGTCAATGAAATCTTGTATGGCTTCCGGTCGGTAAAATGCATTTCACCGGTCTTTCGCAGCAGGCTGCGAAAAGCAGCACTTCCCACCTTCGGGCTATAACGGACGCGAACGGCGCCGAGTAAGCCCGAATTATCCCCGTTATCCGGCACTCCGCGACCGTGAACCCTGCGTTGAGCTGCGGCTACTCGCCGCGCTTCGCGCCAAGCCTGATTGATCTGAGTCGATGCTTGTGTGTCCGGCGTCACGTGGCTAACATTCCCTCGCGGGACAACCAGGAGAGTCCCAGCGCATTAGTCAGTCAATTAACGGAATGTCGTTGAGGCACCGGCGCCTGCCGACCGTCCGGCGATGACGCACGCGCGCTACAAAAGTCGATATTGAGTACGCAATCCGAGAGGAATGCAATGAAGGAAAGACTCGTCGGCGGGAGGCGTGCGGTTCTCGCCGTACTCGGCACGGTTCTCGCGCTGTCCTTATCCGCCCCCGCCCAAGCCGCGGACACGGCCGTCCAGGGCGTGCCGGAGGGCAACGTCACCGTCGAGGTGATTGCGGCCAACGGCTCCGGCTGCGCACCCGGCACGGCCGCGGTGTACGGCAACCACGACAAGACCGGTTTCCGGGTCAGGTACTACGACTTCGAGGCCGCGGCCGGCGGCGACGCCTCCGCGACCGACCGCCGCAAGAACTGCCAGGTCGGCGTGCTCGTGACCGTCCCTGCGGGCTGGACGTTCGCGATCGCCCAGGCGGAGTACCGGGGCAAGCTGAAGCTCAACTCCGGCGCCACCGGCCTGCAGAAGACGAACTACTACTGGCAGGGGTCCTCGGCCAACAACCGCACCGAGGAATCCTTCTACGGACCGCTGAGCGGCTACTGGGACACCCAGGACGTGGCGGGCGCACTGGTCTACCTCCCGTGCCAGGACCAGAAGGTTCTCAACATCAACACTGAGCTCCGGGTCGACGCCGGCTCGTCCTCCGGCAAGAGCACCATGTCGATGAGGTCCAGCGAGGGCGACGTCGACACCTTGTTCAACTTCAGCTGGATCCGTTGCTGATACGCCCCCGCCCACATCAGGAAGGGCTCTCCGGAGCCCTTCCTGCCGTGTCCGGCACCAGCTCGCGCACCCAGTGGGCGCAGCGCAGCGGGCGGCCCTCGTAGTCCAGGTCGCATTCCTCGCCGCGGGTGAAGCCGAGCTTGTCCAGGATCGCGTTGGACGGCTTGTTCGACACGGCCGGGAACGCATGCAACATCCGGACGCCACGGTCGAGGACGTACGGCAGCAGCAGCGCGAACGCCCGCCCGGCGACGCCGCGCGCCTGATGATCCGGGAGCAGCATGGCCCCGAGCTCATGGACCTGCTCGCCGGCGAACTCCGCACGCCAGACGGCGATGATCCCGGCCGGCTCCTCGGGGTCACCGATCAGGATCGTGAAGAACAGGTCGCCGTCGGCCACCGCGGCGATCCGCCGCCGGTGCACCCGGTCCGCATGCGCGCCGTCGCCGGCACCGCCGAGGTGCCCGACGACCCGGGGGTCGGATTCCAGCCGCTGCGTGAGACGGAGGTCCTCTTCGGCGTACGGGCGCAATCGCATGAACACCTGCATATCAGGGCCCCGCATCCCCCATCCCGACTGACACGGGCCGGTGGACACGGAAGACTGGCACGGTGGATGAGGAGATCCGGGCCCGGCGGGCCGCCTGCACCGACACGTTCCTCGGCAACGGCCTGATCCGGCCCCGCGAGCTGCTCGCGTCGATCGATCCCGAGACCGACCCCGACACGTACGGCGAGGGCGGCGTCGTCACCGAGCTCGAGCGGCACGTCGCGGCGCTGCTCGGCAAGCCTGCGGCCGTGTTCCTGCCCAGCGGCACCATGGCACAGGCGGCCACCCTGCGGGTGCACGCCGACCGGCGACTCTCGCGAACCGTCGTCTGGCATCCGTACTGCCACCTCGACCAGCACGAGGGCCAGGCCCATCAGCGGTTGCACCAGCTCATCGGTCGCCGCACCGGCGATCCGGAGCATCTGATCGCGCTCGGCGACCTGGAGGAGGTGGCCGAGCCGGTGGCCGCCCTGCTCCTGGAGCTGCCCCAGCGGGACCTCGGCGGCGCGCTGCCGGCCTGGGACGACCTCGTGGGCCAGACCCAGTGGGCGCGCGAGCGGGGCGCGGCGGTCCACCTCGACGGCGCCCGGCTCTGGGAGGCGAGCGCCGGGTACGAGCGCTCCCCCGCCGAGATCGCCGCCCTCTTCGACACCGTCTACGTGTCGTTCTACAAGGGCATCGGAGCGCTGCCGGGATGCTGCGTCGCCGGCTCGGCGGCCGACGTCGCCGCGGTCCGGGAGTGGCGCGCCCGGCTGGGCGGCACGCTGTTCGCCCTGTGGCCGGCCGCCGCGTCGGCGTTGCGGCTGCTGGACGAGGGGCTCGCCGAGATGCCGGCCCGGATGCGGCACGCCCGGGCGATCTGGGACGCGCTCGCCGGCGTACCCGAGGTGCGGGTCGTGCCGGACCCGCCGCACACGCCGATGATGCACCTGCTGTTCGCGGCGTCCGCCGAGACGTTCCGGGAGAACGCGCGGCGGCTTGCCGAGGAGACCGGGCTGTGGGTGTGGCCCAGCGGCTTCGCCACCGGCGATCCCGACGTGGTGCGGGCCGAGCTGTCGGTCGGGCGGGCCACCCTGCGGCACAAGCCCGAGGCGATCGCGGAGATCCTCAGCGGGCTGTGCATGTGAGCTCCGGCTAGGAGAATCCACCCTGGCTGTACTCCGGCTAGGAGAACCCGCCCTGGCGCAGTACGGCGCACAGTGCCTCCGCCGAGCGGGTGGCGGCGACGGTCTGCCGGTGGGCCTTGTCCTCGGCCTTGTTCTCGGCGAAGTCGCAGACCCCCTTGACCACGATCCAGTCCACCCGCTCGCGGTCGCAGACGGATTGGATGCCGACGCCTTCCATTTCGCCGCCGACCGCGTCCGGGAACATCTCGATCAACTCGCGCTTGAAGGCCGGGTCGTCGATGAGCTTCTCGCCGGACAGCAGCGGGCCTTCGACGATGGTCACGCCGGTCCCGTCGTAGTCGGTCACCAGGAAGCGGTTCATCAGGCGCGGGCTCGCCTCCGCCTTGGCGCCCCGGGCGATGATCACGCGCTCGCCGGCCGGGCCCGTGCCGACCCGCTGCCGCTCGAAGTCGATCACCTGCGTGCTGAGCAGTACCGTGCTCAGCGGCGTCGCCTCGGGGTCCGCGCCCCAGGCGACGCCGAGCGCCACGACCGACTCCGGCCGGAGCTCCCGCACCGCCTCGCCGACCTGGACGTATGCGCCGCGGACCCCGCTTCCACCCATGCCACACCGCAGGTGCGCGACGGAGGGGTGGTTCTCCGCGGCGTACCCCCAATAGCTGTTGATCTTCGCGTAGTAGGGCGCCGGCGGCCCGTAGACCTCGCTCAGCGCCTTCTTCACGACCTCGGTCTCCGTGGCGTTGACCGTGATGACGAGCAGGTCGCAGCGCCGGTCGCTCACCCGATCTCCCTCGTGCCGCGTCGGACCGCTCTCGGTGGTCGCCTGGAACTTCGTGGTGAGCAGGCCGGCGTCGGCGCGCAGGCCCGCCAGCGTGTCCGCGAACCCGATCTGCCGGCGGTGGAACTCGATGGCGCTCGCGACGGTCGCCCGGCTCAGCTCGTCCCGGGACGCCGCCGCGAGCCGCTCGCTGATGTATTCGAGCACCCGCAGCATGGCGCGCGAATCCGAGCTGCGGTTGCTTTTGATGGCCCCGGAGATGACCTCCTCGCATTCCTTGCCGGCGGACAGCACGATGTCGAGCAGGCGCGCGAGCATCGCCGGGTCCTTCGTCCGTGACTCCGCGCAGGACCGCACGATCTCGGTGGCGGCGATCCTCAGGATCGCCGCACCCGGCTTGCGGCCCGCCGCGACGGCCTGCTCGGCGTCGGAGAGCACCGCGGTGAGGAACCGCTCGGAGGCTCGTCCATTGCGGACCAGCGCCGACGTCGCGGAGGTCCGGTTCATGAACTCCGGATCGGACCGTGCCACCGATTCGAGCCAGCCGATCAACTCGAGGTTGCAGTGCCGTCCGACGCAGTAGATGATCGCGCCGCGGAGCTTCTGCGCCTCCGTGTCACCATTCTGGATCGCCGCGTTCAGGTCGTCGGCCGTCGCCGCGAGCCACATCGGCGTCTCCGAGGTGAGCGCGCCGTACGCCATGACGGCCACCGCGCGCGCCCACGGAAACTCCGCGGAGTCGCGGATGACCCGCTCGAGCAGCGGCAGATCGCGGGGCCCGCCGACGCGGCCCAGCGAACTGATCGCCGAGGAGCGCACCGCGGAATTCGGATCGCGCCGCGCGACCTCGTTGAGACGGGCGGCGATGCGGCGGTCCGGCAACCGGCCCAGCGCGGCGGCCGCGGCACCGCGGACGAACGGGTTCTCGTCGTCCAGGGCGCCCGTCAGCGGATCCACGCCGCGCGGATCGCCGATCTTGCCGAGGGCGGTCGACGCCACCGCGCGGGTCTGCGCCTCCGGGTGGGACAGTGCCTCGATGAGATGCGGGGTGGCGCTCGCGTCCCCGATCTCGCCGAGCGCCTTCAGCGCCTCGCCCCGGACCGCGCCGACGTGGTCGGCCAGCCGGCGGGCCAGCGCCGGGATCGCGGCCGGGTCCCGGATCTCGCCGAGCGCGCGGCACGCGTCCATCCGTACGTTCAGCGAGGTCTCCGTCAGCGCCATGACCAGGCCGGGCACCGCCTCGGCGTTGCGGAGCCGGCCCAGGGCCGAGGCGATCGCGGCGAGCGCGTCGTAGTCGTGCTCCACCTCCAGCGCCCGGATCAGAGGGGCCACCGTACGGGAGTCGGCCAGCGCACCGAGCGCGCGCGCCGCACCGGCCCGGACCGGACCCGCCGGATCGGACAGCGCCCCGGCGAGCACGCCGACCGCCTGCCGGGCGCGCAGCCGGCCCAGCGTGGCCGCACAGGCGAGCCGAACCACCGCTGACTCGTCCTTGACCAGCGCCTCCATGACCTGGTCAATGGCGTCGCGGTGCCCGACGGAGGCGAGCGCGGCGGCCGCGGCGGCGCGGGTCTGCTCCGCGGGATTCGACGCGAGCGTCGCCACCAGCACGGGCAGCTCGCCGAGCCCGCCGAGGCGCATGATGCCCTGCACGATCCTCGCCGCGAGATCGCCGTCCGCCGCGGGAAGCCGCGCCTTGAGAATCTCGAGGCCGGCCAGGCGCTCCGTGCCGGTCGCGCCGAGCTCCTGAGCGAGGGCCAGCGCCTCCCGGCGTTCGAGGGCGTTGCTGGCGAACCGCTCGTCCCGCGTCCGTCGTTGGGCCTGGCGCAGCTTGCGGACGTCGAGGGTGCGCTGCGACATCTGCTCCACGATCTCGGCGTGCAGCGGGCCGGAGAACTTGTCGAGCACACCCAGCCGGATCCCCTCGGCGATGGTCCACTCGGGAAGCTGGTTGAGCGCCTGGATCAGCGACTGCTGCTGCCAGCGCCGGCCCCGCAACGCCGAACCGAGGGCGCCGCCGATCGCGCGCCACAGCAGCACGAGCGTCTCGGTCGTGAGCACGCCCCGGTTGGCGAAGACCACGTCGACGAGGCAGGAACGGTCGAACTCGTACTCCTCGTCCGTGATCCGCTGCAGCACCCGGCGCGCGCTCTCGTCCGGGTCGGCCGTGAGACCCACCCAGTCGCCGAGGCAGTGCACCAGCTCCTCGGAGGCCATCAGCGCGGACGGCAGCTCCTCGTTCCGGTAGGCCAGCGCGATGCCGAAGTCGACGAAGGAGGGATGGGCGAAGCGGAACCGGTCCATGGAATCCTCGACCCGGACCACCATCTGGGTGTCCAGGAAGGCGTCGACGATCGCGGCAGACTGTGGCTCGCCGGGACGGCTCTGCGCCAGCAGCCGCTCCACGTCCCGCCGGGAGAAGTGCCCTTCGCTTCCGGGGTTCCCGAAGGCACACGACGCCGCCGCGACCATGACCGACTCGAGCTGCAGGCCGCCGCGCTCGATCTCCAGCTCGCCGGCGGAGAGCCGCCGGTGCCGCCGCGCCCGCTGGACGGTCTGGAGCAGCAGTCTGCCGCGGGACGGTGGCGTGCCACCCGCCGTGGGTGGCGTGCCACCCGCCGCGCCCTGGCCGCCTTGGCGGTGACCGTCGCGACGGAAACGGTCCGAGCTGCCGTTCGACTGCGGACCGAGGAGGTTGGCCAGCAGGGAAAGCAGAAGCGGATTCGAGTAAAGATCCTCGAAGTCGTCCTGGCTGCGCAGGCGCAACAGGTCGCCGGCGTCCAGCCCCACGGCGGCGAGATACCGGGTGACCTCGGCATCCGTCAGCGGCGCCAGGTCGAGGAGGTTCACCGGCCGGGTCAGCGACTCCTGCGGCTCGTCCGTGAAGTGCCGCATCGTGGCGAGCACCGGAAAGGGGTGGCCGCCCTCGACGATGGACTTCACGAACCGCCAGGCGGGTGTGTCACCCCACTGCCGGGCGATCTCGTTCAGGCCGTCGATGATCACGACGCACCGCTTGTGCTTGATCCGCGACTTCCACAGCGGCGCCGGTATCTCGTCCGGGCGCAGCGCCAGCAGCACGTCGCGTAGCTCGGCGCAAGCGTCCACGGTGGGCCAGACCCGGGCGTCCAGCACGACCGGCACGGTGTCACGATCGAGTAGATCGGCCGCCACCGCCGCGGCGATGGACGTCTTGCCGCTGCCCGGACCGCCGGTGATGATCCAGGTCTTCGGCCGGTGCTGGGTGAGCTCCT